>USBB01000027.1 GCA_900552795.1 uncultured Eubacterium sp.
AAGCAGCGGCATTCTTTGCAAAGGAAATCGATTAGTGGTATATCGATTCATTGACAAAAATAAGGAGCAATTTGGCTTAAGATGGTTGTGCAGACATTTTAAGATTAGCCTTAATTGTTACTACAATTATCTGAAAGATACGAAAAGAGATTATTACGAGCAAAGATTTATGGTTTATGAAAGGATAAAGTATATCTATTACAACAATAATAGAACCATTGGATATCGGCCTATGAAAATCTTTCTACAAAGATATGGCATATATCTTAGTACAACAACTATCCATAAATATATGAATAAGGATCTTAATCTGTCTGCTATTGTTATGAGAAAAAAGCCAGGTTACAAAAGCTGTAAAAAACATAAAATCTTTGATAATCTCTTAAAGCAAAAGTTCAACGTTGATGAAAAAAATAAGATCTGGTGCACTGATTTTACATATATGCGCCAGCCTAATGGTAAGTTTCGATATAACTGTACCATTATGGATTTATTTGACAGATCTGCTATAGCATCCGTCAATAGTGATTACATAAATACAGAACTTGCAATAGAAACACTTACGGAAGCCCTAAAAAAAGAAAAACCCAACAATGGAATACTTCTGCACAGCGATCAGGGAGTACAATATACATCTTGGGAGTTTGTCAATTTTTGCAAGGATAACGGCGTAATTCAAAGTATGAGCAAGGCTGGCTGTCCTTATGATAATGCGCCAATGGAAAGATTTTATAATACTTTCAAAAATTGTTTTTACTATAGATATACTTTTGAAAGTGTTGAGCAGTTAGATGAAATGACAAAGCAATACATTAACTGGTACAACTATGTGAGACCTCATTCAACGAATAACTATATGACACCAATGGAGTTTCGATATAGAGCATGATTTCCGAACAAAGTGTTACCAAAAAACTTGACCAGTACAGAACCTAAGTTTTAAACAGATCCAAAATCGTCGCCTCAAAGATCAGAAACCGGTGATTGAGGGCTTTTTGTTGTGGATAAAACAGTTAGATCCAGGAAGTAATGGTAAGCTCAAAAAGGCAAAAACGTATATCCTGAATCGAGAGAATTACCTTATGACCTATCTTGAAGATGGGCGCTGTAGCCTTAGCAATAATCTCAGTGAAAACAGTATTCGTCCAGTAACTGTAGGTCGAAAAAACTGGTTGTTTTCAGATAGTTCAGATGGAGCAACTGCAAATGCGATGTATCTTACAATTGTTGAGATGGCAAAAGCATACGATTTAAATCTGTATGAATATTTAAAGTTCCTGCTAGAGCATCGTCCTAATGAGAACCTGACAGATGAAGAGCTGGATCATCTAGCTCCTTGGAGCATAGATGTGCAGGAGCAATGTAGCATTAAATAGAGTAAAATGTTAGCCTTCCAGAATCCTAGCAATGGGATTTTGGAAATATGTTTTGGGGACACCCCGAAACTATGCGCTTACTAAGGATGAGCTTTGTGAGCATTTTTTTATGGTGACGGGTGAGGATTATAAAATTAATTTTGCTTCTTTTGGTGTGCGTGGTTTTTATGGTGGGAATTTGCATAAATTGCAAGGTGAAATATGAAAAGATTATGATTAGCTGTATGGCTGATTATGAATATGTAAAAAAGTTTAAGACAAAAAAGAATGATAATCAAGAGATGCCAAATTAGTTTACAGTGTATGAAGGATAGTTTTAAAGGCAGGTTTGTATGAAAATAATTATTTCAACTATGGTGAATGTGCCAATTTATGAGCAGATTGTAAATCAAATAAGAGATGCAGTAATTAGTGGTGAGTTAAAGTCAGGAGAGGCAATACCTTCAATTCGAGTGCTTGCTAAGGATTTGGCAGTAAGTGTAATTACTACGAAGCGAGCCTTTGAGGAGTTAGAAAAAGAGGGCGTTATAGAGTCGGTGCCGGGACGTGGATTTTTTGTATGTGAGCAGAAAAATGATCACTTAAAAGAAAAGCAGATGATAAATATAGAGAATCGTATGATGGACTTGCTCAGAGATTGCGAAAATGCCGGAATGACGATAGATGAAGTTATTGAATTGATTCGAGTGTTGGGGGAAAATAATGAATGAAAATATAATTAAATTTGAAAATGCATCGTTGAAGCTTGGTAACTTCATTGTGGAGCCAATTAATCTTGAAATTCCTAAAGGCTATATAGTGGGAATACAAGGGGATAATGGAGCTGGTAAGACTACGCTTCTTCGAATGATTGCTGGATTGTATGAAAAGATGCAAGGAAGTATTTTTATAGATGGTTTAGATGTGCTTAAAAACAAAGTCGAAGTGAAAAGAAAGGTAGGTTTTATTTCACAAGACCGTTCTTTTTTTATGGATGAAGATGCAGGAGAGAATGAACGTATATATTCGCCTTTTTATCATGATTGGGATAGCAATGAATATGCAAAAATGTTATCTAGAATGAAGCTTTCAAATTCCTGTACATTGGGCAACTACTCAACCGGTGAGTTTGTAAAATTTCAATTTGCATTTGCGGCAGCAACTAAGCCGGAGGTGTTATTGTTAGATGAGCCAACAGCTAATCTCGATCCTGTATTCAGAGATGATTTTCTAAAGATTTTACAGGATTTTGTGGCAGATTATGAGATAACAATACTGCTTGC
Organism: uncultured Eubacterium sp.; assembly: GCA_900552795.1. Lineage (GTDB taxonomy): Bacteria > Bacillota > Clostridia > Lachnospirales > Lachnospiraceae > Lachnospira. The sequence goes on from USBB01000027.1 coordinate 2,639, forward strand.
AACGCATTTGGAAGAGGACTTGATAAGGGTGGCGGATTATATAATTGATGTGGCGGATGGAAAGTACTGCATGAGAGAATGTGACTAACAGTGACGTAAGAGGTGTGAATGAGTAAATTAATATATGCAGTGAAGCAGCAGAAAGAGGGAATATAATGAGTTTAAAGAATCTGATAGAAGTAGAACATAAAAATTGGAAGAACCGCATGATATATGAAACAGGCGGTGTGTATATTTTGATATATTTAGGGTATATTTTTATCGTATTCATATCAATGATGTTTGGGTTTAAGTATGAAAAAGACGACGTGCGCCTGCTGCTTATGTTATTGTTATACATTATGGTTATATATCACAGTGCATCATTATATTTGACTACTGTTAAAGAAAATGGCAAGCGAGTAAACATTTTTGAAAAATATATCCATATTCCGGTAGATTTTAGTATGCTTTGTGTGGCAAAATTGATCTGTATAGTAAAGAACATTGCATTTCCGGTTTTAGGCGGACAACTGGCTGCTTTGATAATCAGGGTAATTGACCCTGATAAGCAGGGAGGCAGTTTTTTAGATGTGACATTGTTTATGCCGGTCATAGCAGGTGCGTTGTTTTTAATTATAAAAGCTATAGAATTTATGTTGCTTAGCAGGAAAGTAATGAGATGAGTGGATATTTTTACATAGATTAAATGAAAGTGTAATATATGCGAAGCTTACTAAATGGATAATTCTGAAAAATATTATAATAACTTAAGCAAGGAAAGAAAAATGATATTAAGCGTAAGCCGAAGGACGGACATACCAAATTATTATTCAGAGTGGTTTTTTAATAGAATAAAAGAGGGGTTTGTGTATGTCAGAAATCCGGTTAATGTGCATCAGATAAGCAAAGTTGATATAACACCTGAGGTGGTTGACTGTATTGTGTTTTGGACGAAGAATCCCGAACCTATGCTTAACAGATTAGATGAGCTTTCAGCTTATAATTATTATTTTCAATTTACGTTAACCGGCTATGGAAAAGATATTGAGCGTGGTATTCCGCATAAAAAAGAAAAAATGATTCCTGTATTTTGGAAATTGGCTGAGAAAATCGGCAGGGAAAAGGTGATATGGAGATACGACCCTGTTATTTTTACAAAGAAATATACGTATGAATATCATTTAAAAGCATTTGAACAGATAGCGGAAGCATTGAAAGGTTATACGGAAAAGTGTGTGATTAGCTTTGTGGATGTATATGCAAAAAATAAGCGCAATATTGAAATGCTTGATTTGTATAAGACTGATACAAATGAACTTAAAAAATTTGCCGCGAAAATATCAGAAGTTGCAAAGAAAAATAATATGACGATTGGAAGCTGTGCAGAAAATATCAATTTAGATGAGTATGGTATCAGTCATAATTGCTGTATTGACAAGGAACTTATAGAACGTATAGTCGGCTGTAGGCTTAACGTACAAAAAGATAGGAATCAGCGCAAGGAATGCGGATGTGTGGACAGTGTGGATATTGGTGCATATGATACATGTAAAAATGACTGTAAATACTGTTATGCAAATTTCAGTCCGGAAAGGGTTGCAAAAAACAGCAGTAAATATGACGCTAAATCGCCGATATTGTGCAGCATAATTGGTGAGCAGGATAAGATAACCGAACGCAGGGTGAAGTCTTTAAAAGAGCAGCAGCTCAGTTTTTGGACCACCATTTAATTTTTGCCGCTTTCTTTGTATAAATTACATGACAGACGTAAGAATGTTCTGATATAATATGCAAAAGTATAAACAGGGAAAGTATCTGCCATATTGTTTCAATAAGCGTATGTCTGGAGAGCGTAGAGCAGAAAGAAGAATATGAATTTGTAAAAGAAACAAACCTGGATTCGATACAAGGCTTTTCTTTTGGAAAACCTATGGAAAAAGCAGCGGTGAGTGAATTGCTGAATAAAAATTAGTATAAGATAAGCGTGAATAACGTTGTATGTGAGATATAAAAAGGCCGGTCTGTTTATAGCGGATTGGCCTTTTATATACTTGTAATTGTTCAGATAAATGAATATAATATAACTTACAGCTATTTGTTTCTGAGCAAAAACAAATAGCTCTTCTGGCAAAAGAGAAATTGCCTATGCGAATTTTTCTTCGCCTCTTCGCAACAAAGTTGCTCAGAAATGGAGATTAGTGTGAAAAATCATGTCGATACGATGATTTTTCACACAACTATTTGTGCCGCAGGCGTCACAAAGTAGTTTTTATCGCAGAGGAAAATTTAAAATTTTCCTCGCGCTTTCTCCGACGCAAAGCGTCTGCGGAATGGAGATTAGGATGGAATTTTTAACGACTAAAGAGATATCTGAACTATGGAATATAAGTGCGAGAAGAGTAGCTGTTTTGTGTGAGGAGGGCAGAATTGAGGGAGCGGTCAAGAAAGGTAAGACATGGCTTATACCATCAGAAGCCCAAAAGCCTGAAGATGCAAGATGCAGAAGAATGAAAGATTACTGTGATAAATATTTGCAGCTTGAAAATAGATTTAATGTGGTTTATCCGGAAAGTTCCAATGCTACATATACAAGTCTGTTAAATTATTCTGATGATTTGAATAAGCCATTTCAAAGATGGTACAGATATAAAGAGGGTTTTTCGGTTGAGCTGGTACAGCAGTTAATTAATGAATATTCAAAAAATAAAAAAGGTGTTATACTTGACCCTTTTTCCGGCAGCGGAACTACGTTAGTGGCCGCAAATGATATGGGATATTCGGGAGTTGGATTTGAGGTGAATCCATTTTCATATTTTCTGGCAAGGTGTAAGATAGAAAATTACGACAAAGAAATTACCCAGCAGTTCAAGGAAAAATATGAGGGAATTTTGCAGGAAGCAGTTAGTGCAGACAGGCCATATGTGCTGCCAAAGTTATCAATCAGCAGTAAAGTTTTTGATGATGAGGTCGAAAAGTATTTTATGAATGTGGGCTGCTTGATTGATGAAGCAGATGTCAGTGATGAAAAGATAAAGAATCTTTTAAAGCTTGGGTGGCTTGCGTGTATTGAGCCGCTTTGCAATTACAGGAAAGCCGGCAACGGTTTGAAAATAAAAAAATATGTCAAGCCAAGAATTGTGACGACAGATGATGCCAAGGTGATGCTTTTGGAGGAGTATCAGAATATATATATTGATTTATTGAAAAGTAAAACTAAAGCAGATTCGGTTTTATATAATGAGACATGTTTAAATATGTCAAAACGCATAAATGACAACAGCGTGGAGGGAATTATTTTCTCTCCGCCGTATGCAAATTGTTTTGATTACACAGAAATTTATAAGCTGGAGCTTTGGTTCGGCAAGTTTGTATCAGAATATTCAGATTTAAAGAAACTTAGAAATAACTCGCTTCATTCACATCTGAACGGAGATTTAAGCGTTGAAGTTTCCGAAAAGAGTGAGGTTTTGACGGAGCTTTTGATGGAGCTTAACAAAAAAGAATTGTGGGATAAAAAGATACCTAAAATGCTTAAGCTTTATTATGATGATATGTTTAAGGTGCTGGACGAAAGCTATAAGGTATTAGATGAAAAGGGATTTTGCTGCATTGTTGTCGGAAATTCAGCTTATGGCGGAGTAGTATTTCCTGCTGACTTAATACTTGCCGATTACGCTGAAAAAATAGGCTTTAAAGTCGATAAAATCGAGGTGGACAGATATATTATTACAAGTTCACAGCAATATAAGATGACAAAGAAAAGCGGAAAATATTTGAGGGAGAGTGTTGTATGCCTGATAAAGAACAAATAATAGAAGTTGAATCGCTGCCTGTTGACATTCAAAACGGTTCAACATATTTGATAAAGCAGGCAAATCCGAACTCATATACACATGGAATGTTTAAATATCCGTGTAAATTTATACCGGAGATCCCAAGATGGGCAATAAATTCGTTTCTTTCGTGCAAAAAGGGTGTTATATTTGATCCATTTTCCGGCAGCGGCACAACCTTGTTGGAAGCCAATATTAATGGGATTGACGCATACGGAACGGAAATAGACGATATTGCAAAATTAATTATAAAAGTAAAAACAACTGTTTTAGATGAAAGACAAACCAACTGTTTAGAGCAGAAGTATTCTGAACTTATGGGGGTTATTTCGCAGTCTGATGCAAAAGCATTTCGTCCAAGGATTGATAATTTAGAGCATTGGTTTTGTGAAAGCACAATAAATGAGCTGGGCAGGATGAAGGTATATATTGATAACATAGATGATGCAGATGTAAGGGATTTTTTCAGATTATGTATGGTGTCAATTATCAAGAGAGTGTCAAATGCCGATGATACTTCGCCTAAGCCATATGTGTCGGGCAAAGTAAAAAAGATTCCGCCAACGGTAGAAAAGGAGTTTACATCAGTGTTTCGACGCTATAAGCAGATGATTACAGAACTGTCCGGCATCGAAAATTTGGGGCGCACGAATATCATAGACGGGGATGCGCTTAAGTTTTTAGTGCCGGAAAAAATTGATTTGGCTATTACGTCGCCGCCTTATATTAATGCGTTTGATTATGGAAGAACCATGAGACTTGAAAATTTATGGATGGCTACTTTGACCGAAGAAAAATTGAGAGAAAAAAAGAGCCTCTATGTGGGAACAGAAAAAATTAATGTCAAGCAGGAAAAAAGTGAGCTTGCCATACTTGAAAAGAGCAGTCTTTTGAAAAGTTATTATTATGACATTGTTGAGAAAGACGAAAAACGAGCTTTGATTGTAAAAAAGTTTTTCGAGGATATGCAGGACAATTTAAACAGCGTTTACGGACAGATGAATGCAGGCGGCAAATATGTGATTGTTATCGGAAACAGTACGATAAGAAAAGTAAATGTGGAAAGCTGGAAAGTTATAAAGGAAATTGCAAACGACATTGGATTTAAAACGATACAGTATTTTAATTATATAATACAAAATCCTTATATCAGGATACCGCGAAAAGGAATGGGAGGTAAAATCAGCAAAGATTATGTCCTGGTTTTGGAGAAAGGGGTTTAGTTATGGCTCAAAAAAACAGGACAAAGGAAATCTGGCTTATACCTAAGAGAGTAAACTTACACCAGACAATTTGTCTGATTGACGGAATTATAGAAAGAAAATATGACGGGACAAGCTGGAATCCTCAGAAACAAAATAATCTGGGGGTCAATTTGAAAAAATGGGGAGCAACTAAGGACGGTAAGAATATTTCGCCGCAGGCAATAAGAACACTGGTTGCATCAATTCCTCAGTATTTGGGCTTTTTATACATAAATACAGAAAGCACTCCGAATACGATTTGTCTTACACAGGCAGGCATGGATTTGTGGAATAAACATAAAAATGACCTTGTTAAAGTACCGAATCTTATTGCAGGAAAGGATTTGTTAATAACGCAGTCCGATGCAGTTCTTAGGCAAATGGAAAAATTGCAGATTATGAATCCGGTCATAGGTAAAGATTGTGAAAATATATATGTATTTCCATTTAGATTTATGCTTAAGGTGCTGCAAAGAGTCGGATATCTTGATAAAGAAGAGATAGCATATTTTCTTTTTAAGGTAAGAAGAGAAGATGAAATCGGTATCACAGTGCAGGAAATAGAGAACTTCCGAAAGATTACTGCGGAGAGCAGAGAAGCAGTTATAGAAGCTTTTATGAATACGCATATAGGAAATATAACCTTGACAAAAGCTTCATCTGCCGGATATTTTATGTCACTCTGTCAGATTACAGGTATTATTGATAAATTTAAAATTAAGCCGGATAACAGAAGCAGTGAAATTGCGGCATTGAGAATAAATAGAGAGTACATGGATTATGTTGAAGAAATGCTGGATTCGAAATATAAAAATGCGGAGGTATACGATTTTAAAGATAATTTGCAGCTCTGGATGGATTATATCGGAAATCCGGCAAGAGACTATCCTCCGATAGATATTTCAATTATAAATAAATCCGATGTTTTATTTTTGGTGCAGGTGTTTAAGGACGGTGTCTGTAAGTATGATGATTTGATTGACAAGTCAGGTGTGCTGCAATTTCCGGCGTTTGTTAATGAAGCATACAATATAAAAGTAATAGATATTTTATCAGGTGATGAATTAAAGACATTTAATATATGTCCGACATTTGAACAAAGAGAGTTTGAAATCGGGGATATATCAGTTGGCAAAGCGGCAGAAGGCACAACAGCAGATGGGAGTGAAGATGCAGGCCGGGTCGTAAAAGCAGGAACGGAAGCTGAAAGGATAGAGGACGTGGCTGAAATGCTGATTGAGCATTGCGAAGCTTCGAAATTTGCGGCTAAGACATTAAATTATTTGAATACGCTGTCGAAAGTTACAGGTATTGACAAAATGAATGATAAATCTTTAAGGGGAGCATATTTTGAGTACTATGTATATAAAATGCTTAGCATACTTAAGACGGAAAACGTTATTGATGATGTAATATGGAACGGCAGAGTTGGAAAGTACGGTCTGCCCGTGCAGGCTCCGGGAGGAAAGACAGGAACGCCTGATATTGTGTTTGTTGTAGACGGTGTGCATATTGTTGTTGAGCTTACCACAATCAAGTCAAAATCAATGCAGTTTAGTGCGGAGGGGTCGTCGGTGCCTGATCATATCAGGTTATATCAGCAAAATACAGCAAGTAAAGTCACAGGAGTATTCTGCGCACCAATAATACATGAGAGAAATACTGCTGCGATGCAGTCTGCAATAGCGCCGTACAAAATCACGCTGAACTGCATAACTGATAAAGAATTGGTTGAAATATTGCTTTCAAAAGATAAAGAAAAAATAAAAATGAAATTTTTGTAATATCATAGTGTTTTATAGGTATTTATGATAAAATAAAAAAATATTTAGGTCAAAATATGGCCGGGGGATAAAGAGAAAGGATAGTATATAAGTGAGATTTTTTAAAAGAAAATTAAGAGAACAGGAAGAACAAATAAATCAGGAGGAACAGACAGCAGAAGAATCTGAGCCGGCTGAGAAAGGGATTTTTGACAGATTTGAATTCAGGAGTATAAAACAGAATGAGACAGCTCAGGCTGTTGCGATTGAACAGGCCTGCTTTCCATCAAGCGAAGCATGTTCCGAGAAACACATGAGCGAACGTATAATTGTGGCAGCAGATTTATTTCTGGTGGCGGTTGATAAAGAAACAGGCAAGCTTGCAGGCTTTTTAAACGGTCTTGCTACAAATGAATATTTCTTTAGTGATGATTTTTTTACAAATGCAGGTTTAAATGAGAATGACGGTAATAATATTATGATTCTTGGGCTTGCTGTACTGCCGGAATATCGTATGCAGGGACTTGCAAGTGCTCTTATGTCTGAGTATATGAGAAGAGAGCGCGAAAAGGGCAGACAGATGCTGATACTGACGTGCCTTGATTCAAGAGTTGAAATGTATAAGAAAATGGGATTTACCTGCCATGGAAGGGCGGCCTCTGTATGGGGTGGAGAACAATGGTATGAGATGAGTTGTACGCTTTGATTGTAATAAAACATCTTTGATGATAATACTTGGATATTTTGTTTAAAAAATTGTTCTTAAAAGTATAATTTGTTGATGTTTGCAATGTTTTTGCTGTATAATAATTGCAAAAAGTACAATAACTTTAAAAACAATTAGTGTACATAGAACAGGCAGAAAAATAGGAGAAAATTACAATGACGAAGTTATGGAAAAGTGAGGGATATAAAATAAGGTTGCTGGCTCTGGTGTTGCTTGATATATTGGCTGTTAATATAGCATCATTCGGAGCTTTATTTGTGCGTTTTGATTTCATATTTTCTGATATAGGTCCACGATATTTACATAATTGCATTAAGCTTGCGCCCATAACAACGGTAGGCGTGATAATTATACTGGCAATGTGCAAGCTCTACAGAAGCGTCTGGACATATGCAAGTGTGAATGAGTTTGTAAATGTGGTAAAGGCAGTTGCAATTATCTTTATAGTACAGCTTGTAGGAATTTTCTTTATATTTAAAATTCCTATGCCGAGAAGCTATATTGTACTTAACTCAGTTTTTATGCTTTTTTTCTTTACAGGAATACGTTTTGGATATAGATTTTTAAGAATGATTAGAACTTATACAGAGAAACCATCAGCGAGAGTTATGATTGTTGGTGCCGGACAGGCAGGTATGACATTGGCTAAGGAGATGAGCATTTCAAACAGCATTGACAAGCGAGTTGTTTGTTTCATAGATGACAGCCATGCAAAGAAAGGAAAATATCTTCTCGGAATTCCAATAGTTGGAACAAGAAATGATATTGCTGACATGGTGAAGAAGTATGAGGTTGATGAGATATATGTGGCAATGCCTTCAATATCATCAAAGGAAATCAGAAAAATACTTAATATCTGCAGTAACACAGGCAAGAAAGTCATGACTCTGCCGGGGATTTACCAGCTTGTAAACGGTGATATATCAATAAGTAAGTTTAAGGAAGTAGAGATTGAAGATTTACTTGGAAGAGATACCGTAAATGTAGACATGTCTGAGATATCAACGACTATTGAGGGCAAGGTTGTAATGGTTACGGGGGGCGGCGGTTCAATCGGAAGCGAGCTTTGTCGTCAGATTGCATCATATAATCCTAAGAAGCTTATTATACTTGATATATATGAAAATAATGCCTATGACATACAGCAGGAGCTTAAGGCAAAATATACAAATCTGCTTGACCTTGAGGTAATAATAGCGTCTGTCAGAGATGAGGAGCGTATAAATCTTATATTTAATCAGTATAAGCCTGACATTGTGTTCCATGCAGCAGCACATAAGCATGTTCCTCTTATGGAGGACAGTCCGAACGAGGCTATAAAGAATAATGCTTTTGGTACATATAAGGTTGCAAAGGCAGCAGGTGAGAACGGAGCGGAAAGATTTGTTCTTATATCAACAGATAAGGCTGTAAATCCTACAAATATCATGGGAGCTTCAAAAAGGCTTTGTGAAATGATAGTGCAGACTATGGATAAGTATTATGATACGGAGTTCGTTGCAGTAAGATTCGGAAATGTTCTTGGAAGCAACGGTTCTGTTATTCCTTTGTTTAAGAAGCAGATTCAGGCCGGGGGGCCGGTTACTGTCACGCATCCTGACATTATAAGATATTTCATGACAATTCCTGAGGCTGTTTCATTAGTGCTTCAGGCGGCTACATATGCTAAGGGCGGCGAGATTTTCATTCTTGATATGGGAGATCCTGTAAAGATTGTGGATTTAGCTAAAAATCTTATCAGGTTGTCAGGTTACACACCGGGAGTAGATATAGAAATTAAATTTACAGGTTTAAGACCGGGTGAGAAGCTTTATGAAGAAATGCTCATGAAAGAGGAAGGTCTTAAGGAAACAGCGAACAGTCTTATTCATATCGGAGAGCCTATTAAAATAGATATAGAAAGGTTTGCTGAACAGTTAAAGTGCTTAAAGGAAGCTGCTGAGCACAACAGCGATAATATACATGAGATTGTTGCACAGATTGTACCGACATATGTGAGAAAGAGATAGGGTGAAGAGATGCCACTTACATTGATGTATATAACAAATAATATAGATGTCGCTTTGATAGCAGAAAAGTATGGGGTTGACAGAATATGGGTAGATCTTGAAACCTTAGGTAAGGAAGAACGTCAAAAGGGTATGAATACAGTAAAGTCAAGGCATGAAATAGGTGATGTAAGAAAGATAAAAGCATGCCTTAGCAAGTCAGAGTTAATAGTTCGTGTTAATCCGTGGAATACATCTTCTGAGGAAGAGATAAACCGTGTCATTGAAGCCGGCGCTGATATAATTATGCTTCCTATGTGGAAAACTGCTAAGGAAGTTGACAGCTTTATAAAATGTATAGATGGCAGAGTTAAGACTAATCTTTTACTTGAAACTAAAGAGGCGGTTAATTGCCTGGAAGAGGTTTTAAATATTAGAGGGATTGATGAAATACATATTGGATTGAATGATTTGCATTTGTCATATGGATTAACTTTTATGTTTGAACTGCTGTCTAACGGAGTAGTTGAAGAACTCTGCAAAAAAATAAAAAGAGCTGATATTCCATACGGATTTGGAGGAATTGCTAAATTAGGAGAAGGAATGCTGCCGGCTGAGAGAGTTATCTTAGAGCATTATCGATTGGGTTCAAGCAGGGCTATTTTATCAAGAAGTTTTTGCAATGCTGATGAAATAAATGATTTGAAGACAATAGAAAATGTGTTTTCTCAAAATATGAAGTCACTTAGAGAGTACGAAAGCAATGTTGTAAATATGGCTAATAGTGATTTTGAAAGTAATAAAGAAGAAGTAAGGATATTGGTACAGTCGATTACAGATAAGAAGAAAGGGATTTCATGAAAATTGATAAACATATAATTAATGAACTGAGAAATGATTACGGTGAGGCCTTTTATCTGCTTGATTCAGAGCGTTTTAAAGAGAATTTTTTAGAATTAAAAAAGTGTTTTTCTGATATTTATCCGAATTTTAATATCGCATATTCATATAAGACAAATTATACCCCTAAATTATGTAAGATAGTTAATGAGCTTGGGGGATATGCAGAAGTTGTATCTGAAATGGAAATGGAGCTGGCTTTAAAAATAGGTGTAAAGCCTGAAAAAATAATATGGAACGGGCCGATTAAGAATCCGGTAAAGATAGAAAAATTTTTAGTAAAAGGCGGAACTGTCAACATAGATTCCTTGGAGGAGATACCGGTAATTGAGGCTGTTGCAAAAAAATATTCGGATATTACGTTAAATGTTGGCATACGCTGCAATTATGATGTTGGCGACGGTGTGATTTCACGATTTGGTTTTGATGTTGAAAGTGAAGATTTTTGCACTGTATTAGAATTTATAAATAGATATGACAATTTGAAGCTTATAAATCTGCAGTGTCATTTTGCAAAAAGACAGATTGAATACTGGCCTGCGAGGGCTAAGGGCATGGTAGCTTTGATTGAAAGAATTGGATTCGTACCTAAGCGCATAGATTTGGGCGGTGGTCTTTTTGGCAAAATGGATGATTCGCTTAAGAAGCAGTTTAGTTCAAGAATACCTGAATATAATGAGTACGCTGAGGCAGCAGCTAAGATTGTTGCCGGTTATTTTGAAAATTCAGACGTTCAACCTGAATTAATAATCGAGCCGGGTTCTGCTCTTGTTGGCGATTGTATGAAATTTATAGGTACAGTTAAAACAATAAAAAATGTCAGAGGAAAAAATATCGCCTCTGTTCTCGGAAGTCAGAAAAATATAAGTATGACAGGAGTTAATCCGCCAATGGAAGTTATTGCCATGGGAGGAGTGCAGCAGGAATACAATGATATCGATTTTGCAGGTTTTACATGTATCGAGTCAGATGTGTTATATAAAAATTACAGCGGTTTGTTAGCTGTAGGAGACGTTATTGTGATAAGTAATTGCGGTTCATATTCACTGGTAATGAAACCACCGTTTATTTTACCAAACTTTCCTGTGTTAGATATATGCGGTGAAACAGTAGAGGTAATTAAGCGGGGAGAAACATTTGAAGATATTTTCAATACATTTCAATTTTAAGAAGGATTATTAATGAAAAAGTTTAATTTATTTTTAAAGAGATTATTTGATATTGTATCATCGGGAATTGCAATTATTATTTTGACACCGGTTTGGATTGGTGTATCGGTTGCTATAAAAAAAGATTCAAAAGGGCCGGTGTTTTTTAAGCAGGGCAGACGTACAAAAGACGGTAAAGTATTCAATATGCTGAAATTCAGGTCTATGGTAGTTAATGCAGAAAAAACCGGAACAGGATTATTTAATTATGAAAATGATCCCCGCGTAACTAAAGTAGGACGTAAATTGAGAGATTCAAGTATTGATGAACTGCCACAGTTGATTAATATCTTAAAAGGGGATATGTCAGTAGTGGGGCCAAGACCTTGTGTTACATATGAGTTGGGTGATTTTGATACGCTTAACAAAAAATATAAGAAAAGATTTCAGGTTAAAGCTGGATTGACAGGATTGGCACAGGTAAAAGGAAGAAATGATATTTCATGGGATGATAAAGTTACTTATGATAATCAATATGTGGATTTGTTTAATAAATGGGGCGTGTTAATAGATATTAAAATATTGGTCGAATCAGTTATAAAAGTGTTCCAAAAAGAAGATATATATGAAAATAAATGTGATGAATCATTAAACGACGAAGAAGCGGCAAAGCTGGCAGAAGAAGAAATAATAAGAATTGCACATATGCCGGATTAAAGGTAGGTTAGTGTGAAAAATCATGTTGATACGATGGTTTTTCACACGCGAGATTTGTGTCTGCGCACATTTGATACAAACTCGTTATGCGCAAAAGATGTGCGCAGAAATGAGGTTAAAAATGAAATACGATGTGGAAAACAGAAGAATATGGTTTAAAGGTGATATTATTAATGTTAATGATGCAAAAGTAAATGCACTTGCGCCTACTGCCCAGTTTGGATTAAATGTATTTGAAGGTATTCCTTGTTACTGGAATGATGAGGAAAAACAATTATATGCATTCCGTTTAGAGGACCATTATAACAGACTTATGAAGTCAGCTAAACTTTTGCAGATTGATTGTCCGTATACTAAGGAAGAATTGAAAAAAGCATTTATTGATGTTATAAAAGCGAATGAATATATGGAAAATCTTTCAGTCAGACAGACATTGTTTGTTGATGGCTTTGGATCATGGGGTTCAGAAGGCCCTGTAGAAATGTTTGTGGCACCTATTCCAAGAGGAAAGACAAGTGCTGAGTATAATAAAAAGGGACTCAATGTTTGTGTGACATCTTGGAGGAGAATCAGTGATGAAACGCTGTCTCCGAGAATAAAGTGCGGCGCAAATTATATTAACAGTAGAGTAGGCCAGAGAGAGGCTCTTAGAAATGGATATGATACATGTTTGTTTTTGAATGAAGCAGGGAAAGTTGCTGAAGGTCCAGGCTCTTGCTTCTTTATGGTAAAAGATGGAAAATTAATTACTCCACAGCTTACGGATAGTGTACTGGAAAGCATTACAAGAGATACAATAATTAAACTGGCACGAAATTTGAAACTCAATGTTGTGGAGAGAACAATAGACAGAACCGAGTTATATACGTGTGATGAAGCATTTTTATGCGGCTCGGCAATGGAACTTACGCCTGTATTGAGTGTGGACAGGTATGAGGTTGGCTGTGGAGAAACAGGAGATGTAACAAAGAAGCTGCATGCTGCTTATTTGGATGCAGTAAGCGGCAAGGACAGTGATTTGATTAATTGGGTGACACAAATATATTAATTGGAGGAATATATGATGTATGAGGGTAATAATACTGTGTCTGTAATTATACCGCTTTATAATGCTGGGAAGTATATTCGTGAAACAATAGAGTCTGTTATTGCACAGGATTATCCGAATATCGAAATTATCATTGTTGATGACTGCTCAACCGATGGTTCTCAGTTGATAGTCAAAAAGATGTGCGATAAGTATCCGAATATAATATATCATAAATTAGATGTTAATTCCGGAGTTGCTATAGCAAGAAATGAGGCTATCAAATTGGCGAAAGGAAGATTTATTGCATTTTGTGATAGTGATGATGTATGGGAAAAGGATAAATTAGTTATACAGTTAAAACTGTTTGAAAAACATAGTAATGTTCCGTTTACATATACTGCGGTATCATACATTAATGAGGAAAGTAATGCTATAAAGGGCAAGAGAAAGGTTAAGGAGAAAGCATCATATTCATATTTACTTAGAAATACTATGATAGCTACTTCTACAGTGATAATCGATCGTGCAGTAGTGAATGAAATAAAGATGCCGAATCGTAAAAGTGCGGAAGATTATTCTCTTTGGCTCAGTTTATTAAAAAAATATGGAGATGCATACGGAATAGACGAAGCATTTACAAAATACAGGAAGACAAGCAATTCATTATCCTCTAACAGAGTGGGAGAGGTAAAATATTTCTTTGATGTTCAAAGGAATGATATGGGGATTAATTGCATAGCGGTTACGATTAATACGATTTGTTATATTTTTAATGCTGTGAAAAAGCATTTTTTTTAAGGATGTTTATTTATGAGGAAAATAGGGATTGTTACATCGGTAAAAGAGTTAAATTATGGAGCAGTATTGCAGGCTTATGCTTTGCAGAGCGTTTTAGAAAAAAGAGAATACGATGTATCTATGTTGTGGTGGAGTAATCAACGGGAGTCCCATGTTGATATTAGAGCAAAGAAGCTATTAAGCATGGGAGCAAAAATGTTATCTCATCCTTCACTTATACAAAACACTTTTAAAGTGTATGGAGCCTCATTTGCAAAAGAATTCAGTGAAAAAAGTAAATTGATGTTTGATGAATTTGCAAAAGAATACTTAAATATAAAGTATTATAATTGGTCAGAGATGAGACACTTTGCGCACAGTCATGATTGTTTGGCGGTAATAGCAGGGAGTGACCAGATTTGGAATTCATATGCTGTTTATGTAGATCCGTTTTATTATTTAAGATTTGCCCCGGTTAATAAAAGAATAGCGTATGCTCCGAGCTTAGGTAAAAGTGATATACCTGTATATAATAAGAAAAAAATGAAGAAATATATTGAGGGCATAAAATATGTTTCGGTTAGAGAGAGAAAAGGGAAAGCGTTAATTGACAACCTGTTGGATACAGATGTGCCGGTGGTCTTAGATCCGACTTTTTTACTTAATAAAGAGGATTGGAAAAATATCTCAAAACCATGCAAATTAAAATCTAAAAAATATAATTTGTTCTATTTCTTAGATGAACCATCTGATATGTGCATATCATGCATAAAGAAAATTTTAAAATACAGCGAATTACCAATTATTGCAATGCCATACAAATTAGAGGGTATATCTGAATTTGGAAATGTTGAATATGCAGATGCAGGCCCGTTGGAATTTTTGGATTTAATAGAAAATGCTAATATGGTTTTCACCGATTCTTTTCATGGAACAGCGCTTAGCATAAATTATAATAAAAACTTTTATGTTTTTGACAGACAATATGGAAGCAATCAGTCTCAGGTTTCAAGAATTGCCGATTTATTAGATACTTTTAAATTGGAGAATCGTTTTATATCAGATGAAAAGCTTATTATTAATCAGGAAATTGATTATAACAGTGTTAATGAAAAGTTGAAAGAATTAAGGCATACATCAAACGAATATTTAGATTCTGCATTAAGAGATATAGGGGGGAATTATGAAAGTAACTGATTTTGAAGAGGATAAATGCTGCGGCTGTGGAATGTGTGCGCAAATATGTCCGACTCATGCAATTAAGATGGAAGAGGATGATTTGGGATATATATATCCCGTTATAAATGAGGATAAATGTGTTAATTGCGGAAAGTGTTATAACACTTGTCCGTTTAATAAAAATGCTGATTTTGAGTTGCCGATTGACACATATGCGGCTGTAAGAGCGGATGCAGAGAAACTTCAAAAATCATCTTCAGGAGGCGTTTTTGCAGCAATAGCAGAAAGTCTGCTAAAAAGCAGTGAGGATTGGGTTGTGGCAGGATGTGCATTGGATGACAAACAAAATGCAAAGCATGTCATAGTACGGACATACGACAAATTAGATACATTATATGGCTCAAAATATGTACAAAGTTCAATGGGAAATATATATCAAGAGGTTAAATGTGAGCTTGACAATAATAAAAAAGTATTATTTTCGGGAACACCATGTCAGGTTGCAGCCATTAAGGAATATGTCGGTAACAGCAGTAATTTGTTTACTATAGAGGTGATTTGTCATGGTGTGCCAAATCAGAGAATGTTCACCTCATATTTAAAATCGCTGTCGCCTCAAATAGTTAACTTCACTTTCAGGGATAAGAAGCAGGGATGGTCATATAATAATGCTTATGAAAATGCAGCAGGTGTTAGGAAAGTAAATCATAGGTTGTCTTCATATATGACATACTTTTTAAATGGCGATACATATAGGGATTCCTGCTATGTCTGTCCATTTGCAAAAGAGACCCGCGGCGCGGACATTACCATAGGCGATTTTTGGGGAATAATTAGAGAATGTCCTGATTTAAAGGATAAATTAGATATTGAAAAAGGTGTTTCCTGCATGATAATAAATACTGAGAAAGGGAAAGAGCTTATAGAAAAGGCAGAAATATCAAAGTATCCGGTGGACTATATGTCTATAAGAAAAGGCAATGAGCCTTTGAATGATCCGCCAAGATACACAGAGAGGCGAAAAGATGTAATGAAAATTTGGGGTGAAACAAATTCATGGGATAATGTAACTGTATTTTGGAAAAAGAATGATTATAAATTATCGTATACTATCTGGAGTAATATTCCGATAAAAATTCAGAATTTAATACGTATTTTGTTAAAGAAAAGGTGATGAAAATGAGTAAAATAGGAATTTTAACGCTGTATCATAAAAATAATAATTATGGCGGACAGTTGCAGGCATATGCGTTGAATAAGGCTGTTCAGGAATTAGGGTACAGTAGTGAGCAAATATCTTTCGAGCGAAACAGGAAAAAATTATATTTTCGTAAAATTCGAGGGATTTTTGAGGAGTCTGTTACTAAAGATATATTTGCAGTAAAATTAAAGCTTTTATTACATAGGAAAAAAAGTAAAGAGAGCAATGCAGATATTCAAACTTTTAGAAAATTCAAAGAATTTCAGGAGTTTATTCCACACAGTAAGGTTTTTACAGAAAAAAATATAGCTGAAACAAATAAAATATATGACTTATTTATAGTAGGAAGCGATCAGGTGTGGAATCCGTTACTTGCAACAAAAGAGTATTTTTTCGATTTTGTTGAGCATAAACCATGTATTTCTTACGCAGCGAGTGTTCGCATTGACCATTTTGAAAAAGCGGAGGGGAGAAGGATAAAGAAATATTTGGATAAGTTTTCATATATTTCTGTCCGGGAGAAGCGGGCTATTCAAACGTTAAAAGAAATAGGCGTCGATAAAGAGATAGAAGTTATGCCTGATCCTACACTTTTATTAAGTAAAGAAAAGTGGCTGGAAATAGTCGATAATAGAGAACCGGAATATGACTATATTGTTGCTTATTTAGTAAGAGATGACGTAAGTATAAACATGATTCGTAAATATGCACAGGAAAATGGTTATAAGGTAATGTTTATTCCTGAACCGGGCTACTATTTTGAGGAAGACGATATTTTTGTAAAGATTAAAGACGGAGTTGGGCCAAGAGAATTTGTGCAGTTAATTTCCAAGGCAAAATTGGTAGTGGCCAATTCTTTTCATGGAACGGTATTTTCAATTATATTTAACCGCCCATTTTATGTATATGGCAATATGGAAAAAGACGATAGAAAGGGAACTTTATTAAAACAATTTGGTTTGCAGGATCGATTGGTAAAAAATGATTATGATTTTTGCGAACATAAAGATAATATTTGTATCGATTACAGCAAAGTTAATGATAAATTATTAGAAATTAGAAGTTCTGCGAATAAGAGAATCAGAGAGGTATTAGAGAAAGTTACCAATAATTAATTTTTGAAAGGGTACAATAATCCAATGAAATCAGTAAAAGATGTTATTAAAAACAAATGTGTGGGATGCGGAGTATGTAGCGCAGCTTGTCCGGTCAATGCAATTTCATTAGAAGAAAAAGATGGTTTCTATTATCCTGCTGTTGATACTGAAAAATGTATTGAATGTGGAAGATGTGTTGCCGTATGTGCCATTGACAAAAAGTGTAATTCAAAAAATCCTGATACATACGGATTTTATATAGATGGCGAAGAAATAAAAAGCTGCGCATCAGGCGGGGCAGCAACTGCTTTAGCTAAGAAGATGCTGTCAGATGGGGGAGTAGTATATGGAGTAGAATACACAGATGAATTTAATAATATTGAGTTTTGTAGGATAACAGATGTCTTGCAATTAAGCAGAATACAAAGCTCAAAGTATTCAGAAACGATGTGTCCTGATTATAATGAAGTTAAAAGTGATTTAGATAATGGCAAAGATGTTCTTTTTATAGGATTACCATGTCAAATTGCCGGATTAAAGATATTTTTGGGGAAAGATTATGATAATTTAATGACAGTTGCTCTGATTTGTTTAGGAAGATCATCGTTGAAGCTGTACAGAGCTTTTGTTCAGGAATTAGTTAAGAAATATAATTCGCCTATAGTCGGAATGAATATGAGGTGGAAAAGAAAAGACTGGAATGTGAGTTGGATTAAAGTTAATTTTGCCAACGGCAAGACGTTTAAGGATATATTTTCGTCTAATGATTATGGGTTGTTGAGCAGAGGTGTATTAAGACCATCGTGCTATGATTGTCAATTTAAAGTGGATAATGCTTTTGAAGATATTTTAATAGGCGACTTTTGGGGAAGCGAGTTTTTAAGTGATAAATATCAGAACAAAATGGGGATATCTGTGGTCATGACCTTTAATGATAAAGCGGATACATATGTACATACAATTAAAGGAAGCCTTTTTAATGTGAATTATGATACAGCATTAAAAACAAACGGTGCAATAAGTGCATCTTATGTTAAACCCCAATACTATGACGAGGCTATTGCCGTGATTAATGATAAAATAAAATTAAGCGACATTTGTAAGGGCATTTATGGAAATAAGCATATGATTTTATTAAAAATAAAATTTATGCTTAAATATATGATGCCGGGCAGTATTATCAGAAAAGTAAGAAAAAAGAAGCACAGATAGGAGAATTACATGTTAGAATTACGGTTGATGGGGGGATTAGGAAATCAAATGTCGCAGGTGGCATTTGGATACTATATTTCCAGATTAACTAATCAAAAATTATATATTGATGTGACATCATATAAGCATTATAAGAGAAGACCATGCTCAATCAACAGAATGAAGTTATGCGAAAATATAATTGTAGGAGAAAATGCAGGATCTCTGTTTCATATAAAAAGCAGACTGTTTCAAAAAATATTTCATGTATTCAATCACATGTTTTATAAAGGAAAAGAAATGCCTGAAAAGTTTTTCTATATGTGTGTAAAGTCGGGGCATGTGTATTCGTTTGATTCGAAATATTATCCTATCAGCCGCATAAAGAAAAACTCGGATATATATGGGTACTTTTTGATTGAAAAATATTTTAGGAAATATTATAAAGAGATATGTGAATTATTTCATGTTAAAGATGAAGAATTAAGTGAAGCATCAAGATATTATGAAAGGCTTATATTGGAGTCAGATGAACCGATAGCAATAAGTTTGAGATTGCAGGATGATTATGTAAAAGACGATACAATGTATGTGTGTACAAAGGAGTATTATCAGCAGGGAATTGAATATTTGAAAGAAAATCATCCAAATGGACAATATTTTATATTTGCCGATGATATTGAGCGTGCTAAAAAAATGAATTTAGGTGTACAGGCTGTATATATCGAAGGAATGACTGATGTTGAGGGTATGCACCTGATGAGCAAGTGTCATCATTTTTTGATTTCAAATAGTTCATTTTCATGGTGGGGGGCTTATTTGTCGCAAAAAGAAAGAAAACAAATAGTTGTTCCGGATCATTGGATAAATAATGCAAAAGATTATTCGGATAAGTATTATGAAGGAATGATAAAGATAGAATGTTAGATATGTTTAAAAATGTTGCTGTTGCAATGACATTGTATAATCCGCTTGAAGAAGATATTCAGAATCTTATAAATTATGCTGCTGAATTTAAGGGTATTTATGTTTATGCAAATTCATCAATTAAAGAGTTTCGGAAAAAATTAACAGTTTCGAATATAAAAGTAATCGGAAAAGGTGACAACGATGGTCTTGCCATAGCATGCCATGCTTTATGCACTGCCGCACAAAAAGATGGGTATAAATATGTATTATTATTAGATCAAGATAGCAGGATTGGCTTTAAAGATATTAATTTGCTTTATGAAAACCTTTATCTTAATAATGATAATGTAGTGATGACCTGTCCTCAGATTGTATTAAATAATAAAAAACCACAGTCAGGCAGCGACGCAGAGTTTGTGCCATGGTGCATTACATCAGGCAGTTTATTGGATTTACGTTATTACGGAGACGATATATGTTTTGATGAAAAATATTTTATAGACAGATTAGATTTGGATTTTTGTAGACAAATAACAGAAAAAGGATATAAAATATTTAGAATTAACGAGGCATTGCTATATCAGGATTTGGGACAGACAATTATAAAAAGGAATAAAGCAGTCTATGTGCATGCGCCTTTAAGGCATTATTATATTTCACGTAACAGATTGTATTATAATAAAAAATATCATATATCAGGAATGATAACATTAGCGCAATTTTTCAGACATATTTTTATGATTATATTTGACGAAGACAGAAAGATTGAAAAGTTAAAAATGGTTTTTAATGGTATTGCAGATTATAAAAACAATAAATTTGGAAAAAGAGAGTTTTAATATTTTAAAGAATAAAAAATATAATTTTGGACAAGTGTAGGTGTGAAAGCTTTTTGAATGCAGAGAGGATTTGTATATGAAAAAATATGATGTAGTGTTTGTCCTGCCAATGCCAACTTTGAAAATAGTTGGAGGTTATAAGATGATATATGAATATGCTAATTATATCGCAAATAAAAATCACAAAGTATGTATTGTTTATAATGCACTGAAAGGTAAAAACAGTAAGAATTTACCTAAGAAATTGATTTATTTTATGAGGGTAATAATAGGAAAAATCGGTCCAAGATGGTTTAAATTAGAAAAAGGAATTGATAAGCTTGTAATACCAGATTATGAAGAGAAATATATGCCATATTGTGAACGGATTGTGGCATCTACGGCTGTTTCAGCCAGGTTTGTCAATAGTATTGCTGAAAAATCGAAAAAAAAATATTATTTCATACAGGATTTTGAAAATTGGGAAATGTCAGACGAAGATTTATTTCAGACATACAAATATCCAATGACAAAAATTGCAGTTGCAAAATGGTTAAAAAGAAAAATTGAAGAAGTATCAAAAGATACGGTAGTATATATTCCTAATGGGATAAATACTTCGATTTTTAACATAAAGAAAAAACAAAGCGAAAGGCATCAGCATTCAATAGCAATGTTGTATCATTTAGATAAGAGAAAAGGCTGTGAAGTTGCTTTTGAGGTAATAAAAAAATTAAAAGCTATTTATCCTGATTTGATAGTTAATATGTTTGGTTCACCGGAAAATAGCAAAGAATGGCCTGAATGGATTAATTATACGAGAAATGCGTCTCCATTAGAGGTGAGCGCAATAATGAATGATTCAGCAGTTTTTTTATGCACAAGCAGAACAGAGGGATATGGTTTAACCGGTTTAGAAAGTCTGTTTTGTGGATGTCAGTTAGTTACAACAAATTGTAATGGGATTCTTGAATATGCTACAGAAAACAGCGCACTTATTTGTAATGTTGACGATGTGAAGGCATTAACAGACAGTGTTATTAAGCTGTTTAATGATAATAAGCTAAAGGAAGAGATGTTGTTTGAATTTGAAAGTTATAAAGATTTGTTTGAAATAAACAAGTCTAAAGAGAAATTCTATGAGGTATTGATGGGATGACATATAAAAAAATTAACAATGTAATTTTAACAGTAATATATACATTACTTTTACATTTTTCGTCTTATGCAGGAGCTGTAAACGATGGCAATAATTATATTTTAGGCAGAAATTTGATTATTGTAGTAATGATTATATATTTATCTTTTGTTAATAACAGAATTCCTTATTTAATAAATAATAAATATTATAATATATGGTATTTGTTTTCACTTGTTGTAGCAATTTCCGTATTTCCAACTAATTTTTCTGAAGGAATAAAATTATTGTGTGTCCCTGTTATTTATTTTATTATAATGCAGTATGACAGCATGATATTAATGAATTTTTCCATGGCAATGGTTATTAATGGAATATGGATATTAGTACATTCTATTCAAATGAGGGGTATATATATTGAGTTGTATTATAGGGGAATATTTTCAAATTCAAATACATTTGGTGCTACGATGGCTTCTTTTTTTGTTGGTGCATGTTGTATGTTTTTATATTCAAAGACAGCAAAAGGGCGGGTATTATCAACTGTGCTTGCATTGGCAGCTTTTCTGTTCCAGTCACTGAGTTTTTGCAGAGCTGCGTTATTAACAAGTGTTGTAGTATTTACAATAGTATTTTTTAGTGTTGCAAAGCGTCATAAGAATACAAAAAAATTAATTATGGGATATGTTGCAATACTTTTGTCTTTAGCAATGTTCATTGCATTTAAGGGCAATGAAATACTGTCATTTATATCGTCACATGTTTTGAAGTGGAGCGGTGAAAGTGGGGGGGATTTATCGTCGTCAAGAGTTGAAAGGTGGATAGAAGTATTTAAAAATCCTACATGGTTTGGAACAGAATTAGAGATGCATCCTCATAATAATTTCATATTTGTGTTATATGCTTATGGAATTATAGCGGGATTGTTGTTTGCCGGGTTAGTATTTTACGTGTTATTTAAATATATATACATTAACAAGATGCTCGATAATATAGAAAAATATATAGTATATATATATATTGTGACTTTTATAAGTATCGGTATGTTTGAGGAAAGTCTGGGCTTTACCGGAAGAGAGTGGATGGTTATCGGTTTTGTAGGGCTTGGGTATGCTATGAACAAATTAAAACAGGCAAAGCAAAAAGTAGAATTTCAAAAATTAACAAAGGGTAGGCACAGATATGGATATAAATAAAAAGAAAGTTGGAATTATTACTTTATTTAAGAATAATTATGGCTCTATCTTACAGTGTTATTCTACGAAAAGATATTTGGATTCTCTTGGATTTGAAAGTGAGGTATTGTTTGAACCGTCGAGAAATTTTGGAGGCAAATTTATAAGGCTGTGTACAATCTTATTTCACTCAATTATATACAGAGGATATCTTAAAAATAAGTTGCAGATGAAGTCAGCTATGAAAAAAGAATCGGGAATTTTGCCGGTTGAAACTCAGAAAGCAATGAATGAATTTGTCAATGAGGAAATTAATCCGGTTGGTAAATCTTTTAATGAACTTCATAAAGAGCAGAAAAATTATTTTCGATTTATAGTTGGAAGTGATCAGGTGTGGAATACAAGCAGGGAAATTTCATCATATTTTTTTCTGGGATTTTGTGACAGGGATAAGCGAATTGCTTTTGGACCAAGTTTTGGGACGAATTTTATTCCTAAGTTTAACAAACGAATAAAGGGAAAAATAAAAAAATTTAAAAGGCTTTCACTAAGAGAAGAAACAGCTTGTGTAATGGCAGGAGAATTTTTTTCTGGTGAAATTCTTCGGGTAGGAGATCCGACTTTATTATTGGAAGCAGATGAATGGCGAAAATTGTACAAAAACGTATCTCTTAAAACAGATGGGAAATATGGCTTTGTTCATTTTCTGAATGAACCAACAGATGAACTGATAGAAGTTATAAATGAGTTTGCGATAGAGCATGATTTATTTTTAATCATATTTGGTTATCCATATGAAAAAATGAAGAATTTTCATAATCAGTCAGTTATTTTTGGCAGTCCGCTGGAATATTTAGCCTATATTGATAATGCCGATTTCGTATTTACAGATTCATTTCATACCAGTTTATTTTCAATTAATTTGGAAACACAATTTTATACATTTGAAAGAAATTATTTACATAACTTTAGTCAGTCCAGCAGGATTTTAGATATGCTAAAACGATATAATTTATCTGATCATTACTATCCTAAGGGAGTAAACAGATTGATTAAAAATGAACCAATATCAAATGAATGTTTAATTAATGATAGAAACATTACAAGAAAATTTCTGAAAGGAGAGCTTGGTATATAGTAGTTAGCATAGGGAAGATAGAAAATAAAAGATACTTGTACTGTATGGCATGGAAAGGAGATTTTAACTTGTGAATGGTAATTACAAATATTTATTTAAAAATATTGGACTACTGACTCTTAGTAATTTTGCTACCAAACTACTGTCATTTTTTTTGGTTCCGTTATATACAAGCGTTCTTTCAACAACAGAATATGGTACATATGATTTGTTTAACACAACTATTTCGCTGTTGATACCGATATTAACCCTGAATATTTTTGATGGGGTTTCGCGGTATGCGCTTGAGAAAGAGTATGATAGAAGTGCTATTGTGACGGTAGGAGCAAGATATTATATCCGAAGCTGTATTTTTATTTTTGCCCTGATTATATTAAACTATGTGCTTGGTATAAATCCTATTTTTTCTGAATATGGAGTTCTCTTTGCACTGATGTTTATGGTTCAGGCTCTTTCAGGTATTGTGGTAGGTTACACAAGAGGTATAGACAGAATTTCAGATTTATCTGTTTCAAGTGTAATAACCACAGCTATTACAATCGGATGTAATATTGTTTTCCTTGTGGTATTTAAATGGGGACTGAGTGGATATTTTCTTGCTAATATTATCGGACCTGCATTCCACTGCGTTTATTTAATAATCAGGGATAAGATTCCTCAAACCATTAATTTTAAGAAGAAATATAACAAAGAAAAAAAGGAATTATTGGAGTATAGCAGACCGCTTATTTTTAATTCTCTATCATGGTGGGTGAATAATGCGGCTGATAAATATGTGGTCATTGGCTTCTGCGGTTTATCGGCAAATGGAATATATTCAGTAGCATCTAAGATACCAACAATTCTAAATGTATTTCAAAGTATTTTTTCTCAGGCATGGACGCTTTCGGCAGTAAAAGATTTTGATCCGGAGGACAAAAAAGGATTTTTTAAAAATATGTATGCATCTTATAACTGCGCAATGACGGTTTTGTGTTCAGCTATTATTGCCGGAGACAAAATACTTGCAAGGATATTATATGCAAATGATTTTTACGGAGCATGGGTATATGTGCCATGGCTGACAATTTCGATTGTATTTGGCTCTATGTCAGGATATATAGGCGGTATTTTTTCAGCGGTTAAAGACCCGAAAATGTTTGCTAAGTCCAGTATTATAGGGGCAGTCTTGAATGTGATATTAAATTTTGCTTTAACCCCTGTTGTAGGAGTTATGGGGGCTGCTGTTGCTACAACAGTAAGTTATTTTGTTATTTGGTTAATTCGATATTACAATGTTCGTAAATATATAAATTTAAGAATTTCTTTATGTAGAGATTTGCTTTCATATGCATTGCTGGTGGTTCAGTCGATTATTTTAATTCTAATTGAGCAGAATTTAATACTTTATATACTTCAGGCGTGCATGTTCTTAATTATGTTAGTTCTTTATAGAAAAGATATAATTTTGGTAGTGAGAAAAGTATTGAGAAGATAGGTGAAATAATTTAGTTAATGGTGATAAGGAGAGTGCTTAATGGAAAAGGTAACTGCAATCGTTGCAATTTATAAATCAGAAAAATTTTTGCCTAAATTGATAGAAACAATTATTAATCAAACTTGGAAAAATCTTGAAATTTTGCTTGTAGATGATGGTTCGCCGGATAATAGCGGTGTTATCTGTGATGATTATGCTTCAAAAGATGATCGTATAAGAGTAATACATAAGAAAAATGGTGGCGCATGTGAGGCAAGAAATGTTGGACTTGCTGAGGCTACAGGTGAATACATTTTGATTATTGATGGTGATGACTGGTTGGAATTGGATTATGTGGAGTATCTTATGAATTTGGTTCATCAGACAGGAGCAGAAATGGCGATGACTGATCATATATTTACTACACGTGATCGGATTCAGGTTGAGGATGACAGGATAGAGGTATGGACACCGGAAGAAGCATTTTGTGCAATCATATATCCAAGATTTGCTATAGGACCATGGAACAAAATTTATAAAGCAACACTATTAAAAGAACATCATATAGATTTTAACAGACCATGGTCAGGTGAGGGGTTATATTTTGCCTCTATGGCGGCACAGTGTGCAAATAAAGTTGCCGTCGGACACAGGAAAATATACAATTACCGCTTAAACAATGTAAACAGTGGGCTTACTCATTATAACGTAGTTATGGGAACAAATGCGTTAGACAATATTAAATATATTAAAGATCACAGAATTATATGTACAAAAAGAACAGAAAATGCCTGCAACTGGCATATATGGAAAAATTATGGCTTTACATTATTTTTGATTGTTGCCACCGATTCAATGGGGGAAAATAAGGATTTATATAAAGAATGTATACATAATTTAAGGAAGGGATTAATCAGAGTACTTGTTTATTCAGAGCTTAGCCTGAAAAATAAACTTAAAATGATTGTACAGGCGTTATTTCCTGTCTGGTGTGCAAAAAGAAATTTGCGGATAAGACAATCTGAGTTAGTTAAAGATAGAATGGAGTGATAAGATATGAGTTTCAAATCAAAAATCAGAAAATTATTTCCTAAGCCTGTAAATACGCCAATCGTTTTAATGCCTCAATGCGGAGAAGAATTGGAAGGGAAAATAGCACTTATTACCGGTGGTTCAGGCGGTGTTGGCTTAGCTATAGCAAAGGCTTTTCTGCAGGCAGGAGCTAAGGTGATTATAGCAGGAACGAGTAAAGATAAACTTGATAAAATATGTACCGAGATAAATGATAGTAATTTGAAGTCTATAGTGTTGAATTATGATGAACCGTATTCTTTTGAAGGAAAAATAAAAGAAGCGGAGAACATTTTTGGTAGAATAGATATCTTAGTAAGCTCTGCAGGAATTCATGTGGACAGGGATGGTCTTGATTTTATTAATACTACTATTGAAGAATACGATAGAGTGATGGATATAAATTTGAAAGGTACATATTTTATGTGTCAGACTGTCGCTAAGTATATGATAGACAAAAAGATTAAAGGGCATATTCTTATTATTTCATCTCAATCAGCGCTTGAACCGTCATGGTCGCCATATAGACTTTCAAAACTTGGCATTGACGGTATTGTTAGAGGTATGGGACAAAGATTATTAGGACATGGAATTATTGTAAATGCTATTGGACCGGGTCCTACTGCAACGACTATGCAAAAGCATTATAGGGAGGGCGGATCAATATACACTCCGTTGAATCCAATACATCGATTTACTATGCCGGAGGAAGTTGCACAATATGCAAAGCTGTTGGTAAGTGATTTAGGAAATACTATTGTAGGACAAACTATTTATATGTCCGGAGGAAGAGGAATTACAGAAATACGATGAATGAGATTAAGCGAATTGACGAGTTAGATGTGCTTAAGGGAATAGGCATATTGCTAATGATATTTGATCATTGTTATGGATGGGGACAAGAAGTTTTTGCACATTCAATAATCCAGTCTTTTCATATGCCGCTCTTTTTTATTGTTAGTGGATATCTATGGAATTCGAAAGACAATATTAAAGACTTTGTTCAACATAAGATAAGAAAAATATTGTTGCCGCATTTTAATTTCGCAATTATTTATTCTCTTGTGTTTGTGGGATTGTATGTATTCGGAAGAAATACAGGGTTGGAGACGCTGAAGAGTATATTCGCCATATTTGTATTTCCAACACGTTCCGATTTGACAATGTTCGCTTCCCCTATTTGGTTTCTGCAGGCGTTATTTTTGGTAGAGGTAGTATTTACGATTCTTAAAGAAAAAGCTCCAAAATTACTCGGTCTTATTATATCCGTGATTGCGGTTTTTGGGATAATATATTCAGCATCGTTTTCGTTTATGTTACCTTTTGCTTTAGAACCATTTTCTACGGGAATACTGTTTTTTTATCTTGGATTTATGTTAAAAAATGCAGACTGGATAAAGCTGAGAGGGAGAAAATATTGGTTATTGATACCTGCTATACTTATATGGACAGGAATGATATTGCTGAATGGCTGTGTTGATATGCGCTCCGCAAGATACTATAATCCAATTCTATATATAGCAAATGGTGTTATGGGAACAATTATTTTTTTGAATATATCTTGTTTAGTCAGTACTGGTTGTATGAGATTAAAAAATATGCTGAGGTACTTTTCTGTGTATTCAATCACATATTTATGCATACATTATATTTTTGTATATTATGGACGTATAGTGTTATGTGGTATGTCACCATTATCCAATATAGTAATAGGAAGTATACTTTTCGTAAGTGGTATACTGATTTGTTGGTTGTTAAATAAATTCATTATGAAGTATATTCCTTGGATAGTGGGTAGGTCGAAAGGAAGAAAAAGGTGTAAAACTGGAAAAACGGATTCAGTATAAATGTTGATTTAATTTATGCATAAAAATTATGCCGAGTGTGGCTCTTAAAATGAGTTGCGCTCGGCGTTTTTTGTGTGCGTCTAGCGGCGCACGTTTCTAATGGGTGAAAGTCTCTAATCCGCCATAGTGATGGGAAGGATACAGCCAAGACCAAGGGTGTCCATTGTGAGGTGGAATCTGAAAGAAGGTGGAGGCAAATCTCTGGTCTGACGTAAAGAAATCACATCAGGCTAGCACTGCAAACTACATGTTAGGCGATATTACCGTTGCTGAAAACATTTATATCGCGTTCGGTTATACTGATATGCGTAAATCCATTGATGGATTAGCCCGCATTGTTCAGCAACAGTTTCAATTAGATCCGTTCTCCAACTCATTGTTTCTCTTCTGCGGCAGGAGTCGTGACCGGATGAAATTTTAAGTCAGTTATATTCTCTAATTTGTAAATATCACAGGATAATTTTTTCTCAAAAAAGTGAAGAATTTGATACAGGGATAAAGCAAGCCTTATCTTTACAGATTGATGAAGTGGAAACATATGTAAATGGACTATTGTCGTAAGCGCTCAATAACAGAGTGCCTATAAAAAATAATGAGGATGGCTTACAATACCATCCCCGAATAAACTTTGTTACTTACATTCTGCTTGCACAGCCGCTGACCATGGCATTAAATCTTCCAGTTCCTCCGGATGATTCCTCCAGTCAGTATCCGGCATATATAACAGCAGATATTCAAGATAGGTATATACATTGAGACCGTTCGCTTTTGCGGTTTCAATGATGCTGTATACTGCAGCGGATGCACTCGCTCCCTTGGGCGTGTCTGCGAAAAGCCAGTTCTTACGTCCGACTGTAAACGGACGGATGGCATTTTCGGCTGCATTGTTGGAAATGGAGCATCTGCCATCCAGCAGATAGTTCTCCATATATTTCTTCTGATTCTTGGCATAAGTCACAGCCTTGCCAAGCGCAGAACCGTTTAATACATTTAGATTTTCAAGCCAGCACCAAAAAGCCTCAAGAATTGGTTTTTCCAATTCAAGACGCTTAGACTTACGTTTTTCCGGAGACAGGTGTTTTAAATCCCTCTCGATTTCAAAAAGCTGGTTGCAATAATCTCTGCCAATCTCTGCATTGGTAGGTGGGGCTGAGGGAGGTGGCGTATGTGTGATGTAGAGGGCGGCTAGGAGGCTGTCCTTTTTGCTATGTTAAGTTTAATTAATCTCTGAATTATATTTTTTGTGAAAAAAAGTTGCATAAAAAATATTTGATGATATAATAATGGTAAGGAAGGAAGAAAAGTGACTTGGAGGAATGAGCCATGATTATAGAGATAAGAGCAAAAAACTGTTATGCATTTGAGGATGACATTACATTTTCGATGAAAGCAGATATGCGAAATAAAAAATTTGGAGCAAATGTTCACAAAGAGAATAATTTTAATGTCCTTAAAACGGTAGGAATATATGGACCAAACAATGCCGGTAAAACATGTCTAATCAAGTGCATTAGGGCAATAAGAAATGTACTTTTAAATAAGAAGAATGGACTGATGCCAAATATATTTACTGATAGTGATGTATGCGAGTTAGGTGTTACATTTATGGCATCTGGAAGAAAGTTTTCTTATGATTTTAAGTATGATGCAGAAAAAGAAGAATATATATATGAGTCATTTTCGGAGATATTTAAAGATCAGTACAACAACGAAAAGGAAGTTTGTTGGTTAAAAAAAGATACTGTTAGTGAAATATATGAGTGTATTGATGAATCTGTTCAGAATATGATTTCAGTTGTATCGAAGAATAATTTGCTATGCTATGTGGTAGATACAAGTAAATTCGAACATATCAATGAGATGAAGCAGATTCTTGTCGGATTTGCAGAAAAAATTGATATCATCAATATGAATAACATACCTATGCAGCACACGATTGAACTTATGAAGAATAAGAATCAGTTACAGCAAAAGGTTGTTGAGTTCATAAAAAATGCTGACTTATATATGGATAATTTTGAATATGTGGATATGGATAAGATACAGTTGAAAACTGGTGAAGGTGACGAAAAGCCAGATGAGAAAGTGCTTGATATTCCAGAGAACATTATGGATCAAATCAGATTGGTTTCTACTTATAAGGGAGTCCATGTGCCAAGTATGATGTTTGACTCCACAGGAACAAAGAAGATTGCAGCTATTGCCAGCTATGTAATTGAAGCACTTGAACAAGGCAGGATTTTAGTCGTGGATGAGTTGGATAGCAGTATTCATTTTAAGCTTACCAGGGCGATTGTTGCGATGTTTAATAATGAATTAAATACAAGTGCACAGATGATATTTACAGTACATGATATAAATCTTATGGATTGCAAGAGAATGTTTCGAAAGGAGCAGATTTGGTTTGTTCATAAGGATGAAGAAGGTGTGTATGTATATTCGCTTGCAGATTTTACAGCACAGCAGGGCGTACGAGATACGACAGATGTTATGGAAAAATATCGGAAAGGTGCGCTTGGAGCTTTGCCTGATCCTGAATTGATTAACTCATTGCTTAGTATTAAAAGCGGTGTAAAGGGGGATGATGCCGATGCCAAATAAGCTCCCTAAGTTCTTTGATAAGCATAAAATTTGCATTATCTGTGAAGGTAATGAGGAATATGAGTATCTAAATCGATTAAAAAATTTAAAAGTATGGAATGAGCAATATGATATTTCATTGGTCAATGCCGGTGGAAATGGTAATATCCCAGCGAGGTATCAGGATAGGTATCAAAATGGAGCAGACGAACTGGTGCTTGTGTTCTGTGATACTGAAAAGAAACCTCATGAGCAGTATGAGGACATTAAGCGTAAGATTAATGTGTTTCATGGTGTGGATAATGCTGCAGATGAAGTGATTATGTTTGGTAATCCCTGTACGATGCAGATAATATCCAAGCATTGGACCGACGAAAATTTGAAATCTCCTGCAAAACCGGTGAATTCTCCATTGATAAAGAAATATACCGGAGTTGAGAATTACAAAGGAAGAGCAGACCAGATTCAGAAAGTTATGGAACATGTTACTGCGGAAAATTACAAAGATATGAGTCGACGAGTGAAAGATTTGGATTCGGATGATTCTGTTACTGGTAGCAGTAATTTTGGAAAGTTCATAAAGCTGTTTGAGAGTGATGATAGTGGGTGGATTGAGAAGATTAATGAACAAATAGAGTAGTATAAGGAGAGTACAAAAGTTATATTATGAACAAAGTAAATGTGATAAAACAAAATTTGGAGTTCATAGGTAAAACGTGGATTAAGTATATTGGTACATTTGCAAGTATATTATCGCTTTTCTTTTTGTTTTGGACTTGGGATGATATACGCATTACGTCAACACAATATAAATGTGTGATAATAATATTATTATGTGTGCTTGCGCTCATACTTGCAATTCTATGGACGTGTATTTTTAAGAGAACAAAGACAATTTGGGAAAGTCCATCTGGGAAAATAAAAGTATGTTATTCTGATATTATGAAAGATGGGTTTGACAAAAGGAACAAGGAAGAAAAGTTATTTGTAATTCCGGTTAATTCATGTTTTGACACTATTGTAGATGAAGATATATCAACATGTTCAAAGCCATTGGTATCACCTAATTCGCTACATGGAAGATGGATAAAAACAATGGTTAATAAGGGATTTACTATAGAAGAAATAGACAACAAGATACATAATTGCTTGGAAATGCAAAATTTAGTGCCCAAAAGTATTATTGCTGACGAAGATAAGGAACGTGGGAAAAGAGAAGTATATGAGTTAGGCACAGTGGCGATGATTAGGGGAAATAACAATAGTACCTTTTTGTTACTTGCAATTTCGGAATACGATAAAGATAATATCGCTCATACTTCTGTCGATGATTTAGAAATGTGCATAAAATCACTTCTTAATTTTTACGATCAACATGGTCAAGGGCATAGATTGGTAATTCCATTGATGGGAACAAACCTTTCGAGAGCAGGATTGTCACATAATGATTCACTGAGAGTAATAACATCGTTATTTCAATTGTATGGAGATAAAATACATGGAGAAGTTGATGTTGTTATATATAAAGGAGATAAAGATAAAGTAACATTAGACATATAGTAAAGGAGGAATTTAATATGTCATATCGAAATGCAAATTATAGTGCGTTTTATGTTTCGGAACCATTTAGTGAAAGTAATTTAGGGGCAAATTCAACACATGATTTTGTTTACTACAATATGCTAAGAATGTGGAGAGGAGAGGATAATAGTTTTCCCTTTAATGATGCACATGATAAGACATATAATGTGCGAGATGGTAGTGATTGGGAAAAGACTCTTAAGCCTAGACTTCATACAAGACTTGACAATTCTAAGAACATTATTTTATTTTTAAGTTCCATTACTGCCAATAGTCGTGCATTGAGGGAGGAAATGAATTACGGAATAAGTACAAAAGGTTTACCGGTAATTGTAATTTATCCAGATTACGACAAGAAGTCAGATATAGTTGATAGTAATGGAAATTTCAAGAAGCAGATTAAAGATTTGTGGGATAAGTTGCCGGCTTTTCGTGATAATATGTCTTCTGTAGCTACATTGCATATTCCATGTACTAAGAGTCTTATTACATCGGCACTGAATGATGAAGATTTTATGGTAAATACAATGGCAGATGCTAAAAGATATTTTTATAAATTGTAAACAATGGCATTTTGAGAATGACGAAACTTGTGGTGGTTGCAAAATGCTTGCAAAAATCATAAAATAATGAAGAATACATAGAATATCAAGAATGATTATACAAAATATAGTAACATAAAACTTGGTTAGACACAGTATATAGTTTCTGAAATCGAGCTTGAGTAGCTTGAAAAATCGCGGAAAAGCCCATAAATAAAGGCTTTGCGGGATGTCGAAAAGACCAAATGGAGTGCAAATGGAGTTTAAAAATTATTTTTTTCTCTT
>USBB01000028.1 GCA_900552795.1 uncultured Eubacterium sp.
TCATTATAGAATTAATACATGGTGGATGCCATCCACCCTAAAATTAGGCGCTTACGTTATAGAGAACTGCTATAATGTGAATATGAAGAAAGTGACAAACTGGAAGTTGACGTGCTATTTAAGTTGATATAATTAGAAGTTTTTAAATAAACAGATTAGCTTGCGTAAAAATGTTATAATATTTGAGATAATAAAAATGCACAAGTTCACAAAATTAAATACTAAAGGAGATGTAAAAGATGAAAGTTCTATCCTTAAATTGTAATAAATTTGGTGGACAAGCTTCAAATGGAAAAGGAAAAATATATGATGATCTGATAGCAGAAAAATTAATTGCCATAATAAAATTTTTTTTAGATACAGATGATGAAAATGTTGTTTTTTTAAACGAGATAAATAATGCAAATGAAAACATGACAAAATTCGAAAAAAATATGAGGATAAAGTCTATACCATTCATAGCCCTACTCGTTTTGATGAATTTAACAAAAAGAATCATCCTTATGGATGTACCATAGCAATTACAAGAAATAATTCATTTTGGAAGAAATCTGAATCAATAGATTTAGTTGATTATGAAAATAAAGATTTATCCTTTGCTAATAAAAGTGTAATTTTGAAAAATGAAGATCAATATGTTACATGTATAACAGATAGAGGACGTAGACTTGATTATGTATTAACTTCAACTATTGGGTACATGCCTATTAAAAAATGAGTTATATTGATAGTTTTAGATTAAGTGAGATGTCTGATCATTCTGGAATTTTTTTTGAAATATAATTTTTTAAGGAATCGTGATAACCAAAATTGTAGGTTAATTAAATTTACAAATCCCGGTTTAAGATAACAAAATTAGAAGTTGATGGGGTTATAAATGGTAGATGTAAAGTTTTATGATAGTATAGATGATGGATTATTGAAATTGTGTAGACGCTCTGCACAATTAGGAAAGATTGGATTATAAAATTATGAAGGAGGTAGGGGATGTGGAGAAAGACCCATTTAAGGAATATCTAAAGGAGTTTGAACCAGATAAAATCAGTAAGGGTTATGCGTGGAGTACGGCAATCGGACTTCAGGCCGTGGATGGATTGAAAACCTCTCAGTATTTGATTGATACAGCTATTCAAAATATTGAAGGGAAAATTACAATACAAGAAGCACAAAATCTCATAGACAGTTATTATAAGGAAAGACCGGTGCATTTATCGGACGACGAGCGTACAGAAGAAGCAGATAAGGTATCTTCCCGTATCGCACAGATACTCTCGGAAACCGCATTTTCATTTTCACCGAATGAATACATTTCTATTCATCGGAAATTTTTTCAGGGTATATATAAACATGCAGGAAAGATAAGAGATTACAATATTACGAAAAAAGAGTGGGTACTTGACGGAGCAACTGTTCTTTAAGGCAGTGCTTCGGAACTAAGAGCAACTCTCGAATATGATTTTTCACAGGAACAAGACTTTAGTTACAAAGGGCTTTCGATGGAGGAAATCATTCATCACCTTGCAGTCTTTGTTTCAAGACTGTGGCAAATCCATATTTTCGGGGAAGGCAACACAAGAACAACGGCAGTGTTCTTCATCAAATATTTGAGGGCACTTGGCTTCTCTGCAACCAATGATATTTTTGCGGAAAATGCGTGGTATTTTAGAAATGCACTTGTTAGAGCAAATTATACCAACCTGCAAAAAGGCATTTACGAAACGACAGAATATCTTGAAGTGTTTCTTAGAAATCTACTTTTGAACGAGAAAAATGAGCTTAACAATCGAAATCTTCACATAAGTAGACTTTTGAACGAAGAAAAAGTGGACATTGGAGATACAAAAATGAATATTGGAAATGAAAAAGTAGACATTCAAGATGTAAAAGTGGATATTGAGAGTGTACTTTCCGAAAAAGGCAGTGATTTCTCAGTGAAAACGACTGTTCATATCCATAGGCTTTTTGATAAGTTTGGTTTTGATGAAGTGTTTGGAAGAAGCGCCGTTATGGAATTGCTTGAACTGAAAAGCTCAGGCGCTTCCAAATTTCTTTCAAATCTGGTGCAGGCGGATATTGTCGAACCAGTCTCCGGTTACGGAAAAGGAAAATATAAATTCAAGAGGTAATGATAATACATTCGGATAACTTTAATTTTTAACATTAACAAAGTAAAAAACTGCACCTTTTTTCTTTGCAAAATTCTATTGGAATTTTGCAGTGAGTACGAATTATATTGACTATACTCCAGTTATTGTGATAATCATAGTGTTAAAGGAATTATAGAGCATTGCAGGTGTGGATAAGATGGCAAATGCAGAGAAGCTAAAAAGCTATTTTGTGGCGCCTACGGAATAGAGATTAGAATGTAAATTCTTACATATATAAAGAGTCTTGGAACAGCTGTTCCAAGACTCTTTAAGCACAAATCCCTATTAATATATATCAGGATTTTCCTTTAAATTGATAAATTCAGCTACAGAGCGGTCGAATGTCTTGATATGGCCGAAGAGCCAGTCTATAACATTAGTCTTTACAAGCTGAATAAACTGATCGTCAGGTCCTTCATTTTCATCAAGATATTCATATAATTCCTTGATGGTTTGCTTAAATTCCTGATGCTTTTCCTGATGGTGAGACAACTCTGGATATCCTGCATTTTTCTGCAGTTCTTCTTCCTTTCCAAAGTGGAATTCAGTATATTCATCAAGGTAGTCCAGCATTTTGATAGCTTTTACTTTGTTATCGCCTTCTCTGCACGCAGTTACAAATTTCTGTATACGGTCAATGAGTTCTTTGTGCTGTTCATCAATCGTATCATTGCCTGTGATTAAATTATCATCAAAAATTATAGTTAATTCATCCATTGCTTTGTCCTCCAATGTTCAGATTTCAAATGCTTATACGTAGAAAATCAGTCTTCTGGTACAAATACATCTTTTCCCATTCCGCAGAGAGGGCAAACCCAATCATCAGGAATATCTTCAAAAGCTGTTCCAGGAGCAATTCCGCTATCAGGATCACCTATTTCAGGATCATAAACATAACCACATGGTTCACATACATATTTCTTCATTATACACATCTCCTTTATTGCTGTTTTTTTAGATTATATTATTTTTTTAAAGCTTTATCAATAATTCTTGCAATGATTTATTCTTCTTAACAATTTTTTAATAAATTATGCTTTGCGAAGTGTTAATACGCGAAGGCTCACAAGCGCAATTTTTTAATATCACTTTGCATTATTTTATTATGCGAGTTTATTAAAAAATTATTTTGCAAAATTATTTTATTATACAGCTTTACGATACTGTTATTGTTAATAATATTGTATTTAATTTGCAGTTTTTGTTATTTTTTCAAAGTCAGATGCAGGGTGTTTGCATATTGGGCATATAAAATCGTCAGGAATTTGTTCACCGATGTATTCATATCCGCATATGGTACAGCGCCATATTGTCTGCCCGTCATCTGTTTTTCCAACTTCTTCCGGCTTTGGTTTTATATTATTTAAGTAATATTCATAAGTGGCTGACATATCATCACTTAAAAGCACCATGTCCGTGATTTCACCGATAAACATGGAATGTGAGCCGAGGTCAATGATTTTGTCAACCTTTACGGATATAAATGAGTTGGTTCCTGCTGTTATATAAGTGATTCCGTTTTGAGAGCGGTTGAAGTGCTGATAACCGTCAAATTTATTTACATCTTTTCCGGATTGGAAGCCAAAGTGCTTAAAAAGCTCAAAGTCTGCGGATTCACTTATTGTTGAAATGTTAAATGTCTTGCTTTTGACAATCATATCGTGCGTGTAATTTGCTTTATTGACACAGATGCTTAACTGATTTGGCGATGATGCAGCCTGAATAGCTGTGTTTATTATGCAGCCATTGTCTTTATCACCGTCTTTTGACGTTAAAATAAACAGGCCATAGCTTAGTTTGTACATCGCTTTTTTGTTCATATATTTACCTCATTTCTGCGCTGCTTTTTGCGCATAACAAGTTTGCTGTCAAGCAACGCGAAAGACACAAACCTGCGGGCTAAAGAACTTACAAATATTCTTTCGCTCTTAGTTCGTCGTTCTTGTAAAATAATCGGCCTTACATTATAATATTTGTATAAATAAAAATAAAACATTGATTTGGCAGATAAATCTAAAGATGAACTCTATATTGATTATACTAAAGCAGCAGCGGTTTTAAGTCAATAGAGTGCGATGAAAATTAAAAAATTCCAATATAGTGGAATGTAAATCTAAAATATGATGCATGGTCTGCAACCGGAATGTGTAATTTAAATAGAAACATTATCAAAGGTGAAATGGTGCAATACTATAAATATATATTAAATCAATAAAAAATAAGAGTTATTTAGTGCTACAATTCTCCATTAATTGACAAATTTTTAACTTTATAGTACTATTGTATTATACTATACTGATTGGAGGACGTGACTTATGGCAACTTGTGAGAATTTACCTAAGTGTCCATTTTACCAGGGCAAGATGGATATCAATACAGGGTTGGGAAGTATGTATAGGAAGAAATATTGTGAGGGAGATAAAATGCAGTGTGCACGTTATCAGATTGCTACTCAGGCAGGTCCTGAATTTGTAAATAATAATATTTATCCTAATATGCTTGATATGGCTGATAAAATTATTGCTGAACATAAAAAATAAAAAGTAGAAACAGAGATGTAAAGCGTTATATTAAGGCTATTATATTGAAACCGGAAGAGAAATTTTTAATTTTTCTTTTTGGTTTCTTTTTTATGTGATAGCAAACTTTGATGAAAATCCATATCACATAAAAACACACTGCGCGTGAGGATGCGCAGCCTGCAGTGATGAAATTGTCGCTTTGCGAACCGCTCGCGCTTTAAGATTGCGTAAGCGCAATATTTTTTGCTTTATGGAAGAAAATAAATATTTACTTGAAAAATGAGGTACAAAGTTGAAAACAATAAATCTGACAAATGGTCCTATATTTAAAAAACTGATAAGTTTTTCGCTTCCAATGATTGCAGGGAATCTGCTGCAGCAGGTTTATAACCTTGCGGATACTTTGATAGTGGGAAGATGTATAAGTGCTGATGCGCTTGCTTCTGTCGGTTCTGCATATACGCTGATGATTTTTATAACATCAGTGATTATCGGGCTTTGCATGGGAAGCGGTGCATTTTTTTCGGAAGACTATGGCAGCGGAAATGAAAAGAAATTAAGGGAAGATATTTATCACTCATTTTGGTTTATTTTTATTGTCTCTGTTGCGATATATTTTATAATTTATCCGGGGATGGATATAATTCAAAGGCTTCTGCAGACGCCGGAAGTGCTTATGGGTATGACAAGAGAGTATGTCTCTGTCGTGTTTGCAGGGATAATATTTGTATTTTTGTATAATTTTTTCTCATATCTTTTGAGGGCAATGGGAAATTCGATTGTGCCGCTTATTTTTCTTGCGGTGTCATCAGTGGTAAATATTGTGCTCGATATATGGTTTATAGTCGGATTTGATATGGGCGTGGCAGGTGCGGCGTTAGCCACTGTGATTGCGCAGGCATTGTCCGGAATAGGAATTATGATTTATTCTTTCATTAAATTGCCGGTGCTGCATTTTGGTAAGGATAGGATAAAATGGAACCGCCGCAGAATGAAAGAGATCATTGTAAATGATGTGGCAACGGGGCTTCAGCAATCGGTAATGAATTTCGGAATTCTTATGATTCAGGGTCTTGTAAATAGTTTTGGAGCAAATGTTATGGCTTCATTTGCGGCAGCGGTAAAGATTGATACGATTGCTTATATGCCTGCTCAGGAATTCGGAAATGCTTATTCGCTGTTTGTATCGCAAAATTATGGGGCAAAAAGACACGACCGTATTAAAAAAGGAACGAATATATCATTTATATCATCGGTCGTGTTTTGCGCAGTTATTTCTGTTTTGATTTTTGTTTTTGCAGAAAATTTAATGCAGTTATTTGTTGGGCCATTTGAAACTAAGATAATATACGAGGGGGTAAGGTATCTTAGAATCGAGGGCGCGATGTATGTTGGTATTGGAGTGCTCTTTCTCTGGTACGGATATTTCAGGGGTATAAATAAGCCGCATATTTCGCTTATTCTTACTGTAATTTCACTTGGTACGAGAGTTGTTTTATCATACACCTTTGCGCCTGCTACGGTTCTTGGAGTGACAGTAATATGGATATCCATTCCTATCGGGTGGATTTTAGCCGATTTGTCAGGATATATTTATTATCGCAGAGTACGTAAATGATTATTTTTCGGCAAGCTGAAGTATTTGTTTCCAGCGCTTTGATAAAAAGTAGCACAGCATTGCAATCATGCCGAAGGCAAAGCTTATAGGAAAACATGCCATAACGTAAGTACCGTCGAAGAAATATGCAATTGCATAGCCTACAGGAATTCTTACAGCCCAAAGCATCAGTATGTTGACGATAGTAGGGTAACGTACTTCG
The DNA here is from genome assembly GCA_900552795.1 of uncultured Eubacterium sp. Lineage (GTDB taxonomy): Bacteria > Bacillota > Clostridia > Lachnospirales > Lachnospiraceae > Lachnospira. The sequence goes on from USBB01000028.1 coordinate 6,490, forward strand.
CCCATACCATTTACGAAGCTTATAATTCCGTTAAATACAGCGTATAACCATGTAAATGGCAGAACAACCCTGATATAGCGTACAGCAAAGAAAAGTACCTCAGGGTCTTTTGTAAACAGACTGAGTACCGGTTCGCAGAATATTGTTAAAATAAGTCCGGCAGTCATGGTGATGATGCCTGAAAATGCAGGAATACGTAAGCCACCTTGCTTTAAGCGCATATAATTTCTGGCACCGAGATTTTGGCCTGAAAAAGTAGTTGCTGCAGATGAAAATGATGTGATTGCAACATTTGCTATACCGGTAAGTTTAGTGGATACAGAGCATGCGGCTATGAATGCCGAACCCTGTGCATTTATAACAGACTGCATTACAATATGTCCAAGTGAATAAAGGGAGTTGTTAAGTCCTAAAGGCAGTCCGACTTTTATGATATCGGAAAGAATTTTTTTATCAAAATGGTGCGGTAAAATTGTGAAATCAAGCTCTGCATATTTCTTTTTTATGTAAATGATACTAAAAATCCATGAACAGTACATTGCAATTATAGTAGCGAGTGCTGCGCCGGAAACGTTCATTTTAAATACTGCAACAAATAAAATATCAAGAACTATATTTACAACACATGAAATAGCAAGAAATATAAGAGATGAGCGGCTGTCGCCCATACCTCTTAAAATTCCGGCATTAAGGTTATATCCCATATTGCCGAGGATTCCCAAAAAGACGATGCTTAAATACGCACATGAATAGCCAAATGCATCATCGGGAACCTGCATTATTTTTAAAACAAAAGGACCAATTAAAAGACCTATTACTGTAAGAGGAATTGCGCAAATATACAAAAATGCAGTAGCGGTAGCCATTACATTTTTCAGTTTGCGGATATCGCCGCTTCCCATACACTGTGAGACAATTATGGAAACGCCGGTTCCGATGCCTAAGAATACGCAGAGCAGCAGTTCAACAGGCTGTGAACTTGTTCCTACGGCAGCTAAGGCAGCAGAGTCGCAGAAGTTGCCTATAACAAGCGTATCTACTGTGTTATAGAGCTGCTGCAAAACATTGCCTGCGCATATAGGTAGTGCGAATAATATAATTAATCGCATAATTGGTCCTTTTGTCATATCAATTTTTTTGGTGGATTTCATAAATAACACTCTTTCTTTAATTTGTAATTAGTTTTAACAGATGATGTAAGGTATATTTTGGTACCTTAATCCTATTATGTAAATAATAACATGTTTTCTGTAAAATACCACCGTAATTTTGATGTGTGACGGTCTAAATAAAGATTTTTTGCTGTGTTTTTAGATTATTTAAAATTCTTTTTTATTGATTACTTTAATGCTGATACGGTATGAAATTATTAAAATAATAAATGAAATTAATAAGTATAACAAAAAGAATGTCTGCATACCAAGCTTTGAGACTGCGTTTAGCAGCTCATATAAGTTAATATTCATGACTTCGGCAGTCTTTACGAGGATTACGCTGATAACTGATACTCCTCCTAAAACTGCAATTATTGCAATACGTCCCTTTTCAGCTCCGAATTTTAATTGAAAAGGAAGCATAAGCGACAAAATAAGCAGTTCAGCCGGAAAAACAGTCAAGGCTGTTATAAATATCTCATTAATGGATACTGTGTTTTTTATTACTGAAATAATCAGGCAGACTGCTGTCGAAAATATGAGTGCGGAAATACTTAATATTAATCCGAAAATATATTTTTCAAATACATAACCTTTTCTCGTTATCGGAAGTGAAAAAAGAAAAGCGTTTCCGTTGTCAAATTCATCATAACTGATTGAGCTTAGTACGAACATAGGACAGACAAATCCCAAAAAGCTTATGGCAAATAAAGTGTTAGAAGATGTCACAGCAGTTAATATTGAAATAGCGATAATGGCCAAAAAGAAAGTCCTTTGTCCTCTCATAAGTCTGAAATCTTTAATTAGTAAACCTTTCATAGTCTTTCACCTCTAATCATCATTGTAATAACTTCATCAATGTTTCCGTTTTCAATAACTGTTTTAGGATAGTTTTCCATATAATACTGTTTTTGGTTGGTTAAGCAGCTATAGCCGTAACTTTCTTTTTTGACATGGAGTATATACTGTTTATCCAGTTTGTTATAGGCGGATTCGTCGGCCTTGATTACTGCATATTCGCTTAGCAGTACATCAGTATCTTCGTGAAGAATAACTTTACCGTCATGTATCATATACAGATCATCGCACAAAGCTTCTAAATCACTTGAGATATGAGAGCTTATTAAAATTGCATGTTCACTGTCGGCTTCCATAAAGTCCCTTAGCATTTCCAATAATTCGTCTCTTGCAATAACATCCAGACCTGCAGTCGGCTCATCAAGAATTAATAATTTGGCATTATGTGATATGGCAGCAATGACCTTCAGTTTGGCTTTCATTCCGGTTGAAAAGTCTTTTAATCGTTTGTTTAACGGAAGCTGGCATTTGTTAACCTGATTCATAAAAAATGATTTGTCAAATTTGTCGTACAAATTATTCATGATCGGGATAATGTCATTAACGGTTAAATATCCGCTGAAACCGGAATCTGATAACACAACTCCCAAGTCCTGTTTATCCTTAGCGTTAAAACCACTGAGAGGTTTTCCAAATATTTCTATATTACCTCCGTCAATGGAAATCAGACCGAGAAGTGCTTTGAATGTAGTGCTTTTGCCTGCTCCGTTCTGACCTATCAATCCTGTGACATGCCCTTTTTTAACTTCAAGTGAGCAGTTTAGTGAAAAATTATCATAGTTTTTTTGAATTTGTTCAATTTTAAGCATATTCAGCCCTCCAAAATCAATTCGAATAAATTTTTAATGTCATCATCGCTGATGCCATATCGTCTGCCCTTTTGTATGGCCATTTCTAAATCTGTCTCTAATTCCTTTTTTTGTTCTTCAAAGAGAAGTTCTGTGTTTGCGGCAGTTACAAATGTTCCTTTTCCATGCACCGTAGTGGCAAAGCCCTCGGCTTCAAGATTGTCGTATGCTTTTTTTACGGTCAGTGCGCTTATTTTTAATTCTTTGGAAAGAGCGCGCACAGAAGGCAAAATATCATCTTTTTTCAGTTCGCTGTTGCGAATTAAGAGTTTAACCTGCTCAACTATTTGTTCGTAGATAGGTACCATAGAAGAGTGGTTTATTATTATTTTCATTATTTTTAAAATACCTCCTTTTGATAAACAGTGTATAACAGTCAAAAACTGTTGTCAAGTGTTATATGGTGTTTATTTGCAAAAAATATTTGTCTGATTTTAAGTAATTTACTAAAAAAATGAGGTTTTTTTAGTATCTAAAGATAAATGACTGCTATAGTATATCTATATAAATTTTAAGGAGGAGCTTGAATTATGAAGCACAATAAGACACTAAGAAAAATCAGCTCATCTATTCTTGCGTTGATGCTTGCTTTGAATTTTATGCTGCCATATTTTGAGGGCAGTCTTGAAATTGTTAATGCGGCAGAAAAGCAGACTATAGAATATCAGGGGCAGACAGTTACATTATCAGACAGTGCATTGTATGTAGATGCATCGCTTGAAAGCAGCGGACAGTATAGTTTTAAGACACTGCAGGATGCTGTTGCAAATGCAAAGCCGGGAACAAAGGAGCAGCCGACAGTTATCTATCTTGCGCCAGATGTATATTGGACAGATGATTATACAAATCCGGCAGACAGAGAAAAGGATGATTTGATTGGCTTGATTATCAAACAGCCATATATAACTCTTATTGGTATGACAGGTAATCCGGAGGACGTTGTAATAGCATCAGACAGAGGTCAGAATGCAGGAGCAAACGGAAACTTTAATACAATCGGTGTAGGTGACGGTTTCCATGCAAAAGATTTGACAATAGGTAATTATTGTAACGTAGACCTTAATTACAAACTTGATCCTTCTAAGAATCATACAAAGAGACAGGAGTCTATTACACAGGCACAGGCTGTAACAAAGGCACCTGATGTAGCAGATATGGATGAATGGTTCTTTGAAAACTGTCATATCATCTCAAGACTTAATCTTTTCTCAAGAGATGAAAGACCTGACAGAGCACTTTATAAAGACTGCTATATGGAATGTACAGATGATTCACTCGGAACAGGATATATCTCTATTTTCCAGGATTGTGAATTTAAACTTTTCTCTAACACACCATGCGGCGGAGCATCTTTCTATATGCAGGCTTATCTTGGATGTAAATTTACAACAGAGCTTTCAGACAATAAGACAATTACACTTTGTAAGAATACAAAACCATTTGCGTTTATTGACTGCGAATTTGGCGGAGATATGACAGGAATGGAATGGAAGCCAAGCAACTTATCAGATGATTTAAGACAGATTGTATCTAGCAATACTTTAAACGGAAAACCTCTTACAATCAGCCCGTCAAGACCTGAACTTTCAGTTACTCCGGATGAAGAGCAGATGAAAGCTTTCAAAATAGACGGAGAGTATAATATATATAATCTTCTTAATGTAGGCGGAGATGAAGAATGGGACCCATTAGGACAGAAGGACAAGGTGCCTTTAAGTGTATGGAACATACAGTTTGATTATCCTGGTATTACAAAGGATGTAACACCTGTTCTTCAAGGAAATCGTTCAGATTCATTGGAAGTAACACCTGTTGTTCTTGGCGGAACAGATAAGAGCATAAAATGGTCATCAACAGATTCGACACTTATTCTTGAACCACAGAGCAACGGTAATGTTATCGTAAAGGCTGACAATACAGGCGTTGAAAATAAAAAAGCATGTCTTGTTGCTACAGCATCAAATGGAATGCAGAAAGTTCTTCATTTCGAGGTAACTCCGGAAATTACGGAAGCACCTGAATTTACATCTGCGCCGGTACTTAAAGCACCGACAGACGGAAAGGTAGAAGTTGATTACGCTATCAATAAGGGTGAGGGACGTAAAGACATAAGTACGATAAACTGGTATCGTGCCGCAAAGGAAGACGGTTCAGACAAAGTGCTTGTAGCAAAAACAACATACGTTGAGGAAGATGCAAAGCCATATTCATCATACGTATTAAGACCTGATGATATAGGTTATTACATTATCTGCGAAGTTATCCCTCAGGATTCAACTTCAATAGCAGGTGAAGCAAAATTTACAGGGGCATCAAAGCTTATAGAAAAGTCAGATGTCAATACAGAAGAATTTAATACATATAATATAGACCTTGAACATCTTGCATATATCCAGGCTGAAAATGATACAGCAGAGAATAATTACGAGTGGAAGAATGAATTTAAAGACGGTTATTGGTATGGCGGATATTATCTTCCTGTTGAATACAGAGAAGGCGGTATCTGGAATGACAAGATTTACCTTCCAAAAGAAGGAGAAGATGCATATACATATGCAGCAGGAGCTTCAGGAGCAGAGGGAACATATGGACTTCAGACAACTACTCAGGGTGCAAGACTTGTATATGTAGACGACACATTAAGAAAAGATATGAAAATGGTTGTCAGTCTTTCACCTCATAAGACAGGTGCACAGGGCTTCGGAAGTGCAAAGCAGTTCCTTGATATTTACTTTAAATATGATGCTGCAACAATGACAGGTTATGGTTTAAGAATTGCAAGAGTTCCTGAAATTACAGAACCTGAATTAAAGGATTATGCAGCAAAGTCATGTACATTTACATTGATGGAATTTACAAACGGAGTAGCTGAACCAATCAGTGACAGCGTAGTTTCAACAGCCTTCCTTCCGGGATGTACAGTTACATTGGAAATGGCAGACAATGTACTTACTGCTGATGTCACAACAACGACAGCACAGGATTCTGCTTATCCGGATGCAATGTCGCACGAAGTACATTTATCACATACATTTGACGAAGTAAATCTTTACAGTGGTATCGGTTTCCAGCATACAGGAACAGCCGGTGCGGGAAAATCAGGCAACAGAACAACAATACATTCTGTAAATATTACTTATGGAGAAGAGATTGTTGAAGGAAATGCTGACGATAATACACAACCAGATGATATTATACAGACAGGCGATACGATGCATGATATGATATTCAGACTCTCAGCACTTTTATTCTTAAGTGCAGGTGCAGGCGCAGCGGCAGTTATATATAAAAGAAAAAAGCATAATGCATAACAAATAAAACTTAAAGTTGCATATCTCTTTGCCTAATATATATATTAAAAAATGCAGGCGGTTCACTTACTAAAGTGAGCCGCCTGTATTTTGTGCAAGCATAAGTGGGGAAATTACTTTTTGACACTGTAATCTTTATATATATGTCTTGCGATATTTGCTTGGTGAAATTCCATTTAATCTGTAAAAGGAATCTCCAAATGAATTGCCGTCGGAGAAACCACATTCAAGAGCAATTTCTGTTATAGATTTATCGGAATTAATAAGAAGATGTTTTGCAGCTTCCATACGTACATATATTATGTATTCTTTCAGCCTGTAGCCTGTAAAAGCCTTGAATTTTTTTGACAGAGCGGATTCGCTTATATTAAAATCGTGGGCAATCTGCTTTATTGAAATATCATTCATGTATTCTTTCATAATGTAGTTAAGAATGTCCTGTATAAGCCTGTTTTTCGTATCCATTTTTTGTATTACATTATTGTCATAGCGTTGGCAGCGAAGAATAAACAGTATAAGCTGATACATATATGCATAGTTAAGTGGAAGTGAAATTTCATCAAGATTGGTATTTTCATATGCGATTTTATCCATAATGCTGTTTACAAATTCGATTCTTTTTTCAGGTATTTTGGTTATCTTTTTTGATAATAATTCATCGACTGCATTTTTACCAAGCATATATTCGAACCATGAAAAAAAGTATTCGGACATATATACATCTTTTCTGATATTTTCTTTTTGGGAAATGTAAGTTGTTCTGTGGCAGCAGCCTTTTGGGATTATTATGATTGAACCGGATTCAAGTTCATATAAGTCTCCGTCAATTTCAAGCATGCTGTGACCTTTGACAATGTAATATAATTCATGATAATCGTGGTAATGTGTGGATGACATTTTGTAAGTCGCTTTTCTTAATTTAGTTGAGGTAGTCAAATCAGCTCTTATTGGTTTAAACATAAGCTTTATCTCCTTTAATGTAAAAAACTATTATGCGACCTCTCATTTAAGTGTTTAAAATCTCTGCCCTATTGTAATCACGGGTAAAATCATAAATTTTTATACTGTATTTATATTACAAAATTATACAAAAAAATATTATAAAAGCAATATGTAAAATACATTTTACATATATTTCCGTTTGTTGACATTTCAACAAAGCTGTGCTATAGTTTCAGAGTTGTTGAAATGTCAACAAGATTATGACACAAATGAGATTTAAGAAATGAGGATTAGTGTGAAAGAAAGGTTTGAAACATTTACTGTGTTGATAAACAGAATCAGCCGCAATATCCGTAAAATTAAAAACGGAGAAATGTCAGAGTATAATCTTAGAAGTTCTCATATTTCATGCTTATATTACTTATATTTGTCAGACGGGCTGACAGCGACAGACCTTTGTGAACGTTGTGAGGAGGATAAGGCGACTATTTCACGCTCACTTGATTATCTGGAGAAAAATGGTTACTTAATATGTGAATCTTATGGTACTAAGAGATATAAAAGCGCGTTCAATTTAACTGATAAGGGGCTTGAGACAGGTAAGAAAATTGCGGATAAAATTGACATGGTTATTGATGATGTAAGCTGCTATCTTACAGATGAAGAAAGAGAAGCATTTTATCACAGCCTTACTGTTATAAGTGAAAGGCTTGAGCTTATAAATAAAAGAGTAAATAAAAGAAATTAAATATATAGAGATTAATAAAGATGACGAGTGAAGAAATATTAATGCTGCTTGAAAAACAGCAAAAATTTTATAAAACAGGAAGTACAATTTCTGTTAAGTTTAGAATAGAACAGTTAAAAAAGCTGTATAATGCAATTAAAAAATATGAGGATGAAATAAGTGAGGCATTAAGAGCGGATATCGGAAAAAGCAGTTATGAGGCATATATGTGCGAGATAGGACTCGTTCTTGCAGAGATTTCTTATATGATTCGGCATACAAAGAAATTTGCCAAAAGAAAAACGGTACATACACCGCTTGCCCAATTTGCTTCTTACAGTTACAAAAAGGCTGTTCCTTATGGGAATGTGCTTATTATGAGTCCGTGGAATTATCCGTTTCTTTTAACGATGGAGCCGCTGACTGATGCTATTGCGGCAGGAAATACCGTTATTGTAAAACCAAGTGCTTATTCAGCAAAAACAAGCATAATTATTGAGAAAATTATTTCTGAAATTTTCCCAAGTGAATATGTGGCTGTTGTTACAGGCGGAAGAGAAGAAAATAAAGCTTTGCTTGACCAAAAGTTTGATTTTGTGTTTTTTACGGGAAGCAGGAATGTTGGCAGAGAAGTGCTTATGCATAAGGCGGAAACGCTCACTCCTGTAGTTTTGGAACTCGGTGGCAAGAGTCCTTGTATCGTGGAAGCAGGTGCCGATGTTAAACTTGCGGCAAAGAGAATTGTGTTTGGAAAATATCTTAACTGTGGACAGACATGTGTGGCTCCGGATTATATTCTTTGTGAAAAGTCGGTTAAGGATGAGTTTGTAAGTGAAGTTAAAATGCAGATTAAGCTTCAATACGGCGATAAACCGTTGGAAAATGAAAGCTACGGTAAAATTGTTAATAGAAAGCATTTTGAAAGACTTTGCAGTCTGATTGATTATGACAAGGTAACTGCAGGCGGTGAATTTAATGAAAATAAATGTCAGATTGCGCCTACTGTCATGGAAAATGTTACAGAATCAGATGCGGTTATGGGAGAAGAAATATTTGGGCCTATTATGCCTGTTTTAACGTATGATAATTTTGACAGGTTAGTTGATGAGCTGAAAAGCAAAGATAAGCCTCTTGCACTGTATATTTTTTCAAATAATAAAAAGCATATTAAACGGGTAACAGATGAGCTTTCTTATGGAGGAGGCTGTGTAAATGATGTTGTGATACATCTTGCAACAAGCTCAATGGGCTTTGGAGGTGTAGGTGAGAGCGGCATGGGAACTTATCACGGTAAGGATGGATTTGATGCTTTTTCGCATATAAAATCGGTCGTTGATAAAAAGACGTGGATTGATTTGCCGATGCGTTATCAGCCATACACAAAAAAATTGTATGAAAAGCTGCTGCATTTATTTTTAAGATAACAGGCGGCGGAATGGAGATTGAAATGAAAACAAGAATTATAGTGGATTCTACTTCGGATTTAGCTGGTGATATTAAAGAAAGGGTCAGTGTAGTTCCTCTTACTGTGCATTTCGGTGATGAGGAATACATTGACGGAGTTACTATCGACCATAAAACATTTTATGAAAAGCTTATAGAAAATAATATTCTTCCCACTACAAGTCAGGCTACTCCTGCTATGTTTGAAGAGCAGTTTGAAAAGGTAAAAGCAGCAGGTGAAAGTGCTGTAGTTATTACGCTGTCTTCAAAGTTTTCAGGCACTTATCAGAGTGCAATGATTGCGGCCTCAGACTATGATAATATTTATGTGGTGGACAGCGAAAGTGTTGCTGTTGGCGGAGGTATTCTTGCAGAACTTGCATTAAGATATCTTGATGAAGGAATGGAAGCCGTAGAAATTGCGGCAAAACTTGAAGAAGAAAAAAAGAAAATTGTAATTGTTGCCTTAGTTGATACGCTTGAGTATTTAAAGCAGGGCGGACGAATATCAAAAACGGCAGCTTTTGCCGGGACAGTGTTAAATATTAAGCCTGTTCTTTCGGTTATTGACGGTGAGATAAATGTGTTGGGAAAAGCGCGTGGTTCAAAGCAGGGAAACAATCTTTTAGTAAAGGAGATTGAGAAAGCAGGAGGTGTGGATTTTTGCAAACCGATACTGCTTGGCTATACAGGGTTATCTGATGATTTATTGCTGAAATATATTGAGGATAGCAGGACCCTTTGGGAACAGGGTGTTGAAAATGTAAGATATACCACAATAGGAAGCGTTATCGGTACTCATGCAGGTCCGGGAGCTATTGCAGCTGCATTTTTTACTTTATAGGAAATTAGTATTGATATTTAAAATTAAAAGTCACTTGACAAATTATTCTGCATAAATTATACTAATTAAAGTTAGTGAAGGCTAACTTTAATTTTTGGTTTCTGGTTAGCAACTGCTAATTGAATAGCAGCACTATATATCAAATTTTTTTAAGATTAAAAGTATATTGTATCAATGTAATTCAGACTGTATTGGAGGTGGTGTAAATATGACGTTAAAAGATGCTTTAGAAGGAAAAGAATATACTGTTGAGCAGATAAACACGGATGATGAAGAACTGAATGCATTTTTGCTGTCACTTGGCTGTTACAGCGGAGCAGCTATTACAGTTGTTTCACATTTAAAAAACGGTTGTGTGGTTTCCATTAAAGACGGCAGATATAATATTGATAATCAGCTTACTGAGGCAATTGTGGTTACATGATTGTCAATGTGCTGCAATTTTTTATACTTGAGTTAGCTTAGACTAACTTAAATCATAAGATGTGCTTCAGAATACATTTCAAATTTAAAATTCAAGGAGGAAAAAATCGATGAGAATTGCTTTGACAGGAAATCCTAATTCGGGCAAGACAACAATGTACAATGCGCTGACAGGACGCAATGAAAAGGTTGGTAACTGGGCAGGCGTTACAGTAGCAAGAAAAGAACATGCGATCAGGAAGGCATATAGTTCAGGGAACGAACAGCTTGTGGCTGTTGACCTCCCGGGTGCATATTCTATGTCACCGTTTACAAGTGAAGAGAGTATTACAAGTTCATATGTAAAAAAAGAGAAGCCGGATGTGATTATCAACATTGTTGATGCAACAAACTTAAGCAGAAGCCTTTTTTTTACAACACAGCTTTTGGAACTTGGAATACCTGTTGTAGTGGCATTAAATAAGAGTGATATAAATGAAAAAAAGCAGACGTATATTGACACTAAAGCACTGTCAGATAAGCTTGGATGCCCGGTCGTAAATACTGTATCTGTTTCTGAAAAAGGTCTGAAGTCGGTAATTGAGGCTGCTGTTTCACATGCAGACACAATACAGAAAGCACCTTATGTTCAAAAAGATATTGATTTATCAGATAAGTCTGCAGTTGAGGCTGCTGACCGTAAGCGTTTTGAGTTTGTAAATGATATTGTTAAAGAAGTTGAAACACGCAAAATCCTTACTAAGGATAAAAATTTCGGAGATAAAATCGATGATATTCTTACAAATAGGTGGCTTGGTATTCCGATTTTTGCAGTAGTTATGTTTTTTGTTTTTCAAATTTCGCAGGTATGGGTTGGTCAGCCTATTGCTGATTGGCTTACTTCATTGCTTGAGACATTTCAGGAGTGGGCAGGAAGTATTCTTGAAAATGCTAATCCGTTGCTGCAGGCATTGCTTGTTGATGGCGTAATTGGTGGTGTGGCAGCTGTTGTAGGATTTTTGCCGCTTGTAATGGTTATGTATTTTCTTATTGCATTGCTTGAGGACTGCGGTTATATGTCTCGTGTTGCAGTTGTGCTTGATCCTGTTTTTAAGAAAGTCGGACTTTCAGGAAAGTCTGTTATTCCGTTTGTTATTGGTATAGGATGTGCGGTTCCGGGAGTCATGGCAAGCCGAACAATCAGAAATGAACGTGAGAGAAGAGCTACAGCAATGCTTACTCCGTTTATGCCATGTGGTGCAAAAATTCCTGTAATTGCTCTTTTTGCAGGTGCATTTTTTGATGATGCGGGCTGGGTCAGCGCAGTTATGTATTTTACGGGAATAGTGCTTATTTTCTTATGCGCTTTGCTTATAAATGCAATTACAGGTTACAGAGCAAGAAAGTCTTTTTTTATTATAGAGCTGCCAGAATATAAAATACCTTCATTTATCGGAGCCTTCAAGTCGATGTGCAGCAGGGGCTGGTCTTACATAGTTAAAGCTGCTACTATAATTCTCCTTTGCAATACAGCAGTTCAGATTATGCAGACATTTACATGGAATCTCGAGGTTGCACAGACAGCTGACACATCAATTTTAGCAGGTATTGCACATCCTTTTGCGTATGTGCTTTTTCCTATAGTTGGTGTGCTCAGCTGGCAGCTGGCAGCGGCAGCGGTGACGGGATTTATTGCAAAAGAAAATGTTGTTGGTACTCTTGCGGTGTGTTTTGTTGGTCTTGAGAATCTTATTGATACGGAGGAGCTTGCCCTTATGGAGGGTGCAGGCGCAGAGGTCGCCGGAGTAATGGCAATCACTAAGGTAGCGGCGCTTGCTTATCTTATGTTTAATCTTTATACACCTCCGTGTTTTGCGGCTATAGGAGCAATGAATTCAGAGATGAAGAGCAGCAAATGGCTTTTTGGAGGGATTGCTCTTCAGCTTAGTGTAGGATATACAGTAGGATATCTGGTGTATACAATAGGAACTCTTATCACAAATCCAAATTCTTTGAATGTTGCTGCAGCGATGGCAGGCCTTGCAGTTATAACAGTTATAGCAGGTGTGCTAATATATCTTATAAAGAATGCCGATAGAAGAGTGAAAGCGGAATATGCATCAGACAGTTCAGCACAGAAAGGCTGTGCTTAAGTTAAATGAAATAAGGTGAGAATTATGGCGAATATTATAATTATTTTAATTTTGTTGTGCATTACAGGTTTTGCGTTAAGATATCTGTATCGTGCAAAAAAGAGCGGAGGAAAATGTATTGGCTGTCCGTATTCAAAACAGTGCGGCAGCAGACGCAGCGGTAGCGCGGGTGAGAGTTGTTCAGGCTCAGATTCTGCAACTTAAGACTAATCAGTTTCCTATATAATTGACCAAAAGTCCATGTGATGATAAAATATTAAAATGCAGTAAAAAAAGAGAAAATACCAAGTTTTTAAAAGGAAGGATAAAGTACTATGAATTTTCTGGAAGAACGCATTGTAAAGGACGGAGTTGTCAAGGAAGGTAATATTTTAAAGGTTGACAGTTTTCTTAATCATCAGATGGACGTAAAGCTTTTTAAGCAGATGGGAGAAGAATTTAAGAAAAGATTTGCAGAAAAAAATATTAATAAAATAATGACAATCGAGGCGTCGGGTATAGGTATAGCTTGTATAGTTGCAGAATGTTTTGATGTTCCTGTTGTATTTGCAAAGAAATCAAAGAGCGTTAATATTGACGGAGATGTATATTATGCGGAGGTTGAATCATTTACTCACAAATGTAAAAATCAGGTTATAGTTTCTAAGAAATTTTTAAATCCTGAAGACCATGTACTTATTATAGATGATTTTCTTGCAAATGGCTGTGCCCTGCAGGGACTTATATCAATAGTTACTCAGGCAGGAGCCGTTGTTGAGGGAATAGGAATAGCTGTTGAAAAAGGCTTCCAGCAGGGAGGTAAGATTATAAGAAATCTTGGATATCAGCTTGAGTCTATAGCAATCGTGGAAGGTATGAATGCTGCTGACGGAAGTATACAATTCAGAGAACAGTAAAATAAATATACAGGAACGGAGAAATTTATGAAATCACATACAAATGATGTCTCGATAGACAATATATATAAGCTTGATGGAAGAGTGCCTGTACATAAGGCGGTTCCATTTGGAATGCAGCATATACTTGCAATGTTTGTTGCAAATATTGCGCCTATTCTTATTGTAGGAGCGGCGAGCGGTCTTGATAGTCAGAGTATAGCATCACTTATTCAAAGTGCTATGCTGATTGCCGGAATCGGTACGTTGATTCAGTTGTTTCCATTGTTTCATCGTATAGGTTCAGGATTGCCTATAGTTATGGGAATAAGCTTTACATTTGTTTCGGTATTTTGTTTTATAGGTGCGCAGTATGGATACGGAACAATTATGGGAGCAGTTCTTATCGGCGGATTAATAGAAGGATTTCTTGGACTTTTTGCAAAGTACTGGTTAAAAATAATAGCACCGATAGTATCAGCAAGTGTTGTTACTGCTATAGGTTTTTCGCTGCTTTCTGTTGGAGCAACTTCATTTGGAGGCGGAAGCGGAAGCCAAAGCTTTGGTTCGGCAGAGAATTGGATTCTTGGCTCAGTTACACTTCTTTGTTGTATACTTTTTAATATTTTTGCAAAGTCACATTTTAAGCAGCTCTCAGTTTTATTCGGCTTAGTTGTCGGATATATTCTTGCAATTATAATGGGGGTTGTTGATTTTTCATCACTTGAAGGGACTAAAATAATATCAGTACCTCAGCTTATGCCATTTAAGATGGAGTTCAGGCTTGATGCTATAATTTCTGTTGTACTTATATTTTTGGTGTCTGCAACAGAGACGATAGGAGATACATCGGCACTTGCCTCATCGGGGTTGGGAAGATATGCTACAGAAAAAGAGACATCAGGCTCTCTTGCGTGTGACGGTCTTGTAAGTGCATTTTCTTCACTTTTCGGATGTCTGCCTATTACTTCATTTAGCCAGAATGTCGGGCTCGTCGCAATGACAAAGGTAGTTAACAGATTTACCATAGCTACAGGTGCGGTTATAATGATACTTGCAGGAGTCTTTCCTGTGTTCGGAGCTTTGCTTGCAACACTTCCGGAGGCTGTTCTTGGCGGATGTACCATAATGATGTTTGGTACTATTGTAATAAGCGGACTTCAGATGATAAGCAAATGCGGTTTTTCACAGAGAAATATAACTATAGCGGCGCTGTCACTCAGTATAGGACTGGGATTTACGCAGTGTGCAGACTTATTTTTAATATTTCCTCAGATTGTTCAGACAGTATTTGCACAGAATTGTGTGGCAGTTGTGTTTATAGTATCGATATTCCTTAATCTTGTACTTCCCAAAAACATGGAAGCAAATAAGTAAAGTATAAAGCCATCAGGGACAGATGATGATATGATACCTCCAAAGCGGACAAGGAGCATATCATAAATGCCCTGGTGGCTTTTTATGTAATTTGTGCAATTCGGTTGCCATGGTTCGACAATTTTTTGTTCTATGGTACATCTTGAAATGCAATAAGATGTAAAAAATGCACAAAAATATTAGGATAAAAGGGATAACAATAGAAGAAATGTACGAAAGTACTATTGACATGTAAATATATTAAATGTACGATTGCAGTGTCGCATAGTGCGGCAAAAATTAAAGAAAAGCGAGGGTGCATCATGCAAAAAGCAAAAAAAAGGGTTTTGGCACTGGGGCTTACATTAATGATGATTCTGTCATCAATAATACCCGGTGTCGGTAATGCAGCAGCAGTAAATGCAGCTACAACAGCGCTTGCTATCAGTGAATCGAGCGGATGGTTTGAGAGCGCGTATGTTGAGTGGAAGCCAGTCAGTGGCGCTAAGCGTTATGACGTGTATGTAAAGGCTTCATCAGAGACAACGTATAAGAGACTTGATGACGAGCTTGTAAGACAGTATCCGGGATACTGGAGAGCAGACGCAGTAGGTCTTGCAGCAGGTACATATGACATGAAGGTAATTGCCGTTATGTCAAACGGTACAATGTCAGCAGAAACAAAGGGAATTGTAGTAAAACCATATGACAGAAGCGGTTTTGCTTTCTCAAAGGACTCGACATTAAAGACAGCTTCAGGTGCTTATAATGATGACGGTACACTTAAGCCTAATGCCCAGGTAATCTATGTTACAAAGGATACAGCAAAGACAGTTACAGCCACATTAAAGAATGGTTCAAAGACAGTTACGGCAACAGGCATACAGGCAATATTAAAGGCAAAGGACAAAGATCCTGAGACACCGCTTGCAATCCGTATTATCGGATGTGTCAGTGACAAGGATGTTGATTATTTCGGAAGTTCTTCAGAGGGTATCCAGATTAAAGGTGCCAAAGCATATCAGCCGATGAATATCACTATTGAGGGTATCGGTGAGGATGCAACAGTAAACGGATTCGGATTCCTTGTAAGAAATTCAGGAAATGTGGAATTCAGAAATTTTGCCATCTTAAATTTCATGGATGACGGTATATCAATGGATACAGCAAATACAAATATCTGGATTCATAACATGGACTTCTTCTATGGCTCAGTAGGAGGAGACGCTGACCAGGCAAAGGGAGACGGTACTGTAGATTTAAAGGGAAATACACAGTGGACAACAGTTTCATACAATCATTTCTTTGACTCAGGAAAGATGTCACTTTGCGGAATGAAGAGTGAGTCAGGTCCTAACTATATAACATACCATCACAACTGGTTTGACCATTCTGATTCAAGACATCCGAGAATCAGAACAATGTCAGTGCATATTTATAACAACTACTATGACGGAAATGCAAAATATGGAGTAGGTGCGGCACAGCAGAGTGATGCATTTGTAGAGTCAAACTATTTTAACAACTGTAAATATCCGATGTTAAGCTCAATGCAGGGCTCAGATATAGCAGACGGAGCTGTGGGAACATTCTCAGGAGAGGATGGAGGAATTATCAAGGCATACAACAATAAGATTGTAGGTGCAAAGAGACTTGTTTATGCAAATTCAGCTTCAGGAACAACAGGAGCAGCGGACAGCACACAGTTTGACGCTGTACTTGTAAATTCAAGGACAGAGACAGTAGCCGGCTCATATAAGGGAGTTAAGGGCGGTCATGTATACAATAACTTTGATACAAAGGTAGATTTGGGAGTAAGTGCATCAGATATAGATGATGTTAACATGATTCCTACAATAGTTAAGGCAGAAGCCGGACGTATGAATGGAGGAGACCTTAAGTTTACATTTGATGCTTCAGAGGATTCAAATTATGCAGTAATTCCTGAATTAAAAAATAAGGTTGTAAATTATAAGACAACACTTTACTCAGTAGGCGGTTCAGTAGACGGAACAGCTCCGGAACCGGAACAGCCGACGGATCCAGAGAAGCCAACAGATCCGGAACAGCCGACGGATCCAGAGAAGCCAACAGATCCGACACAGCCGACGGACCCAGAGAAGCCAACGGATCCAACACAGCCGACAGATCCGGAGAAGCCAACAGACCCAACACAACCGACAGACCCGGAGAAGCCAACGGACCCAACACAACCGACACAGCCGGATACGCAGGCACCATCTCAGCCAGATGCAGAGAATCCTACAGAGGCACCAACGCAGCCTCAGGAAGAAGTTCCTGCTACAGGGGATACAGCTCCGGTATTATTCTATACTGCACTTTGTATAATGATACTTGTAGGTACTTTGATGTTTTATGGCAGTAAGAAAAAAGCGTAAGCTTTACAATATGAGAATATATGAGCGGATGGTGGAAGTGCGAAGCATGAAATAATCCGTGTAATAAATCAATTCACTCAATCCGATTATGGCAGGACTGATATCTATGCAAAAGGATATTGCCTGCCGTAGTCGGATTTTTGTTTGCGCTTAAGACCCACGTAAACGTAATCTTTTTTGGTATTGACTTTTAGATTTAAAGTGTTATATTAAAGGTAATTAGAAAATTTTCTAAATAGATTAAGAAAAGAGGTGGTGTAATGAGTTTTGCCGATACATTCAAGGCGCTTTCTGATCCAGTACGACGGGAGATACTTGTAATGTTAAAAAGTGGAAGGCTGTCGGCAGGAGAGATTGCGGATAAGTTTGATATGACAAATGCAACAATTTCTTACCACTTGAGTATTTTAAAGAAGGCTGATCTTGTGTGGGAAACAAAGGAAAAGAACTATATTTTTTATAATTTGAATATTTCAGTGGTAGAAGAGATTATGTTATGGCTTAGTGATTTAAAGGGAGATGGAAAGAATGAAGGAATATAGAAAGAAAATTATAATTACAAGTTTAATCACACTGTTTCCGATTGTTATTGGTTTGTTATTATGGAATAAGCTTCCGGACAGAATTGCAACACATTTTGGTGCGGACAATACCCCGGATGGCTGGAGCAGCAAGGTATTTGCGGTATTCGGTCTTCCTGTAATTCTTTTTGTGCTGCACCTTATGAGTCTGTGTGTAACATTAAATGACCCGAAGAAACGAAATGTCGGAAAAATGCTTTTATCAGTTATATTTTGGATGATTCCGGTGCTCTCAATTGTTATGAATTCAATAACATATGGAATAGCACTTGGAATGAAGATTGATATCAGCGTTATTGCCACACTGATGATTGCGGTGTTATTTATCATACTTGGAAATTATATGTCCAAAAACAGGCAGAATTACACTGTTGGAATTCGTCTTCCATGGACGCTTGCAAGTGAGGAAAATTGGGATAAGACACATCGCATGGCGTCAAAATTGTGGGTTGTGGGCGGAATTATTTTGTTTGCCAATGTATTTTTCAGGCAGTTAGCGGTAATGTTAATAGTAATCATAGCGGCCACAATTATTCCGATTATTTACTCTTTTGTGCTGTATAGAAATGAAATGAAACAGAGTAAATAAAATGATCGAAATCAAGGGGAAATTATAGGATTTTGGGGTATCACTTTGAAAGGGGTACCCCAAAATGAATTTATATTATCGTTCCGCTTTTTATTCTATCACTTAAATCAATCATTTTTTTCTGGATTAAATAAATTGTATCCTTAAATACCTTATCGTCCATTCCGGTAGGGTCGTTTAATCCCCAATCTTCTCTGTATTTACAAGGAATTGCAGGGCAATTTACATTGCATCCCATTGTAATTACGATATCTGCAGCTGGGATATCTGATAGAAGTTTTGAATATTGAGTTTTTTCCATATCTATATTATATAGTTCTTTCATCAAACGGACTGCGTCCTGATTGATTTGAGGTTTCGTTTCTGTTCCGGCCGAGTAACTTTCAAAAACATCTGAATAAAGGTGTCTGCCTAATGCTTCTGCAATCTGACTGCGGCAAGAATTATGTACACATACAAATGCTACTTTAATTTTTTTCATACTTTTAACTGCCTTTCCATTATTGAGTATTTAATTTTTTTGTTAATAATGCTTTGATTTCTTCTACTGTCAACACTTTGACATATGATATAATTTCATCGTTAAAAACCAATGCAGGTGTAGACATTACTCCATAGCTTGCGATTTCTGCAAAATCAGTAATATGTTCAATAACATAATCTAATTGAAGTTCAGATAATGCAGTTTTTGTTGAATTTTCCAATTCGATACATTTTGAACAACCGGCACCGAGTATTTTAATGGTATTTTCCTGCTTTTTATTTTCTGTTTTCTGCATATTTTGTGTTGTGCAATTTGAATTACAGCAGCATGATTTTGTTTCTTTTTTCTTTTTAAATAATCGCATGTTTTATTTACTCCTTTTAAATAAATAGTGTACTGAAAATATTAAAGATATAGCCAACAATTATAATTCCAAAGGTACAGATAATAATAAATAAAGTTAATAATTTAGGCTTTACGACTTTTTTCAGCATAATTAAAGACGGTAAACTTAATGTTGTTACTGCCATCATAAATGATAAAATTGTACCTAATAAAGCACCTTTAGAAAGTAAAGCCTCTGCGACAGGAATTGTGCCAAAAATATCAGCATACATTGGAATACCGACAAGCGTCGATAAGATAACACCAAATGGGTTGCTGCTTCCTAAAACATTTTCAATCCAAATTTCTGGTATCCAGTTATGTATAATAGCTCCAATACATACGCCTGCAAGAATATATGGAAATACTTTTTTTAATGTTTCTGTTACTTGGTCTTTCGCATATTTAACTCTGTCTTTTTTTGTTAATGCGGGAGAGCTGATGTCTACGCTGTTTATATTTTTTACAAAATTTTCTACGTACTTTTCCATGTGCAATTTTTCAATCAAAGTTCCGCCAATAACAGCGATTATCAGTCCGATAATTACATATGCAAAAGCAACCTTTGCCCCGAAAATACTCATTAACAACACAAGACTTCCTAAATCAACCATTGGGGAGGAAATCAAGAAAGAAAATGTTACTCCAATCGGTAGTCCTGCACTTGTAAAACCTATAAATAAAGGAATAGAAGAACATGAGCAAAAAGGTGTAACTGTGCCTAACAGTGCAGATATAATGTTTGCGGCTATACCATGAAATTGCCCCAATATTTTTTTGTTTCTTTCAGGCGGGAAATAACTTTGTATATACGAAATAAGGAAAATTAATAAGCATAGTAAAAGCGTAATCTTTGTTACATCATACAGAAAAAATTGAATACTTCCGCCTAAGCGACTGCCAACGTCTAAATTTAATATCTCCAAATAGTTTCTCCTTAAATATGTAAGTTTTTTTGCTGTTTAAGAGTATTGTAAAAGTATATTACCATACTCTTTATTTGCAGCAGTGTGATTGATTTTCTGCACTTGATGACGTTAATTCAAGCAATCGTTTTGACGCATACTCACTTCCGCTTTTACTAATACTGTAATGTGTCCATTTTCCGTCTTGCCTTGCAGTAACAATACCGGAATCACAAAGTATTTTCATATGGTAAGATAAAGCGGATTGAGCTATATTCATATTTTTAATCAGAACGCAGGCACATTTTTCGCCGTTTTTTAAATGTTCTAAGATAGTCAGTCTTTTTTCGTCACAAAGAGCTTTAAATATTTTAGCGTCTTTAGAAAAATCAGTCATTATTATCACTCCTCATATCAAATTATTTTGATGTAATATATGATAATTAGTTTGGAGAGTTTTGTCAATATACATATCAAATATTTTTGATATGTTTTTAATCTTTATTTTCTTTTAAATTTTTATTCGAAAATATATGTGCTCACATGGTATAATGACTCCAGAATCCAGATGTGCATAGCACATCTGCTGCTGTCAGAGACAGCTCATTGATTCTGTCGTTACCATATCAGGTGAAATCAAATGTCTGCTGTGCAGCCGCTTGATTTCCTGCTGATATTGATATGGTATAATAATTGCACAAAGTGCAATCCAAGGCGACAAGTCGCCTTGCGCCGCTGAAGCGGCGATTATACCTGTGACCCATGGCTCGCTGTGACCCATGGCTCGAAAAGTAAATGCCCTTACGGGCGCTTCCTTTTCTTCGCACATGGTATAATGAAAAAAATTTGAGAAATTTAAAAAATGTAATTATGAATAAACAGGGAGATTTAGAAATATGGAGTGGAGTGATTATTTAAAAATATTACATCAGGCTGAGAAATTAAAAAATGCGACGAGACATTCATGGACATCGGCAGGACGACATGAAAGTGCAGCAGAGCACAGTTGGCGTCTGTCGCTTATGGCATATTTTATAAAAGACAGATTTCCTCAGGCTGATATAGACAGGTTGATAAAAATGTGCCTGCTTCACGATATCGGTGAATCGTTTACAGGGGATATTCCTTCGTTTGAAAAGACAAAAGAGGATACGCATAAAGAAGATAAAATGGTTGATGAATGGATTAAAGGGCTTCCTGATAATGTGAAATGTGAGCTTACAGACATTTTTAGTGAGATGAGGAAACAGGAAAGCTTGGAATCCAAGCTGTATTTAGCTCTTGATAAGCTTGAGGCGGTAATACAGCACAATGAGGCAGATATACGCACATGGATTCCGCTCGAATATGAGCTTCAGCTTGAGTATGGAAGTGAGGAAACAAATTTCAGCGATTTAACAAGACAGTTAAGAAATATCTTAAAATGTGAAAGTATAGATAAAATAGAAAAATCCAAGTCGCAGGGATTTGTAAATGAAAATATTAAAAATGTCACGGAAAATGGCGGCAGAATGGGAGTGATAAGGCTTGTACTCGGAGCCTGTTATACTAACTGTTATCTTGTATATGATAAAGAAACTAAGGCCTGCATGATAATAGACCCTGCCGATAATGCTGATGAGATTATAAAATGTATTGAAGAAAATAACCTTGAACCGAGATATATTGCAATTACGCACGGACATACTGACCATATTCTTGCAGCATCAGATTTAAATGAAAGATATCATGCACCTGTGCTTGTAAGCCGCATTGATGCGTGGAGGCTGCTTGATGAGGATTTGATTAACGAGCGTCCTTATGTCTTGGAGCCATATAAGGTTGTACGTCCTTCAATTCTTCTTAGTGAGGGAGATGAGATATGGCTAGATGGAATAAAATTTTCTGTTATGATTCTTGCAGGACATACGCCGGGGTCAATGGCTCTTATAGCTGAAAATGCAATATTTACAGGAGATACTATGCTAAAGGGCGGACATGGCAAGACGTCATTAAAAGGCGGAGATGAAAAAGAGATGCAAAAATCGCTTGAAAGGATTAAATCACTTGACGGTAATTATACAATTTATCCCGGTCACAAAGAAATTACAACTTTAGATGAAGAAAGAGAGGCAGATAATAAAATATAGAATATATTAAGAAACAGAAAATGTCATAATGATAATAAAACAAAGTATTGCATAATATAGTAGAAATTAATATAAATTGCGTTGGCAGGAAAGAGTCTGTGGAAATTTATGTTGTGCAAAAAGGCGATACTGTAGATAAAATAGCATCAGCATATGGAGTATCAAAACAATCGATTATTTACAATAATCAAATATCGGGGCCTGATAACCTGGCAGTAGGTCAGGCATTATTGATAGGTGAGGTAAGTCAAGGGGATAAGCCTCAGATATTTGTTAACGGATATGCTTATCCTTTTATCAGCACTTGGGTTTTACAGGAAACGCTTCCGTATTTATCTACATTGTCAGTATTTTCATACGGATTTACCCCGAATGGAGATTTGGTTGCACCGCAGTTAAACGATATATGGATGACGCAGTCTGCACGTGCGGCCGGAACGGTTCCGATTCTTACGCTGACTCCGTTTGGTCCTGACGGACAGTTCAATAATATGCTAATCAGTAACCTTATAAATAATGAAGAAGCTCAAAATAATCTGCTTGGACAGATTGCTGCTGTAATGCAGGAAAAGCAATTCGGCGGAATGGACATTGATTTTGAGTTTATTCTTGCAAGTGACAGAGATGCGTTTACGTCATTTGTCAAAAAAACAACACAATTTATGAATAATCTGGGATATACGGTGTCTGTGGCACTTGCACCAAAAATATCATCTGAGCAGAGAGGTCTGTTATATGAGGGTAAGGATTATCGGGCATTGGGAGCCGCAGCAAATTCAGTGCTTCTTATGACATATGAGTGGGGATATACATATGGGCCTCCTATGGCGGTTGCACCTGTAAATAAAGTCCGCGAAGTTATTGAATATGCGGTTACACAAATACCACGAAATAAAATAGATATGGGAATTCCGAATTACGGCTATGACTGGCCGCTTCCGTATGTTCAGGGTGTCACAAAAGCACGAACAATCGGAAATGTGGAAGCTGTGCAGATAGCGGTGAGAGAGGGGGCGCAGATACAATTTGATGAGGAGTCGCAGAGTCCGTATTTTAATTACAATAAGGGCAATGTGCAGCATGAGGTGTGGTTTGAGGATGTAAGGAGTTTGCAGGCTAAATTTAATCTCATAAAAGAATTTGGTTTAAGGGGTGCTGGCTACTGGCAGATTATGAGGTTGTTTCGTGCAAACTGGCTTCTGCTTGCAGAGAATTTTAATAAAGGTTATACTCTAAAAAGACAGACTGGACAGAAAAATATATGAGGAAAGAGGTTTATACATGCAGATTCAGTTATCTGAACATTTTACTTATGGGAAATTAATAAAATTTACAATTCCTACAATTATAATGATGATATTTACATCTATATACGGAGTTGTTGACGGACTGTTTATATCAAATGTGGCCGGAAGCAGTGCATTTGCATCGGTTAATCTTATTATGCCGGCTATTATGATATTGGGTTCTATAGGGTTTATGATAGGAACAGGCGGAAGCGCACTGGTTTCCCTTACTCTCGGAATGGGGGATAAGGAGCGTGCGAACAAAATATTTTCAATGCTTATATATGTTCTTATTATAGCCGGCTTAGTTTTTAGCATAGCCGGATTTTTTGTTATGGAGTCGATAGCAAAGCTTTTAGGAGCTGATGAGACAACGCTTGAAAACTGTGTTATTTACGGACAGACACTTATGTTCGGACTTACTCCGTTTCTTCTGCAGAATGCATTTCAGAGCTTTCTTGTAGTTGCAGAACGCCCTAAAATGGGACTTGTTATATCTTTGATATGCGGTGTTACAAATATGGTGCTTGACTTTTTATTTGTATATGTATTTAAGTGGGGGGTATTTGGTGCGGCATTTGCGACGGGAATAAGCCAGTTTATAGGAAGTATAGTTCCTGTTATATATTTCTTAAGGCCGAATAAAAGTCCGCTCAGGCTTGTTAAAACAACTATAAAAATGTCATATCTTATAAAAACATGTACCAACGGTTCAAGTGAAATGCTTACAAACCTTTCGCTTTCACTGGTAAATATGCTTTATAATATACAGCTTATAAAGCTTGCAGGCTCTGACGGAGTAGTTGCCTATGGAATAATTATGTATGTGGGATTTATATTTGCCGCAACATATATAGGCTATTCGATAGGAGCTGCGCCTATAGTCGGTTATCATTATGGAGCAGGCAATATTAAAGAACTTAAAAGTCTTTTGAAGAAGAGTGTTATTCTGCTTGCAGTTTCATCAATAGTTCTTACCGGGATTGCAGAGATATTAGCATCTCCTCTTGCCGGAGTATTTGTAAGCTATGATAAAAATCTTCTTGATATGACTACGGTAGCAATAAGAATATATGTTATATCATATATCTTTGCGGGATTTAATATATTTGCGTCGGCATTTTTTACGGCCTTGAACAATGGCTTTATATCTGCGCTGATATCATTTTTAAGAACGCTTGTTTTTCAGGTATTAATGATTTATCTTCTTCCATATTTCTGGGAGCTTGAAGGAATCTGGATGTCAGTTATATTTGCAGAAGTATTGTCACTCATTGTGAGTGCTGTATGTTTCATCATAAACAGAAAGAAATATCAATACTTTTGAGATTGTGGGAGTGAAGGTGCATTATATAAGCATCTTCACTTTTTTTGTTTTCGCGCGCTTAAGATTGCGTTTGCGCAATCTTAATTTAAATCTTTACTGTTTCTTTACCGCTATGATGTTATAATCACCATTGTTTGAAAAATGTAAAAATTATGTTAATTAATAACAGAGGAGATAAATAATGAAACAGATATATACAACAATTAAAAATGTACTATATACTGCGGGCATTTTAGTCGTATTTTTTATTATTGGTCTTATACTTGAGAAAATTTTTGAGGCAGATGCGCTTGTACCGGCAATATTTACGCTTGGCGTATTTATTATTTCGCTGATTACGGACGGATTTATATATGGTATAGCCGCTTCATTTTTAAGCGTTATGGCACTTAATTTTGCATTTACATTTCCGTATTTTAAATTTAATTTCAGCATACGGGAAAATATTTTATCTGCTGTAATAATGCTCATTATAACGATAATTTCCAGTACGCTGATTACAAAAGTAAAGCAGCAGGAAAAGATGAAAGCGGAAACTGCAAAGGAAAAAATGAGAGCAAATCTGCTGCGTGCAGTCTCGCATGATTTACGGACACCGCTTACGACGATTTACGGGTCAAGCTCCGCAATAATTAACCAGTACGACAGTCTTTCAAAGGAACAGCTGCTTGAGCTTGCAAACGGTATAAATGAAGATGCACAGTGGCTTGTGGGAATGGTAGAAAATCTGCTGTCAGTTACAAAGATTGACAGTGACGGAGTAAAGCTTATAAAGACACCGATAGTTTTGGAAGAGTTGATTGATACGATACTTATAAGATTTAAGAAACGCTATCCTAATCAGAAAATAAATGTCGATATACCGGAAAGTTTCGTAAGCATACCTATGGACGCAGTTTTAATAGAGCAAGTTATGTTAAATATACTTGAAAATGCAAGACAACACGCAGTAGGCATGACAGAGATAACAATTAAGGTATTTTTGTTGGGAAATGAGGCAATATTTGAAATTTCAGATGATGGATGCGGTATTCCAAAGGATAGGCTGGAAGGCATCTTTACAGGATATTTTGAGAAAAAGGAAGCTCCGGCAGATAATCAAAAGAGCAGTATGGGAATAGGATTGTCGGTTTGTGCGTCAATAATAAAGGCTCATGATGGCACTATAAGTGTTGAAAACAGAAAAACAGGAGGCTGCTGTTTTAGATTTTCATTAAGTATGGAGGAAACTGGTGATGAGCAATAAGTACAAGATTTTGATAGTTGAAGATGATACTAATATCTCGAATTTTGTCAAAACAATTTTAGAAACAAGCGGATATCAGGTTATAAGGGCAAATAACGGAAAAGAAGGGCAGATGATGTTTTTATCTCATTCTCCTGATATTGTTATCTTAGATTTGGGCCTGCCTGATATGGACGGTATTGATTTTATAAGATCAGCGAATAATAAATCGGATATATCGATCATTGTCCTGTCTGCGCGTGCAGATGAAAAGGATAAGGTTGAGGCACTTGATTTAGGGGCAAGCGATTATATTACAAAGCCTTTCGGGACTGAAGAGCTTTTGGCGAGAGTGAGGGCAGCGTTAAGAAACAGCAGGCTGCGCAGCGGAAGTGATGAGCAGGCAGACAGCAGATTCTGTGTAAAGGATATGGTCATAGATTATGACAGACGTACAGTTATGGTATCTGATAAAAATATAAAGTTTACCCAGACGGAGTACAATATTGTTGAGACGCTTTCAATGCGCCCCGGAAGAGTATTTACATATTCTGAAATCATAAAAAAGGTCTGGGGGTATTCTGATTCGGGAAGTATTAAAAAGCTTCAGGTAAATATGGCAAACATAAGGAAAAAACTTGGTGAAAAGCCGGGAGAGAATCGTTACATTTCAAATGAACTCGGCGTCGGATACAGAATGACAGGAGAGAATTAAAGAATAAGATAAAAGTGTAAAAAGCACAGAAATGAGGAATTGTATGGAATTAAAAGATATTATGGGACTTCTTGGAGGTCTTGCTCTGTTTTTATACGGAATGCAGATGATGAGCAGCGGTATGGAGGCAGCTGCCGGAAACAAAATGAAAAGTATACTTGAAAAGCTTACTGCCAACCGCTTTTTAGGAGTTTTGGTTGGTGCGGCAATAACAGCAGTTATACAGTCGTCATCTGCAACAACGGTTATGGTTGTCGGTTTTGTTAATTCTGGAATTATGAATTTGCGCCAGGCAGTATGGATAATCATGGGTGCAAATATCGGTACTACTATCACAGGACAGCTTATAGCTTTAGATGTGGGAGAGATAGCTCCGTTAGTAGCATTTCTTGGTGTAGCGGTTATTGTATTTACCAAAAATGATAAACTTCATCATATAGGGAATATCTGCGCCGGTTTAGGTGTGCTTTTTATCGGTATGGATATGATGGGTGCAGCGATGAAACCGCTCGGAAATTCTCCTGAATTTGTAAATCTTCTTACTGAATTTGAAAATCCGCTTCTTGGTATTTTGGCAGGTATGGTATTTACTGCGCTTATACAGTCATCATCAGCCTCAGTCGGTATTCTTCAGGCTTTGGCAGGCAGTGGCGTAATCGGTCTTAACAGTGCTGCATTTGTGCTGTTCGGACAAAATATTGGTACTTGTGTGACAGCACTTCTTGCTTCAATAGGTACAAACCGTAATGCTAAGAGAACAACTATTATACATATATCCTTTAACGTTATAGGAACAGTTATATTTACTCTTTTGTGTATATTTACACCGCTTGTTTCCTTTATGCAGAATATCACTCCTGATAATGCCCCGGCACAGATTGCAAATCTGCATACATTATTTAATGTTGTGACAACAATTATTTTAATACCATTTGGCGGTGTTTTGGCAGCATTTTCTGAAAAGATGTTAAAGGATAAGCCGGAAGACGACGAAGAGGTGTCTTTACAGTACATTTCCAATATAAGAAACATAAATGAGGAAAAGCTTGGAGTCTCTGCAATAGGAATGGTGACTGTAAAAAACGAAATATTGCGTATGCTTGGAATGGCAAAAGAAAATGTGCGCATGGCATTTGAGACTTTTGAACATAATGATACAGAAAAGTTTGAAGAAATAAAGAAAAGAGAAGATTATGTAGATTTCTTAAATAAAGAAATTGCAGGATATATTTCAAGAGCAATAACGCATGAAAGAACAGAGCAGGGAAGCAAGGCATTTAATTCTTTCTACACGATTGCAGGCAATATTGAAAGAATAAGTGACCATGCATTAAATGTTGCAGAGTATGCACAGACTATAGATGCAAAGAATATCAGGCTTTCTGATACGGCAACAGATGAGATTGGCAAAATTAAAGAAATATGCGATAAGCTTTTGGGCAAACTTTGTGATTGCAGCGGAAATGTGCTTGACTGGTACAAAGAGATTGCCTGTATGGAGCAGCATATTGATGACATGACAAAAGAGTACAGAGATAATATGTTTGAAAGAATTCAGAACGGAACATGTTCTGATGAGGGAAGTATTCTTTTCTCAGAAATGCTTACTGATTTTGAAAGAATCGGAGACCATGGTCTTAACATAGCAGATGAGATAGTAAAGAACCAAAAGACAGTGGACTTTGTATAAAAACAGGTTTAAAAACGCGATATTCTATGCTACAATACATATAACATTTAGTTTTATGTTTTAGATTTTATGTTTAAGTTTTATTGTTAAAAGGAGTACAGTGAGTGTCAGGTCAGGTAAGTTGTGATTATTGTAATAATCTTGTATATGACGAAGAATTAGAAGAGTATGTGTGTGATGTTAACATGGATGAGGATGATTATGCCAGACTTATGAGTTCTTCGTATAAGAACTGTCCTTATTATCAAAGCAATGATGAATATAAAATAGTAAGACATCAGATGTAGTATTTTGTGCAGAATGGAGATAGTGTGAAAAATCATGTTGATACGATGATTTTTCACACAGCTATT
>USBB01000029.1 GCA_900552795.1 uncultured Eubacterium sp.
CTACTTTACGCTGGTCAGCTACAGAACCTGGGATACAGAAAGCCTGAAGACCTTCTCCGATTGCAGCAGCAGCGTCAGCAGCTTTTCTGCAGTCTTTTTTGATTGCGATTGCAGCACCTACGATGTAAGCCCAGCATGCATTTTCAAAACAGATCGGCTGAATTCCTTTTACCTGATCGTAAACATTTAATCCAGCGTCTTTTGTAATTTTTTCAGCTTCTTCGATAGAAGCGATACCATAGCTGTTCAATACGGCATTGATTTTATCAATACGTCTTTCATATGATTCAAATAAAGCCATTTTAAGTCCTCCTATCGCCTATTCCTGTCTTGGGTCGATGATCTTAACTGCATCATCCACGCGTCCATACTGTCCCTGTGCTTTTTCCCATGCTTCGTTTGGTGTATCACCTTTTTTAATGAAGTCTGTGAATTTACCAAGGCTTACGAATTTGTATCCGATAATTTCATTATTCTCATCCAGAGCGATACCTGTTACATAACCTTCAGCCATTTCAAGGTAACGAGGTCCTTTTGCAAGAGTACCATACATTGTACCAACCTGTGAACGAAGACCCTTACCTAAATCTTCAAGGCCTGCACCTACTGCAAGACCGTCTTCTGAGAATGCGCTCTGTGTTCTTCCGTATACAATCTGTAAAAAGAGCTCTCTCATAGCTGTATTAATAGCATCGCATACAAGGTCTGTATTTAATGCTTCCATAACTGTAAGTCCTGGTAAAATTTCAGATGCCATAGCAGCTGAATGTGTCATACCTGAACAACCTATTGTTTCAACTAATGCTTCCTGAATCACACCTTCTTTTACATTCAATGTAAGCTTACATGCGCCCTGCTGTGGTGCACACCAGCCAATACCGTGTGTAAAACCTGAAATATCCTTAACTTCCTTATTCTTTACCCACTTTCCCTCTGTAGGAACTGGAGCTGCGCCATGATGAACGCCCTGTGCCACCGGACACATGTTTTCAACTTCGTGTGTATAAATCATTTTCTTACTCCTTTCGTAACTTAAAGTAAAAGTACTTACTCTAATCCGTACTTTGATTATTCTCTCACAAACATTTAAATTAGTCAATTATCTTTAAAAAAAATTACTGCTTTTAAATTTTAAAAATTTACATTTTTTCAACAACTTCATTTCTGTTTTTATAAATACTTTTTGCAGGTACGAAGCCTCTTACACTCGAAAGAGGATATATGTTTGATTCTCTTGCGACTATTGTACCCGGATTAAGAACACTGCCGCAGCCGACTTCGACATTATCTCCCAAAAACGCACCGATTTTCTTAATATTTGTATCTATATTTCCATCAGGTCCTTTTATGGTTATAAGCTTTTTGTCTGATTTTACGTTTGATGTTATAGAACCTGCTCCCATATGCGCCTTATATCCTAATATTGAATCACCGACATAATTATAATGAGGCACCTGCACTTTGTTGAAAAGAATTACATTTTTAAGTTCTGTGGAATTTCCCACAACTGCCCCCTCACCGACTATGGCATTTCCTCTTATAAATGCACAATGTCTTACCTGTGCATCTTTTCCTATTATACATGGTCCGTTTATATATGCAGTCGGATATACATCTGCACTTTTCGCAATCCATACATTCTCGCCTCGTTTTTCATATTCATCATCTGACAATGTATTCCCAAGTTCAACTATAAATTGTCCTATCCTTGAAAGCACCTCCCAAGGATATGTGCAGCCATCAAATATCTTTGCTGCGATAGTCTCATTTAAATCAAATAAAGAACTGATTTCTATACTGTTATTCATATTAACCTCCGTTCTGGAGCGTAATCGACAGGGCGAAGAAAAATTGCGCAGGCAATTTCTCTTCTGCCATCAATGGCTATTTGTGACGCTCCGGCACAAATAGATGTGCGAAAAATCATCGTATCAATATGATTTTTCACACTATCTCCTGCTTATTTTTATTTCCTTGCTCTCTTACTCCACAGTTACCGATTTAGCAAGATTCCTTGGTTTATCAACATCATTTCCTCTAAGAACAGCTGTGTAATATGCAAGAAGCTGCAAAGGTACTGCTGCCACCATAGGCATCAAAAGCTGATCGGTTTCCGGAAGTCTTATAATATAGTCAGCAACGTTATCTTCAACCTTTAATTCATCTGCACATATTAAAACAACCATAGCACCTCTCGCCTTAACTTCTTTAATATTGCTTATTGTTTTTTCTGCAAGATCTTTCTGCGTTGCAACAGCTATAACAGGCATATTTTCAGTTATAAGAGAAATTGTTCCGTGCTTTAATTCACCGGCTGCATATGACTCCGAATGAATATATGATATTTCTTTTAACTTTAATGAGCCCTCCATACTAAGCGCATAATCAAGTCCTCTTCCTATATACAAAAGACTGTCTGCATTTATAAGCTTCGAAGCAACAAACTGGCACTGCTCATTTAAACCTATTGCATCTTTTACTGCATCCGGTATATTCTCAAGTTCCTTTGTAAGTCTTATACACTCTTCCTTTGAAATCTTGTCATTACCGTATGCCATTGCAAATGCTATAAGATACATCACAGAAACCTGAACCATATAAGCCTTGGTAGATGCAACTGATATTTCAGGGCCTGCATGTGTATAAACTACCATATCTGCCTCTCTGGCTATTGAAGAACCTTTGACATTAACTATCGCCATAGTATCGGCGCCAAGTTTCTTTGCAAGCTCAAGTGCAGCCTTTGTATCTGCAGTCTCACCCGACTGTGAAATTACTATAACTAAATCCTTGTCTGATATAATAGGATCCCTGTATCTGAATTCGGATGCAATATCAACCACAACAGGTATTCTTGCTATTTTTTCAATAACATATTTTCCTACTGTGCCTGCATGCATTGCAGTTCCGCATGCCACTATATAAATTTTTTCATACTTATTAAGCTTTGCGGCATCAAACCCCTCTGCCTTAAAATCAGGCATATCATCTGAAATTCTCGGCTTGAT
The DNA here is from genome assembly GCA_900552795.1 of uncultured Eubacterium sp. Lineage (GTDB taxonomy): Bacteria > Bacillota > Clostridia > Lachnospirales > Lachnospiraceae > Lachnospira. The sequence continues at coordinate 3,009 of USBB01000029.1, forward strand.
TGTCGTACTTATCGCTGTCGGCTGTTCATTAATTTCCTTTAACATAAAATGTTCAAAACCGCCCTTTTCGGCTGCATCAACATCCCAATCAGCTGTATGTACCTTCTTATCAATAAGCTCTCTGTGTATATTATATACTTTTACTCCGTCCTTTTTTACTACCGCAATTTCATCCTGCTCAATCAGAATATAATCTCTTGTATATTTCATAATTGCAGGCACATCAGACGCTATAAAATTCTCATTTTCACCTACACCTACAATAAGAGGACTGTCCTTTCTTACCGCATAAATTCTGTCCGGAAAATCTCTGAACAATATTCCTAATGCGTATGAGCCCTTAATTTCACTTATTACTTTTGTTATAGTTTCAATAGGGTCATCTGTATAATAATAATCGAGCAGCTTGGCAACTGTCTCCGTATCAGTCTCACTTACAAAATTATAGCCCTCTGACGTAAGAAATTCTTTTATCTGTCTGTAGTTTTCTATAATACCATTGTGAACGATTGTAACTCTCTTATTTCCGTGAGGATGTGAATTAATATCAGACGGCTCTCCATGAGTAGCCCACCTTGTATGTCCTATTCCGCAGCTGCCGCATGGTTTTCCGTTAACAAGCATTTTTTCTTTCAGATTGGCAAGTCTTCCTTTACTCTTTTCAACCTTTATGACTCCTTTTTCCAAAACAGCTATGCCTGCTGAATCATAACCTCTGTATTCCAGCTTTTCCAGTGAATCAACTAAAATATCAGCACAATCTCTGTCACCTATATATCCTACAATACCGCACATATAAATCCTCCATTTTTTAACAGTCATCTTAAAAATAATAATTTTTGCCTAAAAATCATTTGTAATTTTGGGATACTTCATCAAACAGTTTTTTTAACCCATACTGGTTGTTAAGATTTTTAACAGCCATTGTGCGCCTGCCCACAAAGCCCTCAAGCTTATTCATATACTCTTCTTTTGTTATATCACCCTGTGCCACATAAGTAAGGCCTTTTTCCCAGCTTGCCGTAAGCTCAGGATTCAGCAGCTGCTTTATTGAATTATCCACAACATCATAAATAATTTCTCCAAGCTGTGTTGGCGTTATAATCTGAGTTTTGTGATTAGTAAAAATATATTTTATGTTGTTGAGTTTTTTAAGTATTTCTGCTCTTGTGGCACTTGTTCCTATACCACTTCCCTTAATCTGGGCTCTTAACTCCTCATCTTCAATAAGTTGTCCTGCATTTTCCATTGCAAGAATTATCGAACCTGAATTGTATCTCTTTGGCGGAGAGGTCTCGCCCTCTTTTATTTCAAAAGCATTTAAGCTTACTTTATCATTCTTTTTACACTTTTTAATTTTTTCTGACAAGGATGCACCGTATTTCTCATTATCCTCACCGTCTGACGATTTCTGCTTTGCAAATGATGCTTCCGCCACTTTTAAATATCCCTCTTCTTCAAGTGCCTTAAACGAAGCTGCAAAACATTCATTTTTGCATTCTATCAAAATAGATGCTTTGTTATACTTAGCCGCCGGATAAAATATGCTTAAAAATCGCCTGACAATAATCTCATAAACCTTGCACGCTGTCTGTGAAAGTGTTCTTAATGATGAAAATCCCTGCCCTGTAGGAATAACTGCGTAATGGTCAGTTATCTTTTTGTCATCGCAATATCTGCTCTTTTCTATTCCTACATACTTTTTCTCATTAAGAATATGTTCTGCGTACTGCTTTACAGGCTCATAGTTTTTAAGCCCGCCTATATTTTTATATATTTCCTTAGCAACTGCAGTTGAGATAACTCTCGCGTCTGTTCTTGGATATGTAACAAGCTTTTTTTCATATAATTCCTGTATTATATTAAGCGTCTGGTCCGGGCTTATCTTAAAAAGCTTTGAACACTCATTCTGAAGCTCTGCAAGATTAAATAAAAGCGGCGGATTCTTTTTTTCGGTTTTTCTTTCAACATGGCTTACAATACCCTCAGCCGGAAGCGTATCTGATAAAATCCCAATCAGCTCCTGAGCCTTCTGCCTGTCCTTAAATCCATTATCTTTATAAAGGTACGGTGTATTAAAATATCTGCTTTTTTCACAGACCTTCCATTCAGCCTCAAATTTGTTTTCATCATCTAAATATACATCAGACACAACTCTGTAAAAAGGTGTTTTCACAAATGCACGTATTTCGCGCTCACGCCTTACTATCATTCCAAGAACGCAGGTCATGACGCGCCCCACCGATATGACCGTCCTGTCAGTCTTTAAATATGATGATATATTATTTCCGTATTTTAATGTTAGTACTCTTGAAAAATTGATGCCCATAAGATAGTCTTCTTTTGCCCTAAGATATGCGGCATCACTCAGATTATCATATTCTGATAAGTCCTTTGCATTCTTTATACCCTTTAATATTTCCTCTTCTGTCTGAGAATCTATCCATACTCTTTTCTCGTTTTTTCCTTTTACATCTGCCATCTGATGAACGAGGCGGTAAATATATTCACCCTCGCGCCCGGAGTCGGTGCATACATATATAGTACTTACATCTTGTCTGTTTAAAATGTTTTTTACTGTATTAAATTGTTTTTCCACCGAAGGAATAACCTCATATAAAAACTCTTTAGGAAGAAACGGAATCGTGTCAAAACTCCATCTTTTCAGCCTCGGGTCATATTTATCGGGATAACTCATTGTGACAAGATGCCCGACACACCATGTAACAATATTATCCTCCGATTCCATAAACCCGTCTTTATTTTGAAATTTCCCCTGCAATGCCTTTGCAAATTCCTTTGCAACACTCGGTTTTTCAGCAATAAACACTGATTTTCCCATTATAATCCTCATTTCTGATTTTCAAAAATCATATTATTTATCAGCTTCTTTAGCACCAGATTCATCAATAGTAAGGCTGTACGCCGGTATAAATTCCTTCATATAATAATCCACCTCCGGCATATGCATATTTTTCAATGCTTCTTCTATAGTTTTTTGTGCCTTGGCAAAATCAGAATTTCCCATCTGCTGCTCCTCTATGCACTTAATCAAGGCAGAAAGCTTATCAGCAGCCTTAACATATTTCCAAAGCTGTTCTTCATCTGATGTCTCTGCAAGAACTTTTTCGTATTTATATGCAAGTTTTTCCGGCAATCCGCTTAAAAGCTCATTTTTAGCCACATTTTCAACTTCCTTGTAAGCCTCTCTTATAACAGGACTGTAGTATTTTACAGGTGTCGGCATATCTCCCGTTATAATTTCCGTAACATCGTGATACATACCAAGAATTGCAAGCCTTTCGGCCGGAATATCCCCTCCAAAAATCTCATTATTTATAATTCCGAGCGCATGCGCAACAAAAGCGACCTCAAGGCTGTGCTCACACAGATTTTCCTCTCTTGTATTTCTCATAAGTCCCCATCTGTTAATATATTTCATTCTTGAAAGCATAGCATAAAAATGTTTATTTTTCACTGCACTTATCTCCTTAAAAAGGCCGAATTTGCAAAAATTATGCAGATTCGGCCAGTTACTTTATATATCTGTAATTACTTTGCTGTAATATATCCCTTTGCCTTAAGAAGCTCAGCGATAAGAACTGCGCCGCCTGCTGCACCTCTTAATGTATTATGTGAAAGTCCCACAAATTTGTAATCAAATACACTGTCTTCTCTTAAACGTCCGAGTGATACACCCATACCATTTTCATAGTTAACATCAAGCTTAACCTGCGGACGATCATCTTCCTCAAGATACTGTATAAACTGCTTTGGAGCACTTGGAAGATTTAATTCCTGAGGAGCACCCTTAAAGTTTCTCCATTTTTCTATAATCTGCTCCTTTGTAGGCTTCTTCTCGAAATTAACAAATACAGCCGCTGTATGTCCGTCAAGAACCGGTACTCTTATGCACTGGCATGTGATAACAGGCTCTGCTGCAGGAACAATCTGTCCGTCCTCAACACTTCCCCAGAGTCTCAATGGTTCTTTCTCGCTCTTTTCTTCTTCTCCGCCGATATACGGGATAATATTTTCAACCATCTCAGGCCACTGCTCAAATGTCTTTCCTGCACCTGAAATAGCCTGATATGTTGTAGCAACTACAAGCTTTGGACCAAATTCCTTTAACGCATTAAGTGCAGGTGTGTAGCTCTGTATTGAACAGTTAGGCTTTACACAGATAAATCCTCTCTTTGTTCCGAGTCTCTTTTTCTGTGATTCAATAACCTCAAGATGTTCAGGATTGATTTCAGGCACTACCATAGGAACATCAGGTGTCCAACGGTTAGCACTGTTATTTGATACTACTGGAACCTCTGCCTTTGCATATTTTTCTTCAAGTGCCTTAATCTCATCCTTCGGCATATTTACTGCACAGAATACGAAATCTACCTTTGATACAATTTCATCAAAATCCTTATCCATATCATAAACTGTCATTTTCTTTACAAATTCAGGCATAGGTGCTGTCATTTTCCAACGTCCGTCAACAGCCTCTTCATAAAGCTTACCTGCTGAACGTCCGCTTGCGGCAACAAGAACTACCTCAAACCACGGATGATTTTCAAGTAACGTAATAAAACGCTGTCCCACCATACCTGTACCACCAAGGATACCAACTCTTAACTTATCACTCATGTTAACTTCTCCCTTTTCTCATTGAATAGTCAAACAAATATCTTTTGTCTTTCTGCGACGGACATTTGTATTTTTATGATATGGATAATATCATACAATACGATATTATGCAACACATTTCTTGCACTTTTACAAATAATAAACACTAAATTTCTATAATATACCTGTCATAACCATTGACTATCATAGTATCTTTATATTTTGACTCTCTTACAAAATTAGATTGATAATTCTTATGAATATGACCGTGCACAAAATACTTTGGCTTATATGTGTCAAGCACATCAATAAACGCCTCAAAGCCTTTATGTACATGATCATCACCCTCATTTAAACCTGCTGCCGGAGCATGTGTGACAAAAATATCAATTCCTTTGTTAATCTTAAGAGGCAGCCACATTTTCCTCAGCCGCCTTTTCATCTGATTCTGTGTATACTGATTTTTACCGCCATTATATCTTAAGCTGCCGCCAAGTCCCATTATCCTTATACCGTTGTAAACGTATATCTTATCTTCTATACTTATACACCCGTCAGGAGGCATATTATCATAACAGTCATCATGATTGCCATGTACATATAATACAGGCGCTTTAGTAAATGAAGCAAGAAAAGACAGATACTGCGGTTTTAAATCTCCGCATGATAAAATTAAATCAATCCCGTCAAGTTTGCTTTTTTCAAAATAATCCCACAGATACTTTGATTCTATATCTGCTAACAATAGTATTTTCATAACTTACCAGTCCTTATTCAGAATTCATCAATTTGTCTTTTCCTGAGCAATTCCCTGTGTCATTACTATAGCCTTTGCGCTATCGTCAAGCTCATCAACTTTAGGTATACTTCCAACCACATTATCAAGAAGCCAATCCATTGTAACTATATCTTCCGGTGTAAGTTCATTCCCCTCATCATTTCTTAACTTACCATTCTGGTCATAAAGCTTCCCTGTAAATGGTTCAAACTTTCCTTCACATATCAATGATTTTAATGTTTCTATAAGCCTTAATGTTTCTGCCGGAAGTTTTGTTGAACATATAATATCAACAGCCTTTGATGACATTCCCCACCAGTAATTAAGTGCTTTTGCAGTATCTGAATTTTCATCATATTTCCATGAGCCGCTCATAATGCTCTGTATAAGCTTCTCATAAAAAACACCCCAATGCCATACAGGCATAGCCAGATTCTGCGTGTTATTTTCATCTTCCACATACAGACCGAATCTTCTTAAAGAACACCTCGGTGTTATCATATCCTGATCTGAAATATATTTTATATTTTCTTTCTTAAATTCAGCCATAGGATCAGAATTTTTCCTGCTAGACCATTCAAGATATATTTTTGCTCTCGGATTTACAAGCTTTGCTCCAAGCGCAAATGAATTAATATTTGAAATTGTTCCATAAACCGGATACTGCGCAACATACCCGATTTTATTTTCATCAGCAAGTGCGCCGGCCAAAACACCTGTCAAGAATTTAGCTTCATACATTCTTGCGTAATACGTTCTGATATATTTATGCGATGCATTAAGTGAGCAATTAAGAATTTTAACCTGAGGATGTGCAATCGCCATTTTTACGCTTGCCATAATCATAGCCGGAGAAGTTACAAAAACAATATCCGCACCATTATGCACCATATCACTTATTGCTTTCTCATCATCAATATTCGGCCTTACATTGGATATACTCATTGTCTCTATCTGTTTTCCGAATGTGTCATCAATATACTGTCTGCCGAGTTCGTGCGCATAACACCACTGTGAATCTTCCGGTGTATTCTCATATATAAATCCTATTTTCAGTCTTTTAACAGATGGTCCCGGTATCGGCAAAAGATAATTAAGAATATTTTTCTTAGGCCCTGTTGATGACGGATCCATACGCAAATCCACTGCACTGTCTTCTGAGAGCAATTCAAATTCATCCCAGGTTTTTGCCACATTTTTAGCCATCTGTGAAGGAGCCATTTTTTTAACAGAATCATATCCGTGAATATGGATAAATCTAAGATATGCATCTCCTACAGGATAATCAAACTTTTCACCGCCTCTCTGGTCAAAAGCATTTCTAAAATTTAAAAAGCTTGATACGAAATCCTGTAATTCCTCTTCAGGCATTTTCTTGTCCTTTTCAATACCAACCAGTTCCATAAGTGACGGAAAGCTTCCTACTTTACTGAAATAAATATCATTTAACCTTGTGCATTTATAGAAATCCATAAACTCATAATAAATCTTTACTTCATCAGTATTTGCTGCTTTAGGCACTTTTCTTATTACTTCAGCGTTTACCGTAACTGCTTTAAAATACTTAAGCACGCTCACACGTTTATTTCCCTCAAGCACATAAAATTTATTCATGTACTCATAAACCTTTATAGGGTCTCTTATTCCCTCATTAACCTGACTGTCACTTAAGCTTGCCCATTTTGCAGAAAATTCCGTTCCCCATTCAAGTATAGGCATAAAATTTCCTGCAAAAGCGTTGGTTCTTGCCGCATTACATGTACCGACCACAAGTCTTAAAGGTATCTGATCTATACCAAGACTTACCTCAGAATCAATATCATCATCCGACACAATATTTTCTAAGACAGGTAAATACGGATATGATCCTCTGTTTACACTTGCATTATATTCCCTTTTTCCTATCTTTAACGCACTCATATAATCCTGTACTGACATATTCTCACCTCTTCATTTCATATTTTATATTGTTTTAAACTTTTAGTCCCTATTTTTCGTATAAATCCACAAACTTTTCAAGATTTCCCCTTATATCTATATGCTGAGGGCATATTTTTTCACACTTTCCGCACTTTATACATTCTGAAGCCAGCCCATGTCCCATCTTGTAACGCTCATAATACATATTTGTCTTATTTCCCGTTACGCTGTAAAGGTTATAGAGTCCGAAATATGACGGAATATTAATATTTTTAGGACACTCCTCCATACAATATTTACAGCCTGTGCATGGTATGCTTATAGATCTGTCAAGCTCTGCTTTTATTTTAGCAATCGTATCACGCTCATGCTCAGTCAATGCAGAAAAATCTTTCATATAAGAAACATTGTCTTTCATCTGTGACATATTGCTCATTCCGCTTAAAACCATAAAAACATTTTCAAGAGAAGCCGCATATTTAATTGCGTAAGATGCAGCAGATCCTGTAGGATTGCTGTTATCAAATATCTCTTTAGCTGCCGGTGTAAGATTTGCCAAAGTTCCTCCCTTTACCGGTTCCATAACTATAACAGGCTTATTGTGCGCGGCAGCAGTTTCGTAACAGAGGCCCGACTGAGTTACCTGACTGTCCCAGTCGAGATAATTTATCTGAAGCTGAACAAAATCAACTTCAGGATGCTCGGTTAAAATTTTATCCAAAAGCTTTGCATCATCATGAAAAGAAAAGCCTATTTTAACTGCGTTGCCTTTTCTTTTTTGTTCCTCAATAAACTCAAAGCCGCCGAATCTGCACGTATTTTCGTATCTGTCCTTACCCATATTGTGAAGAAGATAATAATCAAAATAATCAACACCGCATCTTCTTAACTGCTCTTCAAAAAACATCTGATAATCACTTTGCGATTTAACTCTCATAATAGGCATCTTGTCTGCAAGAACAAATTTATCTCTCGGATGCCTCTTTACCAGACATCTGTTTACGGCATCCTCTGACATTTCCTCGTGATACGGATATGCTGTATCAAAGTATGTAAATCCGTTATCCAGAAAATAATCGACCATCTCCTCGGTCTGTTTATAATCTATACTCTTTGCATTATCTGAATCCAAAAGAGGAAGTCTCATTGTTCCAAAACCTAATTTTTTCATAATTAATCCTCCAATCAGCTTAATATACTGTTTCTGCTATTTAAATTTTAAGCTAACCAACAAAAATATGCAACAAAAATGATTTTACACACTATTGAAATATTGGGATTATAATATTATAATTTTAGGAAATAACTTTTTATATAATATGGAATTCACAATCGAACGATTTAATATTTAATCTAAGGAGTAATTTTAATGCTGACAATTGAAAAATATTTTTTCTGGCTTATGATTTATAGCATAATAGGCTGGTTTTATGAATCTTTTATCACTTCTGTTGCAAAAAGAAAGTTTGTCAACAGAGGATTTTTAAACGGTCCTTATTGTCCTATCTATGGGTGGGGATCAATTATTGTTATACTTGTACTCGGAAGAATAGAAAATGTCTTTATTTTGTTCTTTTTAGGTGCTTTTTTAACATGCAGCTTAGAATATGTTACTTCTTTTGTTATGGAAAAGCTTTTTCATGCAAGGTGGTGGGATTACTCAAAACGCAAATTTAATATAAACGGAAGAGTCTGTTTAATCGGAGCTGTCGTTTTCGGTGCATTTTCCGTAATTCTAATAAAATTAATTCATCCTGCTGTAATGAAATATACAGATTTAATTCCAATTCCGGTTTTTCACACAGCATGTGCTGCACTGCTTATCCTGTTTGTTGCTGACAACATTGTAACCTTCGGTGGTTTCTCCGGCTTTAACAAAACTCTTAACGAAATTTCAAAGCTTTTTGAAAATGCCAAAGATAAGATTAAAGAAGAAGTCAATGAAGTTGTCATTGATGGTTTAAACAGACAGCAGCGCAGAATGATTAAGGCCTTTCCTAACCTTAAATCTTTAAAATATGAAAACGAATTAAGTGAAATCAGAAAAAATCTTGACAAAATTAAGGAGCTTCGCAAAAATAAGAGGAATCCTTCTTAATCTATTTTCTTGAAAGTAACTCAAGCAATCTCCTTGCAGCTTCTTTTGTGTCTTCCGGTGAACCAAAGGTGGAAAAACGGAAATATCCTTCACCGCAGGCACCAAAGCCTTCACCGGGTGTGCCTACTACCTGTATCTGCTGCAAAAGATAATCAAAGAATTCCCAGCTTCCCATGTTATGAGGGCATTTCATCCAGATGTATGGTGCATTCTTTCCGCCGCAATACCAAATTCCAAGCTTATCCAATGCATCCATAAGGCATTTTGCATTCTGCTTATAAATCCTGATATTATCATGTATCTGCTTCTGCCCGGAATCCGTAAAAATTGCAGATGCGCCTTTTTGAATTATGTATGACACACCATTTGTCTTAGTTGTCCGGTTTCTTACCCACATTTTATTAAGAGACATCCCGTTACGTTCCAGTTGTTCAGGTATAATGGTATATCCGCACCGCGTACCTGTAAAACCCGCTGTTTTAGATAATGAACAGATCTCTATGGCGCACTTTTTTGCTCCATCAACCTCATAAATACTATGCGGAATATCATCATCCTCAATAAATGCTTCATATGCCGCATCGAAAAGTATTATTGCATCGCTGCTTTCTGCATAATCTACCCATGCCTTAAGTCTCTTATAATCAAACACAGCACCTGTCGGGTTATTTGGAGAACATATATAAATAATATCTGCCTTTATACTGTAATCAGGCTCGGGCAAAAACCCGTTTTCTCTGCCTGCCGGCATATGAATAATATCATTTCCGGCAATAATATTTGCATCTACATATGCAGGATATGCCGGTTCCATAATCAAAACAGTTTTATCTGCGCCAAACAAATCAAGAATATCTCCCAGCTCATCGCTGGCTCCGCTTGAAACGAATACTTCCCCGTCGGATATTTCCACGCCTCTTTTACTGTAATAATCCGCAATGGTTCCCCTTAATACAGGCTCGCCGCACTCAGGCATATAGCCGTGAAATGTATTCTTTTTTGCCTGATCATCGACAGCTTCATGAAGTGCCTGAATTACAGCATCACAAAGAGGTAATGAAACATCTCCTATCCCCATTCGATAAAGATGACTGCCCGGATGTGTTTCCATATATGCTTTTGTTTTCTGCGCAATATTATAAAATAAGTAAGAATCCTTTAAATTTTTATAATTAGTATTTGGTATCATTATTTACACCTCACATTTATATATGATATCAGCCATCCTTTTCATAATGACTGTTTAATTCGTTTCGGCTTCATCATGTTATAATTGAAACTCCTATGGTTATCTCTTCCAAAACGTCAAGTAATACCCTGACTGTATCAAGCGATGTGAACATGGTTACATTATTTTCTATAGCTGTTCTTCTGATTGCCAGACCATCCTCATAATGAATGCCTGATAAAACAGCACGAGTATTAATCACGTAACTTACATATCCTGAACGTATTGATTCAAGAATTTCATTACTATTTTCACTAAGCTTCCTGCGTATACGTGTACGAATTCCATGTGCCTTTAAAAACTCGCCTGTTCCGACCGTAGCTTCAATATTAAAGCCCATGTCATAAAATCTCTTTACTATTGACAGAGCTTCTTCTTTATCCTCATCTGCCAGAGTTACCAATACTGTTCCATAATTGTGCATTTTAACTCCGGAAGCAATCAATGCTTTGTACATAGCACGCGGCAGTTTCTCGTCATATCCTATTGCCTCACCTGTGGATTTCATTTCCGGTGATAAATAAGCATCCATACCATTTAATTTTGCAAAAGAAAACGCAGGCGCTTTCACATACCATTTCTTCTTCTCTTCCGGATAGGTAAAATCAATCCCCTGTTGCTTAAGTGTTTTTCCAAGAATTACTTTTGTTGCAATGTCTGCCAGAGGATATCCCGTAGCCTTTGATAAAAACGGCACAGTTCTTGAAGAACGTGGATTCACCTCGATAATATACACATTTTCTTCCTTATCCACGATAAACTGTATATTAAACAACCCCTTAATGCCTATTCCTATTCCAAGCTTTTTTGCATACTCAAGTATAGTTTCTTTCACTTTATCTGAAATACTGAAGCTCGGATATACACTTATAGAATCTCCGGAATGAACTCCTGTTCTTTCAACAAGCTCCATAATTCCCGGAACAAATACATCATTTCCATCACAAACCGCATCAATTTCCACTTCCTTGCCGCATATATATTTATCTACAAGCACAGGTTTGTCTTCAGCAATTTCCACCGCAGTCTTTAAATAGTGACGCAGGTGCTCTTCTTTAGCTACAATCTGCATAGCCCTTCCGCCAAGAACAAAACTCGGACGCACAAGCACGGGATATCCTATTTTCTCTGCTGCTTTTACACCGTCTTCAATATTGGTAACCGCTTCTCCCTTAGGCTGAGGAATATCAAGCTTTAAAAGCAATTTTTCAAAAGCATCTCTGTTCTCTGCCTTTTCGATAGCTGCACAGTCCGTACCTATAATCTTCACACCGCGCTCCTCCAGCGGTTTTGCAAGATTTATGGCAGTCTGTCCTCCTAATGATGCAATAACTCCATCCGGCTTTTCCAGTTCAACCACATTCATTACATCTTCCACGCAGAGCGGCTCAAAATAAAGCTTGTCAGAGGTCGTATAATCAGTAGATACAGTTTCCGGATTATTGTTTATAATAATGGACTCAAATCCTGCCTCCTTTATTGTCTTAACAGCATGAACAGTAGAATAGTCAAATTCAACGCCCTGTCCGATTCGTATAGGTCCTGAACCAAGCACAATAATTTTCTTTCTGCTTTCCGCAAAAGACTCATTCTCAGCTTCATAAGTCGAATAAAAATACGGAACATAACTGTCAAACTCCGATGCACATGTATCAATCATTTTGTAAACCGGAAAAATACCAGAATCCTTGCGAAGTTTAAATATATCTTTTTCCTTTTTATCCCATAATTGTGCGATTTCTTTATCAGAAAAACCGGTTTTTTTAGCCTGATATAAAACTTCCATGTCACCGGCACACTGCTTCAATTTATTTTCCATATTGACAATCTTTTTCATTTTATCTATGAAAAATCTGTCAATTCCGGTCTGTGTGCAAATAACAGATGTTTCGCAGCCACGACGCAGCAACTCGGCAATAGCATAAATGCGATCATCCGTACCTATTTTTATATATTTTATCAAACTATCTGTTTTTTCTGAGTTGAATTTTTGCATGTACAAATGATTTACACCAATTTCCAAAGAACGTATGGCTTTCAGCAAACTTTCTTCAAATGTTCTGCCTACACCCATAACTTCTCCCGTGGCCTTCATCTGTGTCCCCAGCTTATGATTTGCATCAGTAAACTTATCAAACGGAAACCGAGGCATTTTTGTAACTACATAATCCAATGCCGGTTCAAATGACGCAGGAGTATTTACAAGCATGATTTCATCCAATGTCATTCCGACACTGATTTTTGCAGACACTCTGGCAATCGGATATCCGCTTGCCTTTGATGCCAGCGCTGACGAGCGTGATACTCTCGGATTAACTTCAATAAGATAGTACTTAAAAGATTTTGGGTCCAATGCAAACTGCACATTACAGCCGCCTTCTATTTTAAGCGCACGAATAATTTTAAGCGCGCTGTCACGCAGCATCTGATATTCTTTATTCGTAAGTGTCTGTGACGGACATACTACTATTGAATCTCCTGTGTGTATCCCAACCGGATCAATATTTTCCATATTACATACTGTGATTGCCGTATCATTTGCATCTCTTATCACTTCATATTCAATTTCCTTAAAGCCTTTTATGCTTTTTTCAATAAGTACCTGATGAACAGGTGATATTGCTAAAGCATTTTTTATAAGCTCCATTAATTCATGCTCGTTATCTGCAAATCCGCCGCCCGTTCCTCCAAGAGTGAATGCAGGTCTTAATACTAACGGATAACCGATTTTATGTGCAGCTTCCAATGCCTCGTCTACAGTATTTGCAATAGCCGAAGGAAGAACCGGTTCTCCTAACTCTTCACAAAGCTCTTTAAACATTTCACGGTCTTCCGCACGTTCAATGCTGTCACTGCCTGTTCCAAGCAGCTCTACCTGACATTCCTTTAAGATTCCTTTTTTCTCAAGCTGCATCGCCAGATTAAGACCGGTCTGTCCGCCAATCCCCGGAACTATTGCATCGGGACGTTCATGGCGGACTATTTTAGCTGCATATTCCAATGTCAGCGGCTCCATATATACTTTATCTGCAATACTGGTATCTGTCATAATCGTTGCCGGGTTGGAATTACATAAAATCACCTCATAACCTTCCTCTTTCAAAGCAAGACATGCCTGTGTACCTGCATAATCAAATTCTGCTGCCTGACCGATTACAATAGGTCCCGAACCAACGACAAGTATTTTCTTTAAATCAATTCTTTTCGCCATATTCAGCTTCCTCCATCATTTGGATAAATTGTTCAAATAAATATAAGCTATCCTGCGGTCCCGGCGCGCTTTCCGGGTGATACTGCACAGAAAACACCTTATCCTTCATGCAGGCTGCGCCTTCCACTGTATTATCAAGAAGATTAATATGTGTCACTTCAAGTTCAGTATTTGCAATGCTGTTCATATCTACCGCATAAGAATGATTTTGTGAAGTAATTTCAATCTTTCCTGTCAAAAGATTTTTTACAGGATGGTTTCCTCCTCTATGACCAAACTTTAACTTATAAGTTCCGGCACCATATGCCAGCGAAATAATCTGATGTCCGAGACAAATACCAAACATGGGATATTTTCCAATCAGGTTTCTGACAAGCTCAATAACAGGTCCCACATCTGCCGGGTTTCCCGGTCCGTTTGACAAAAAAATTCCATCCGGCTTTAATTGTTCTATCTCCTGCAAAGACACATTCCATGGCAAGACTGTGACATTACATCCCATTCGGTTCAAACTCCTGATAATATTATGCTTAATGCCGCAGTCTACTGCCGCAACATGATACTTACCGTTTTGTATAAAAAATTTCCTGATGTTTCTTCCGCTTACACGTGATACCGCATCTTTTGGAATATCGTATTCCTTAAGCTTTGCAATCCCCTCATTTAATGCTGTTTCGATCCCTGTCATTAAAACCTTCCGGCTTCCAGAATCTCTAATAGAGCGAACCAGTTTTCTGGTATCCACTCCGTATATTCCCGGAATATTATATTTTTCCATTAATTCTGACAATGTGCATTTACTGCGAAAATTGGAAGGCATATCATTATAATCCCTTACCACCAGACCTCCGATTGTCGGTATCTGTGTTTCAAAATCATCCTCTGCAATTCCATAATTTCCAATTAACGGATATGCCATAACAATAGTCTGATATGTATAAGATGGATCTGAGATAATCTCCTGATATCCCACCATTGATGTATTAAAAACTATTTCCGTTATCCTGTCTTGCGTACAGCCAAATCCGTATCCGTAATATTGACTGCCATCTTCAAGAATCAGTTTTCTATCAAATTTTTTCATAATTGGTCCTTTCAGAAAGTTTTCTTTCAAACCTGTCCTTGCATCGATCCGCAGGGATTACTGTAGGATAATCTCCATTAAAGCAGGCTGCACAATAATCCTGACTGTCTGCAAGCTCATTAAGCTTCTCAATAGGTAAATACCCAAGAGAATCAACGCCAATAATATGTGCAATTTCTTCCATACTATGGTGACATGCAATCAGATTTTCTTCTGAATCTATATCTGTACCATAATAGCAGGGGTGCAAAAACGGCGGTGCAGAAATTCTCATGTGTATCTGCTCAGCACCTGCATCCCTCAATAGTTTTACAATGCGCTTACTGGTTGTACCTCTTACAATTGAATCATCTACAAGCACAACACGCTTTCCCTCTATCACACTTTTTACCGGACTCAGCTTAATTCTTACCTTATCAATTCGTTCATTTTGTCCCGGAGAAATAAATGTTCTTCCTATATATTTATTCTTAATCAGGCCTATTCCATATGGAATACCCGAAGTTTTTGAAAATCCCAATGCAGCCTCCAGACCGCTGTCAGGAACTCCCATTACAATATCAGCACACGCCGGATAGTTTTCTGCCAATAATTCTCCTGCACGTACACGAGACTTTGACACTGAAACACCATCAATCACGGAATCAGGTCTGGCAAAGTAAATATACTCAAAAATACACGTTTTTTTCTTTTTCTTACAACAATGCTCTTTTCTTGATTCGACACCATTTTCACTAAACACCAGAATTTCACCCGGAAGTACATCTCTTACAAGCTCTGCTCCCACTGCGTTCAGTGCACAGCTCTCAGATGCAATTACATAAGCTCCGTCCGGCATTTGTCCGTAGCATAAAGGCCTGAAGCCATATGGATCTCTTACTGCAATCATTTTTGCAGAAGACATCAGTATCAATGAATATGCACCTTCCAAAAAATTCATTGCCGCACTTAATGCCTCCTCAATGCTTGGTTTTACAAGTCTTTGTCTTGTCACCTCATAAGCAATCGTTTCCGTATCGCTTGTTGTATGAAAAATAGCACCTGACAATTCCAGCTTATCGCGCAGTTCCAGCGCATTACTAAGATTTCCGTTGTGAGCCAGTGCCATCTTTCCCTTCTGATGATTCACTTCAATCGGCTGACAATTGTTTCTTGTAGTACCTCCTGTTGTTCCATATCTTACATGACCTACCGCCATTCTGCCATAAGACAAATGCATTAATGTGTCCTTAGAAAATACTTCGCTGACCAGTCCTAAATCCTTATATGAAGAAAAAACTCCATCGTCATTTACTACAATACCACAGCTTTCCTGTCCTCTGTGCTGCAATGCGTATAAGCCATAATAGGCAAGTTCCGCAACATTTTCTCTTTTTGTACTCATCACTCCGAATACACCGCATTCCTCATGAATAGCCATAATTTCAATTCCTCCCTTTAGTCGTTTTTATTGTTTAATGAAGCTGAAATAAATCCCTTAAACAACGGATGCGGCTGATTGGGCCTGCTCTTAAACTCAGGGTGAAATTGTACACCTACAAAAAACGGATGCTCTGCTATTTCTATTGTTTCTACCAGTCTGTTATCCGGAGAGGTTCCGCTAATCACCAGTCCGGCAGCTGTTAATTTATCACGATATTCATTATTAAATTCATAACGATGACGGTGTCTTTCCGAGATTACATCTTCTTTGTAGCACTCCTGCATTCTTGTACCCTGCTTAATACTGCATGGATAGCTTCCAAGACGCAATGTACCTCCCTTATCAATCTCATTGCTCTGACCCGGCATAAAATCAATGACCTTATGAACACACTGCTCATCAAATTCTCCAGAATGTGCATCAGCTAAACCAGCATTATTTCTCGCAAATTCTATTACCGCAATCTGCATTCCCAGACAAATACCAAAATAAGGCATCTTATTTTCCCTTGCATATTTTGCCGCCAGAATCATTCCTTCTATACCGCGGCTGCCAAAGCCTCCGGGAACAATTATTCCGTGTAATCCACGAAATACCTGTTTTACATTTTCCTTTGTTATTTTTTCCGAATCAATCCAATGGATTTTTACAAATGCATTCAATTCATATCCTGCATGACTCATTGCCTCTGCAACAGAAAGATATGCATCATGAAGCTTTACATATTTGCCTACCAATCCTATATGAACCTCTTGTGAACGATTTCTAATCTTTTCTGCCATCTGTTCCCATTCTTTTAAATCAGGTTTTGGAGCATCAATACACAGTTCTCTGCACACAACAGAAGAAAAATCAGATTTTTCCAGCATAAGAGGCGCCTCATAAAGATTAGACAAAGTTCGGTTTTCAATCACACAATCCGGCTTTACATTGCAAAAAAGTGCTATTTTCTGAAATACAGACTCTTCCAAAGGCCTGTCAGAACGCAGAACAATAATATCCGGATTAATCCCCATTCCCCTCAATTCTTTTACCGAGTGCTGTGTCGGCTTTGATTTATGTTCCCCCGAACCGCTTAAATACGGAACTAATGTAACATGAATAAAAAGACTGTTCTCTTTACCCGCCTCCAAAGAAATCTGGCGCACAGCCTCCAAGAATGGCTGTGACTCAATATCTCCGATAGTTCCTCCGATTTCCGTAATCACAACATCTGCTTCTGTCTGTTTTCCGACACAATATACAAACTCCTTTATTTCATTTGTAATATGCGGAATAACCTGAACCGTAGACCCAAGATACTCTCCTCTGCGCTCTTTATTTAATACATTCCAATAAACCTTTCCAGCAGTAAGATTTGAATATCTGTTTAAATTCTCATCAATAAATCTTTCATAATGCCCCAGGTCTAAATCTGTTTCCGCACCGTCCTCAGTAACATATACTTCTCCATGTTGATATGGACTCATTGTGCCTGGATCAACATTAATATATGGATCAAGCTTCTGTGCTGCAACCTTGAGTCCTCTCGCCTTTAACAGACGTCCGAGAGAAGCTGCTGTTATTCCTTTACCAAGACCGGATACCACGCCTCCGGTCACAAAAATGTACTTAGTCATCTCACCGTATTGCCTTTCTTATAACACCGTATTATGTGCATTATTTTACGCTGAACAATAAATCTCCATAAGTTGGAAACGGCCAATATTTTTTTGCTGTTATAGTTTCTGCTTCATCACAGGCAACTCTGAGCTCACCCATCCTGACAAGCACAGAATCCCTTATCATATCAGCTTCTGAAATAATTTCTTCTGCATTATGAAGTTCTACCAACGCATCTTCAAGTTCTTCTGTTTTAATCGCAATCCTGTCCGTCAGTGTAGATAATCTCTTAACCAGACTGCTTTCATAAACACAGGTCAATGAAGAATCAACTGCCTTTTTTGCTGCAATCGTCTTAGCAATCTCCATTGTATAAACATTCACTGCCGGACTTATTTGCGTCCTTGCCATTTCGACCATTGTATTTGCTTCAATTACAACAGTTTTGCAATAATTATCCAACATTATTTCACATCTTGATTTTAATTCTGCCTCTGAAAATACTCCGTGAGAGGTCAGCATCTTAACATTTTTCTCATCAAGCAAATGCGGCATACAATCCGGTGTGGTGCGATAATTAAGAAGTCCTCTCTTCTCGGTAGCTTCCTTAATCCATGTATCATCATATCCGTTTCCGTTAAAAATAATGTGCTTGTGTTCCTTTATCGTTTTGCGCAGCACTTCTGTCAATGTGTCCTCGAAATTTTCGGCATTTTCCAATCTGTCAGCATAAATTTTTAAGCTTTCTGCAACTGCACTGTTAAGCATAATATTCGCACATGCAATACTGTTGGAAGATCCAAGCATACGAAATTCAAATTTATTGCCTGTAAATGCAAACGGTGATGTTCTGTTGCGATCTGTTGTATCTCTGTTAAATTTAGGAAGAACATCAACACCAAGCTTCATTTGTGTCTGCTGTGTTCCCGCATAAGGTGTATTATTTTCAATAGCTTCTAGAACCTCATTAAGTTCATCTCCTAAGAAAACAGATACAACTGCCGGAGGAGCTTCATTTGCTCCAAGACGATGATCATTTCCTGCTGTGGCAACTGAAATACGAAGCAAATCCTGATAGTCGTCAACAGCCTTGATTACTGCACATAAGAAAAGTAAAAACTGAGCATTTTCATATGGCGTTTCACCCGGTGAAAGCAGATTTATGCCTGAATCTGTTGCCATGGACCAGTTATTATGCTTACCGCTTCCGTTTACCCCTGCGAAAGGTTTTTCATGAAGCAGGCAGACTAATCCGTGCTTTTCTGCAACCTTCTGCATAATCTCCATAGTTAATTGATTATGATCTGTTGCTATATTTGTGGTTGAATAAATAGGTGCGAGCTCGTGCTGTGCAGGAGCGACCTCATTATGCTCTGTCTTGGCAAGAATTCCCAATTTCCAAAGCTCCCTGTTAAGCTCCTCCATATATTCGGCAACTCTCGGCTTAATCACACCGAAATAATGGTCATCCATTTCCTGTCCTTTCGGTGACTTTGCCCCAAAAAGAGTTCGTCCTGTAAAACGCAGATCTGGTCGTTTATCATACATTTCCCTGTCTATCAGAAAATATTCCTGCTCGGGGCCTACAGAGGTACGTACACACTTAACATCATCATTTCCAAACAGTCTGAGAATACGAAGTGCCTGCTTATTTAAAGCTTCCATAGAACGAAGCAACGGCGTTTTCTTATCCAGAGCTTCTCCGCCATATGAACAAAATGCAGTGGGAATACACAATGTTTTTCCTTTAATAAAAGCATAAGAGGTTGGATCCCATGCCGTATATCCTCTTGCTTCAAATGTAGCTCTTAATCCTCCTGACGGAAAAGAAGATGCATCAGGCTCTCCCTTAATTAACTCCTTTCCGGAAAACTCCATAATCACACCGCCATCAGGTGAAGGAGAAATAAAACTGTCATGCTTTTCTGCGGTAATTCCGGTAAGAGGCTGAAACCAATGTGTATAATGTGTTGCCCCATTTGCAACTGCCCAGTCCTTCATGGCTTCCGCCACAGCGTTTGCCACACTAATATCAAGCTGTGCACCTTCATCAATAGTCTTTTTCAGTGATTGATATACCTTTGATGACAAATTTGCCTTCATCACTCTGTCATCAAATACCAAACAGCCAAAATATTCCGAAACATTACTCATAATAATTCCTCCCTTTTAATTAAAATTTTATATAAAGAAAGACGCCCTTAATGCTCAATGCATCAAAGACGTCTTTGCCTTTATCTGTTTAATTGTTAATTTAAATTGCTTATTGTACTAATAAAAATAAAAAAAGACAAAACATCTCCAAAGTATCTGCTTCAAAGACGCCATTGCCTTCATGAGAGTGATAATACACCTGCGAAAAAAAGTTGTCAATATTTTTTTATTTTTTATCTGCAAATTTTCATATCAATTTTATTGAAAATAATTATTGACAAAATTTTAGTTTAGGGTTATAAGTATTGCATATGAGCAAAGGTGTTCATTTTTTGAGCAGAAATTTTCTGCCCTGAAAATGGACACCTTTGCTTTTTTTATTTTTTGAAAGGACGGTAATAATATATATGAAAATTGAAGGTGAAGTACGAATCCCTTCCGGATGTGCTATTTCAGCAGTAATTTCCAAAGACGGAAATAAAATATCCGGTGAAATGATTACTAATTCCATGAAACCCATGCACGACCGCTCTAACGGATTAGGAGGAGGTTTTGCTGCTTACGGAATCTATCCGGAATATAAGGATTTCTATGCACTGCATATGTTTTTTGACTCTCGTTCCACCAGAAAAGAATGTGAAACCTTTTTAAAAGAACGCTTTGAAATTGTACAGTCCGAAATCATGCCTACCCGCAAAATCCCCGCTATTACAGACGAACCTATTATATGGAGATATTTTGTAGCTCCGCTGAAATCAATGGTTATATCCATGCAGTTAAATGAAAAAGAATTTGTTGCAAAAACCGTTATGAAAATTAATACAGAAATGGCCGGTGCATATGTATTTTCCAGCGGAAAAAACATGGGAACCTTCAAAGCTGTAGGTTTTCCCGAAGATGTCGGAATTTTCTATAAGCTTGAAGAATACGAAGGCTATTCATGGACAGCTCACGGACGTTATCCCACTAACACTCCGGGCTGGTGGGGCGGTGCCCATCCCTTTACCCTGCTTGACTATTCTATCGTACATAATGGCGAAATATCTTCATATGACGCTAACCGGCGATTTATAGAAATGTTCGGTTACAAGTGTACACTGCAGACAGATACAGAAGTTATAACATATATAATGGATTATCTTCTGCGTATACAGGGACTTACACTTAATGAAACTGCAAGTGTAATAGCCGCTCCTTTCTGGAGTACTATTGCTGAGCAGACTGATTTGGAAGAAAAGAAAAAACTGACATACCTTAGAACTATGTTCCCAAGTCTGCTTATAACAGGCCCTTTCTCCATCGTATTCGGCTTTAACGGCGGATTAATGGCACTAAATGATCGTTTAAAACTGCGTTCCATGGTAGTAGGTGAAAAGGATGACAAGGTATTCATTGCCAGTGAGGAAGCTGCAATACGTACTATGGAACCGTGTGTACAAAATATCTGGTCTCCTGCCGGCGGTGAACCTGTAATCGTAAAAGTAAAGGAAGGTGTGTACTAATGAGTGTTGAATTTATCTATCCTGAATTTGAAGTCATAAGAAATGAAAGTAAATGTATTACATGCAGAATCTGTGAGCAGCAATGTGCTAATGAGGTGCATTATTTTGATGAAAAACATCACATAATGAAATGTGACGAAGCAAAGTGTGTAAACTGTCACCGATGTGTCTCTGAATGTCCAACAAGAGCATTAAAGATTGTAAAAAGCGACTGTACATTGCGTGAAAACGCTAACTGGCAAAATGATACAATTAAAGAAGTGTATAAACAGGCAAACAGCGGCGGTGTACTGTTATCTTCAATGGGTAATCCTAAACCATTGCCTGTATATTGGGATAAAATCCTTATTAATGCCTCACAGGTAACCAATCCTTCCATAGACCCTTTACGGGAGCCAATGGAAACGAGAGTATATCTTGGTAAAAAGCCACAAAAAGTACAGCGTGATCCAGATGGCAGACTAAACTGCAAATTGCCGCCGCAGCTTGAACTTTCCATGCCTGTTATGTTTTCTGCCATGAGTTATGGTTCAATCAGCTATAATGCACATAAAGCTTTAGCACTGGCTGCTACTGATTCAGGCATTCTTTATAATACCGGAGAGGGTGGTCTGCATGAAGATTTTTATTGCTACGGAGAAAATACTATTGTTCAGGTAGCTTCCGGACGTTTCGGAGTTCATGAGGAATATCTGAATACAGGAGCCGCAATTGAAATAAAAATGGGACAAGGTGCTAAACCCGGTATAGGCGGACATCTGCCCGGAACAAAAATTGTAGGTGATATATCCCGTACCAGAATGATACCTGAAGGCTCTGATGCCATTTCTCCTGCTCCGCATCATGACATTTATTCTATTGAGGATTTGCGCCAGCTTGTTTTCTCTTTAAAAGAAGCTACTGAATACAAAAAACCGATTATTGTAAAAGTGGCAGCCGTTCATAATATAGCAGCCATTGCAAGCGGTATCGCCAGAAGCGGTGCCGACATTATCGCTATTGACGGTTTCCGCGGCGGTACCGGTGCCGCTCCTACCAGAATCCGTGATAATGTCGGTATTCCTATCGAACTGGCATTAGCTACTGTTGATCAGAGACTCCGCGATGAAGGTATACGTAATAATGTTTCTCTTATTGTAGGAGGAAGTATCCGCAATGCAGCAGATATAGTAAAAGCAGTTGCTCTGGGGGCAGATGCCTGTTATGTAGCTACTGCTGCGCTTCTTGCACTTGGCTGCCACCTGTGCCGGACATGCCAGAGCGGCAAATGTAACTGGGGTATCGCAACTCAGCGTCCTGAACTTGTAAAAAGGCTTAATCCCGAAATCGGAAGTCAGCGTCTAATAAATCTGATGACAGCATGGAATCATGAAATTAAAGAACTCATGGGCGGTATGGGCATTAACTCTATTGAAGCCCTGCGTGGAAATCGTCTTATGCTTAGAGGTATTGGATTAAATCAAAAAGAACTCGATATTCTCGGCATCTCTTATGCAGGTGAATAAATTTTATTGATTTTTTCCAAAAAATATAAACATATTTGTGGAGGTATAGTATAATATGAAATTGATTGATGTTACAGATTTAGATTACAAAGCATTAAATGAAAAGCTGCGTGAGACCGACAAAGATTGTACTATCGAGGGGTGCTGCGGTCAAAGATTTATTGCTGCCGGCATGTCAGACAAAAATCTCATAATCAACGGTCTTCCCGGTAATGCACTTGGCGCATATCTGAACAACGCAAATATTACCGTAAATGCAAATGCGCAGGATGCAGTAGGCGATACCATGAATGAAGGAAAAATCATAATTCATGGTAATATCGGTGATGCTGCCGGCTATGCCATGCGCGGCGGTAAAATATATGTCCGCGGCAATGCAGGCTATCGTGCCGGAATTCATATGAAGGCTTACAACGAAAAAATTCCCGTAATGATTATCGGAGGCTGTGCCGGAAGCTTTTTAGGTGAATATCAGGCAGGCGGTATTATAATTGTACTCGGTTTAAATTGTGATAAAAATAATATTGTCGGCAATTTCCCATGCACAGGTATGCATGGCGGTAAAATGTATCTCCGCGGTAATTGCGAAAATATTAAATTTCCCGAACAAGTCACTGCCAGACCTGCTTCTGCACAAGACTTAGCTGAAATACAGACTTACCTTTCCGAATATTGTTCTTATTTCAAATTTGATTCTGACAATATTTTATCTGATGTTTTTACCGTAATTACACCTGACAGCAAAACTCCTTACAAACAAATGTATGTAGCGAATTAGCATTTTCACTAATTTACAGAAAGTAGGTAAAATTATGAAATATTCAAACCAAGAAGTTATGCAATATATCCATGAAGAAGATGTAAAATTTATTCGTCTTGCTTTTTGTGATGTATTTGGAAAACAAAAAAACATATCCATTATGCCTGAGGAACTTCCCCGGGCTTTTGAATATGGAATTGCCATTGATGCTTCTGCAATTGAAGGCTTTGGCGATGAAACACATTCCGATTTGCTTCTTCACCCTGATGCAGACACTCTTATGCCGCTTCCGTGGCGTCCTGAACACGGGAGTGTTGTTCGCATGTTCTGTACAATTTCTTATCCTGACGGAAAAGCATTTGAATGTGATTCCCGTTCTATTTTAAAGCGGGCTGTTTACGATGCTCAGCAGGCCGGTTATCAGTTCTTCTTTGGTTCAGAGCAGGAATTTTATCTTTTTAATCTTGATGATAACGGTAATCCGACAAAGGAGCCATATGACTGCGCCGGTTACATGGATATCGCACCTGACGACAAAGGTGAAAATATCAGACGTGAAGTATGTCTTACCCTTGAACAGATGGGTATACAGCCGGAAAGCTCTCACCATGAAGAAGGCCCCGGACAAAATGAAATCGATTTTCGTTATTCTACCCCTCTTAATGCTGCCGACAACGCAATGACATTCCAGACAGTTGTAAAAACAGTTGCGCGCCATAACGGATTATATGCCGATTTCAGTCCTAAACCACTTAAAAACAAGCCCGGAAACGGATTCCATATAAATATGTCTGTTAAAGCATCAGATGATAATTCCGATAATATGCCTTTTATAATTGCCGGTATACTTGAAAAAATTTCTGATATGACTGTTTTCCTGAATCCACTTGAAAATTCTTATAAACGCTTTGGCCACAACAAAGCACCGAGATACATTTCATGGTCCGGCCAAAACCGTTCCCAGCTTGTAAGAGTCCCTGCTGCCTTAGGAGAATACAAACGGGCAGAGCTGCGTTCTCCTGACCCGTCAGCTAACCCATATCTGGCATTTGCATTAATAATATATGCCGGTTTATATGGCATTCAAAATAAGCTTGAACTGCAAAAACCCGCTGACATTAACCTTTATACAGCTGACTCAGATACACTTTCACAATTTAAACAGCTGCCTGTGAATTTAAAATCTGCCTGTGATGCGGCAGCCGGCAGCCAGTTTATAAAAGAACATATTCCCGAAGCCATACTGAACATTTATTGCAGCAGATAATATAAAATACAAAAAAGGAGGTGCCATATGAGTTTAAAAGAACGTGTTTACAGTATACTCATTGTGTCTGCAGCAGACAGCTTCACCTCTGCCTTTACCAATCTGCTACCAGAATCAAGATACAGTCCGGTTTACACTGTAACAAGTATCAGCATAGCCAAAAGAGTTATGGCAGAAAAAACATTTGATTTTGTTATTATTAATTCTCCATTGCCGGACGACTCAGGAACCTGTTTTGCGATTGATACCTGCACAAATAAACAATCTGTTGTACTGCTTATGGTAAAGAATGATATACATCCCGATATACATGACAAAGTTGCTGAATATGGCGTTTTTACTTTACCGAAGCCTATTTCTAAAGCAACAATAATTCATGCACTGAACCTGCTTGAAAGTGCCCGTGAAAGACTGAGACAATTTGAAAAAAAATCAATATCCATTGAAGATAAAATGAGTGAAATCCGCCTGGTTAACAAGGCTAAATGGCTGTTAATCAGTCAGCTTCATATGAGTGAACCTGATGCTCACAGATATGTGGAAAAGCAGGCAATGGATCGGTGTACTTCCAAAAAAAACATTGCAGAAGAAATCATAAAAACTTACACTTAATACACAAAAGGCAGCTTTTTTTGTTATCAGAATTCCTCTTCGACGCAATTTCCTATAAAGTAAAAAATAATCCCCGACTTACATCCTGTATAAGTTGGGGATTATCATATTTCTTTAAAAATAAATGCTTCTTAGTTCCTCAAACCTGACTACCTATTAGATTTATTTTCTTCATAAGCTTTCTTACCTTCTGCAACACCGGCTTTAATTCCGGCAAATGCAGCAACAGCGACTTCCTTACCTACTCTTGCAGCTTCTTTCCCCGCCTTAACTGCTTCTTTGGCAACTTCCCTGCCTACCTTAACAGCCTCATCGGCGAACTGCTTAGCCTTATCCTTTATTTCATCAGTATCTTCACCTGATGATGCTTCCTCATTGCTGTTTCCTTCGGAAATCGCTGCCTGCGCCGCCGCAAGCCTTGCTATTGGCACACGGAATGGTGAACAGCTCACATAATTAAGTCCGACTTTGTGGCAGAATTCTATACTTGAAGGATCTCCGCCATGCTCTCCGCATATACCGCACTTTAAATCAGGACGCACTTTTCTTCCCTTCTCAACAGCCATCTGCACAAGCTGACCTACACCATTTTGGTCTAATCTTGCAAAAGGATCTGATTCATATATCTTGCTCTTATAATATGAATCAAGGAACTTCCCTGCATCATCTCTTGAAAATCCGAATGTCATCTGAGTAAGGTCATTTGTGCCGAATGAGAAAAATTCTGCTTCCTCTGCGACTTCATCTGCCAGAAGCGCAGCTCGCGGTATTTCTATCATTGTACCAATCTTATAATGTATATCAGATAATTTTTCTTTCTTTACCTGTTCTGCTGTTTCAACAACTACATCTTTAACAAACTTAAGCTCTTTTCTTTCGCCAACTAAAGGAATCATAATTTCAGGAACGATTTTATAACCTTTCTCATTATGAACCTCTATTGCAGCCTCCATAACTGCTCTTGTCTGCATTTTTGCTATCTCAGGATATGTCACTGCAAGACGACATCCTCTGTGTCCCATCATAGGATTAAATTCATGAAGTGCCGCACAGGTCTCATTAATCTCATCAACTGTTATTCCCATATCATCAGCAAGTGATTTTATATCCTCCTCTGATGTAGGCAGAAATTCATGAAGAGGCGGATCTAAATAACGCACAGTCATAGGTTTTCCCTCAAGTGCCTCAAACATAGACTTAAAGTCTGCTTTCTGGAACACCAGAAGTTCATTTAATGCATCTTCTCTGCCCTTTAAATCTTTAGCCAAAATCATCTTACGGATTTTTGGTATTCTGTCATCAGCAAAGAACATATGCTCAGTACGGCAAAGCCCTATTCCCTCTGCTCCAAGCTTAACAGCATTTATCGTATCAGCCGGAGTATCGGCATTTGTGCGGACTCCGAGTGTTCTAAACTCATCTGCCCAGTCCATTATACGTCCAAAATTGCCGCTTACAGTTGCATCAACTGTCTTTATATCACCCTTATAAATCTTACCGGTTGTACCGTCAAGAGAAATATAATCACCTTTCTTAAATGTCTCTCCTGCGAGAGTAAAGGTTTGTTCTTCCTCATCTATAGATATACCTCCGCAGCCTGATACACAGCATGTTCCCATACCTCTTGCAACTACTGCGGCATGAGATGTCATACCTCCACGCACCGTAAGTATTCCCTGTGATGCATGCATACCCTCAATATCTTCAGGTGAAGTCTCTAGTCTTACAAGAATAACTCTCTCTCCGCGTCCGCCAATTCCTGCTTCTTTAGCTTCCTCTGCATTAAAAAGAACTCTTCCTGCTGCCGCTCCCGGTGATGCCGGTAATGCTTCACCGATAACCTGACCTTCCTTAAGTGACTTTTCATCAAATGTAGGATGCAGAAGCTGGTCTAAAGACTTGGCATCTATTCTCATCACAGCTTCCTTCGGCGTAATCATTTTTTCGTCTACAAGATCACAGGCAATCTGAATTGCTGCTGCCGCTGTTCTCTTACCGCTTCTTGTCTGCAGGAAATACAGCTTACCCTCCTCAATGGTAAATTCCATATCCTGCATATCTCTGTAATGAGCTTCGAGCTTCATTGCAAGCTCTAAAAACTGGCTGTAACATTCAGGCATATCATTTGCCAACTGTGTTATAGGCTGAGGTGTGCGGACACCTGCCACAACGTCCTCTCCCTGAGCATTGATAAGATATTCGCCAAAAATACCTTTCTCGCCAGTGGATGGGTTCCTTGTAAATGCAACACCTGTTCCTGATGTTTCTCCCTTATTTCCGAATACCATCGTCTGGACATTTACGGCAGTTCCCCAGTCACCCGGAATATCATTCATCCTCCTGTAAACAATAGCCCTCGGATTATCCCATGATCTGAATACCGCC
This sequence comes from uncultured Eubacterium sp., assembly GCA_900552795.1. Lineage (GTDB taxonomy): Bacteria > Bacillota > Clostridia > Lachnospirales > Lachnospiraceae > Lachnospira. Next base: position 31,158 of record USBB01000029.1, read on the forward strand.
TTAATTGCCTCCATAAGCTGAATCTTAGGGTCCTGCGGAAAATCCTCTCCGTTCATGTTTTCTTTATATACTTTTTTAAACTTTATGGTAAGCTCCTTCAAATCCTCTGCGGTAAGCTCAGTATCATAAATAACATTCTTTTCTTCTTTGACTTCATCGATAATCTTTTCAAAAAATGATTTCGGAACCTCCATAACCACATCTGAAAACATCTGTATGAATCTTCTGTATGAATCATATGCAAAACGCGGATTTCCAGTCTTTTTTGCAAATCCCTCAACAGCCTCATCATTAAGACCGAGATTTAAAATTGTATCCATCATTCCCGGCATTGAAGCCCTTGCACCTGAACGAACTGACACAAGCAGAGGATCATTTACATCGCCGAACTTCTTACCGTTATAATCCTCAAGCCATGCTATAGCTTCAAAAATCTGTTCTGTAATCTCCTCACGTATCTTTTTTCCATTATTATAATAATCTGTGCATGCTTCTGTAGTTACAGTAAATCCCTGCGGTATCGGCATACCTAAACCTGTCATTTCCGCAAGATTAGCTCCTTTTCCTCCAAGAAGCTCCTTTAAGCCTGCGTTCCCCTCCTGAAATTTGTAAACCCATTTTGCCATAATTCGTCCCTCCTGCACTTTTTGTTTGAATAATGATAGCATATTAACAAACTTTTTTCAATAATAATAACTTTTATACATTATTTTTTGAAAATTTATTATTTTGCCATTTTAAAATTTTAACTTTACTTTTCTAAATATTTATGGCAATATAAATTTCTGAAAAAATCAACCATAAATATATTATAATTGAAAGGAAAGTTTTTATGCCACAGTTACCAAAAGACCCTGTAATGCTTTTATCATTTACAAACACACAGCTTCGTGATAATTTCAGTAATCTTTCGGATTTCTGCAAAGCATTTATGATTTCAGAAGCAGATATTTCAGAAGCCTTAAAGAAAATCGATTACGAATATGACAGCCGCATTAATCAGTTCATCTGAAAAATGCGGCTGTTTTTATACAGTAGTCTTATTTATTATTTTAATTTCCAAGTGCCTTAAGCTTACCGTCAACAACATCAATAAGAATTGTTCCCGTGCTTATATTTCCTGCAAGTATAAGTTTCGCTGCCAGCGTTTCAACTGTCTTTTGAACATATCTTTTAAGCGGTCTTGCACCATATGACGGGTCATATCCGTGACTTACTACAAATTTCTTTGCAGCATCAGTAAGTTCAATCTTTAACTCCTTATCTGCCAGACGCTTATTTACGTCAGCAATAAGCAGATTTACTATACTGCTTATATTTTCCTTAGTAAGCGGCTTAAACATTATGACTTCGTCAAGTCTGTTCAAAAATTCAGGTCTGAAATGACCTCTGAGCTCATGCATAACCATATTTTCAGTCTCCGGCTTTATTGAACCATTTTCATCAATGCCCTCCAACAGATATGCAGAACCGATATTGCTTGTCATTATGATGATTGTATTTTTAAAATCTACCGTTCTTCCCTGTGAATCTGTAATACGGCCGTCATCAAGTACCTGAAGAAGTACATTAAACACATCAGGATGTGCTTTTTCAACCTCATCAAACAAAACTACCGAATATGGTTTTCTTCTTACCGCTTCAGTGAGCTGTCCGCCCTCATCATAACCCACATATCCCGGAGGAGCTCCTATAAGACGTGACACTGAGTATTTCTCCATATATTCGGACATATCAAGTCTTACTATATTGCTCTCATCATCAAAAAGACTTTCCGCCAATGCTTTTGCAAGCTCAGTCTTACCAACGCCCGTAGGTCCTAAAAACAAAAATGAACCGATTGGCTTTGTTGGATCTTTGATTCCTGCCTTTGAACGTATAATTGCTTCTGTGACCTTTGTAACACCTTCATTTTGTCCTATCACTCTTTTATGAAGTTCATCCTCAAGCTGAAGAGTTTTCTGACGCTCAGTCTCACTAAGCTTTGCGACAGGTATACCTGTCCACCTTGATATAATCTTTGCTATCTCTTCTTCCGTAACACTCTCGTGCACTAAATCAAGATTTTTTGCCTTGACATTTTCTTCTGCATCACTTAATTTTCTCTGCAAAGCAGGAAGCTTGCCATACTGTAATTCTGCCGCTTTCTCAAGGTTATACTCTCTTTTTGCTTTTGCAATTTCATTATTAAGCTGCTCAAGCTCCTCCTTAAGCCTGCTTACTGAATCCACGCTCGACTTTTCGTTATCCCACTTTGCTTTTTGCTCCTTAAAAGTTGCTCTGAATTCAGACAATTCCTTTTCCAGATTGTTTAATCTTTCCTTGCTCAAATTGTCTTTTTCTTTCTTTAATGCGGCCTCCTCGATTTCAAGCTGCATTATTTTTCTTTGCAACTCGTCAAGCTCTGCCGGCATTGAGTCAAGCTCAGTCTTAATCATTGCACATGCTTCATCTACAAGGTCTATAGCCTTATCAGGCAAAAATCTGTCGGAAATATATCTGTCCGACAATGTTGCAGCGCATACAAGCGCTCCGTCAGTAATCTTTACGCCATGATAAACCTCATATCTGTCTTTCAAACCTCTTAGTATTGAAATTGTATCCTCTACCGTAGGTTCATCAACCATGACAGGCTGAAAACGTCTTTCAAGCGCAGGGTCTTTTTCAATATACTGTCTGTGTTCATCAAGTGTTGTCGCACCGATACAATGAAGCTCACCTCTTGCAAGCATTGGTTTCAACATATTTCCGGCATCCATTGAGCCTTCAGTCTTACCAGCACCGACAATAGTATGAATCTCGTCTATAAACAGTATTATCCTGCCCTCACTTTTCTTCACTTCCTCAAGTACAGCCTTAAGTCTTTCCTCAAACTCACCTCTGTACTTTGCACCAGCAACCAGGGCACCCATATCAAGTGCAAAAAGCTTCTTTTCTTTAAGTCCCTCCGGCACATCTCCTCTTACAATTCTTTGTGCAAGTCCCTCAACGACTGCTGTCTTTCCGACTCCAGGCTCACCTATAAGCACAGGATTATTTTTTGTCTTTCGTGAAAGTATACGGATAACATTTCTTATCTCGTTATCTCTGCCGATAACGGGGTCGAGTTTTCCGTCCTTTGCTCGTTCCACAAGATCCTGACCATACTTATTTAATGTATCATAAGTAGCTTCAGGGTTATCGCTGTTTACACTCTGATTTCCACGCACCGTAGCAAGTGCTGACAAAAATTTATCTCTGTTAATGCCATAAGTTTTAAAAAGCTGCTTTATGGCAGAATTAGGGCTGCTTATTATTGAAAGCATCAGATGCTCGACAGACACATATGCATCACCCATTCTCTTTGCCTCATCCTCCGCATTTATAAGCACCTTATTCAAATCATTACTAATATAAAGCTGCACATTACCTGACACCTTCGTCTTTTTAGCAAGTAATGATTCAATATTTTTTATAAACGCTTCCTTATTAATTTCCATCTTCTCAATCAGGTTGGCAATCAGACTATCTTCTATCGTCATAAGAGAATAAAGAAAATGTTCCTGATCAATCTCCTGATTGCCGTAATCGTATGCAATCTTCTCACAGCGGTTAAGTGCTTCTATTGACTTTTGTGTAAACTTGTTAATATTCATACATCATGCCTCCCATCTTAATCTTCTTTTCTTCTTCCAACAAATTGTTATTATCATCTTCAGCATCAATATATTTATACCAATGCCTTGATAATTGTGTTATATCACTTGTTGTTAGCACTGTCAATAGGTGAGTGCTAATTATTTTGTGAAGAATTTGTGAAGCCTTGATTTTACGGGATTCACAGAGATTTTTCACTTGCTTTCGCTGTTAATGACAGTATTAAAATGTAAGAAAAAGGCGTTTAAATTTTGTAAGTTTTTCAATGCATCTCTAG
>USBB01000030.1 GCA_900552795.1 uncultured Eubacterium sp.
GTAACGCATAAAAATACCCTCCTTACTGGTTGTCCAGTAAAGAGGGTACATATCACAATTTATTTTATCATAGAAAACCTTTTTATTAAAAATTTTCAACTGTAATCTTAATTTTGTTTTAATTGTGCTGATGTTCCTTCTATCTTCTCTGATATTATATATCTCGGACGACGCTTAACCTCCTCGTATATCTTTGAAATATAATATCCTATAACACCAAGGCTCATCATAATTATACTTCCGATTATTAAAAGAAGCATAATTACCGTCGTAAAGCCCTCAACTGCACGTCCGGTAAAATAATAAACCAATGTCTGTATTCCAAGTCCGACTCCCATAAGAAATACTATCACTCCGGCTATTGTAACAATCTGCATTGGTGCCGCTGAAAATGAAGCTATATTAGTAATCGCATATTTTATAAGAGAGTATGTTGACCACTTTGACTGTCCTGCTGTTCTTTCCTGCACGTCAAACTCAACGCTTGTTGTTTTATAACCAACCCATGAGGACAATGCCCTGAAAAATGCATTTACCTCGCCAATGCTAAGTATTGATGCCACCGCCTTATGGTCTAACAATTTAAAATCGGATGCCCGCGACATATCTATCTTCGCTGCCTTTGACATAAGCTTATAAAAAATCCCTGCACTTGCCCTATGAAAAACACTTTCGTCTCCTCTGCTTTTCTTTACGCCCTCAACAACTTCATACCCTTGCTTCCACAGCTCATACATTCTTATTATCACTTCAGGCGGATGCTGCAAATCGCAGTCCATAACAACACAGCATTTTCCATGGATGTTCGCAAGTCCTGCAAAAACTGCTGCCTCTTTCCCAAAATTTCTCGAAAAATTAACTGCCGAAACTCTATTGTTAAGTTTACAGATATTCATGAGTTTCTCCCATGTTCTATCTTTTGAGCCGTCGTTAACAAAAACTATTTCATAATCAATATTTTCTCTTTCAAACAACTCTCTTAATGTATCAGCTGCTTTTTCTACCATTTCTTCTTCATTGTAAGCCGGCAACACTACTGACAACTCTGGCACTATCGTTTCTCCTTCCAGCTAATTTTAATCAGCGCTTTTATTTAGCTAATGTCTGCATAGCCTTATCTGTTATTTCACGCTGATATGCGATTTCATTCTCTATATTACGCGCCTGTTCATTGGCGGCATATGCAGCATCAACTACCTGTTTTAATATATTGCCGACTGAATCTGCCATCTGCTTCTGTGCAACAGCGTTATCATATACTGTTTTCATTGCATCAACTGTCTCTACAACAGATGTTTGTACTTTCACGATTGTATCCGTTATTTCTTTTGAAGACTTTGATGACTGAGATGCAAGATTACGTACCTCACCTGCCACAACCGCAAATCCTCTTCCGTGCTCTCCGGCTCTCGCCGCCTCTATTGAAGCATTAAGCGAAAGTATATTTGTCTTATTTGAAATTGAACCTATAACTGATGCAAATTCTTCAATTTTTCTTGACAAATCTTCAAGCTCTTTTATTTTAGCAGAAGATTTTTCAACGACCTCATTAAGAGAGTCTATCATCTTCAGTATCTGTTCTACACTTCCTATACTTTCTTTTACCAGATTTAACGATGTATCTGATGAATTAATAACATCAAATGCATTTTTTTCAAGCTTTTCCTGTGAACCGTCAAGTCCCTTCAAAATTTCAGTAAGATTGCTTACCAATAAATCCTTTTCCATACCCACCTCATATACATCATATTAGTTTTATCGCTTCGTTTACATTACTTACACCGATAAGTTTTATTTTATCAGTTTCTTTTATATTTTTCAAGCATACCTTAGGCAAAATACAAGTTTCAAATCCAAGCTTAACAGCTTCATTTACACGTATCTGCGGCTGGCTCACCGCTCTTACTTCTCCTGCAAGTCCTACTTCTCCAAAAATAATTGTCCGTTCATCAACTTCCCTGTTTCTGAAGCTGCTGACCAAGGCCATAACTATTCCTAAATCAAGTGCAGGCTCGCTAACCTTAAGTCCTCCTGCTATATTGACATATGCATCACTTCCCGACATATGTATTCCTGCTCTTTTTTCAAGTACTGCCATAAGAAGATTTACCCTGTTATAATCGGTTCCGGCCGCAGTTCTTCTTGGAAGTCCAAAATTGGAATCACATACAAGTGCCTGAATCTCGACAAGCAAAGGTCTTGTTCCCTCTAACAGACACACCACAACTGAGCCTGACGCTTCTTTAGGCCTTCCGCTAAGCATATATTCCGATGGATTTTCAACCTCAATAAGCCCCTCCTGCTGCATTTCAAACACACCAATCTCGTTTGTCGAACCAAACCTGTTTTTAACACTTCTTAAGACTCTGTATGCTGCATTTCTGTCACCCTCAAAATACAGAACCGTGTCAACCATATGTTCAAGAACTCTTGGTCCTGCAACAACACCTTCCTTAGTCACATGTCCTACAATAAATATAGAAATATTAAGGCCTTTCGCAAGCTGCATAAGAACCGCTGTGGTTTCCCTTACCTGGCCGACGCTTCCAGGCGCAGAACCGAGCTCTTCACGGTACATAGTCTGAATAGAATCAATTATCACTATCTGCGGCATTGTTTCTTTTAAAACATTTTCTATTATCTCAAGATTAGTCTCACACAATAAAAAGAGTTTATCGTTAAATCCGCCCACCCTCTGCGCTCTTATCTTAATCTGAGCAAGCGATTCCTCGCCCGATATATACAATACATTTTTGCCGCTTTCAGACAAATTATGACACATCTGCAAAAGCAGCGTAGATTTACCGATTCCCGGATCTCCTCCCACAAGCACAAGCGAACCCTCAACTATTCCTCCGCCAAGCACACGGTCAAGCTCCTTTATTCCTGTAGTTGTCCTGTCTGTATCCTCTGCACTTATATCTTCAAGCTTAACAGGCAGCACCGCAGCTGATGATTTGAAGCTGCTGTTATTAATATCAACAACTCCTTTTACTGATTTTGTTCTGACAGGCTCCTCGACAAATGTATTCCATTGTTTGCACGCCGGACATTGCCCAAACCATTTTGCCGATTCATAACCACATTCCTTACAAAAAAATGCCTTATTCTTTCCTTTTGCCATAACCACTCCTATCACATTTAAATTTTATCCTGATTCGAGGTTTTTGACACCTTAATCTTAATTTCACAAAATATCGGATTGATAAAAATGGAAGCGAATATAAATCCGCTTCCAAATCTTTAAAATATTTAAAACAAATATAAGCAATTTGAGCTGTCAAATTCTTACGCTCTGATTACTTTAACAGCAGCCTCATTACCATCTGTAAACTCAACTGACAGCACAAGCTTTCCACCCATATTAGTAGCCATCTTGCCTGCATTAGCTCCGTTTATAGTAATCTCATACTCCACATTTTCCTCAAGCTCAAGTGTTATCTGAGCATCTTCTTTTCCCTCAACTGTAAAACTTATCTCATCCGCTGTTGCATTAAAATGATTAACAGCTGTTCCCGGAACAGATTCATATACAAATGCACCATTTTTCTCAAGCTTTGTAATCTCGTAAAATGTCTTGACCTTGTATGAATCTCCACAATGTTCAAAATCAGATAACTTTGACTTTGTATCTAACTCATAATTACCAAAACTAAGTGTACCATCCTGTTCTGTGCGAATCAGTTCTTTTACCACTGGCATTATTATGTCCTCCTATGTTTTACGTATCTTTTAACTGCTTTAATTATACATTAAACCGACAAAATATGCCAGTGATTTTACACCAATATTAAATATTTTACATTTTATTTATTTTTGCCGCGCTTCAATGAAAAATGCAGTTTTTCATTCTTTACAGACACAAGTACCCTGCTGCCTGTCTTTATATCTCCATTCAAAATTTTTTCAGCCAAAACATCCTCTATCTCATTTTGAATAGTTCTTCTTAAAGGTCTTGCACCGTATTTAACATCATATCCTTTTTCAATTATAAAATGCCTTGCATTTTCATCAAGTTCAATAGAAAGCTTCATGTTTCCCATAATTCTCTTATTAACATTTCCAATCATAATATCCACAATTTTACCAACATGTTCTTTGCCAAGAGTATGGAATACAATAATCTCATCAATACGGTTTATAAATTCAGGCTTAAATATAATTTTAACCTCATCCATAACCTTATTTTTCATATTTTCATGGTTCTGTGCTTCATCAGTTACCGCTGCAAAGCCAAGGTTTTTAGGCGTAATGATGTTCTGTGCTCCGGCATTTGATGTCATTATTATTATTGTATTTTTAAAATCAACAACTCTCCCGGTAGAATCTGTAATATGACCGTCATCAAGCACCTGTAAAAGAACATTAAACACGTCAGGATGAGCTTTTTCAACCTCATCAAACAATACCACCGAATAAGGATTTCTTCTGACTTTCTCACTTAGCTGTCCTCCCTCATCGTATCCGACATATCCAGGAGGCGAACCAATAAGCTTTGAAACTGTATGCTTTTCCATAAATTCAGACATATCAACTCTTATAAGCGCATTTTCACTTCCAAACATTGCCTCTGCTAACGCCTTTGAAAGCTCTGTCTTACCGACACCCGTAGGTCCTAAGAATAAAAATGAACCTATAGGCCTGTTCGGATCTTTAAGGCCGACTCTTCCTCTTCTTATAGCCCTGGCAACTGCAGTTACAGCCTCCTGCTGTCCTATAACTCTCTGATGCAGGATATCCTCAAGCTTAAGAAGTCTGTCTGATTCAGTCTGTGCAAGCTTTTGTACCGGTATCTTTGTCCACTCCGAAACAACGCCCTCTATATCATCATCTCCTACAACAAGCGATTGTTCTTTCATGTCAGCTTCCCATTCAGCCTCCGCCTTTTCAAGCTTTGTCTTTTTTGACGACTCTTTTCTTTTTATAATTCCCGCCTGCTCATATTCACCGTTTATTACAGCTTCTTCTTTTTGTAATGAAAGCTTCTTTAATTCTTCGCGAAGCTTTTTAATACTTTTAGGCTCAACACTCATATCGAGCCTCTTTTTTGAGGATGCCTCGTCTATCAAATCAATTGCTTTATCAGGCAGAAATCTATCATTAATATATCTTTTTGAAAGCTTCACAGCGCTCTCCAATGCTTCATCGGTAATCTCAACGCCATGATGCTGTTCATACTTTTCCCTCAGACCTTTTAATATAAGAATAGCTTCTTCCTCTGTCGGTTCGTCAACTCTTACAGGCTGAAATCTTCTTTCAAGTGCAGCATCTTTTTCTATATGCTTTCTGTATTCCTCGAGAGTTGTTGCCCCTATAATCTGTATCTCGCCTCTTGCCATTGATGGTTTTAATATATTAGATGCATCGATAGCACCCTCTGCTCCTCCTGCACCTATTACAGTATGAATTTCATCTAAAAACAGCAATATATTTCCATCATTTTTAACTTCAGCTATAACCTTTTTTATACGTTCCTCAAACTCACCTCTGTACTTTGAACCTGCAACCATAGCAGATAAATCAAGCGTAACAAGTCTTTTATCCTTTAAATTCTGCGGAACATTTCCCTGCACAATTCTTAATGCAAGTCCTTCAACTATTGCTGTTTTACCTACTCCCGGCTCACCGATAAGACATGGATTGTTCTTTGTCCTTCTGCTTAAAATCTGAACTACCCTCTGTATTTCACTGTCACGCCCTATTACAGGGTCAAGTTTATCGTCTTTTGCCAGAACCGTAAGGTCCCTGCTGTACTGGTCAAGCGTCTGTGTTGATTTCTTCTGTTTTGCCCTGCCATTTCTGAAATCATCCTTATATGCGCCTGCATCTTCTCCCATAGCCGACAGAATATCTATATATATTTTCTTTACAGACACCCCCATAGTGTTAAGAAGTCTTGCAGCAACGCTCTCGCTTTCTTTTATAATTGCAATAAGCATGTGTTCTGTTCCTACAAGTGAAGACTTAAAACGCTCAGCTTCTTTTTGCGAATCCTTAAGTATTTTTATCATTCTCGGAGTATATCCGTCAGGTTCCTTTAACCCAACTGCATTATCCGGAGCTATAAGCTGATTGATCAAATCAAGCACCTTATCTTCATCTACTTCATTTTCATTTAATATAGTTGATGCAAGTCCCCCCTCTGCGCGTATCAGCCCGATAAGCAGATGTTCAGAACCTATATATCCGTGTCCCAGCATCTGCGCGGTATCCTGCGCATATTTTAAAGCTTCTCTTGCTTTGTCAGTAAATCTGCTTTGCATATCAATATATCCTTTCAGTTTAATCTTTATTCAGGCATTTCTTATTTTTACAACCTGAACAATTTCTTTTTAACAAATACGGCTATAGGGCCAAAATAGCTCACTGCCGCCACCGCCATTGCAGCTATCAGCGACACAATATTGCTTGATGAAGCGGCATAAACACCTTTATAAGTAAATCCGCACACCACTCCCATTATAACAGCACAAATCAGCGGAATACCAAACGATTCCAGTAATTCCTGCTTATATCCTATATATTTATACAATGCAACATAATTAAGAACAAATATTATCACCGGAAATGTTGCATTACCTATTACAAGTGCAAATATTCCCAAATCCGTAAATTCAAGCAGACAAAAAACCAAAACGATATGAACCGCTAACGCTATTGCTGAATATTTAACCGGAACGCTTACTTTATCTATACCCTGAAGTGCTGATGTGGTAACAGTAGATAACGTATAAAAAAGTACTGCTATCGCACCTATTTTTAACATCATTGAACCCTGATTGCTGTCATAGCTTGCAAAAAGCAGCTGTATTATAGGTTTTCCAAGTACCGCCAGTCCTATAACAGAAGGTATCACTATAAGCATATTTGTCTTTATGGTTTTTTGTATTTTTTCCCTTACTCCCGATAAATCCCCAATAGTATAAGATGAAACTACACTCGGAAGCATTGATATTGACATAGCTGTGGCAATGCCCTGCGGAATTCCGATAAGAAGAATATAACTTGAACTGTAGTTTCCAATGTCCATTTTTATATTTATGCCGCTGCCGGCCATCATATTGCTGAACATCATATCATCTATTACCGATGAAGCATGATACAAAGTTGTGCTTAATATTATCGGTATCATAGTAAATATTATTTCTCGGCAGACATTTTTAGGCGGCTCAAGCACACTGATTTTGTCGCGCCTTACCATCCGCATAAATACGGGTCTGTATACTGCATATATTCCCATAAGAAAAAGCAGACTCACCAGCGCGCCGAGACATGTTCCAAGTGTACTTCCCGCTGCCCCGTATGCTGCAACATTTTCGGAATTTTTATATATATTAACAAGAATATATCCGGCTGCAACACTTACTATAGCATTTATAATCTGCTCTATAATCTGTGAAACAGATGTCGGAATCATTGTTCCCTGGGCCTGATAAAATCCTCTCATCACGCCAAGCACCGAAACAAAAAATACTGTAGGAGCCAAAACTCTTATAGGAATCGCCACTCCCGGAACGCCTTTATATAATGATTCAATAAAATCAGCACCAAAAAACATAAATGCAGCCGCAATTCCGCCTGAAATAACTGCTACCAGAAACGAATAATTAAATATCTGGTTTGCGCTTTTATATTCTTTTGTAGCAAGCTTAGCTGCCATCATCTTCGACGCTACGCTTGGAAGTGCATTTGCAGACAATATCAGCATTATTGCATATATATTGTAGGCTATGCTGTATACACCCGTACCCTCACTTCCGATTATATTAACAAGAGGGATTCGGTACACCATGCCTATTATTCTAACAATAATAGCTGCCATAGCCAAAATTCCGCCATGTATCAAAAACTTTCTGCTTTTATTTTCAGACATTATAATCCTCATTCCTCAATATAAGTTTGGTAATTAATTTTAATCACTTCAAATAATATAACAAACACGTATATAATGCAAATAATTTCCTTTTAAACCAATCCATGTAATCATAATTTTTATAAAAAGTGTAACCCAAACAAGCTGCCCCTCATATTATTGTATTGTAAATGTTTTTTGGAGGATTTTAACATGAGTGATTTAGCAGCAACAAACTGTGGCGGATGTAATGAATGCAACGGAGGTATGTCTTCTTGCTTCTGGATTATCATCCTTATTCTTCTTTGCGGAGGTAACAGTGGATTTGGCAACAGCGGCAATGGCTGCGGCTGTGGATGCGGCGGAGACAGCTGTATCTGGATTATTCTTTTACTCTTATTCTGTGGCGGTGGCTGCGGCTGTGGCGGTTCAACATTTAACCTCGGCGGCTGCGGCAACAACAGCTGTGGCTGTGGATGCTGATTCAGGAGTTTCCGGACTAAGCTTTTAACTTAAGCTTTAATTGCGTAAGGCTTAAACAAAATTAAGCCTTAACCTATAAGCTGCTGTGCTAAGAAATTAGCGCAGCAGTTTTGCTCTTTATATATCGCATACATTACAAATACCAAAATGCTTTTACAATTTATTCATAAGGTTATCTTTTACACATATATTAATATTAATCCATATAAAGGCTGGTTACATATGTCAGACTCATTACCAATAACTGAATTTGATATGATTACATTAAATCAAACCACCCAGATGTTTAAAGCATTAGTTCCTTTTCTTGATTATCCTCTGCAGAGAAGCATTTCTATTTTTATAAGAATAAATGAATTGCAGCAGACAATGCGCTTTTATAATCATCCGGATAATATACAAAGCTTTTCTTCATGTAATTCAGATTTTAAACCTATACATTCCTTTAGCGATATCATGGACAATCCCAAAATTATTGATGAAGTTCTTAAATACTGTCCTAAAAATTATGTCTCAATGTTTAATAATATAAGACAGTTTTCAAAAATGTCCGATTTATTTAATCTATTCGGCTCAATGGAAAATGATGCCGGTAATTTCAATTTTTCCGGCTCACAAGGTTCTTCCGGTAAGACTGGACATTTCACCAATTCAAACAATTCAGAAAGTTCAGGAAACGTTTTCTTTAACAATATGCCAAAGCCTCTTTTTAACAGCTTTTTTAAGCCCGAACAGCAAAAAATGTATGACCAGTATATAAAACAGCTTGACAAACTTGATTTTGACAATATCAAAGAATAATTACAGTGTCAAAAGGTCAAAAGCCCACTTGTGCTTGCATAATAGTGGGATAATGACCTTGGGACACGCCCCTATATGAGCATAAAAGTGGAGCGTAAGCTTCACGATATGCGAATATTAGGGCGGATTGTGAGAGTGCAAAGCACGAAACAATCCGTGTAATTATAATCAGGAAGCAAAAAACCTAAGCAATAAAAAATAATCTGTTTACTGCATTTTTAAATCATTTTAAACATATCTATAATTGTATCAGTTTTTAAGTTTTGGAGGAAATATGTCAGAACTTGATTTTAAAAAGAAACTTTTAATTAACGAATTTAAAACAATGTCCCAGGGAAAGACAAATGACGAAATCCTGCCCTTAATACTTGCCTTAAGCAATAAGGCAAAGCAGGCAGGAATATCATTTTCCAAAGATGATTTATCTCTTATTATTGAGCAGGTTAAAGACGGGCTTTCAGAACGAGAACGAAAATTACTGCCTGAATTACTACTATTGCTGGAACACCAATAGTAAATTTCTTATGTCTCGTTTTATGCCGGAAAATGTGCATTCCTAATTCGGCGCCTATTCCACCGCCTATCAGTACTATACCAATCAGCATGTTTTCCGGTATTCTCCATTTTTTCTTAATGGCTTTTCTTTTATCTATTCCATACATTATAAACGCTGCTAAATTAATAACCAAAAAATACAGAAGTAATAATTTTGTCATGTTATCTTATTAACCTTAATAATTTTCTTTTTTTATTTTTCTGCTGTCTGTAAAAATAATGCTGCAATATGCTCATAACATTCCCTTTTAATTTCTTTTGCCTCTTTCTATAACAACTGATGATACTATCGCATACACAATCGCTATTATGGCAGCAACTATTACCATATAAAACAACCAGCCTGTGTCAATAACCATTCAATTAAACAAACAGGGAATTAAAATTATTTAAGTACCATAGTTGTCTGCTCTTCCGAAATAGACATCTGATGTATCGCAATCTTATTCAACTTTATCAATCGCTCTTTCTGACTTAATCCATCCTCAATTAATACTGCATTGATATTTTCCATATTCGACAGACAAATTAATTCAGTAATACTCGCATAATCCCTTATATTTCCCTTTTTGTCAGGGTGACTGTCACGCCATTGCTTTGCTGTAATTCCAAACAAAGCCTGTTCTTCTTTTTTTTATCGTTCAAACTCTTTAATCAAATAAAGTTTGAATTGCGGAGATACCCAGCTTGCAAATTCAAAAGCTATATCCTTATAAGCATATGTTCCACCATATCTGCCGGCTTTAGCCACAATACCTTTAGAGTTTGTTCTTGTTACCCACTGTTTTACAGACATAATAAAACGATTAAGTCCGGCCTCCTGCATTATTTCATCATATGCATTAATATCAAAATCTTCGTTATACATTTCTTCCCAAATACCAAGAAATTCTATTGTATTTTTGTTCCTAAGCCATTTTTCAATCAATGCTGGACCATTATCAATTTTTCGGACCATATCAGTTAAAGAAATATAACCATCTTCTTCAATCTGTAATACCTGGATCTCTGTACCATCAATATTAAGTTTTCCCATAGTTCACATCCCTTCTTCCTCTAACATACTATGAAATAATTATTTCTAACTTGTGCCTCGCATAGCATTGATATCCCCCATCCTTACAAACTGGAATTTATAGTTTTAAATCATTCAAATAGTGTTTTAACTTTCAAATCAAGGTCTTTTGCTTTCGTATAATTTTCTTTAGCATTTAATTCAGATTCCAAGAATAATATTACTATCTTATTTTTAGTTGGTTTGCATAATATTGCTTTTGTTTTTCCTTGCGAATAAATTCGAGGCAGTAATTGACCTTCACAAAACTCATTCAATGTGGCTACACTTCCATATTCTATCAGTTGCTTGAATAAATCATTTGAACTGCATTTTGTTACTCCATAATGTAACTGAAATATATTTTCAACTGTATCTCCTACAGCAAAAACAGAAATAGCATTTTCTATTAAAAATCCATTTATTTTTTCTTGCATTTGAAGAATTCCTTTCCAATCCTAAATTCATATTTGTTAAAATAAATTTCAAATATCCTGCATAATTAAGATTGATCCTAAAATATATCCGCAATCCCATTTTTTAAATTTCTCATCATCATAATGGAAACAAGGATGTTTAAAGACAATTCCTAAGCCAATTCCATTATCAAACGTTTTCAGATAGTCATCATCATTAGAAGATGATACACTAATGGAAGCCGGAAAATCTTTCCCAAATACTTCTTCATCACTATAAATTTCTTTTTGATATTGAGGTAATGCTAAAATTTTTCCTTTTATAAGAAAATTAATAACAATTCTTTTTATCTTTGAAGCAGGTGTATCTTCATCTTCAGGAATATCGTAAATAGTCTTATCAACCTCAATCTTAAATAGATTAACACCTAATGAATTAAAAAAATTCTTCTGTTCTTCTGTCAGACTTTCAATAAACTCTTCATTAACACTTTTGTCTTTTGAAAAGTCATTTATTTCATAAAATAATTTAGTTGCTTCTGCATCAACATCTAATTTCCATGGTAAAAACTCGTAAATCATTTATCCACCATTCCCTGTCAACTTCTAATTTTATAATTTCAAGCTTTCAAAATACGACTTCTTGTCTACTACAATTTTATATCCATCTGATAATACTTTATAAGTTCCGGCATCTCATGGCATTGAAGTCCACGACGGTTCTACAATTCCAAATTCAATTTCTTTACCGTCCCTGTAGCAGGCTCGAATAGATGTACATGCACTGTAATATTCCATTTGTTGTTTGTAGACCTCCCCAAACTCTTGCGTAAAGTCTTGCTTTGTAATCATATCTGCTTTTCTTCTCCAAAAGCCCTCTTAATCTCTTTTCATATACAATAACGGATAAGGATTTCCCTGCCCTCTGTACTCATTGAAAATAAATAACATTTCAAGCTTTTTATCCGCAATCCCCATAAATCCTACCGGGCTGCCATTTTCATTTTCTGCAACTGTGAGAATCGGAACACTGCTCAAAGCCTGCGGAACATACTGCTTTATTTTCATATAAATCCTCAAACCTTACAATTTATTTGTTACATTTAGAATAGCACATTTTCACAAATTGCTGCAAGCAGCAATTACAAGATTTGCTTCGCAAACTTGTGATTAGAATGCGTCTTTGACGCACCATATTAGTAACAAATTGCTGCAAGCAGCAAAAAACAAAAAATGACGCAGATAGCTTTTTCACTACCTACGCCATTTATAGGGTTTTGACACCCTGATCATTTTAAGAATATTCAACAATGCTTTCAACTTATTTAGCTACAATATTTACAATTCTTCCCGGAACATAAATTTCTTTTATTATGTTTGCAGGAAGCTTATCGCCAAGCTCTGCTTTTGCGGCAGCAAGCGCTGTCTCCTTATCTGCATCTGCAGGAATAACAATTTTGCCTCGTATCTTACCATTAAGCTGAATTGCAATCTCGATTTCATTATCTTTCATTGCTTCCTCATCATACTCAGGCCATTTGTTATTTTCAAATACACTCTCCGTATGTCCAAGGATTTCCCACAGTTCCTCAGCAGCATGAGGCGCAAACGGTGCAAGAAGCGTAACTATTGTATCCATAGTTTCCTTATCGATACCGCCCTGCTTTTTAGTCAAATCAACAAGCTTATTTGTATATTCCATAAAGCCGCTGACAACAGTATTTAAATTGAAGTTCTCAAGTCTTGTAGTTATATCATAAATCATCTTATGTCTTAACTTAAGCATCTCGTCTGTAACTTCAAACTTCTTATCAGCATTTTCGCATACAAGATTCCAGAAACGTGAAATAAAACGACGTACACCGTCAATTCCTCTGTCATCCCACTCTGCATCAAGCTCAGGCGGTCCTACAAACAATTCGTACATTCTTAATGAATCGCATCCGTAATCATTTACAAGTTCATCAGGTGACACAACATTACCCTTTGACTTACTCATCTTCGCACCGTCTTTACCTATCATACCCTGATTAAAGAGCTTCTTAAATGGTTCATCAAAACCAACTACGCCTATATCATACAGGAACTTTGTATAAAATCTCGAATAAAGCAAGTGAAGCACAGCATGTTCAACGCCTCCGATATACATATCAACAGGCAGATATTTATGCGCTTTTTCCTTGCTTACAAGCTCCTCTTTATTCTTACAGTCAACATATCTTAAGAAATACCATGATGAGCCTGCCCACTGCGGCATTGTGTTAGTCTCTCTCTTAGCAGGTTTTCCGCAGCAAGGACATGTAGTGTTAACCCAATCCTCTATTCCTGCAAGAGGCGATTCACCCGTTCCTGTAGGTTCATATTTTTCGACCTCCGGAAGCAGCAATGGAAGCTGATCTTCAGGTACCGGCACACAACCACAGTCAGGACAATGTATAATAGGAATTGGTTCTCCCCAGTAACGCTGACGTGAAAATACCCAGTCACGCAGCTTATAATTTTTCTTCTTGCGTCCAAATCCCATTTTCTCGATTAATTCAGGGGCTTCTTTCTTAAGAACAGCTGATTCCATGCCGTTCCAGTCACCTGAATTTATCATTACACCGCTTGCCTCTGTATATGCCTCTTCCATATTTTCAATTTCCTTACCGTCCTTTGCAATAACCTGAACAATAGGAATATTAAATTTCTTTGCAAATTCAAAGTCTCTGTCATCATGGGCAGGCACACACATAATCGCACCTGTACCATAATCAGCAAGTACATAATCAGAAAGCCAGATTGGAACTTTCTTTCCATTTAAAGGATTTATTGCATAAGAACCGGTAAATACACCTGTCTTTTCCTTATCCTGCATTCTGTCTATATTAGAACGTGTAGAAGCTCTGTAAATATAATCCTCTACAGCCTTTCTTGTCTCATCTGTAGCAAGCTCTGCTGCCATTGCATGTTCAGGAGCAAGCACCATAAATGTAGCTCCGTGAAGTGTATCAGGTCTTGTTGTATATACCGTAATTGATTCATCTTTACCGTCTACCTTAAAATCAACTTCTGCGCCATAAGAACGTCCTATCCAGTCAGACTGCATTTTCTTAACCTTTTCAGGCCAGTCAAGCTTGTCAAGGTCATCTAAGAGTCTGTCGCCGTACTCTGTTATCTTTAACATCCACTGCTTTAAGTTCTTCTTTGTAACCTGTGCACCGCAGCGCTCGCAGCAGCCATTTACAACCTCTTCGTTAGAAAGACCTGTCTTACATGAAGGACACCAGTTAATAGGCATCTCCTTCTCATAAGCAAGACCTGCCTTAAACATTTTAACAAAAATCCACTGTGTCCATTTATAAAATTCAGGATCTGTAGTGTTAACCTCCATATCCCAGTCATACACAGCTGCAATTTCCTGAATCTGTCTTTTTATATTAGCAACATTTTCTGCTGTTGACTTCTTAGGATGAACTCCCATCTTAATAGCATAATTTTCGGCAGGCAGACCAAACGCATCCCAGCCCATAGGATGAATTACATAATATCCGTGAAGCATCTTATATCTGCTCCATACATCACTTATTACATAGCCTCTCCAATGACCTACATGAAGACCGCTTCCTGACGGATACGGAAACATATCAAGACAGTAATATTTTGGCTTCTTACCGTCGTTAACATTAATAGGATGTGCCTCCCAGTTACCACGCCATTTTTTTTCAACCACTTTATGATTGTATGCTGTAGCCATAGCTAAACTCCTCCTTAAAATATGTAAATACAAGCTGTGCCTGCTTCTACTCATTAACGCTCATTTTATCATATTTACACATGTAAATATTGTATTTTTTTTAATACAATCCAACTCGCAGTTTATTTTTTCGCTTTAACGTGTTAAAGTAGTAATTGTATCAAACAAAAGTGCATAAAGTTACACTAAGTTAACTGATTTACAAAACAATTATTTAAAAAGAAAGGCTTTATTTTATGACAAAAAATATAAACAATATTTTAAATATAGGTTTCATAGGTTTTGGATTAATTGCAGGTTCAATGGCAAAAGCCATAAAAAATGCTCATCCGGAATACATAATTACAGCTACCAGTCGCTCACTTTCATCTGTATACGATGCACAAAAGGATGGTGTAATTGATATTGTATGTGAAAATATCAATTCTTCTTTTTCTGAATGTGACTTTATATTTTTGTGCACACCTGTTGTGACCATTATTGACTACCTTGAACAGCTTAAACCCGTAAAAAAGAATGGCTGCATAATAACTGATGTAGGCAGTGTAAAAACTGCAATACATGAGGCCGCACAAAAAATAAATATGACAGATTGTTTTATAGGAGGACATCCTATGGCCGGCTCAGAGCGTTCAGGATATACCAATTCAAAGGCTGAGCTTATGCGCAATGCAAAGTATGTTATAACTCCAACCGATGAAACGACTGATGAACAGTTAAGCTTATATAGACAGCTTATCCTTGACATGAAATCAATTCCTATTGTCATGGATTACAGGACACATGACCACGTTGTAGCTGCCATAAGTCATCTTCCTCACCTTTTATCTGCTGCTCTCTCAAAGGTCGTAATGGATAATGATGATTCCAATAAATATATGCACAAACTTGCTGCAGGCGGTTTTAAGGATACAACAAGAATAGCCGCCTCATCTCCTGAAATGTGGTCACAGATATGCAGTTCAAATAACGATGCAATATGTGAAATGCTTGACATATATATCAGGCAGTTGTCCGAAATAAAGGACGTCATAGCCGGAAGCAAAAAAAATCCCGCAGCAGAGGCCGCATACATTGAAAAGCTTTTCAACGACGCAGGCGACTACCGCAGGACATTTTAACCATGAATTTTTAACAGATTTTTTTAAACTTTAAAGCATCCTCCGCCAACAAATTCTCTTAATATTGAGTTAATAGGAATATTTTCTGTCGGACATGACAGAAAGTATTCCAAAAATTTCAATAATCTTTTTGCCTCAAGATATTCCGGTTCCTCCTCGCCTATTGAGAAAAGCAATGGCTCAACATATGGTTTTAAAACAGAAAGCTCATATGCAAGTGCTGAGTTAAACATAACATCTGCCTGTTCCTGAAATGGGAATATATTTTTTTCTTCCCCTCTCCTTACAGATTCCCACATTGACAACGTCTTCTTTGCCGATGCTCCTCTTGTTCTTGCATCTCTTACCATTCTCCTTATAAGACGTCCGTCCGTTGTTGACACTCTGTTATGTTCGTCAACATTAAGCTGTGTAAGAGCACTTATATATATCTTAAATTTGCTCTCAAGCGGAAGAGAATATGAAAGCTCATCATTTAAGCAATGAATTCCTTCTATTACAAGAATATCTTCCTCTCCAAGCTTAAGCATATTTCCATTATACTCTTTTCTACCTGTCTTAAAATTAAACTTTGGCATTTCGATTTCTTTGCCGCTTAGAAGTTCACTCATATGTCTGTTAAACAAATCTATGTCTATCGCATGCAAATCCTCAAAATTAAAATTACCGTTTTCATCAACAGGTGTCTGATCTCTCTCCACAAAATAATCATCGACAGCAATCGGATGAGGCTTATATCCGTTTGCACTAAGCTGTATGGAAAGCCTGTGTGAAAATGTTGTTTTTCCGGAAGACGATGGTCCTGCAATCATAACAAACTTTGTTTCAGGACGTGCCTGTATCATTTTAACTATTTCAAATATTTTCTGCTCCTGCAGTGCTTCCTGAACCAGTATAAACGACCCTATATCGTCATTTGCTACATGTTCATTTAAAGCTCCGACAGTACTTACATCAAGCATTTCTGCCCATTGCGTTGACTCTTTCATAACGTTAAACAGCTTTGCCGGCGGTGCAAATTCAGGCACCTGCTCAGGTTTTTGTCTTACAGGAAGCTGCAGAACAAATCCGTCATCATATGCAAACAGGTCAAATGTTTTTAATATCCCTGTAGATGACGCCATATATCCATAATAATAATCCTTATATCCATCAAGAGAATATACATTTACATATGAGCTTCGTCTGAATTTAAAAAGCTTTGTCTTATCGTACATACCACAGGTTTCAAACAAATCCATTGCATCTCTTGTTTTCGTAACCCACTTTTCGATTGGCAAATCTGCCTCAACAAGCCGGTTCATCTTATCTTTTACTTTGTTAAGAAGTTCCTGTGTAACCTTCAAATTACCTTTTACCGTACAATATAATCCCTTGCTTATGGAATATTCCACTACAACCTTTTCAAGACTTTCATCAGGCGCAACACTGTGAAACGCTGTAAGCATAAGAAGTACAACACTTCTTTTATAAGTTTCATTTCCAACAGGCATATCCGTTGTAATAAACTCAACATCACAGCCATCAACATCAACATCTCTTATCTCTTTAAGCCTGTTATTAACTTTTGCAAGAATTATTCTGTTATTATAATTCTTCTGCTCTTCATTCACCAACTGTACTAATGTTTTCAATCAAAAACCCCCTTTCGCATATAAATATGCGTTTATTTATAATATGTAAGCGCCTGTTCAATACATTCCATATCAAATTTCAGCTGATTAATCCTATGCAAAACCGCATTATCATCAGTTTTTAATTTACTGACGGTATTATACACATTTTCTGCAATTTTCTGTTCTTTTTTAAGGTAATCATAAAGACATTTATTTCTTTCTTCCAACAGGCTTTTACCATATCTTAACGATATTTCCTTAAAAATAGCATTATTTCCCCATTCACATGAATTTGTATTTTGATGCGCAGTTTTCCGGCAGTCAATTATAAGATAAAACTGCCTGTCCTCTTTAAGCATTGTCTGCCTCTTAATCTCAAAACCATTTGTGTAAAGAAATTTTCTAAACTCTCTTATCTCTGATTGAGGAGAGACAATAAGCTGTGTATTTTGATTATATTTATCTTTTCCTTTTTCAAGTATGGACTGTATAAGCGGGCCACCCATACCGCATATGGTTATAGTAGAAGCTTCATTTTCATTAAGACGCGCAAGCCCGTCAGAAAGCCTTATGTCTATACATCCACCTGTTCCTGATGCCTGTACATTCTCATATGCTTTATTTAAAGGCCCCTTTCTTACGTCCATTGCTATAACCTTATCTGAAATATTTTGCTTTACAATATATATCGGAAGATAACCATGGTCGGTACCTATATCAGCTACAACATTGCCTCTTTCTATCCATTCAGCTACTTTCTTTAAGCGTTCTGATACTCTGTAACTATCCATCATAACCTCATTAGTCAAGATAATCCTTAAGCTTTCGGCTTCTGCTCGGATGTCTCAATTTTCTTAATGCCTTTGCCTCAATCTGTCTTATACGCTCTCTTGTAACATTAAATTCCTTTCCGACTTCCTCAAGAGTTCTTGCTCGTCCATCGTCCATACCGAAACGAAGTCTTAAAACTTTCTGCTCTCTATCTGTAAGTGTACCAAGAACCTCAACAAGCTGTTCTTTAAGAAGTGTTGAAGCCGCTGCTTCTGCCGGTACCGGAACATTATCATCCTGTATAAAATCTCCTAAATGGCTGTCCTCCTCCTCACCTATTGGTGTCTCTAAAGAAACAGGTTCCTGAGATATTTTTTGTATCTCTCTTACTCTTTCTACCGGTATTTCCATAGCCTCTGCAATCTCTTCCGGTGACGGTTCTCTTCCCAGTTCCTGAAGAAGCTGTCTTGAAACTCTGACAAGCTTATTGATTGTCTCCACCATATGAACAGGTATTCTTATAGTTCTTGCCTGATCCGCAATTGCTCTTGTAATAGCCTGTCTTATCCACCATGTAGCATAAGTACTGAACTTATATCCTTTTCTGTAATCAAACTTTTCAACAGCCTTTATAAGACCTAAATTACCCTCCTGAATAAGATCAAGGAAAAGCATTCCTCGTCCTACATATCTTTTAGCGATACTTACAACAAGTCTTAAATTAGCCTCCGCAAGACGTTTCTTCGCCTCGTCGTCGCCAAGCTCCATTCTCTTTGCATACTCAATTTCTTCTTCTGCTGAAAGTAACGGAACCTTACCTATTTCCTTTAAATACATTCTTACAGGATCTTCAAGACCTACTCCGTCAGGAACTGATAAATCAATCTTTTCAATATCAATTTCATCTTCCTCATCAAGAATTATCTCATCATCATCGTCAGCATCATCTGCCATTTTCACATCTACATTACTGTTTTCAAGATATTCAAATACCTTTTCCATTTTTTCTGCATCAAAATCAGTATCCTGAAAATAATTCATTATTTCCTGATACTCTAAAACACCTTTTTTCTTTTTGGCAATCTGTAAAAGTCCTTTACACTTTTCCACAAATTTTTCAGCCATCTCTCTTGCTTTTTCAGGGTCATCTGACACATCTTCAAAATCTTCTTCCTCTGCAGATACCTTTAATTCTTCCATTTCCTCTACTGCATCTACTTTTTTCTTAGTCATGTTTGTCCATCCTTCCGCTTTCTTTTCTTATCTAATTGTTTTTACTTATAAAGATTAATATGAATACTGTTTAGTTTCATCTGCTTTACCAATAACTCCTGCATAAGCTTAGCATCGGTTGTATTATCCAAAGCGTGATTAATACTGTTGCCTTTTACCTTTACAACAGTATCATTCAATGCCTTTTCACGCTCGCTTTTGCTTAAATCACCGCTTAAATCTGCACTGAACAGAGCTGCCACCTCGCTGTGCTCCGCCTCTGTCTCATAATCATTTATTATTGATGCCGGATTTACATTTCCGTTCTCAAATTGCTCATAAAGCTTTTCAGCAACGCTATTAAGCAGCGGATCCACGAAATCCTTAGGTTCTATATATTTTTTTACCTTTTCAAAAATCTCATCATCATCAATCATCCACGTCAAAAGAATTTTTTCAGCCTGCCTTACACCGCTTTCTTTTTTCTTTTTTGGTCTGTCGCTTTTTATGTCAGACACAGGTCTTTTTATGATTCCTTCCTTACTTCCTATCGACGCTACCAACTGACGCATTCCGTCTTCATTAATATTAAACCTTTGACATACTGCTTTAAGATAATTATCACGCTCCAGCTTCTGAGAAAAAGAGGCAAGCTTTCCTGCAGCTTCTTTCTCAAATTCTGTTGAACCCTCCGGGTCCTTTCTGTCATATTTTTTCTCAATCACGGAAATTTCATACATAAAGCTGTTCTCTGCCTTATCTATTCTTTCCTGAAACGCATCTGCCCCCAACGCCTTTATAAATTCATCAGGGTCCTTATACGGACTCATATTGATAACCTTTGTTGAAAGACCTGCCTCCTTTAATATAGGAATTGCTCTTAATGCTGCCTTTGTACCGGCCTCATCACTATCATACGTAATAAGTACATTATTTGTATATCTTTTCATCAGTCTTGCCTGTCCTGGAGTAAGCGCAGTTCCCAGTGAGGCAACTGCCTGATTAAATCCAGCCTGATGAAGTGATATAACGTCCATATAACCCTCACAAATAATCAGGTTTGACTTTCTTGAAGTTCTCGCAATGTTAAGTCCATATAAATTTCTGCTTTTATCAAAAAGCTTTGTTTCGGGCGAATTTAAATATTTTGGTTTTGCATCACCCATAACACGTCCACCGAAACCTATCACTTTATTATTAATATCCATAATAGGAAACATTACTCTGTTAAAAAATTTATCATATACTCCGCGCTCATATGTAAACAGACCTGTCTCCTTTAAAATATCATCGTCATAGCCCTTGTCTTTTAAATATTTATATAAACCTCCGGACTGTCCGGAATATCCAAGTCCAAATTTATTTATAAGTTCTAAGCTGAGTCCTCTTTTTAACAGATAATTTAAACCAAGCTTGCCATCCGGAGATTTTAATCTGTGATAATAATATGTAGCAGCTATCTTATTTATCTCCAGCAGTTTCGTTTTTAGATCTCTCTGTGTTCTTTCCTCATCAGAATATGCTGTCTGCGGCAGAGAAATTCCCGCACGGTCAGCCAAAAACTTTACAGCTTCCACAAATGTAAAATTTTCATATTCCATAACAAATGTTATGACATTACCACCAACTCCGCAACCAAAGCAATGATACAACTGCCTGCTTTGCGATACGGAAAATGACGGAGATTTCTCATTATGAAAAGGACAAAGTCCTGTATATGAACTTCCGCTCTTTTTTAATTTAATATACCCCGAAATTACATCTACTATATCGTTGCGGGATACAACCTCTTCAATCACTTCGCTCGAATACATCTATCTACACCTTCCATGATTTTGGTACATAAATTTCCTCAAATTTTGCAACAGAATACTGGTCACTCATTCCGGCAATATAATCACATACTACACGCTCAGGAGCTTCGTCATATTCATAAATAAATCTTTTGTAATTGTCCGGAAGTGCTTCCAGATTCTTTATATAATAATTGTATAGCTCCGTGATCAGCTTATATGCCTTTATTTCTTCACTTTTTGCAGCAGGATTATTGTATAAGCTTCCAAACATAAACTGCCTTAAACTCTGCATTGCCTGTCCGACAAGCTCAGACATGCAAATATCATCTTTACCATAACTGTTTTCAATTATATCCTTTATAAGAGTATTAAGCCTTGTTTTTGTTGAATTTCCAAGAATTTCCGAATAGACCTTAGGTATATCTCTTTCACTGAATATTTTTGCTCTTATTGCATCATCTATATCATGATTTATATATGCTATTTTATCTGACAATCTTACAACCTTACCCTCAAGAGTTGCAGGCTTTCCGACTGTTCTGTGGTTTCGTATCCCGTCTCTTACTTCCCAAGTAAGATTAAGCCCTACGCCATCCTTTTCAAGGAACTCAACAACTCTTATACTCTGCTCATAATGACTGAAACCGAACGGCGACAATTCATTAAGTGTTCTCTCACCTGCATGGCCAAATGGCGTATGCCCCAAATCATGTCCCAATGCTATGGCTTCGGTCAGATCTTCATTCAGCCTTAAAGCACGCGATATACTCCTTGCAATCTGAGCCACCTCCAATGTATGCGTAAGCCTTGTTCTGTAATGGTCACCGGTAGGTGCCAAAAATACCTGTGTCTTATGCTTTAAACGCCTGAATGCCTTACAGTGCAATATCCTGTCACGATCTCTTTGATAAATGGTACGCATATCACACTGAGGCTCATAATTATCACGTCCTCTTGACTCATCACTAAAGCTTGCATATCGGTTTAAATACTCATGCTCGTGCTTTTCCTGTTCCTGTCTTATATTCATACATACTCCTGTCTGCGCTTTTGTAAAGTACTCACAATATAAATATTCTGCACATGAAACAGATTTCCTTTTTATTTTTTTAAATTTTTCAATTTTCAACAGGAGAGACAAATCCTCCTAATGCTCCTGCAAGTACACATGATACGAACGCCTTTATAACGCCCGGAATATCTGAAGAAATTCCCTTATTCATAAATAATGAAGCTGTAAAAAGTATAAAAAAATACACAAGACCGAATAATGTTCCACAGATAAGTCTTTTTCTTTTCTCTTTTCTTGCAAATATGTACCCGCCCACAAATGTCGACAAAGCATATGTTATTATTATTCCGACCGTTATCTGCCAGTTTGAAAAATCGAATTTATACAATCCAAACGACAAAATAAGAAGCATCACTCCTGTTATCAAATACGAAATCGTCAAAATCTTTGCAGCATTTAATAATTTTGAAGCCATAATATCCTCCACCCCAGAAACATTTTCTGTTCTTTAATAATATAAGTTTCTGTTACATTTTCTGTTCTTTTCATATTATGTATACTTTTATAATTATATGACTTGCACTTTATTATACTTAACCTGTTATTTATTTTATATTCATTTTATATTCGTTTACTTGACACAAATCGCTGCTTCTTGTAAGATTAAAGAGTTTAAATTATTTATAATAAAGGAGTTGATTTTTTTTGGATACGGACAGTATCATCCAGCTGATATGTATAGTTATTCTGTTGGCTTTATCAGCTTTTTTCTCTTCAGCAGAAACAGCATTTACTACGGTAAATAAAATCAAAATTCGTTCTTTAATTGACGAGGGTAACAAAAGGGCTGTTACAGTTGCCAAAATAAACGAAAATTCAGGTAAAATGTTAAGTGCAATTCTTATCGGTAATAACATAGTAAATATTTCTGCTTCAGCGCTTGCCACCGCACTTACAATAAAGATTTTTGGCAATAATTTCACAGGTGTTACAACAGGTTTGTTGACAATACTGGTACTTATTTTGGGTGAAATTTCTCCCAAGACTGCTGCCACTGTACATTCTGAGCGACTTGCGCTTATGTATGCACCTATTATAAACGCACTTATGTATATTCTTACCCCTGTCATTATCATAATAGACTTCCTCGCAGGTATAGTATTAAAAATTATGGGTGTTAATTCAAAGAATTCAAAAACTAAAATAACCGAGGCTGAGCTTCGTACTTTTGTTAAAGTAAGCCATGAAGATGGAATCATAGAAACAGATGAAAAACAAATCATAACCAATCTTTTCAACTTTGGCGATTCTGAAGCAAAAGATGTAATGATTCCAAGAATAGATATGACTATTGCTGACGCTGACAGCGACTATGAACATATAATATCTCTTTTCAGAGAAACAAAATACACACGTATTCCAATTTATGAACGAGAGGCTGATAATGTAATAGGAATCTTAAATATTAAAGATTTAGTTCTTACACCTGTTAATGATAAATTTAATATAAGAGAAATAATGAGAAAACCTTTCTTCACTTATGAACACAAAAATACATCTGAGTTATTCAAAGAAATGCAGCAGTCTTCACAAAGTATTGCTATTGTTCTTGATGAATATGGCTCAACTGTAGGTATGATTACAACAGAAGATTTACTTGAAGAAATTGTAGGTGAAATACGTGATGAATATGACATTGACGAAACCGAACCATTCGTAAAGCTTACAACAAATATTTACAGAATTGACGGTGCTTACAAAATTTACGATATCAACGAACAGATTGGCACCTCTCTTGAATCTGAAGACAATGATTCAATCGGAGGCTTCATAGTTGAAAAGCTCGATCGTTTTCCAAAGCGCGGAGACCATTTTATTATGGACAACCTTGAATTTATAATCGAGAAAGCTTCTTCAACAAGAATTGAATCTGTTTTACTAAAAATCAAACCAATGGATGACTAATAAAATATTCCATCATAATTCAGATAAGGGCAGAAACCGTAAAATGCGGCTCTGCCCTTTAGTAATTTTCACATATCTATTTTTTGCGTTCTACACTTCCGTCACTTTTTATCAAATACTTGATGACACTTTTTGCATCCTTCTCCTCCTCACTTAATGCCATCCATTCATTTATTGTAATTTTTCCTATATTATTATACCAGTCTTTATCATCTTCACGCCTTTTAACAAATGTCCCGCCATGCATACCTGAACCTATCTTTATAGTGATAAATTTTCTTTTTCCCCACACCGCATAAAGATCCACGTAATATTTACCAAAATAATCATTATAATATGCGTCTGCCGCCCAGTCTCCGTAATAATATCCTACCCCCGGGCGATAATTTAAATCATTTACGTTATCCGAATACGAAACCGTAGTCCAGCCTTTAAATACGTATCCGTCTCTTTTTAAGCCGAAATCCGTATCATATGCCGGTGAACCCCAGTCATCAGGATACACAACCTGCGTATATGGCGTTCCGTCAGCTGGTCTCATCCAGCCGCTGTCCGATGCGACATAGCTGCTGTCTGATGTAAGATATCCACCGTTCATGTTATAATCAACATAAACTTCCGGCTCCCATACAGCCTTGATTGTAATATCCTCACATCTGCCGCTTGAGCCTGATACAACATCAGTTGCATACGCTCCGGCGCTGAATATCCAGTAATCATATCCCTCATATGTAATCTTTTCATAAGATGTATTAGTTTCCCAGCCTTTAAACTTACAGTTTTCTTTCTCCGGCTCAACTATCCATATATAAGGTGTAGCTCCGACACAGTCTATATGCTCATAAAAGCCGCTTGTAGAATCAGAAGGTTCTTCGTTATCATAATATGTTTGTGTAATTCGTTCATCACCATATTTAGGTTTTAATTTCTCATTTGCAGCTACACCATCAATCCATTCTCCTTGACTATATTTACTGCAGTCACGATCTACCTGAGCCATCCAAAACATAAGCTCCGATGCACCGTTATCAAGGTCTATGTATATCTGTCTGTTGCAGTTGTATTCTCTTGGTATTAAGTCATAAGCATAAACATCAAAAGCAGCCATGACTGTTATAATCATGGCTGCCAGTAAAATATGTACTATATTTTTATATTTAAATGTTTTTATATTTTTCATTGTTTGTCCTTTCTTTATCAAATAAAGAAAAAGGCAGATTATAGATTATTGATTGGCATTTCCCCATACACATTTATCAATAATTAGAAAACAGAAATAAATTTCTCCTTCATCATATGTTCCTATAGGTAAATAACTTGAAGCATAGCCATATCCATTTCCTTTTACACCGTACATATCACGTATTTTCTTGCCAAGTCTCGGATTGCTTCCTCCGCCTACCTTATAATAACCATCAACTTCCCCGGTACGTCCGTATCCGTCAATAATTTTCCTTTTGGTGATCGTGTTCAACTCATACGGACATGGTCCTCCAGGATTGGCATCCATGTTTTCATCTCCATCTGTAGCATAATATGGTAGGGTTATATCTCCAGCATTTGTTATTCCAGTATATTCAGATGGAGAGTCATCATGTGAAGAATTACCAGATGATGAGCTATTTCCTGATGAGCCACTTGAACCACTTTCTGAAGAACTACTTGAACCCGAAGAAGAACTTCCCGATGAGCTCCCGCTTGATCCTGAACTACTTCCCGATGAAGAGCTGCCTGAAGATGAACCACTGCCTGAGCTGCTTGAACTACTGCTTCCTGAAGAGCTGCCTGATCCTGAAGATGAACCTCCGCCTGATGAACTACCTGAACTGCTGTCATCATTCGGTGCTTCTGTTACTTCCTCTGCGTCAGCTTCTGCAGTTTCTTCTACAGTCTCTGTTATGTCTCCGGCTGTGCCTGAGACATTTTCCTCCGTAACCTGCTCTGTTGTAGCTTCGATTGTTACCTCGGCTACTTCTTTATTCTTTTCTTTATTACCGCCACATGAAGTGCATCCCGTCATTGATACCGATACCATAAGTATTAACGGTATTAATGTACCCTTCACTAATTTTCTTTTTATCATATCTTTTCCCTCCATTATTTTTTATTGTTAGGTTAAGTATATGAGAATTTTTTGCGGCTGTCAAAAATTTACATATTTTTTATAATCGTGCCAACTCACATGAATACTGCTTTTAAGCACTTCCTATATTTTTTCTTTGAAAAAAATAAAATTTTTCATTTTATTTTTGTTACTTTTGCGTACAAATCATATGCTTTAATTGCTCTTTTATTTAAATACCGCAGCCCTTTCACACCTTGTTACCCCCTTTCTTGCCTTAAAGGTGTATTTATATTCTTCAGTTACGGTAAATGCAAAAACACCGTTTTTTCAAGGCCTAAGCTTACTTCCACATCTCGTAAGTTTTTATTCAAACACAACAACCCTCTCACACACTGATTTTCCCGCAAGTCCCATAAAGCCATAACAAAAGCTCTCCTCAACCACAATTCCGAATAAACCTTTTTCTAAATCAGCTTCTTTAAGCC
Organism: uncultured Eubacterium sp.; assembly: GCA_900552795.1. GTDB lineage: Bacteria > Bacillota > Clostridia > Lachnospirales > Lachnospiraceae > Lachnospira. Next base: position 26,941 of record USBB01000030.1, read on the forward strand.
TCACTGTCACTTCCCCATCACTTCCAATCATTTCACTTAAAGATTCACAAAATTTTGTCATTAGTTTATTAATATATTCATCTTCCTTAGCTTTATCATAGCTTATCTGAGAATATATATTTCCCATTACATCAATCGCATAATCAGTCGAGCTTTCAAGACCTGATGAAACTTCCATATCACGCAAATGTTTATTAAGAATACAGCTATGAACCACAATGATTAATGAAAAAATCATTATGAGTACACTTAAATTTATCGCTATTCTCATATTTTCCCTCTTCTTTATTAATTATTTAAGATACTCCTGCTATTCTTGCTATTCCATCATATGTATGATTTTTACCAAGATTAAACATTCTTGAGCGCACACCATATTTAACCTGTATTTTATAATACCTATAATCAGCAGTTTCTGTCTCATATTTGTAACTAAACTCAAACCCTCTGCTTTTCGCATAATTTTTCATCTCGCTGACTGTCGTTTCATCTATACTGTTTTCTTCATCATTAGTTCCGTAAATCTCTATGTAATCCTCTATGAACTGCTCTGTCTGCACCACCTGCGATATACCCAGATTCATAGATACAAAATCTATGCTCAGCATACATATCATTGCCATTATTATCAGATATATCGAACTTTCAAGTATTGGTTTCAACGTTATCCTCCCGCAAAATATAAAATTAAAAACTACCTGTAAAATACAGAATCTAAAACCTGCATTATTGTGTCTTTATAAGTTACACAACACAACGCCAATAATCCCAAACCTATAACTATTGCTGAAATCTGTATTATAATCTCCCCATAAGCCTCCACAATATCTTTCATACCTTCCTCCGTTTCTGAGCAGCTTTACTGCAAAAAGATGAATACAAATTTTCACAGTCCTTTTGTATTCTGCCTGTCCCTAAAAATACATATTTCATACTGCCAAACTCATAATAATTTTAACAAATGCCGGTATAACTAATGCACCAAAAATTATTGCAATTACAGCTGTTCCAGCCTCTTCAACTATACTTTCCATATTTTCCTCCAATTAGCTCTGTACTCTTATTAAATTCACTTTGCCATACCCACAACACATATAAAAATTTATTTTAAATTTTTTGTTTGGGAGGACTATATCCTCCCGTTATAATTACTACAGATAATTAGTGATAACAAGAAGCATATCTATACCTATCTTTATGGAAACAAATATCATAGGTATATACTCGCCGAATTTCAAAATTCCTGCAGAGTCTTCATTCTTTATTTTTTCATGCTTATCTACTATCTCATAATTTCTTTTAATTAAAGTATTTAACACCTTATCCATACTTTCCGGTTCCATTTCTGACAATGAATACAGTGTCTTGACTGTGGATGTTATATCAAGTATTTGAAATTCACTGCAAAATTCATAATACGGCCTTACATCTGTAGGCATAATTTCAAGTTTTTTAATAAAATCTGATAACGACTTTTTTAATACAGCAGGACAGGTATCATATGTACTTTCTATTGCAACCTGAAGCGGTACCTCGTACAAATTTATAACTACATCTCGCAGCCAATCAGGAAAAGATAAATAAACATCCTCTCTGAGTCTCTTAAATGCCTCCTTTTTATTTATCCAAGGAACAGCAATTAAATAAATTGTAACAATAACTACAACAATTCCAGCAAAAAAATTAACTGATTTTATAAGTATCATAGCTGTAACAATTCCAACTGCTCCGGTAACAATGCAGAATATCTTTACGCTTTTTTTCATATTTCCAAAAACAGTTTCTAAATCCCTAGATATAATATCATCATCTCTTTTACCGTTAATCCACTCCTTACTGCCACATACCTGCACCGCAACAAGAAAACATATATTAGCAAATATAAATAATGCAGATACAAGCTGATATAACAACTCATCATGAATATTTAAGTTTATACCGGAAGTATTATCCAAAATTGAACTTATAAGAATTGATGAAGATGCTAAAATATAGCTTAGAATAATACCAATAAAAAGATTTTTCTTAATATAAGACATGTCTTTTTGATGCTTGTAAATTCTTTTCACCCATCTGTCAAAATCATCAATCAAGACATTTAAAGAATTGTAATAACTTCCACCGCGTTCTTCAATACTGATAAGAAATCTGTGGAGCGTATTAATCCTTTGACAGTTATATTCTTTTTCTATAATTTCGAGTGCTTCTTTATATACATTATCGGAAGTACTGTTATTAAGAACATCCAGAGCACTGTTGACTACCTTTCTCATACTTTTATTAAGAACCTTTGCCGTATCTTCAAGTGCCACATTTATCTTTGGATATCTCTGAAAAGAATATGCCATCTGATGAAGATATATATCAATATCATTAAATCGTTTTTCCTCTTTTTTCTGCTTATAAAAATGCAGAAGCATTATTGGAATCATAAATATCGAAAAAGCTATTAAAAATATAATACTCATTATTTTTAGCCTGTAAAAAATACATATAAAAAGCAGTAATGCCACAAATACAGCTGTAAAAATAAAACTTTTTATAACAGAAAAGCGTCTGCCACTCGCCTTAGCCGTCTCGCATATTTGCATATATGAATAACATTTATTAATTTTCACCCAATCCCTCCACATTCTGTTCATAAGGATTGCTGATTCCATATTTGCAAAAACGTGCCATAATATCAGCAGGAATATCCTGCATTGTAAATTCTGCATTCTCATAAATAACAGTGCAGCTGTTCACACCTTCTTCTCTCGAAAAAAATGCTATTTCTCTTATGGTCCTGCGTTCCTTGCTGTCACATTCAACCAACACCCCAACATCTATGTACTTATAAATACTATTTATAAAACATTCTGCAACACTGCTTACCCCAAGCATATTATACATCCGGTCAGGTATACTCCTCACACTGTCAAGATGCATCGTTGTCATACAATAAGCTCCTGTCGAAAGACTGTTCATCAAGTCCACAACTTCCTCTCCCCTCGACTCAGAAAGAAGCATCCAGTCAATATTATGACGAAGCCCCGCCTTTATAATCTGCGAATATGAAAATTTATTATCCACAAAAAATTCAACACATTTCTTTCCAGGATTAATACATCTATAATGTATCTCCTGATTATCCTCATATACACCAACCTTCTCATATGCTGGTATAAATGTCGAAAGATATTTTAAAAGCTCTGTCTTGCCGGCGTGCGGCTGCCCTCCGATAACACAATTCATGTGTGCTTTAACGCAATTTTCCAAAAGGCTTATTATCGTTTCAGGACAATACCTCGAATTAATCAATGAATTATGGTCAAATCTTATACTTAGAGGTATTTTTCTTATAGCCACACTCTTCTTAGTGCATCTTGACTCATGCCATATTGATATTCTTAAACTGTCAGTATTAGCTTCCAATACAGGAACACTTCTGTTAAACGGTACTTTCATAATATTAGCAAGCTTTATTGCAAGATTATCTACATAAACATCTTTAAGTTTCTTTTTAGAAAGAAAACTACCCTGTGTCAAATCAGTAATCCACAAATTATACCCGTCCCATTCAATATCTGTCACATTATCATCATTAATCTCCTCCTTCAACTCACAAAATAAGTCCTTACTGTACTTCTCAAGATATTCCTTTAACTGTAAATCATCATCCACTTACTTCACCCCATTAATGGCATCATTAATCTCCTGTTCATATGAAATATTGTCGACCGCTGTCTTAGTCTTGGTGTTAACAATACTTACAACAGCTACAGTAAGAAGCACTGCTGCAAGTACTCCCGCAAGTGCCACAACCACCTTTCCGTAATGTTCAATAATATCATGCATACTTTTCTCCTCCTTTAAATAATATATTATTAATTACATTTTATATTCTAATTGTATATATTGTATTTGTCAAGTTCTTTTTTCATATTATCCATATATATTTTAACAATATTTTCTTTTACATTTATAATAAATTATATATGTCTTTTTGACTATCTTTTTATATCTTCTTAAATGTCCGCAAAGCCTTATTTTATCGGCTCTACGGGCATTTTGCTTTTGTGGTAAACCTCACATATCTAGGTCTATCTTCTTATATTTTCGCTATCAAACGTGGTTAAAATCGTGGTAAATACTTCTTATGCGATTAGACGCTGAACCTCTGATTTTGCGGTATCTATGGACGCATGAGCGTACCAGTTCATTGTGATACTGATATTTGAATGCCCCATGATATACTGTAAATCTTTCGGGTTCATGTTCTTGCTTGCCAGTCTTGTACAGAACGTATGGCGTAGCGTGTGCGGTGTGATATGTGGCAAGGGGTTATCCTTATGGTGCTTGTTGTATTTCTTTACCATACGGACAAATAAGGCGTTGTAATCAATGGCAACTTTGGGCTTGCCTTTCTGATTGACAAATAGGAAGTTGCCCCGTCCGTCTATCACAAATGGTTCTGCCTTTGGGCGTTTCTTCATCAATCGTTGAAATGCTTTGATTGTTTCCTCACTCAACGGTACTTGCCTTGTTCCGCTCTTTGTTTTAGGCGTTTCAATATAATAGCCTTGTTCCTTGCTCTTTAGTAACTGGTGGTCGATAATCACAACCTCATGGTTAAAATCAACGTCCATGATTGTCAATCCGCACAGTTCCGAGATACGAAGTCCAGTCTTTAACAGTATCAGCACATCATCAAAATACTTATGATACACATTGTCCGTCTTGATGAATGACAGTAGGGCTTGTTCTTGTTCCTCTGTCAATGCGACTTTCTCTTTTGTATCATTTTCTAAGACTTCACTTAACTTGAAATCAAAAGGATTTTTCCTTACATAATCGTCTTGTATGGCGATATAGAATGACGCGAGAGTGTAAAATAATCTGTGTAAGTTAAGAAAAATGCTTTATTTTTCCAACATTATTGACTATGATTTATGAAAGGACATTTACATGGAAGGACAAACAACAATGGCTAAGATAAAACATGACCCTAGGGGAGAATTAATTGCAAAACAACTGATGGAATCTTATGATCCTAAATCTGCTCAAGATATTCAGGATATATTTAAAACCATATTTGGTCCTATGTTCGAAAGTATGTTAAAAGGTGAACTTGAAGCACACCTTGGTTATTCTAATAATGACCATTCACCTAAAGAAACTGACAATCGAAGAAATGGTACCACTCCAAAAACACTAAAAACATCTATGGGGTCAATACCTATAAATGCTCCAAGAGACAGAGATTCTTCTTTTACACCAGTCATTGTTCCAAAGCGTGTGACAGATGTAAGCAACATTGAAGGTAAAGTACTGTCTATGTACGCAAAAGGTATGAGTCAACGCGATATACAGGATGTTATTGAAGATATATACGGTTTTGAAATATCTCCGACTCAAATATCCATAATCACTGATAGCGTTCTTGATGAACTTGCCAAATGGCAGGCCAGACCATTAAAAAAATTTTATACATTCATGTTTGTAGATTGCATTTATGTAAATATCAGACATGATTATGAAACTATCAATTGTGCCGTTTATGTCATTTTAGGTTATGATTTAAGTGGCAAAAAAGATATCCTCGGCCTTTGGATTGATGATACCGAAAACAAAGCTCAATGGATGCAGATATTTGACGAGATAAAAACCCGTGGTGTGGAAGATGTTCTGTTCATATCAATGGATGGATTATCAGGTTTGGAAGAAGGTGCTAAAACAATCTTCCCTGATGCCATTATTCAACGCTGTATTGTCCATTTAGTAAGAAATTCAATTAAATATATTCCAAGTAAAAAAAGAAAGGATTTTTGCAATCATTTAAAATTAGTTTATAAAGCACCTAATAAAAAAATCGCTCTTATTGAATTTCAAAAATTCAAAGAAGCCTGGGGAAAAGATTATCCAGGTGCAGTTAATGTATGGGAAAAGAATTGGAAGCATGTTGAACAATTATACGACTATACTAATGCTATCAGACGTATAATGTATACAACCAATGCCATAGAAAGTATCAATTCATCTTTTCGTAAAGTTACCAAAAAAGGGGTTTTTCCTAATGATCAGGCAGTTTTAAAAGTTCTATATTTAAGAGTTTTAGAACTATACGACAAGTGGATTGACCGCCCTTTATCCAATTGGGCAGAAGTCAAAAATCATTTAGTAATCATCGATAAGTTTACTCAACGAATTGAAAAATATGAGAAATATGAATTTCCAAGTTTGAAACTATAGTCATAACTTATAAGATTCGACTACAAAATGACAATTCAGTAATTATAAGGCTTTGCGCTTATTCAAAACTTTTATTCATAAAGGAAGGTAAAAAATGATATGTGGATACGCAAGAGTCAGCACCAAAATCCAAGAAAAAGATGGTAATAGTTTAGACTCTCAGGAACAACAATTAAAAGAGGCCGGAGCTAAGATTGTATATAAAGAAGCATTCACTGGAAATTCCCTTAACAGACCGATATTTCAAGAGTTGAGACAAGCTCTTGAAGCAGGTGATACTCTTATGATTACCCGCCTTGACCGATTAGCCAGAAGTGCTTCATCCGGCATCATGTTGATAGATGAATTATTATCACACGGAATTAAAGTACATGTTTTAAACATGGGACTTATGGACAATACTCCAACAGGAAAACTTATACGAAATATTTTATTGGCATTCGCTGAATTTGAAAGAGATATGATTGTTGAGCGAACACAGGAAGGTCGCAAGATTTCTGGTAATTATGGTGGCAGACCCAATAAATATAAACGAGAACAAATAGAACACGCACTTGATTTATTGCAGCATTATTCTTATCGACAGGTATCAGAAATGACTGGCATTTCAATGAGCACTATCTATAGAGCAACCCTGAAAAATAAGGTAAAATAAAAAAACTTACACAATTTACTTGACAACCCCAATGACGCTTTTAACGAGCGTTTATGGTTGTTAATGGTGTTATAGGAAAAGCCTT
>USBB01000031.1 GCA_900552795.1 uncultured Eubacterium sp.
ACATATAATCCTCTAAGTAGTGGATCATGCTTTCAGTATGTATCTCGGAACATTTGCACCGAGAATCCCATATATTCCTGGTGTAAATGTGTAATTAATGCTTTTTAATGCCTGAACAGTACCATACGTTTTGCTTAAGTTTTCTAACTGCAGTTCCATAATTACCCCCATTCTGCAGATACTTCAAAATATACATTACAAAGCTCTGCGATATATTATATTTTGATTCTATAACTTATATATAACTCATTTTCACATATTTTTCCATATATTTTACGCAAACGGCTCTAATAAAACGCGAATGGTTAAAATTTATAATCGCAGCTTTCCTGAACCTCTTTTATCCTTCTTCTGCTGACTGTAAGAATCTCCCCTGTAGACAAACTGACTTTTCCATGTGAAACATCTGATACAAATTTTTTATTAATTAAAACTCCTCTTGAAATCTGTACAAAACCTCTTTCTTTAAGTTTCTTTTCGTACCCTGATAAAGGGCCATGTATAACAACTTCTTTATTATCAATTAAATCTAATATTACACTATGATTACACACTTTTACACTTATAATCCTATATGCTTCAATTGTATATTTATTTTTTCCTACATTAAATATAATAATAGCTTTCTTTTCTTCCCAATACTCTACAATATTAGTCATTGCAATACAAATATCATGATCTATTGTATCTTTGCATATAAATCCAAGAGGTCTGCAAATAAACGCGTCAACAATGTAATGTCTGTAATTTGTTATATAAACAAGAGCAGCATTCTTATTAAGCTTTTTGAGTTTTCTTGCTATCTCAAAGCCGTTTTCTTCCCCACATTCAATATCAAGAAAATATATATCAATCTTGTCCTTCTCAAAACATTCAAATAATTCCTTGCCCGAACTATAAAAAATACAGGTGCATTGCTCATCAAACGTCTTTAACTCATCAAACTTTCTGCATATAATCTCCCCTGCACGCTGCATATACCTATAGTTGTCGTCACATATCCCAAAACGTATCATATAACACCCCTCATCTTTCGATAACTCACTATTTTGTTATTTTATTATATAACAAAATGTAAAACATTTACAACAAAAAAATGCGGAAACTTACCCCTGTAAGCTTCCGCATTAATATTAAAAATTATTATTTACCAGTTTTGTTTGTTGCCTGTTCTTTCTTTTATGTAGCTTTCAAGCATATCGGCAGTTCTTTCAATACCAAGTCTGCTGCTGTTTACTGAAATATCATAATTTCTCGAATCTCCCCACTTAACGTCACAATATCTGTTATGGTAGACCTTTCTTAATAAATCATGTCTGTTCATGATATTTTGTGCTTCTTTTGAAGAGACATTCCTGATTTTCATAATACGCTCATTCTTAACTTCCTTGTCAGCAAGTACAAATATCGAAACAAGCCCCTCACAGCCTCTTAAAATTGTCTCTGAGCAGCGTCCTACTATTACAAAAGACTCACCTTTTTTTGCTTTATCCTTTATAAAATTAAACTGCATCTCAGCAATTGCTTCCTCAGGCGAATTACTGAAACCTCTTACTCTTCTTGACAAAAATACATTATTTGCTTTTTCATCATATTTATTAAGTACATTGACATCAACGCCTTTTTCTTCTGCTATATGGTCAAGAAGATTTCTGTCATACATAGGCAGTTCAAATCTCTTTGCAAGTATTTCAGCTATTGCATGACCGCCGCTTCCGTACTCCCTGCCTATGGAAATAATTAACTGTTCTCCCATGTTTTCACCTCACTTTTCCATTCTTTAGAAATACCTCACAAATATACATATTGTAGATATTACCAAGACCAAAATTGTCGCAGGAACTATCTTTAAGCAATAACGTCCCCATCCTATAGGATGTCCTGACTTTGCTGCCACAGAAGTACCAACAACATTAGCTGATGCACCTATAGGTGTTGCACTTCCACCGATATCCGTACCTATTGACAATGACCATGATAATACTTCAAGGCTTACACCCTGTGACTCTGAAAGCATCTTTATAATAGGTATCATAGTTGCAGCAAATGGAATATTATCAACAAATGCACTTGCTATTGCAGAACCCCAGACAATAATGATTATCATAAGCTTTGCATTACCGCCGCTTATCTTACCTATTGCCGATGCCACTACCTTAAGGATTCCTGTCTGCTCAAGACCTCCGACAACTATAAAAAGTCCTACAAAGAAAAGTAATGTCTTATAATCCACCTTGCTTATAATCTCTTTCACATGCTTAAGTGATGTAAGTATAGTTGCAAGAGCTATAAACGTACCTATAAAAGCGACTGTAAGACCTGTCTGTGCATGTGTTACAAGCATAACTACCGCACAAAGAAAAATTACAGTACTTATTATAAATCCTTTTCTGTCTGTAATCGCATCTTTAGGATCAGGAAGTGTTGACAAATCAATCTGCTCTTTTGATGATGATGTAAGCTCTTTCCTGAATGCAAAGAAAAAGTAAATCAAAGTAAAGACTAATGAAATACCTGCAATAACACCTGTATTCAAGATGAAATCAGCAAATGAATATCCAAGAGATGTACCAATAATTATATTTGGAGGATCTCCGCACATTGTAGCCGAACCGCCTAAATTTGCCATGAAAATCTCTGCCAGAATCATAGGTACAGGATTAAATTTAAGCAGTCTTGACAATTCAACCGTTACAGCTGCAAGGAACAATATAACAGTAATACTGTCAATAAACATTGCAAGAAATGCCGACATAATCATAAATGTGATAAATACAGGAATCACCTTATAATTTACAAGCTTTGCAATTCTCATGCACAGCCATCTGAAGAACCCGACTCTCGCCATTCCTTCAACCATTACCATCATGCCTGCTATAAATATAATTGTTGCCCAGTTAATACCGCTTGTTGATTCACCTGCCTCTCCGGCCTGATACCAAAACTCTGGTGTGAATATGCTGTGTATATTAAGCGTCTCTATTATTGCGCCCCAGCTTTTCATACACACACCGAATACCAAAACAAGTGTCAATGCACCGCATGCCAACGTCACATAATGTCTCTCAATCTTGTCTATCACAATCAGCAAAAACATTGATACAAAAATTGTGACAGCTAAAATTTGTGCTATCATCCTTACTACCTCACTCTCTTCGTCCAAAAGTACATGTACTGTTTTAAAACTAATACAGCATAAACCTTTTATAATAATTATTCAAGAGAAAAATGGTAAAGAAATGTATCTTTAGATGAACAATTTAAATGAACAAAAGAGCCATTATAGGGATTGTAATAACAGACGCTAACGTAGTAATAAACGTTCCCTGCGCCATGAGCTTTTCATCACCGCCATACTCAAGACACAGCATAGTGCCGTTTGTAGCAACCGGCATGGCCGCAGTAATAACACATACACCTAAAAGAAGCTGCTCCTTTACAAACATTCCGAATACAAAATATGTCAGAAGCGGCACAATTATAAGCTTTAACAATGCAAAAATATAAACACGCACATTGCCAAACATTTCTTTTGCCGGCATATCTGCAAGTGATGAACCTATAATCATCAAGGCAGCCGGTGTTGTAACTGAGCCTATTATATCACATGTCTCACCGATAAGTAAGGGACCCTTATAGTTGCATAAAGCCATAATTATCGCTATAACCGAGGCGATCATACATGGTGTAAGAAATGTTTTAAAAGATATGCCCGTTTTTTGTACATTTCCTGCCTTTTTCTTTTTAAGAATCTTATCTTCTGCAGTCTTATCTGCTGAAGTCTGCTTTCCTGCACTCGCCTTTATAAAAGATACCCCCACAGAATAGGCAAGCAGATTAAACGGAAGATTAAATACACTTGTATAAAAAATCGCACCATCACCGAAAATGGCCTGAGTAACAGGATAACCTATAAATGCAACATTTCCGAAAACTATCATAAATCTGTAAATATCAATCTGACTGTTCTTAACCCTCAAAATCCACGGAACAATTAACGCAGCCACAAAAAAAACAATATAGCTTGACATTGCGACAAGCATAAGCATCAATATCTGCCTTACATTTGGAAGATTATCCTGCATCATTACCGATGCAAGAATTGTACATGGAAGCGTTACATTAAGGACCAGTTTAGACACCCTCATTCTTGAATCTTTATCGAATATACCGGCCTTGCACGAAACAAAACCGATTATTATTATCAAAAAAAGCACAATCATCTTATATAAAACCGAAATAAAATTCATATCTGTATATTCCCTTTCTTAATCTTCGCTTAAAATTAATTCTGCCACCATAGCCGGAGTATCTGCAATATAATCAGCGCATGCTTCCTCAAGCTCATTTTCCTCTGCGTATCCGAACCTTACGCCTATAACCTCTATGCCTGCCTCATGCGCACCGAATATATCATTGTTTCTGTCACCTACCATTAGTGCGTCAGCCTTAAGTTCAGCCATAGTTTTTATATCTGTATCAGAGTTATTCATAAGGCGGGCAAACACCTCCTCAATAACTTCATTTTTAAATTTTCTTGTTCCGTCAAGCTCACTGCCTGTAATCACAGTAAAATATTTTGACAGACCGAAATGTTCTATAATTCTTACAGCAAAAACTTCAGGCTTACATGTGGCTACAGCAAGCACTTTGCCCGCTTTGCACAACTTTTCAAGACAAGGTATAATTCCATCTATAACTTCATTTTCAAAAATCCCCTTGTCCTTATATCTCTCCCTGTACTTTTCTATAGCCTTTTTGGCCTCTTCTCCTTCTATGCCATGAAATTTCTTAAGGCTTACGTCAAGCGGAGGACCAATATAACACTGCAGCCTGTCAATATCAGGCTCCTCCACTCCAACACTTTTAAGTGCATACTGCACACTCTTTGTAATTCCTTCCTTTGAATCAGTCAGTGTACCGTCCAAATCAAATAAAATGTATTTCTTTTCCATAACTTATCCTGCCCCTGTATATTTTCTCTAAAGTCTGCTCTTATATTATTTCCGCAATTTCTGTATTTATCTGTATATATCTATAATTATAACGATATAAGCTTCTTATAATTATCAATATATATATCTGCAATATTTATTATATTATCCTTATCACAAAGCGAAGCTTCATCCTCAACTGCCACGGTGAAAAATCCTCCATTTTTTGCACCTTCTACACCTCGCAGTATATCTTCATACACCACACACCCCGATATATCGGCGTGGCTTTTTTGCGCCGCTTTAATATATACATCTGGAAATCCTTTACCTCTATAAACCTCATCTGTCTGCGTAAAATTATCAAACAAATCATACACTCCGTTTCTTATAAGGCAGCTTTCATAAAGCGACCTGTCAGAAGACGTTGCGACTGAAAGCTTTATTCCACGCAGCTTTAATTCTTTAAGATACTCTTTTGCGTAAGGCTTTAATACTATTTCCTCAGCATATGATTTGAGTGCCATTCTGTACCATTCATCGGCTACATCCTCCGGTCTTTCTGGGAGATTAAAATGTTTCACCGTAAATTCCGAACCTGTCTTAAAATTATGCGTTTTAATAACTTCCAAAAATTCCCGGGTGGGCTCTATATTTCTTTTCTCAAGAAAACGTTCATCTATTTCAGCCCAAATCCCCGTAGAATTAAGAAGTGTGCCATCTAAATCAAAGATGGCACATTCAAAATCAAAATTTCTTAATTTCTCTAAATTCACTATTTAAGCTCCTTAATTCTGTGAGCTTTATCCTCAACCGTTATTGCATCAGTATATGGCTTAATAAACTCACTATACCTGTCTGAAACTATTTTTGAAGAGATAACCTCGTCATTATCTTCATCATATCCTCTGTCAATGAAATACAAAACAACATATCTGCTGTTAGTCTTATCTTCAAGTGCAATTATATCGCCTTTCTTTCGTTCAGCAGCAAAAAGCCACTTACCGATATCCTCACTTACGCTTGACTTAAGCGCATCTTTCTTAAGTGATGCATCCTTATCATCGTAAACCGACGGATCATCTGATGTTGTGTATTCCTTACACAGACTTGCAAACTTATCTTCACTGTCTACGAGTGATACCATCTCATCAGCCTTTGCCTTTGCAGCAGCCAAAGCTTCCTCATTATCTTCAACTTCTGCCTTTATCTCAAGACTTCTGTATGTAACATCATCATAATCATCTTTATTCTTTTCGTAGAATTCTTCTACCTCTTCGTCAGATGGCTTATAATCTTCCATAAGCTGTTCCTGATATGCAGCAGCTTTCAGATATTCGAATACATATTCCTCAATACTGCTCGCTGTTGCATATTTTCCGAATGTGAGCTTATAATACTCTTTTTCCGAAACCTCAGATTCCTCTGCATATTTTTTTACATTGCTCTTAAATTCCTCATAATCGGCATCCTGAGTTTCATAATTAAAGCCCTTTTCATCGGCTGCCTTTATAAGTGCCTTGTATTCTTTTAAAGTATCAAGACCTGTCTTTGCAAAATAATCAAACCATGTATAACCCTTGTCCTTATCATATATCTGGCTTGAATCACTCTTAGTTCTGTCATATCCCATATATGACTTGAAATAATCGCCATATGTCATTGTATCAAAAAGAGGCTGATTTAAAATATTATTCTTCGCCATTGAATAATAAAAATCATATTCTATCTGATTAACATTCTGGCCGTCTACAACTATATAATTCTTGTAAACTCTGTTAAAATGTGACCACGTAAAATATCCGCCTGCTATAACTGCTATGGCAGCTATAACTGCAAGCACAGAAACCGTTATCTTTCTATTTCTTGCATCAGCTTTCTTTTCAGCTTCTCTTTTCTGAACCTTTTTATCATATTTTGTTACAATATTACCGTCAGTGTTATTAAGCACCGCTTTATTTCCCTTATTCTTAGACATATTTTACCTCTTCTTTTTATTCTTTAATTAGATTATGGTGTCAAATTTATATTTTTCTTTTATTTCATCAAGCTCATGCATCCACAAATCAGCACATGCATCGCTTGGCATTCTTAAATCACCTCTCGGCGAAACAGCTACTGACCCGACTTTTGGCCCATCCGGCAGGCATGAACGCTTAAACTGCTGTGAAAAGAACCGCCACGTAAATGTTCTCTGCCATTTATATATAACAGCTTCATCATATATTCCATCAAAAGCCAGCTTTGCCATTCTAAAAAGCTTTTCCGGTCTTACGCCGAATCTAAGCATATGATACATAAAGAAATCATGCAGTTCATATGGGCCAACCAGATCCTCTGTCTTTTGTGCAATCGTACCATCCTGCTGCGGCGGAAGCAGCTCAGGGCTTACAGGGGTATCAAGAATATCTTCCAAAATATCCGACAGCTTTTTATCACCGCATATATCTGCGTAATACTTTACAAGGTGTCTGACAAGCGTTTTGGGAACAGAAGAATTAACTCCATACATTGACATGTGGTCTCCGTTATATGTCGCCCATCCCAACGCAAGCTCCGACATATCCCCAGTTCCTATAACCATTCCATTTGTCTGATTTGCAATATCCATAAGTATCTGAGTACGTTCTCTTGCCTGACTATTTTCATATGTCACATCATGTATATTCTCATCATGACCTATATCTTTAAAATGTATTTTTACAGATTCTTTTATATTTATTTCTCTAAGTGTACATCCAAGCATTTTCGTAAGCTCACAAGCATTATTATATGTCCTGTCCGTTGTTCCGAAACACGGCATGGTCACACATATAATAAACTTTCTGTCATATGATAACAAATCAAAAGCCCTTACCGTAACAAGCAGAGCAAGCGTTGAATCAAGTCCCCCTGAAATTCCTAAGACTGCACTCTTACAGCCTGTATGGCTCAAACGTTTTTTTAAACCATATGTCTGTATATTAAGAATATCCTCACATCTTTGATTTCGCTTAATTTTATCCTGCGGAACAAAAGGTGATTTATCAAATTTTCTTATAAGCTCTATATCCTCAATATCTGTCGTAAACGGCACATGTGTATAATCAAAAGCATGTTCATTATGCTTTCCGTATTCTTCACTTGCAGACACAAAAGTAGTCATTTTCGCGCGCTCACTGCGAAGCCTGTCCAAATCTATATCCGCATATATTGTTTCATTCTCAAAAAGCTGTGATTCTGCAAGTATATTTCCATTCTCACATATAAGATTGTGCCCGCCAAAAACCAAATCCTGCGTTGACTCTCCCTCGCCTGACGAAGCATAAACATATGCTGATACAAGCCTTGCTGACTGTCCGCTCACAAGCTGCTGCCTGTATTTTTTCTTTCCTACTGTTTCGTTGCTTGCTGAACAGTTAACGAGCAACGTTGCTCCATTCATTGCAAGTTCGCTGCTTGGCGGCTGCGGTGTCCACAAATCCTCACAGATTTCCGCACCTATTACAAGCTGAGGCATATTAACACATGTAAAAAGCATTTTTGCACCTAACGGAACGCTGTAACCGTCAAAATCGACATTTACACACTTATCAAACCCCGGTGTAAATTGTCTTCTTTCGTAAAACTCCCCATAATTCGGAAGTGACCTCTTAGGTACAAAGCCTAATAATTTCCCATCACACACTGCTGCTGCCACATTATAAAGCTTTCCACTATATTCATAAGGCAGTCCCACAAATGAAATCATGCCTTTTAACGCAGCCGAATGTCTGATTATTCTTTTTAACCCCTCCAATGCTGCTGTAAGCAGAATTTCATGCAAAAATAAATCATTGCATGTATAACCTGTTATACACAGCTCAGGAAATACAACAACCTTGGCTTTTTTATCATAAGCCTGTGTCATAATCTCTATTATCCTGTCTGTATTATACCGGCAATCTGCAACGCGAATCAGCGGCGTAGCTGCAGCCACCCTTATATATCCATGTTTCATAACTGCTCCAATCTTAAATTATGTTCGCGTACATTATACCATAATTTTCATTTTCATTACAATACCAATTAAAAAGAAGGAACTGCATACAACAGTTCCCTCTTCTTAATTATCTGTTTATATTATCTATTGCTTCAGTAACTGTCTGCTTTACGTTTGTAGCGCCTTCTTTAACAGCATCGTAAGCATCTGTTGCTGCTTCCTTGATACCGTCTTTAACATCTGTCGCTGCTTCCTTAATTCCTGTAGCCGCGTCTGTTACAACTTCCTCGATTACACCATTCGTAGCACCATCGTTAACATTATCTCCTGCATTGGAAGAAGAGTTGTTATCTGATGCCTTTTTCATCCCGCAGCCTGCTAAAACACCAACTGCCAACAGTGTAAGTAAAGCAGCTATTATACATTTCTTTTTCATAATAAACCTCCACTAATATCTCAAATTAATATAAAATATTTATCCGAGGTTATTATGTACAAAATAAACAATAAATATTCGTCAACACAAAATAGAAATTATCGGGCTTAATTTCCTGCTTTTATATGTCTGCTTAAATATTTATATAAAATCATGGTTATAATACTCACAAGAAGCGCTTTAATAAGATTAAACGGAGCTACCGCAAGCGCCACAAATGTCAAAATATTATTAATTGCCGGATTAATCTTTTCTCCCATAGAAATAAAAGATTCAACCGGTATTCCATAAAGCTGTGAATATTTAGGAAGAAGATAAAATGCATTCAGGATAACACCGGAAACTATAAAAAACAAACTTCCTGACACAAGCCCTGCAAACGCTCTTTTTCTTGTCTTTTTTGTATGATAAATTACAGAAGCCGGCAGTACCAGACAACAGCCCAGCAGGAAATTTGCAAAATCTCCCACAAATGCAGTTGTTGTACCTTTTATACATATTTTAAGTATTACTTTAACTGCCTCCATCAACACACCTGCACAAGGTCCCAACATGAATGAGCCAATCATAATCGGTACTTCACTTAAATCCATCTCATAAAACGCCGGAGCAATAAATGTCAGCGGAAATTCAAAATACATAAGTATTACCGCCACTGCCACAAGCATAGCCATAACAATCATCTTGTTAATCTTCGTCTTGTTTGATGAAAACTTTACACCGGTCTTTTTCTCAATTAACTTTTCCGACAAAACTGCCGCTAAATATACCGCCGCCATAAATACAAGCGATATGAGCACAAAATTAATATTATTTTGCAATGAATCAATTAAATTAGTCATAATGACCTCCTTCTTCTCTCATCCAGACTATACTGTCGGTTTAAGATTCTCACTTAATCAACTGCCTTTGCAGCTCGCGGACTTGTATATCTGTAAATTATTTTACTGCTTTTTGCCGTAAAATATAAAATCACAGATTTAATCACCGCCGGTCAAGAATTGACATTTCTGTCTCACTTTGCCCTGAAGGTTGGAGTATTCTCTCACTCTTCTATTCAGTTGTTCTATTTGTTATGCACATTTTGTGTTGACGTTTAAATTATAACACACTATCTGTTATTTAACCAGTTCCCTATTAATCCAACAGCCTTTTTTATCGTATCCGTATCAAGCACGAGTGCAAATCTTACATGACCCTCGCCTCTGCTTCCGAAAGCACTTCCCGGAGTACACAGCACGCCTGTATTTTCAAGCATCTGCATACAAAAATCATCAGAATTTTTAAAACCTGACGGTACAGGTGCCCATACAAACATCGTTCCCTCAGAATAAGGCACTTTCCAGCCGATATCATTTAAACCGCCGCAAAGAGCATCTCTTCTTTTCTGATATTCAAGACACTGCTTATTTACTCCTTCCTGCGGCCCGTCCAGTGCTGCCACAGCGGCTTTCTGTACAATATAGCTTGTTCCGTAATCGAACTGTGAACGTATTGTTTTAAATTTTTTTATAACCTCTTTGTTTCCAAGTGCAAATGATATTCTTATACCTGTAAGATTATAGGTCTTTGACAATGAATTAAATTCAATGCCTACCTCCTTAGCACCGGGAATCGAAAGAAATGAAAATCCTGTTCTTCCGTCATATTCTATCTCAGAATATGCATTGTCATGCACAACAAGTATATTGTATTTTTTTGCAAATTCTATAAGCTCTTCATAAAATTTTTTATCTGCACATGTACAGGTAGGGTTAAGCGGATATGAAACAATTATCATTTTTGCCTTTTTTGCAGTTTCTTCATCTATCCTGTCGAGCATAGGCATGTAATGATTATTTTTATCAAGTTCATAGTAACCAATAACCGCATCATTCAAATAAGGCCCCACCTCAAAAACCGGATATCCCGGATTTGGCACAAGCACCAAATCACCGGGATTGCATACCGTAAGGGCCACATGAGCAAACCCCTCCTGCGTACCTGCAACAGAAAGGATTTCATCCTCATCAAGAGCCACTCCGTAACGTCTGTCATACCACCTTTGTACAGCGCCTTTAAGTTCCTTTGTATCTCCAAGCGAATATCTGTAATTTAAAGCATCCTTTGAGGCTTCCACAACAGCATCAATAACATGCTGTGCCGGCTTAAAATCAGGAGTTCCTACAAATAAATCATAAACAGTATGACCCTTTTCTATCATTTTTGCTTTTCGCTCATTTAAAATATTAAAAATATTAGGCTTAAAACTATTTGCCTTATCAGAAAAATTAAATTCCATTTTTTTACTTCCTAACACTTTTGTCCCATATAATCAGAAATATTAGCAACACTTACTTTAAGAACTCTGTGTCCGTCAAGCAGTTTATTCTGTATTCTTATAAATGAAACAACCTCCAATGTCTCACCTGATTTTGTAAGCATCTCATGCTGATAACATACATATCTGTTCTCTATGAACTGTTCCCTTAACTCATCAATAATTGCTTTGTACTCAACATCCGGCACCATCTGCTTAAATACCAGACCATTATTAACATCATCCTGTGTGTACCCCAGAAGTGATGTAAAGCCATAATCAATTTCAATAATCTTACCGCTTCTCATCTCCATTGAGTACTGACAATAAGGAATTGAAAGCATATTCTTATCTGACATAAATACCTCCGTTCTGCCGCTTGGCGGCTTAAAAATTATTTTGAAAGAGTCTCAAGTCTCTGTGTTACCTGCATTAACATCTGCTGATATTTTGCAAGCTTTTCTTTTTCTTCATTTATCTTAGCTTCAGGCGCCTTAGAAATAAACTTTTCGTTGTTAAGCATACCCTCACATCTTTTAATTTCTCCAAAAAGTTTGTTTTTCTCTTTTTCCAGACGCTCTATCTCTTTTTCAATATCAACAAGCTCTGCAAAAGGAATATAAATTACTGCGTCAGGTATAACCGTTGATACAGCATCCGGCGCAATATTTTCTCTATTCTCCTGTATTATAACGTCGCTTGCATAACCAAGAGTTGCAAAGAACACCTTACCGTTTTCAAAAATACTTCTTATATTTTCATTTTCCGAAACCACATAAACCAAAGCTTTTCTGCTTGGAGCAACATTCATCTCAGCTCTTATATTTCTTATATTTCTTACAGCTTCCTTGATTGTCTCTATGGCATTTTCCTCTTCTTTAAAAATAAAGCTTTCTTTAAATACAGGCCAGTCAGAAATCATTATTGATTCTTCTTTATCCTGAATATTACAGAATATTTCCTCAGTGATAAATGGCATATAAGGATGAAGAAGCTTTAAAGCATCTATAAGAACCGTCTTTAACGTCCATATTGCAGCTGTCTTTGTTGTATCTTCATCATTGTAAAGACGCGGTTTTACCATCTCAATGTACCAGTCACAGAACTCTTCCCATATGAAATCGTTAAGCTTAGATACCGCTATACCAAGTTCATATTTCTCCATATTATCCGTAACTTCGCTGATAAGATTATTCATCTTTGAAAGTATCCATTTATCCGCTTCTGTAAGATTGTCAGGAAGTACACCATCAGCTTTAACAGTATTTTCAGGATCGTTCATCATAATAAATCTTGAAGCATTCCATACCTTGTTGGCAAAATTGCGGCTTGCTTCAACTCTCTCCCAGTAAAAACGCATATCATTTCCCGGAGCATTGCCTGTAATAAGTGTATAACGAAGCGCATCGGCACCGTATTTATCAATAACCTCAAGCGGATCGATACCATTTCCGAGTGACTTACTCATCTTTCTTCCCTGTGAATCACGCACAAGTCCGTGGAACAACACCTTACTGAAAGGCTTCTTTCCCATATGCTCATATCCTGAGAAAATCATTCTTATAACCCAGAAGAAAATAATATCGTAACCTGTAACAAGAACATCTGTAGGATAAAAATATTCAAGCTCATCTGTATTATCCGGCCAGCCAAGCGTTGAAAATGGCCAGAGTGCTGATGAAAACCATGTATCAAGCGTATCAGGATCCTGTGTTATATTTGTACTGCCGCATTTCTTACACTTGCATACTGCTGCCGCAGAAACTTCCATTTCACCGCAGTCATCACAGTAATAAGCAGGGATTCTGTGTCCCCACCACAACTGTCTTGAAATACACCAGTCGCGTATATTGTCTGTCCAGTTAAAATATGTTTTATCCATTGAAGCCGGCATAAGTTCAATGTCGCCATTTTTAACGCCCTCAACAGCAGGCTTTATAAGCTCATCCATCTTAACAAACCACTGCTGCTTAATCATAGGCTCAACAGTAGTCTTGCAGCGGTCATGAGTTCCGACATTATGAACATGCTCCTCAACCTTAACCAACAACCCTAACTCCTCAAGATCAGCCACCATCGCTTTTCTTGCCTCGTAACGGTCCATTCCTGCATATTTGCCGCCAAGATTATTAATTGTTGCATCATCATTTAATATATTAATTTCAGGAAGATTATGTCTTTTACCAACCTCAAAATCGTTAGGGTCATGTGCAGGTGTAATCTTAACAACACCTGTACCAAATTCCATATCTACATATTCGTCTGCAATTACAGGTATCTGTCTGTCTGTAAGCGGAAGCTCAACCATCTTTCCTATAATGTCCTTATATCTGTCATCATTAGGATTTACCGCAAGTGCAGAGTCGCCTAAAAGTGTCTCAGGTCTTGTTGTTGCGATTTCTACAAATCTTCCCTCTTCACCGGCTACAGGATAATTTATATGCCAAAAATGTCCTGTCTGTTCCTCATGCTCTACCTCTGCATCTGATATTGATGTATTACATACAGGGCACCAGTTGACTATTCTTGATCCCTTGTAAATAAGTCCTTTATTATAAAGATTTATAAATACAGTCTGTACAGCATTGGAACATCCCTCGTCCATGGTAAATCTTTCTCTGTCCCAGTCACATGAAGAACCTATCTTCTTTAACTGGCTTGTAATAGTTCCGCCATATTCCTTTTTCCATTCCCATGTTCTTTTTAAGAAGCCTTCTCTGCCGAGTTCATGCTTATCAATACCCTCATCCTTTAAAGCATTTGTAACCTTAACCTCGGTAGAAATACTTGCATGGTCTGTACCTGGCACCCAAAGTGCCTCATACCCCTGCATACGCTTAAAACGTATAAGAATATCCTGCATTGTATTATCAAGTGCATGCCCCATGTGAAGCTTTCCTGTTATATTAGGAGGAGGCATAACTATAGTAAACGGCTTTTTATCCCTGTTAACTTCTGCGTGAAAGTATTTTTTATCAAGCCATTTCTGATACAATCTGTCTTCAATTTCTGAAGGATTGTAATTTTTTTCCAACTGCTTACTCATCTTTATTCTTTCCTTTCTATAAAAAAGATTGCGATTGCGCAATCTCCGCGCTCAAGCGGTTCGTGAAGCGATAAAAAGCCCTCTGCAGAAAAATAAAATCCTGCAAAGGGCGTATTTAACGCGGTACCACCTTTGTTCAACTGCATATAATTCATCATAATATGACTGTACAAAAAAATCAAGTCCTTTTAATTAATTCTGTCCGAGCAATTCGTCAAGTTCATCACTTACCTCTGACAATTCCCTGCCCATTGAAACCGCTATCTCTCCATAAAGAAGTTTTCTTGCTGTGGAAAGAATCCTGCTGTCAGCCGATTTCATCTTTCTTAAATCTTTTGCCCTTTCGTTCTTTATATTATACAAAGATCTTATAAGCTGCATAAGCATAAGCGGATCCTGTGATTTAATAAATTCATCATAACGCTGAGGTGTTATTATTCCACTAAATAACTCATCCTTTTTGCAATTTTTCGCCCTTTCGTAAAGTTTTTGGCACTCCTGCTGTGTAATCATGCTTCTTATCGCAACCTTATTACTATTTACCGGAGAATAGATAATACCTCTGCTGTCATATATCGGCTGAAGATAGTAATAATCACCGTCAACTCCCGTAATAGGCGGTTTTGCAATATCCGTAATTTCACATATTCCCACTACACCATAGAATACTTTTTCTTTTAATTCAAACATTATGTACTTCCTTCCGTGACCTGTCACATATAAAAATCAGGGTGTCAAAACACAATAATCATGATTACACTGATTGTTTCGTGCTTCGCACTCTCACAATCCGGAACCGTAATCACATAAAGTAAAAAGAGGAGATTTTAATGTCTTAAATCCCCTCCAAACTTTACCTGACCAAAAATCAAAAATTTTTATACAAGTTATAAGTATGTATAATTTTAAAATAAATCCACTTTACCGGCAAAACTGCCATTGGCAACATAGTAACACGCATTATCCTCAGGCTTTAAGTAAAGCTTTAATTCCTTAACAGAAACGCCCTGATTTATACAGTCTTCCTCAACTCTCTCGAGAAGAACTGCCTGATCAAGCTGATTACCGTTATACTGAATATATAATTCACATTCAACTTTTGCCGGCTTAGCTGTTGTCTTTTTAGCCGTCGTAGTTTTTGTTGTCTTTTTGGCCGCTGCAGCCTTTGTTGTCTTCGCCGCCGGCTTAGCTGTTGTCTTTTTAGCCGCAGTTTTTGTCTCTGAACTTTCTTCTTTTACAGATTCCTCTTTTGCTGCTGCCTTCTCAGATTTTACTGACTTAGTCGTTGTCTTTTTCTCTGATGTCTGATCCTTTATGTCCACCCCTGCTAGTTTTTCAATATCAACTGTTTTTTCACTTACTTTCATTATGATTACCTCCTCATCTTCCGGCTATTACTCTGCCAGAAATCTCTTTATTGAATCAACTGCAAGCTCCTCATCTGCTCCGTCAGCTGATATCTCAACTTTCATTCCCTGCTTAAGTCCAAACGCCATCATTCCCATTAAACTCTTTGCATTAATGAATTTCTCATTAGCCTGAATTGTAATATGACTCTCAAACTTACATGCAGTCTGCACAAGTTCTGCTATCGGATTGTCATGATTTTTCTCAATATCCGCTACCTCTACTAATTGTGTCATGTTTTTACATTCACCTTTTACCTTTTAAAATAATTGTGACTTTATTACTAAAGCTCTTAAAAAAATATACTCTATCCATGATTTAAAGTCAACAGCTAAATATTTTTATCTTTATATCCCATTGAATACAGCTCTTTCATCTGACTATCAAGAATTTCTGACGGCTCGTAGTCATTTAGCATCTGTACTATTCTTTTTATATTATCATCTTCAATCACATCCACATCTGTATGTTGAAGCACTACGTCTTTTAATTGTTTTATGCTGTCATATTCTTTTATCTGCTCTATTCCCATTGAGGCAGACAAAATTCCGCACGCATATGCACATTCATAATTTCCTGTCATAACTGCATTCTCAAAACCGCATTTTATTTTAACCGCATTTTTAGCCAATGATAAAACCATAACTATGCCTCCACACCAAACAGCTTTGTCAGTTCCCTTATGTCATCAATCTTAAGCAAATAATCTTTTTCATCAACATCTCCAAAGCCATATGCAGCAAATATAAAAGGAATTCCTGCTTCCTTTGCAGCTACTGCATCACCTTTCGTATCTCCTACATAAACAGGATTTTTAATATTGTTTCTTTTCACAATCATCTTATTATTTTCTGATTTTGAACACTTTGTTCTTCCCCAGCTCTCTATATCCTTAAAAAAGCTTTCTGTATTATGTGCCTTTAAAAAAGTTTCAATATATCCGTCCTGGCAGTTGCTTACTATATACAAATCATATCTTTTACTAAGCTTTTCAAGAGTACTTTTAAGGCCATCAAAAAGCTCGCCGCCATTTTTCTCAAGATACTCATTTTCATATACACACATTTTATCCATTATACTTTTTTGTGTTTTCTCTGTTTCAAGAGGAAATAATTTCGCCGCTATATCATACATAGGCATTCCCATGCACTCTTCCAGCTCCTTTTCGCTTATGGCTTCTCTGTTAACCTCTGTATCTTTTTCCAAAAGTTCATTCCACGATTTTCGTATATTTTTTGTCGCATCCCACAATGTACCGTCAAGGTCAAAAATTATTGCATCACATTCTTTCAAGTTCATCTAAAAGCTCCTCCAATGCCTGTTCCTGCGTTATATCATAACATATTGAAAAACAGTCTCTTGCAAGACTGTATTGTTTATCTTCAAGCATAAGCTCGCCGACTCTGTAAATAATACCTATCGTATCAGGATCCGGTCCGGGCTCTATTGCATAGTCCGCAAAAACCTCCTGCATCTGCTTTATGCTCAAGTCCGGAGTCTTATTACCAACCGCTTTTTCTATATATGCAAGTTCATTATCCGCATTTTCAGTATGAAAATAAATATTGCTGTAAATATAACATGCTCTCGCTACTTCCGGCTTATATTTTTGAGTATAATAATATCCCATATTTCTGTAATATCTCGCCATTGTAGCCCTTGTACAGCAGTATCTGTATGCCTGCCTTGTGACAATCATGTACCTTTCCAGCATATTAAGAGCCCTGTAGCATTCAGCGAGTGCAAGAATAGAATCAAGGTCTACAGGATTCCAGCATATCGCATCTTTGTAAGAAGCCTCCGCTGCCTTAAATTTTTCCCTTTCCATGCACAAATCACCATACTCCCTGAAATATCTTGCGTATGGGTGTTCTGTACATTTCACACCTGCGTCCGGCTTAAAATAATATTCATAAATATAATATTCCATAACATGATTTAAACTAAAATTAATCTCATTGTTATCCCTGACACACTCATCTTCCCTGCTCAAAGAAATATTTCCGCGTGCATCAACATATCCTGCTCTTCTTACCTTTTCCTGATTTTCCAAAGCTTTAATCATCTGTTCAAGCTCTTTGTTATTATCAAACTGAGTATTCACATCAATCTCCATTCCATAAATCCTACACTTTTTCTTTGCTTTCAGTATTTTTATCTATTGTGCATGTAAGAATTGCCGATGTTCTCGGCTCCATAACAACGGCCTTATTGTCATCAAGACTTATTTTTTCATCATCTGAACTTGTAAGCTCAATTTTCCAATGGCTTCCTGCCGGAACCTTTGGAAGTCCAAGCATATGCGATTCCCAATGCATATTATAAGCGACATATACAAGCTCATTATTTTCGCAATACATAATCCCGATATGTCTGTCATAATTTTCCATTGTCTGATACCACGCACTGCTTCCATGATATGAAATATCCGGAAAACCGCCTGATGTATTATTCGCCGATATAAACTGCTTAGGCATATGAAAAACCGCATGCTCTTTTCTTAATGCTATAAGCTTCTTTACAAATTCAAGCGTCTCGCAAGGCAGCTCTTTATTTTTCCATTTAAGATATGTCGTCTCACCATCAATACAATATGGGTTATTATTTCCATGCTGCGTATTTTCAAATTCATCACCTGCAAGTATAAGAGGTGTCCCTTGCGAGCATAAAAGCATTATAAACGCATTTTTAATCTGCTTTTTCCTGAGGCGGCATATTTTCTGCTTTTTCGTCTTTCCCTCAACACCGCAGTTCCAGCTATTATTAAAATTTTCACCATCACGGTTATTTTCACCATTAGCTTCATTATGCTTGCGGTCATAGCTTACAAGATCCATCATCGTAAAACCGTTATGATTTGTTATAAAATTAATGCTTGCACTATTTGGCAGATTCTTTCTTGAAACATTCGCAAAACTTTCCAGTTGATTTTCATCGCCTTTTAAAAATTTTCTTGCAATATTTGAATAATCTTCATTACAGCTTCCCATATGCCTGAATGTGCCTCTTTTCCCCTCCCAGTTAACCGTTATAATCTTAGTGTCTGAAAGAAAAGGATCTGCTGCCAGAGCTTCGAGCCCTGCCTGCGAACCGTAATAATGCACGCCGTCAATGTGATAATTTTCTACCCAGTATCTTACACAGTCAAGAATATATCCCGGTGCTTTATCCGTAAAATGCATTTCCATAATCAGTTCTATATTCTGTTCATGGAGCATTTTTACCATCTTTTTAAATTCCACGGTATAATCTGATGTATCTGCAGAAATTGAAGTATATGAGGATTTTGGTGCAAACATAAATCCGTCAACATACCCCCAGTAATTAACGGGTCTTTTTATCGGTTCACCAACATATTTTCCGAGCTTTTCTTTTAATTCTTTATCTTTTTCATAAAGCTGGTCAAATCTCATATTTTCATCAAACTCATATGCAGGCATAAGTTCAATACTTGTAATTCCAAGCGACTTTATGTACGGTATTTTTTCAATTATCCCCTCAAATGTTCCCTTATTATTTACCATTGATGTCCTGCTTTTTGTATAACCTCTTACATGCAGCTTATAAATTATACATTCCTCATATGGTATGTTTAATGTCGTATCACCGTCCCAATCAAAGTCGTCCGTGACTACCCTGCTAAGATAAAGCGGATTTTTATTTATTTTTCCGAATCTTTCGCAATCCGTTATCGTCTTTGCATACGGGTCTATTACTTTCTTACCGTCCTCCTCATAACAATACAAGGCTTTATCAAGAAAAATACCGCTTATTTTACACGCAAAAACATTACCCTTTTTATAAGCTTCATCCATATCTACACGTAAAATCGGTTTCTTCTGCTCGCTGTATAAAAGCAGAGATACCCTGCTGCTTTCACTGGCAAATGCAAAATTATAAATACTTCCCGCCTTTTCGCACCCTAATTTCAAAGCATCACCCTTAGCAATCAACATCTTTACCTCCATCTGAATAAAGCCCCATCATCGTTTTCTTGTCCAATTTATAAAATCTCATTATAAATATAGTTATCAGCCATCCTATGATAGGTATTATACAATAAAAAAAGATTGTCATCCACTTAATCTGAAGCGTAAGCGTATCCTCAACCTGCGGAAACACTTTCGTGTATCCTATAAATGACAATGCTATTCCGACAAAGCCCGTTCCCAAAGCCGAAAAGGATTTATCTATAAAAGAAAATAGTGCTCCCATAATTCCAGGCACAAAATGTCCGCTTATTGAATACTCATAATCCGTACAGTCGGCAATCATAGGAACTACTATATTATTTGTTATTGACTTTACACCGTTTAACAAAGTAAATACAAGCAGAAACAGCACTGTTATAAGATTTATATTAAACAGTGACACTTTTGTAAGATCACAAAAAATCATCATAAGCATAAGCATTGTCTGAAATATGATTGCAAGCCATGTCGCCGCAATCATAGTCTTTTTTTGCCCGACCTTCTGTGCATAATGTATTCCTGCATATATTATTGCAAGATTCGGCATCCCGACAATCATTCCTATAACGCCCGCAAGCGCATAATTGTCCATAAGAATGCCGTAAAACATGACAAGCACCGTCGAATTACTGTAAACCATTGACGCAAATTTATTTGATGCTGCCGCAATAACAAGCATTCTTATAGGCTTATTATGTTTTAATATCGTTATATAATCCCTAAAATGTATATCGTCATCAGCCTCACACTGTACATCACCGGTACTTTCGTAACCATCAGTATTACCAGAACTGTTTCTATTATTAATAAAATTGTCCGGCTTGTCCTTTTTCCATATACCTGCAACCGCAAGTACCGTACATATTCCTGAAACTATAACTACCGTTATGACAAACTCAAAAAAAAGCGCTGTACTGTTAAATGTTTTGTATTTTCCTATAAGATATACTGAAACATAGAAAGCGACAAGTCCATGTGCCATCATTATAAACGTTGAATCAAAAAATGTAATAAGAGGCCTTTGTGCTACATCATTTGTAATCACCGACTGTCCTGACTTTACGACAGCGGTCTGAAATGTATATCCTATAATATAAACAGAATATATCAGTATAAAATACGGAACCCTCAAAAATCCCGGCACAAGATGCGTTGTAAAAAACAATGTCAGTGAGCTTGCAGCAAGCAGAATATATCCTATAATCATATAAGGTCTGAATTTACCGAATCGTCCATTAGTCTTATCTATTATAAATCCAATCAATGGGTCAGTTATTCCGTCAAATATTCTCATCCCCGTAAGTATCATCGAAATCAGCACAACTCCAAGTCCTGCAATACCATTCGCATAATATGAGATATACCCCATCATTGCCAAATACAAATTTGTTGACGTATTATTCAGTGAAAACAAAGCAATCTGCCATACATGTGCCCTGTTTTTTTCAATTTGGTTCATTCTTATACTCCCTCGTAGTCAAAAGCCGGTATAAAACTTTCTTCTGATGTTCCATCTTCCTGTATAAATCCGTTTTCCACTCCGATATCTATAGCATAATTTACAATTTCCTCATACTCTTCGCCTGTTATACGCCTGTTTATCTCAGGATAATTTTTCACATTATCAAGCGGCGTATACTGATTCATAATGCTAATATATATGTTATTTGAATACGTTGCAAATAAATACTTTATAACATTTTTGGAATCTTCTGATAATCCAGGCAACACAAGATGCCTGACTATCATTCCTTTTGTCATTATCCCTTTTTTGTTAAATTGAGGTTTCCCAACCTGACGATACATTTCCGCCAATGCTTTCTTTGCAACCTCACAGTAATCTTTTGCATTTGAATACTTTAAAGACAGTTCACTGTCAAAATACTTAAAATCAGGCATATACACATCAATCAGTCCGTCAATCATCTTAAGCGTACTTACACTCTCATAACCGCTTGTGTTATACACTATGGGAATTTTAAGCCCAGATGCCTTTGCCTTTTTCAATGCTTCAGCTATCTTTTTAACGTAATGCGCAGGTGTTACAAGATTTATATTGTTTGCCTGTTTTTCCTGCAATTCCAGAAAAATCTGCGAAAGCCTGTCCACAGTTATCTTTTTTCCGGCTCTCCCGGCTGCAATGTCATAATTCTGACAATAAACACACCTTAAATTGCAGCCTGAAAAAAACACGGTTCCTGAACCTTCTTCTCCTGATATACAAGGTTCCTCCCACATATGAAGCGCTGCCCTCGCAACATACAAATCATCGCTCACACCGCAATAACCCGTACTTACGTCACTTCTTGGCACATTACATTTTCTTGGACACAATGTACATTTTTCCAAACTCATTAGTACTCCTTTTGTTAGATATTACCGCTTTTTTGTTTCATAAGCTCTTCAAGCTTTTTAAACGCTGTACTTATACCTCCGACCTCATCTATAAGTCCCTGCTGCACTGCTTCTTCTCCTACAAGTATCGTTCCTAAATCCTTTGTCAGAATTCCTGTATTCATCATCATATTTTCAAGTGTCTTTTTCTCAATATGCGAATGACCGGAAATAAAATTAACTATTCTGTCCTGTATAAGCCTGAAATAATCAAATGTCTGCGGTGCACCTATAATTGTACCATTCATTCTTACAGGATGAATAATCATAGTTGCAGACGGAGCTATAAATGAATAATCCGTACTCACTGCAAGCGGTACTCCTATGCTGTGTGAATCTCCAATCACCAAAGATACCGTCGGCTTTGACATCGAAGATATCATCTCTGCAACTGCAAGACCCGCACTAACATCACCGCCTACTGTATTTATAAGAAAAAGTATCCCCTGTATTTCCTCATCATTCTCAACCTTTGCAAGCTGCGGAAGAATATGCTCATACTTTGTAGTTTTACTTGTTGCCGGAAGCGTATCATGACCCTCTATCTCGCCTATAATAGTCATCAGATGAATTTTTCCATGATTTGAGCTTTCCAGCTCCACCTGTCCATAATCAAAAATTCTTTTGTCCTGCTTCTCATTTTTTTGCTCTTTATCAATTCCACTATTCATATGCATAATAATCCTCCATTCATAAAAATGATTTGTCTTATTATGCTCATGAACTTAAAAATACATACAAAAAAGCTACCAGCCGGAATCGAACCGGCGACCTACTGATTACGAATCAGTTGCTCTACCGACTGAGCCATGGTAGCATATAAAAATTTCCTGCAAACTTGCAAATTGTACTCATCTATTATATATGCGATATGAATAATTGTAAAGCTTTTTTAATTAATTATGTTATGTTCACGTTAAATTTTATATGCATATAATAATATATAACTTAAAGGAGCCCTGTTATGAATCCAATTCTTTCATTAAAAAATGTCAGTTATTCATACCACACAAAAGAGGGAGAAACAGCGGCACTGTATGATATAAATCTTGATGTTGAAAATGGCAGCTTTATATCCATAGTTGGTCCGTCAGGCTGCGGAAAATCAACATTATTGTCGCTGATATCAGGTCTTATAACTCCTGGTTCGGGTACTATTTATTTTAATAATGTTCCATACACTTCCTCAGATATGCATATAGGATATATGCTTCAAAAAGATAACCTTTTTGAATGGCGCACAGTTTATAAAAATGTGCTTCTCGGACTCGAAACAAAAAAGCAATGCACAAAAGATAAACTGAAATTTGTAGACGGAATGCTTGAAACCTATGGTCTTTCAAATTTCAAAAACTCACGTCCATCACAATTATCCGGTGGTATGCGTCAGCGTGCTGCACTTATAAGAACACTTGCATTAGAACCTGATGTTCTTTTGCTTGATGAACCCTTTTCGGCACTTGACTATCAGACGCGTCTTTCCGTAAGCGATGACATATACAAAATAATAAAAGAGCAGGGCAAAACTGCAATCTTAGTCACACATGATATTGCTGAGGCTATAGCAATGGGCGAAAAGGTAATTATTTTAAGCAAACGTCCTGGAACAATCAAAAAAATTATAGATATAAACATAAACGATGTCCATAATTCAGATACCCCTTTTGCCAAGCGCTCTGCCCCGGGTTTTAACAATTACTTCAATCAGATATGGAAGGAGCTTGTATAAATGAGTAAAGAACAGCAGCTTTATGTAAAAAAGCAAAAACAATATAAAATATTTATCACATTTTCCCGCATATTTGTTTTTGTGGCGTTTGTATCACTTTGGGAAATTGCAGCTAAATTTAACTGGATAAATGCTTTTATATTCAGTTCTCCGTCCAGAATAATTAAAACATTTCTAAAAATGGCAGCCGACTGCAGTATTTACAAGCACACTCTTGTAACATTGCAGGAAACATTCATAAGCTTCCTGCTTATAATTGTACTCGGAATAGGTACAGCTCTTATCTTATGGCTTTTCACACCGCTTTCGGATATTCTTGAGCCTTATATAGTAATGTTAAACAGTCTCCCGAAATCAGCTCTTGCACCTATGCTCATAGTATGGATTGGTAACAACCAGAAAGCGATTATAGTAACAGCCATTTCCGTAGCTGTATTTGGAAGCATTTTAAGTATATATACTGCATTTTCACAAACTGACCCTGAAAAAATAAAATTAATGAAAACTTTCGGTGCAAGCAGATTTAAAATTCTTACAAAACTTGTGTTTCCAGCTTCATTAAACACTATTATGAGTAATATGAAAGTAAATATAGGATTATGTCTCGTTGGCGTAATTATCGGTGAATTTCTCGCTGCACGAGCTGGTCTTGGCTATCTTATTATTTACGGAAGCCAGATATTTAAGATGGATTGGGTTTCAATGTCCATTGTAATTCTCTGTATTATATCCGTAATACTTTTTAAATTTACTGACATCGTACAAAAAATCGTAAAAAAGATATCTTAACTTTCTATTTTTTAGTTTTAGTTGTATTTTTATATAATACGTATTATAATAATAATTATGGTGTCAACACGCCCCAATTATTATTACACAGATTGTTTCGTGCCTTGCACTCCCGCAATCGTATATTTAAAATTTATCTGTAAAGAAAGGCTGCAATTACATGATTTCATTAAAAATAAAAGATATAAAGACATTCATGTCCCATCTGCTTATAAAAAATACTTTTGATAATTTTTTACTCTCCGAAGCTCTGGTATCAACCTCCAACACCTTTACCATAGACGGTACCATTAATAAATCGTTTTATACGGATGAAGAACGCGCCTGTCTTGACGACGAAACCTACTCAAAATGGTCGCAGATAAAACCATTCTGCTTTAATATTATTAAGGGAAACAAAGTTCCTACTAATTTGAAAGTGATATTTCTTTTGTCAAAGCAAGATATGTTAAATATTATTGATATATCTTCTCTTAATTTTGAGCCTGCAGACATAAAAGGACTTTTCCTTAACATAAAATACTGTGATGACGGTCTTACTATCATAACAGGCACATCACTCAGCGTATTTACAATGGATAAAACGCTTGAACACTCATTTGACAAATATGTAAAATTATTTTTATCCGATAATTCTATAGATTTTGAAGAAATGTAACTGTTTGTATAAGTTTATTTATTTTTAATATTTAACGAAAATCAAGTATTTGTAGGCTTTAAGACGCTTTTTGTTAGCACTCATTATTTATGAGTGCTAATTTTCTCTTGACTTATTAATTTTACTGTATTACATTACATTCAAAAGATATTTTTAAGCGAGGTAAGTAATTATGATAAATGAACATGGTAATCTATCAATCAACAGTCAGAATATTTTTCCTATAATAAAAAAATGGATGTATTCCGACCATGACATCTTCTACAGAGAATTAATTTCTAACGCATGTGATGCAATAACTAAGTTAAAGAAACTTGATTTAATCGGCGAATATGAAGCTCCTGATGATATAAAATACAAAATCGAGGTTCTTGTAAGTCCTGAAAAGAAAACTGTCAAAATCATTGATAATGGTATTGGTATGACTAAGGATGAGGTTAACGAATATATTAACCAGATTGCCTTCTCAGGTGCCGAAGCATTCCTTGAAAAATACAAGGATAAGACAAACGAAGACCAGATAATAGGTCATTTTGGTTTAGGCTTTTATTCAGCATTCATGGTTGCCGATAAAGTTACAATAGATACTTTATCTTACAAAGAAGGTTCTGCTCCTGTTTTCTGGTCATGCAACGGCGGTACTGAGTATGACATGCAGGAAAGCTCAAAAGCAACACCGGGAACAGAAATTACTCTTTATCTTAACGAAAACAGTTATGAATTTGCAAATGAATACAAAGCAAGAGAAGTCATTTCAAAATACTGCTCTTTCATGCCTGTTGAAATTTATTTAACTAACGAGGATGCCCCTAAGGCTGATAATAACAGCTCAGATAAAGATAATGATGCAAATAAGAATGATAACGTCACTACAGAAGCTGAAAACACTGATAACACAACAGACAATGAAGATAATAATGATACTGAAAAAAAGGCTGATGAACCGGCTCCTTTAAATGACATACATCCATTGTGGACAAAGCACCCTAATGAATGCAGCGAAGATGAATACAAGGATTTTTACCGCAAAGTATTCCACGACTTTAAAGAGCCTTTATTCTGGATTCACCTTAATATGGACTATCCGTTTAACTTAAAAGGCATATTGTATTTCCCTAAAATAAATACGGAATACGAATCTATCGAGGGTACAATCAAGTTATATAACAATCAGGTGTTTGTCGCTGATAATATAAAAGAAGTAATACCTGAATTTCTTCTTTTGCTTAAAGGCGTAATTGACTGTCCTGATCTTCCTCTTAACGTATCAAGAAGTGCTTTACAAAATGACGGATTTGTTAAAAAGATTTCTGAGTATATCACTAAAAAAGTCGGTGACAAGCTCTCAGGCATGTGCAAGACAGATAAAGAAAATTACGAAAAATACTGGGATGATATCAACCCATTCATCAAATTCGGCTGCTTAAAGGATGAAAAATTTGCCGAAAAAATGAATGACTATATCATATTTAAAAATCTTGACGGTAAATACCTTACACTTAAGGAATATCTTGAAGCAGGTAAGGAAAAACATGAAAATACAGTATTTTATGTAACTGATGAGACTGAACAAAGCCAGTACATTAATATGTTTAAGGAGGAAGGACTTGACGCTGTACTTCTTACACATAACATTGACCAGCCTTTCATAACTCATTTGGAAGCAAAGAATGAAAATATCAAATTTGCAAGAATTGACGCTGAACTAAGCAGCAGCTTCAAGGAAGATATTCCTGAGGACGAGTTAAAGGATTTATCTGAAAAACTCACAGAAACTTTCAAAAAAGCTTTAAATAATGACCAGCTTCAGATTGAAGTTGCAAAGCTTAAAAATCCTGCAATATCTTCTATGATAACCATGTCTGAACAGGACCGCAGAATGCAGGATATGATGAAAATGTACAATATGTACGGAATGGATCCTTCAATGTTTGCAGGCAAAGGTACTACTCTTGTACTTAATGCAAACAATAACCTTGTACAATACATTTTAGATAACCCTGACGGTGAAAATACACCTCTTATCTGTGCCCAGCTATATGATCTTGCATTATTAAGCCATGCACCACTCACACCTGAACAGATGACAGACTTTATTGCAAGAAGCAATAAAATCATGGAATTACTTGCTAAATAATTACAATTATCGTATTATAAAAGAGGCTCTAAACTGTTTAGAGTCTCTTTTTAATAAATAAACGAAATGAGGTTTTTTATGTCAGTCAACAATAATGATAATTCAACTAAAGATACGACTAACTACAATAACCTATATGATATACATGATTTGAATTTAGAAGACGAAGAAGATGACGGTATAGAATTTTTGACAGATGACAATAATGATTCCGATGACATTTATTTTGAATATGACGAAGATTACGATAAAGAGCAGGAAGTCAAACAATCTGAAAAAAGCTCATTAAAAGCTGAGCTAATCAGCAATATAAAAATATTTTTATCAGCCTGTATTATTGCATTTCTTTTCAGTCACTTTGTCATTATGAATGCACAGGTTCCCACCGGCTCTATGATAAGCACTATAATGGAAGGTGACAGGCTGATAGGTTTTCGTCTGTCATACCTTTTCAGTGATCCAAAACGCGGTGATATAGTTATTTTTAAATATCCCGATAATGAAAAAGAAAACTACGTTAAACGTATCATAGGTGTTCCAGGAGACGTTATACAGATTGAAAATAATATAGTATATGTCAATGGTGAAGCTATCGACGAACCTTACTTATATGAGCCGATGACTGGAAATATCGCTTCCCGTACTTATATAGTTCCCGAAGACTGCTATTTTATGATGGGCGACAACCGAAATGGCTCTTTTGATTCAAGAATGTGGACCAACACTTATGTTTCCCGCGATAAAATTCTTGCAAAGGTAATATTCAGATATTACAGCGGTGCGGAAAATAAACTATCGTTCAAATTATATAATTAAATAATACAATTTTTTATAACTAATGTCATATTTTTATGATATTATGGCAACACTATGCATGTCTAAAGTTTATTAAACTTTAGGCATGCTTTTTTGATTACAGTGTCAAAAGGTTATTATAAAAATCTAAAACGGAGGTATCAAAATGACAACTTTAGGATGTAACGTAAACTCTTGTACTCACAATAAGGATAACTGCTGCTGCTTAAATTCAATTCAGGTTCAGGGTGAAAATGCATGCAGATGTGACGACACATGCTGCGAAAGCTTTTATGAGTTAGACCGTGAGTCTCCACAGAACTTAAATGAATCACCTAAAACAATCTTAAGTGTAGCCTGTGATGCAACTAACTGCGTCTTTAATGAAGATAAAGTGTGCAGTGCCGACCACATCAGTATTTCAGGTGTTTGTGCATCTTCTTCATGTGAAACTGTATGCGCATCTTTCCAGCATAAATAATCTTGTGAGGAAAATCTAAAGTATGCTTAATAAAATGAAATCTGCTTTAATGGCTATTACAGGCTATATTTACGTATGTTACAAAATCTTTCGATTAAACAGCAAATGGCAGAGTTTAAAAAAAGTGTCTTAATATAACATAAATATAACGTCACTTTTTTACATGGCATTTTAAAACGCACTCCCTGTGTCAGATAATATTAATGTGTCCCCCTAAATCCCGGACATATAATATAAAACCGACATGGGAAGTGCGTTTTTGTTGTATAAAAAAGCGTCGCTCACGACGCTTGCAAGATTTGCTTCGCAAACTTGTTATCAGAATGCGTCTTTGACGCAATTTCCAATAAAGTTAAAAAGCGTCGTTCACGACGCTTGCAAGATTTGCTTCGCAAACTTCTTATCAGAATGCGTCTTTGACGCAATTTCCAATAAAGTTAAAAAAGATTTCGCTTGCGCAATCTCTATACATAAAGATAGTCATTCATTACCGGCTGAAGCCCCAGTTCTGATATATCTTCATACATTTTATCAAGGCTTCTTGAATCATCAATTTCAAACTGCTCATCCCCTATGTCAGAATCATCCTGCTTACCTGTATATTTATCTTCATGATCACCGATACCTGTAGAAACACCAGCCGATACTTTTGTGGCTGCAATCTTTATTATACCGTTTCTAAATTCTGCACTTTCTCTTGATGACACGGTTATTCCTGCAAAAGGCAAAAACAGCCTGTATGCACAAAGCACCTGACAAAGCTGTCTTTCATGTACATCTTTAGGATTTATTTTATCATTATTTATTATAGGTCTTAATCTCGGACATGACAAAGAAATCTCGGCATGAGGATACTTTCTTTGTATAAAATGGGCGTGAAGTGCTGTTGCAAGCGCATCCTTTCTAAAATCAGCAAGCCCCAGGAGTGCAGAAAACGCCACACCTCTCATCCCTCCTCTAAGCGCCCTTTCCTGTGCATCAAATCTGTATGGCCAAACTCTCTTATGACCTGCAAGATGCAAGGTTTCATATTTGTCGGTATCATAAGTTTCCTGAAATACCGTAACGTAATCAGCACCGCACTCATGCAGATATCTGTATTCATCAGTATTAACAGGATAAATCTCAAGCCCTACCATTCTGAAATACTTTCTTGCAAGCTTACATGCCTCACCTATGTAAGAAACATCACTTTTCACCCTGCTTTCACCCGTAAGGATAAGAATTTCTTCCATACCGGTATCTGCAATGATTTTCATTTCATGCTCAATCTGCTCCATATTAAGTTTCATTCGGTTTATATCATTATAACAGTTAAAACCACAGTAAACACAATAGTTTTCACAATAATTTGCAATATATAAAGGCGTAAATACATAAACTGTATTTCCAAAATGTTTTCTTGTTTCAATTCTCGCCCTTTCTGCCATCTGCTCAATATATGGCTCTGCCGCAGGCGACAATAATATCTTTAATTCATTTATTCCTATTATCTCCTGCTGTAGCGCCCTCTCCACGTCTTTTCCGGTATAATTTTCATAATCGTAACTGTCTGCATAAGCCATAACATTTTTGCATATATCCGAATCAATCTTTTCCATTCCCGGCATATACTCCATATGATTTGTCCTGCTTTTCGGATTATTTTCAAGTAAATGCTTTTTCTTAAGCGCACTTTCCGACAAATTCGCTGAATCTATATAAAAATTATTTTCCATAATAATCTGATTTTGTCCTTTCTATTAATCACGCAAAAAACCTGTTAGGGGATCCGAAGCCTCCGCACCTCTCATAAGCACTCTTCCCAAACCTGAAAGATATGCTTCTCTACCTGCTTCAATAGCTTTCTTAAATGCCCCGGCCATAAGCCTTAAATCGCCTGCTGTTGCAAGCGCAGTATTTGCCATAATTGCCGCTGCGCCCATTTCCATTGCCTCACACGCCTGCGATGGTCTTCCTATCCCAGCATCAACTATTATCGGCAAATCTATCTCATTTATAAGAATCTGTATAAATTCTTTTGTGGCTAGACCTTTATTTGAACCGATAGGAGATGCAAGCGGCATGATTGAAGCAGCTCCCGCATTTACAAGCTCTCTTGCCACATTTAAATCGGGATACATATATGGCATTACAATAAATCCCTCATTTGCAAGGATTTCTGTCGCCTTTATCGTTTCTGTATTATCCGGCAGCAGATATTTAGTATCACGCATTATTTCGACCTTTACAAAATCACCACAGCCAAGCTCCCTTGCAAGTCTTGCGATTCTTACAGCCTCGTCAGCATTTCTTGCTCCTGATGTGTTAGGAAGCAATGTTACGCCCTCAGGTATGTAATCAAGTATATTTTCATCCTTTTTTGTATTTGCCCTCCTTACAGCCAGTGTAATAATCTGCGCACCTGCATCTTTTACAGCAGCTTCTATGAGGTTAAGCGAATATTTTCCCGAACCGAGAATAAAACGCGACGAAAATTCTTTTCCGCCAATTACAAGTTTATCATTATTTACCATAATTCCTTCTCCCTAAAATCAAATAAATTACTAAGCTCAATTTTTTCTTTATACCTCAGCTTTGCCCGCCAAAATCCTTATTATCATATTTGCTTCATGCGCCGCACAAAGCATCACTCTGCTGGAAATCATCAAAGGATTATCATCCATATCACTAACTTCATCACCGCACAAAAAGAATCTGTCTGCAACTCTTCTTGTTTTAATATCATTTGATGAGCCTGTCCCTGCCATTCCTGAAGCTGAAACAAGATATTTATCCGGAAAATCAGTTAATACACTATTAACCAGCATAGCTTTTTGATTAGCTTCGTCAAATGCTTCACAGATAATATAATCATTTTTCAAAAGCTCTTTAATATTTTCTTCTGTAATTTTGATACTCTGTGCAGTAACATGGCAATTGGGGGCAATCCCTGCAATAATCTCCTTTAAAGCATCTGCTTTTAGCATTCCTACATGCTCCATAGCAAAATACTGCCTGTTAAGATTTGACATCTCAACTTTATCAAAATCCATCAGGTGAAGCTTTCCCACACCAGCCCTTGCAAGCATTACTGCTACATTAGACCCTAGTCCGCCGAGTCCGCACACCGCCACTGATACCGACGCATTCAAAAAATTCTCTTTATTCAAAGACACAGCCTCCGGATTTTCAAAATTCAAATCAACCACCTCCTACAAAGCTTACAACTTCAATAATGTCATTTTCTCGTAAAACAATATTCTCGTAATCAGCTTTTGGAACAATTTTACCGTTTAACTCAACAGCTATTTTCT
Source organism: uncultured Eubacterium sp. (assembly GCA_900552795.1). Lineage (GTDB taxonomy): Bacteria > Bacillota > Clostridia > Lachnospirales > Lachnospiraceae > Lachnospira. The sequence goes on from USBB01000031.1 coordinate 32,334, forward strand.
TTAAATCAAAATCCGCCTTCATTAAATAATCTGCAAGAACCATATTATCTGCTTCCTTTTGTTCACCATTTACAAAAACCATAGCCGCTATTCCTTTCTTATTCTCTAAAAATTAAAGTGCCGCATCATGGGATTTTTCTATCACACAAAAAAAGGCCACGCAAAGAAATACACCCGTGGTGGTGTACCCCTTCGCGCAGCCTTTTTCAAGTTTGCACTCTATTTGAGAGTATAGTATTTTAATTTTATATTGTCAAGAATATTCAAGGATGTTATGCATATTTGCCGAAATACCGACTGATTTATTTTCTAAGTAAATTGAAATTTACACATTTTGAATATTTATCCTTTATTCTGTATATGCTATATGATAGTAAAATAAAGCTCTGATTGGAGAACATAGATGCTTAAAAAACTAACATTTATCGGAATAATTTTCACAATAATATTGGGAACAATATCTCATAATGTTTACCCGTGGACCGGAAATAACTTTATAGCAGGACTATTTTCCCCTGTAAACGAATCAATCTGGGAACATATGAAAATAGCATTTTTCCCAATGCTTATTTATTCATTTTACATGAACAAAAAATTAAAAAAATACTATCCTTGTGTTACTTCTGCTTTATGTTTTGGTATCTTATTAAGTACAGCTCTTGTTCCTGTTATTTTTTACACATATTCCGGCATATTGGGATACCATACTTTGATATTAGACATTTTTACCCTAATCGCTGCCATAATAATCGCATTTGCAGCAATTTATAAATTGACATTATCCTGCAGCTTAGACAAATACGATGTTTTATTAAAAACAGCTGTCATTATAACAGGTGTTATTTTCTTTATTTTTACTATATTCCCTCCTGAATTGTCTTTATTTATAAGTCCAACAGAATAAAACAGAATAAAATATATAAAAAGCTCCAAATGCCAAACTAATGACACTTGGAGCTATAAATTAATAACAGGGGTGGAGAGAATCGAACTCCCACCAAAGGTTTTGGAGACCCCTATGATACCACTTCACCACACCCCTTTAACTACTAAAGGTCTGCACCTTCAAAACTGCATATTAAATATATCTACATCCGTTCTTCCTTTAAGATAACTTCTCGTTTCTTTCCTTCGTGTTTCCTACAAACCTTAACCTCTCTGGCTTCTTTTCTGCCTTTGGTTAAGCCTTCGACCTATTAGTATCGGTCAGCTTAATACATCGCTGTACTTACACCTCCGACCTATCTACCTCGTCGTCTTCAAGGGGTCTTATTAGATTTCTCTATGGGATATCTCATCTTGAGGGGGGCTTCACGCTTAGATGCCTTCAGCGTTTAT
>USBB01000032.1 GCA_900552795.1 uncultured Eubacterium sp.
ATATAAACCTACATATATTTATACATATAAACCTACATATATTTATACATATAAACCTACATATATTTATACATATAAACCTACATATATTTATACATATAAAAAGCAGAAAGACAAAAATCTTTCTGCTTTAAATTTTACTGATGTTGATGCTGTTTTATATACTCGTCAGCAGCCTCACTTATAGCATCCTGCTCTGTATAGCCTTCACGGTCGCAGTATATGTCGTAAGCACGATTTGCTAATGAGTCAGCATCGGCTTCAGGAATATCGTGGTTTCCTATAAGCTCGCCGCTCATGAAAGATGTAACAAATTCCTTGTGAGCCTCGAACACTTCATCCATTGTAAGCTCAATCTCTTCATTATTTCTTATAATCTTCATAATACATTCCTCCTTTACTTATTATTTTGTTTATGAAAAATTATATAAACAAATATGGATTTTAAGTATAAATAAAGAAGCTGCATAACTACAGCTCCTTTATAATGCTAATCTAATAATTTCTTATCAATTATCTGGAAGTTAGCCCTGTGGATATACAACGCTTTTCCATCTATCATCAGTTTCGTAGTTTTTGGCAAGTCTTTGCAAACTTTCCAGTACACTTCGTCGCCTGAATATGCGCATATCGGATCGCCAAGCTGCGACTGGATTACAACCACCCTGCTCTTTCCGAAGTTATTCTTAACTTTGTTAACAATGCCTGCGATAAATGTATAATCCTTGACTGAACCGCCTGATGCACTTTCAATCAGCTCCGGGCTTTTGAAATCTACTTCCGGCTTAAGTCCATCCTCTGCAAAAATCATTGTGCTTCCACAACTTTCCACCTCGCTGCCGTCAATAGTTACTGTCACAACAGAGCTCATTGTCTCCGAATATCCCCAGCCACCGTCCGTATAAACAGGCTCTTCTACAGTATTTGACGACATGTCTATTTTTTCGCCGCTCATATTCATAAAGTTTACCCCATCATTACTGTAAAAGCTGACAGCATATGTATTACCTTTTATGCTCCCATTCAGTTCATTAATCTCGCTGTCAAACAGTGCGCATCCGGTTAATCCGACGGCAAGCGCTGCAACAACCGCTGCCATAACAATTCTTCTCTTTTGCATAATAGTCTTATCCTTTCATTAACACTTTGTACAAATCGAACGACTTGAAACTCTCATCCTTAATGTCCAACCTATGATCTTTCAGTATATCTTTAACGAGCTGTGTATTTACTTTGTCGTCAGGGCCCCACGAACCTTTTGCTATTTCAAACACGCACCCATCAAAAATACCCTGAATATTCTTATGTTGTTTGAGCCATGCTCTTGCAGCAGCATATCTCTTTTTCTTTTCAGCATTTTTCTTCTTATCCCTGTGCTTATATCCCCATGCTGCATATGCGCCACGAATATCTTTATATCCGTAGCCCTGCGCGTCGTCAAGAACCTCACCTGTATCAGCATCAACAATTTCATACCGTTTATCATACTGTTTTGAAAGTCTTGGGCTTTCTACTACTTTAATATTCATGAGTTTCCTCCTTTCTGTGACTCAATAATCTTATCCAGTGTTTTGTCAACCTTATATACCGTCAGTTTTTCCTTATTATAATAATCAAAACTGCATGAATACCATTGGCCTTTGCATTTGAAAGTATATTCGTTATCGGACTTGGAATACTTGACATCTGTATAGCCCGAATAGTTAGCATCTAATTTCTTGAAAAGAATTTCCTTTATGCCTACTTCCTGTGCTGCCATTGTAAACGCAAGTACAGCTATCATTATTGCAGCCATTGTAATAAACCCATAAGCAATAGATTTGCCAGCAGTATCAGTATTAATCTCTTTGGAACCTATATCATGACAGGAAATAATAAACACAATAAAACCAATAACATTGCCAAAACAGACAGCAAATATCATGCCTTTTACCAGAAAATTCTGTGCAAATGGAGTTAAGTGTAACAATAAATAAATCATAGTAATGAATCCTCCTCTACGTATTGTTCGTATTATTTGTTACTGCGTGCAAATACAAGAATTATTACATAATCCTTATTATTTGTTGCTTCGCGCAGCTATAAAGATCCTAAAGGATTCTTATTATCTGCTGCTTCGCACAAATTTCACTCATCTTAGCAGATTCGTATTATTTGCTCATAAATGCAAATTTCTTTGTCGTTAACATTTCTGTTAGCATGATAATGCCCAAAGAACCATTTCTTGAATTCTGTTTTTGCCCTCACCTCATTCAGATAATCTGTTTCATGATCAGGCTTATACAGTCCGCCGCCCAGAATGTTCTGCGTTGATGTTGAACAGCAGTGGCTTACAATAAAATCTATATTATAATCATGCTTTTCAAGATTTTTGAAGCCATTAATTTTCTCTTCATCAGACGCAAGTTCCTCTTTCCACCAGCTCACATGGTTGATACGAAATGGTGCAGTACCTTTGTATGCTTCATTCAGCTTTTCCTTGTAATCACTGGCAGCAGGCTCAAGGATACCGCCTCTTATGTCATGACTCGATGCTCCGCCGAACACAAAGAACGTTTTACCACAAAGATCAAATACCTCTCCCCGCATCAGATGAATTACTGACGAACGAATTTTGTGGACATGGCCGCCATGCCATTCTTCTACAGGATAAGCGTTCAGTCTGTCATAGTTTTCATGATTACCGTCTACAAAAAGAGTTGTAAAAGGTCTGCTCTCAAGCCAGTCAAGCTGCATATTTTCACATTTAACTCTCGCATTATGCTTATTTCCCGCAAACTGCTCTCTCCACTGTTCACCATCAGTATCAAGTTCCCACACGCCACCGAAGTCGCCGCATATGATAACGTAGTCATCTTTTGTCATTTCTGCCTGTTCTGGAAATATATACGGTTCAAACCGCTCAAAGTTTCCATGACAGTCACCCGTGATATAAATCATAATTGTTCTCCTAATCTCTTATTTCATATCAAATGAAATGCCCTAAGTATATAAATCGCTGCTAATGCCCATACTTCAATGTTTGTAGTATCATCACTAAATTTACTGCGAAAAACTTTTACATACTTATAAATCATACTGTTTTGCCTCATATATTTCTTTGATAGCTTCTATATTGCCTGTCTCTATTAAATATGCTAATTCACTATTAGTAGGTTCATAGCTTACTAATCTATCGTATAATTTCTGCTTATCCTCTTTTGTTCTATGTATTGCTAATTTTATACTTATGCAAAATATTAACACACATACTGCTGTACTTAATATTGTATAAACAATATATCTGCTATCACCAGTATCTCTATATGCTTCACCAAAATACTTTGGAAATCCAAGTCCTATAAGAATGCTCAATATTAATAGCACCCCTGATAATGAACTACATATTAAATGCTTTATTGTATTTTTCATATGCTCATCTCCTATAAATAGCTATAAGCATTAACAACTTTCAGCTCAACTTCTCTTATTTCAACGTTGTTCGGTTCAACTTTCTGACTATTTATCAGTGTTTCAATGGCTTCTTTTAAATATCTGTTGCTATGATAAACTTTTGCATCTCTTAGCTGTTTTTTAAATGTATTTAAGCCACTGTAATACATTCCATTTGATACGTCATAGATGACTTTTCCAAAGTCATAATTTTTAAATTCATTTTCACTCATCTAAATACGCCTTCGCTAATAATGTCATTCCCATATCTGAAAAATATCCATATAGGAAATCTCTCTGCCTTTTTGTAAGATTCTTATGATATGTTACATTTTCCGGCAGATGTTTTGCATGCTGATTTACAAATACAAACATTCCGGTTGCCACTGCAACAAACAGCGTTATAAAAAATATCGTCCACAGTATATTCATGTCAATCAGCTACCCTCTGCCCCTCAATGCGGATAATACGTCTTATAAACCGATAATCGCCAGCAAAACGACTTTCATAGTAGCAACTGTTTCTTATTATAATATCGTCAATGCCATTACTTTCCATATTCATATCGTTGCAGATATTCTTTATTACCGTCAGTTCGTCTGCATCCATTTTCTTAAGGTCTTCGTCAGTATATAATTTTCCAAGCCTGTTATATACCATAATTTTGTCAGCAGAATTAACCTCATAGTTCTCATGATCTCTGCTTACTTTCTTTATCATATTACTCATTTTTACTATCTGCCTTCACTTTCCACAAAATATTATTTCTTATATAATATTCACAAAAGACAGTTTGTCCAAAAAAAAAAGATGAAAAATCAATACAGACATTTCATCTCTCTACAAATTATTTTCTCTTTTTCTTCTGACCATTCTTATTCTGCTCATCCAGTTTCTTCTGCTTTTCTTCCTGAATTTCCAAATAAAGCTTGCTTCCTCCAGAAAGGTACTTTTTATAATTAATACGTTCAAGTTCTCTGCCATCATATAATACTTTCGGAACGAAATAAAATTGTGCATTTTTATCGCTACAATATTTATCACACTTATCAATAATGTCCTGCAAACTATTAAAATTATCCAGAATAATCTTTATCTGGCGACCTCTTTCATTATCCTTGTCTATATCTTTATCACATATACAAAGTAATTTTATTTCAAATGCTTCAGCAGCAAGATGACTTATGCTATCAGGCGTCCAGACATAATCTGGTTTTTCACAACCCAGCAGTTTATAAAGAGTTAATGCATTATTAATTTCATATTGAAATTTTTTATTATCATCAATATCGTCAAGAGTCTGTATCTTCTCAATAATTTTAAAAAACCCATCCCTGTATTCCCTGCCAAACTTATCTATAACAGAGTCACATCTTTTTGCTGCAATGAGAGCTTTTATCCAGTAATAAGCAGTTATAATGCAGATTACTATAAATATTATTTTGATTACGTGTGCGATTGCCAATAGTTGTGTCATAATAGTTCATCTCCTTTATCGTATTTACTATATTTACTATATATTGTATTATATCACGTTATTGTCTATATATATAGTATTTATTAATTTTATTTTGTCCAAGCAAAATGAACATTTTTATTCAATAATATGATATTATAAAAAGTTAACAAAAAATATTGAAAATTATCCTTACAGGATAATGACAAAACAAAAATAATATGGTATAGTATGATCATCAAAGGAAAACAGTTATCTGCAAAAGACGCAGGAGAAAGGAAAAAGATATGCTTACAGTAATTAAGTCCTATAAAAGTTCATACAGTTGTAAACATAGTTCTTACTTTAAAAAGAACTCTATTTTGATGCGCTTTTATATGAACGAAAATTCTGTCTGAAAAACATATTTACTACATAAATATTTTTCTTTCATGTCGTTTATCTCAGGGCGCATCCCAGATGAACGATTTTTTTATTGCTTAAAAATGAAAGGAAATAACTATTATGCCAGTAATTAACATGGAACAGACAGGAAAGCAGATTGCAGAATTAAGAAAGAACGCAAATCTCACTGTAAACGATATAAAGGAAGCACTTGCACTTACAACTGTAAATGCCGTATACAAGTGGCAGCGTGGACAAACGCTTCCAACGCTTGACAATCTTGTTGCGCTTGCAGCACTCTTCGGCTGCACAATAAACGATATTGTCATAACTAAGACAATATAAGAAATACATGTATCATTAGCTCAGCTGGCAGAGCACTCGACTTTTAATCGAGCTGTCCGGGGTTCAAGTCCCCGATGGTACATTACAAAAATATAGCATTCTAAAAACTCACCGCTTCAGCTGTGCAATCATTCTATTGAAAATTTAAAATTCCTTTGCCCTAATTGTCATTCTCAGACCAATACATATTCTGGGAAAAATGCAAAACATGAGGATAGGTATGCAAGTGGTTAAATCAGGCAGACTGTAAATCTGTTGCTTCGGCTTCGTTGGTTCGAATCCAACTCTATCCACTATTATTTTTTTTATTCAAATATTTAATTTTAAAACAAAGGAGATGATAAATAAATGATTGCAGACTTTGAAACTAATTTCATCAGGCTCCCGTAGCTCAGAGGTAGAGTACTTGGTTGAAGCCCAAGGGGTCGAAAGCTCAAAACTTTCCGGGAGCATTATGGAGTGTTGGCTCAATTGGTACAGCAGCGGCCTTGAAAACCGCCATTCCGAAAGGATATCTGAGTTCGAATCTCAGGCACTCCGTTTAAAACTTAATATATGCAGTGTTGGCTGAGTAGGTAAAGCGCCGGATTGCTAATCCGAGGTCATCTTAACGGATGCACAGGTTCGAGCCCTGTACACTGCGTTGTGTTAGCTTAGCAGGTTCAAAGCATCAGATTGTGGTTCTGAAGGTCGTGGGTGCAATTCCCACCTAACACCTTATATCTTATAATGATGATGTAGCCAAGTGGAAAGGCATCAGTCTGCAAAACTGATATCGTGGGTTCAAATCCCACCATCATCTCTCGAATATATTTCTCTTATTTACCATATTATATAAAAAATGTACGAATATATTTTGCACAATTTTACAAATCTAAAACTAAATCGTACTTTTTGAAATATGTACGATTAGCTTTGTAGCCCCATGTTTTGCGCATATTCTCTATTTTTTATAAAAATCATATTTTTTCAGTTATCCCTCTACGGTAACAAAAAAACAAAAACCTTCTTTTTCGTACATTTTTATCTTATATAGAAAACCATTCTTTATCTCTCAATCGCAAAAGCATTTGACAGTGCACACTACATGCGTTATCATGAATATTGAGCAAAAAGCTCAATTACCTATTATATATGCGGCAAAGCATACGCCGCAAAACAAAAACATACTAAAAAATTTGCAGAGGGACTCTGAAAGAATATATTTTCTTTCCAGGGTCTTTTTGTATAAAAAAAAGAGACCAGCTAATGCCAGTCTCTTTAAGTGTTTATAGTGATCTGAGATATACAATTATGTCACCTACAATACAGGCACCATCGTTGTATTCATGATTATCAGAGAAGACGTTTTATCTCAGATAATATAATTTCTTTAACCGAAGTTTCACTCAGGCTGCGGAATTCATAATCATCTGAGCAGACATCCATCAGAGTATACTCCAATGAGAGCATGTCTACAACGAGGAGCTCATAAATTTGCTTCACACTTCCTCTGTAAAGACGAATAGCTTTCAATAAGCCAGCTTCATCCTTATTGAGAAGAGCGTCTTCCAAGCCCGGAATCTGTTCAATCGAACATGGCAGGAACTCAACGTAGTTCGTACCAAACAAATGTCCACGTTTTTCATTGAACATTTGTGTGAGTTCCTCTCTTGTAGTATCCTTTGTTACAAGAAAATATCTTACGTTTCCCATTGCTTTGATAATTTCCTTTGTCATATCTATTTCCTCCTTTTATAATTATTTTTTAAATGACACTATATATATGGAGTTTGCAAAAAAAAAGAGCAGATGGTGGTCTGCTCCTTCATTTATTTAATAATTTTATTAACAGTTTTATCAATTTTATAGACAGCCAGTTCTTCGCCATCATAATAATCAAAATTGCATAAATACCACTGGTCTTTATACTTAAACAAAATAAACAATTTAAAAGAGATTTTCTGCAAAAAAAAGACCAGCAAATGCCAGTCTTTTTTTATGCTTATAATGATCTTAAGAGCTCAATAATGTTGCCCACAATACAGGCACCATTATTGTATTCATCAGAATCATGATCAAGACTAATGTCAGCAAACCAGTCCTCGAGCTTGTCCGCCAGTTCGCCAGCGTCAGATTCATCTTCAATATCAGAAGCCGGATCATGATACATGCTGCTGCCTGAGTAGAAGAAAAAATCTTTCTCTTCAACAAGTACCGGATTAAACCCGTTTCTTGCCAGACGATTGAAGTCGTCACTATAGCAGACTGGAATGGCATCCTGTCCGTACTTATCCAGAAATTCCTGATAGCTTTTATCAAACATTTCTGAATAAGACTCACCGTCAAAAATAGTTCTGTAGTTAGACAGATAATACTTGAAGTACGATCCGTCCCAGAGGTTTCTGGCATCTTCGATTAACGACACATTTCCTGTTGCAGAAATGACCTTTGCAGTAAGAAACTGCAGATCAATTCCATCAATGAAACCTCTGTCCCTATCAAGTCTCACAAGTTCCGGTGCAAAGTCATAGCCATATTTGGCATACTTACTGGTGGTGACATAAAGTCCGCCAACAAACAGTTTTCCGGCATGTTTTTCACCGGTCAACACTTTGCACATGTGGGTAGTCAGTGGATAGCCCGGATTAGAAGTAATATAGTCCTCTCCTTCCCGCAAATCCTGCAGGAACAAATTGCTATTCACTATAGCCTGATACTCATCCTCATCAATGCCTGAAATCTCAAAGATGAGGTCATGGTCAGGAACAGACTTAAATATTGACACTTTTTCAATGTCAAATACTACGACATCTGCCTGATACCTGCGAGATTTTATAGTTTTTGCTGTCCAGACTTCCTTGTCAGCACGATTATAAACCTTAACACCCTTGCCGTTTCTAAGAAGTACTACAGTTGCAACCTTGTAGCCTTCTCCATGCTGGCCAATAGTCTCAGAGTTGTCTCTTTTTGATGACTGACCAAGAAGCAGTGTATTTGTTGTAAGTCTACCGTTTTTGTTACCAATACACAATGTCTTGGAATCTTTGTCATATCCAAAGTACATTTTATTCTCCGGATTAACAATCTCCTCGTCATGTGCATTCTGGAAAAACTCTCTCACTGATTCAACTACTCCCCATGTCGGACAATAATTGATACTCATTCCTAAATCAAATCTCTTCATAATATTTTTCCTCCTTTATTTGTTATTTTTTATATATTATGAAATACAGAATAAAGATGAGTTTTGAACAGAAATAAGCAAAAAAAGACTAGCAAATTGCCAGTCTTTTTCATGTTTACGCTGTCTCATGCAGCTCTTTTTTGATTACATTACTATAATCAATCTTTCTGCCACAACATGCACAGAGTTTCTTTTTCTCATCAATAGAGTCTCCAAGAGAATCGTGACAGCATGCTGTTGAAAATGAGTGCCTGTAAACCTCATTTGACCAGAAGCCGTACCATGAAATATCAATAATTCCAGTTGTATCTCCTGTTAAATCAAACGGTTCCTGTTCGCCAGCTTCAGCGTATGTGTTGACCTGCATGTCAGAGCTATTAACATTACGAACATCTTTTATTGACGAAAAACCATTAACAAGTTTTCCAACAACAGCATATCCTTTAAAGTCCTTATTTTCAAAAAAATCTCTTTTGAAAATAACTTTAAGGTCGCCAATGCTTATTGGATCTCCCTTTTTAAAAACATATGCCTTAATTGAATCATCCCTGACAAATGTCAAAGGATTTCCAAATGATGTTTTAAATATTCTATAATCAAAATAAACCGACTCCAGTTCCTCAAATAATTCTATTGCTCTCATAATTGTTCCTCCTTTATTTTTTATTTTTACATTATAAGATACAGAATAAAGATGAGTTTTGAATAGAAGCAAACAAAAAAAAGACCAGTCAATGCCAGTCTTTTTCGTGCTTAGACCTTAAATTAAATCATCAGCTAATTTAAGTTTTAAACGAAGTTCTCTTTCGGTGTCTTTGGCGAAAACGATCTCTCGGCCGTTAACAGCTTCGAGTACATTTGCTTCATAAGCATTACTTTTATCTGTAAGATACTCGCTGCTTATGATATGCTCCTTGCCGTCATATTTATCGGCCGTTACATAAGTAACAGTTAATCTAGCCATTGAATTTTTATCGTCAAATGGCCCTTTTTGAACACCTACGGTCAAATAAACATAACAAGTTTCACCATTGTCGTTTAAAAAACCTAACGATTTTTGCTGACGTCCAAGTCCAAATACTGCTTTATCTTTAAAATCGTCATAGCCATATCCAATAATTTCTCTGACTCCGTTTTCATCAACAGCCTTTAAAGCTTTTCTAAGAACCTTTGTATTAATTTCTGAAATCTCCATTGTTTTTTTCATAATAATGTCCTCCTTTATATTTATTATTTTTATATATTATGAAATGTAAAATAAATATGGGTTTTAAACAAAAATAAACGATTATAAAAAATTTATCTTCAAAAATAATAGTGTGAATCTCGCCAACAGATATTTTAAAATTAATATACTGCGTTTATGCGTCTAAAGCAAGCTTAAAAAAAGACCAGCTAATGCCAGTCTTTTTCATGTTTACCTGTTAATAAATTCTCTGTTAACCTTAAGTGGGCACTTAGGATTGACCGTATTCAAATGCGAATGAATGCCACGGTCCTTTTTAGGAAGAGCCTCGCACCAGCTTCTTAACGAAACATGGCCAACAGGCTTTGTCTTACAATGTTTGCAGTCTCTGCATAACATATTACATCTCCCCCTCTCCAAGGTATCTTCGCATAGCTGCAATATCAGCAGGCGTGCGTTCTACAATTCCACGACGGCTCACATAATGAGTCATCCAGAATTCACGTTCTTCGTCATCAAAATAAGGCTTATCCAAATCGTCAATTGATGCCTTTCTCATTTTCTTCACATTTGACAATGACACCATTTCAATGTCAAATATTGGTGTGAAATGCCTGTCAATAGGACGTATGCAGAAGTAATCAGCCTGAATATCAGTAATCGCCCCTATACGCTGATTGTGATTTAACATGAGCACCGTCACTTTGTCGCCAACAGAAAACTTTTCTGAAGAACCATCATCCTGTGTCAGATACAATTCAGGATTTGCAGGAATGTTTGTTGTTAATTTCATAATCTAATCCTCCTTTGCCTCAGCTGATCTTCTTTCAACACATGCTTTGCACTGACAATATTTTGCGGCCAGCATGTCATATGGATCTTTTTTATCTACAACAAATGTGTCAATGTTATAAATAAAACCATGGCTCTTTGCTGTTCTATCATTTTTGCCCCAGTATCCGAGTTTTTTCATTCCTCTTACCGAACCTGTTACATCAATATTTGCATGACAGCTGTGGCCCATTCCCGTCGAATAATCCTTAACCCATGCAATGCCAGATTTGGGATCCCTATGCAGCTCAGCACATGAGCCTATGTTTTTTATTTTTGTTGATTTTGCCATAATATTTTTCCTCCTTTATTCATTATTTATATGACACAATAAATATGGGTTTTTACAGACAAGAAAAAAGACCTCATGATGAAGCCTCTCTTTTAATACTGTTAGATTACATGCTTGTTGGATTCCTTAAGCCCGTATTTCTTTTCCATCTCATATATCTTATTCAGATGATTAAAAGCCGAATACATACCGCAGTCCATGAAGTTAACCATATCGTCCTCATCATCGCTGTCAGGTGCATCGTCCTCATCATCATCTTCATGAGCTTTATCAGCATTGAAGATATTAATCGCATGATACACAACCTTATCGAGCTCATCCTTTTTGTAAGTTGTAACTTCGGTACTAATTTCATTAGTAATCTGCCATCTGTTAATGCCGGAAACCAGAGAAATCATATAATGGTAGTCCTCCGAATTGTAAAAATTATACTCATCGTCTTTGCGAACCTGTCTTAAATGTAATCCTTTAATGTCCAGATCGTCGCAATCCCAGAACGTAGGAAGTCCTGCTATTTTACCTACATACAATGGATGTTCTTCTGCTTTTGTCATAAAAATCAATTCCTTTCTAAAAAATAATTACTTATTGTTACATATATAATATTCAAAATGGTGAAACTGTCCAAATGAACAAGCAGTATTTCTACTGCTTTTCTTAAACATCCGGTTAATGCTGTAAAGTGTACGCAATCATCTTGTAGTAATCCTGCTCATATTTACCAATGGTATTATAAAATCTGGCGCCATCCACTTATTTGATTGTTTATCCCAGCAATTCATTATCTGGCTACATGTAAACGTTTTTGTAAACGTTTTTCATGTAGTAGAATTTATGATGTTCAGCGAAGTTACCAACGTAGGCACATTCTAAACATTGCTGCCATTTAGCGGATTTTGTATAAAAATGGTTTATAGGATATGGGCATTTCCATTTTTCAGAATGACAAATTGGACAGACATACTGTACCATTTTTATCAGGTCATGTTTCTCTTCGATTCTTTTGTCCAAGATTTCAACAATATCCTGTTCATATAGCCAGTGAAGCCTCACACGACAAAAGTCGCGTGCTTCCCCATAAGTGCATAATGTACATAGCCTCTTTAGAAGGCGGGGACTGCGTTTCTACATATACAGCCTAAACTCAGAAACTTTATGCCGCCATGGGCACAAGCTCCGCATTAAGGTTAATTAACGTAGAGAACGTGCAGGTGCTTCTCTTGCTACACTGAGGAATTTTTGCCTCAATGCGCAACCTTGAATTCTCATTCAAGGATTTTAAAATTTCACGTATAAAGTATCTCGCCCCAATATTATATGAAGCTGAGAGATCACAGTTATATACTTTCCCGTTTGGAAATTTACATATTTCAAATGTATTAAAACCGGCATCCTTGCCGCGGAGAACACGGCCGCTGCCATCATATGCAAGGGCAGATGTTCTCCGTGCACAGACACAGCTTATATGCATACCAAGTCTATGTGCTCTGTTAGTAACAATGGACTGGACTTCCTGACTGCGCCATAACTTGATGCGCTGCTTTTTGGAGCCGCGAACTCTGCCGGTCTTGTCGAGGTGTTCAAACACAATGACATCTGCATTGTAAGAGACAGCTGTTTCAATAATGAATTCAGCTGTTTTTACTGAAATGTCATGATTGATACCCTTGACTTTGGCCCACAGCCTCGGAGTCTTATAGTTTCCATTTTGCTGTGCCTTTTTGACACGATTTACACTGTGCATCAGACGGTCTGTTTCTTCAGGAAGCTTACAAAAATGTCTTCCGAGAATAGTGCCATCACTCTGCATTATGCTCACCGTGGCGGCGGTATTTATGCCCAAATCTACAGCAACAATGGTACGGTCAAATACGGATGTGTTGTTAAGCGTACATTTTTCTTCAAATGGAAAATCTAAAAACCATTCATGCCCGCGCTTCTGAAGCGTAGGTGCGCACTGTTTGCGGTCATGGCAGCGTCTGGCTATATAATCCATATCCGATTTACGCAGATCAATGTTAATCCAGTCCCATGTGTTGCGCGTGTACACCTTAACCTGTGCAGTGTAGTCGCCTATCTGGTTATACATGCCTTTACGATACATAAATGGAAAAGCATATCCTGCTTTTGGATATGACGGTTTTTTACCAATAGGATTTTTATTCCAATTAGCAAGATTGCTCGTATAAGATGATACTTTACCAATAGCTTCGTTTATTGCGCTGCGACGTATATAACATGGCATTTTGTAAAATTTTGAGTCGAAGTTATATGTAGGTACTGGATTATCTTTTGTGGCATGAATAAGGCGCTCAACATAAAAAAGTCTGTTTCTGCCTTCAAGAGAAGACATTTCTTCCCAGTTTTCAAGACATACATTAAGGATATAGCCCACAGCATGTCTGTATATGGCAACAGTTTCTTTAAAAATGCTGTTGTAATGTTTAATTTTTACACTGTATGTGGTATACATTTTCATGCTGCAGACCCCCTTTCTTATTTAGTCTTCTGGGAATTGATATATTATGTTACCCGTCAGCATGCAACCTGTCTTACATTCTTCCGTTTACACTTCCAACTGCTTATACTTCTAACAACTTACATGCATCCTTGTCTTATAAAGCAAGCATTGGACCGCAGTTTCCTAACGGAACCTGCTCATTGTCCGCTCTTAACGGTGCTTCCTTACGGAACCACCTAAGCGGTTATCTGTTAACAGCACTCTCGTTTAGATGCCCATCCGGAAGCAAATAATGCGTCAACAATACTCTGCTTAACACAGTCCCTGCTTACAATGTTTTCCTTATACTGCGCTTTTGCAGCAGCACTTGTGTTAACATCCTTTGTCAGATAGTTATCCATAACCTCTTTGTCGTGCACAGAAATCATTCTATGGATGAGTTTATTACGGTTCTTTCGTGCATATTCATTTGTTACATTATTCGCTGAATCGTCATTGTTAACAGCGTTATCTGTTACCGGCGCGTTCATTATACAATCATTTGTTCCAATATTATCCGCAGCAGTAATCTCGTTACACCTATCTGGTTCCACTATCTTGTCAGCAGTAATCTGGTTACACCCCATGACGCGAGAAGCAGGGAGAGTCTCCTTAATATAATTAGATTTCAATTCGTCTTGAACATTTTTTTGAGCATCATTTTTAACAGCCTCAGAAGCCGCTGCCTCCTTAGCAGCAGCCTCTTCTTCAGCTTCTTTTTCTTTCTTTGCCTTTAAGACAAGATCAATACTGTCAAGAAACTCTCTTGCACTCTTCTCGTCAGTAGAGTTTGCTTTCATAAGAGCCTTAACCTTTTTCATTTCAGGAGTTCCAAACATTGCAATAATGAGGTTTCTGATAGTACCTCTTGCAATATTGGTTTTTTCAACCATTGCTACAATACGCATGTTCTTTGCAATACAGTCCTTAATGAGCTCTCTCTTTTTAGACTGTCTTTCTTCCATTGTGTCAAGTCCCTTTCTGGCACGGCGTCTGTAGTATGACTCTAACTTTTGTCTGCGGAGTTTTGCCTTTCTCTCCTCTTCTTCCTCAGGAGTCAGCTGTTTTTTCTGTCTGCTCAAATATATGCTCCTTTCCTCATCCAGCACGCCCAGACAATCAAAAAATAGTTTGTTTGAGATTTTGAACCATGTTACATCTTCTCCATAATAGTTTTCTGCCGATTTTGTAGCGCAAACAGCCTCTTTTTTAGAAAGAGGCTCAGAGAATCGCTGGTTCAAATCCAAAATATATGTAACAGCAGCTTCTTTATCGCCGCCAGTTACCTGCAATTTTAATATACGTGCGACAAACAGTGTCAGTTCACGGTGTCCTGTCCTGTTATTATCGCATTTCATAACATCTTCAATCATTGCAAGACGTTTGAGGCTTAATCCAATAGGAGACATTCCATGATAATATGGAACTGGCTTTGTTGGGTCGAAATTCTTTGCAATTATTTTGCTGCATCGTCTGATAAATAAATGAGCGTCAAACTTACTCTTAAATGACTTTGGACATCTGATGTCAGCTTTCTTTGCAAGTCTTTTGCAGGTTTTTATCTGGTCCACAGTTGCTTTTCCATGAATTTTCCTGCAAAAGTTTTTGAAATTCTTTGTAATGAATGAATGTACATAGGTTCTTGTGAGCATAGTATCCCTGCCAAAACCTAAAACCTCAACCATCTGATCGAAAAGCTCATACATCTTGTCAGATGCTTCTTTTCCATTGAAGAATGCATCAAGGTCAAATAATGTGTATCTGCAGTGTTCATTCATGTCTATAATTGTAACAGTTTCACCGCTCTTGCTGTTTACAGAACCCGGGATACGCACTAATCTTGCATAATCCCCGCTTATCTTTACATCTGCACCAATGTCAGCAAGAGTATCGTTAAGAAGTCTGTTAACCCTCTGCCATCTTTTCTTGGCTTTCATGGACTCACATTCATTGATAATATAGTCTTCATTTCTGCACAGCTTCCAATACAAATGAAACCCACGGCCAGTAAACATGACAACAGTAGGCTTTGGAATCTTTTCATCAAATAAAGGCTTGATATATGTAAAATAAAAATCATAAGGGGGCATATCACGATACTGCGTTGTATCATAATCAATGTCAACAAAACACCAACTTAAGCCCCTGATGTTTCTCTGGCAGCGCTTTATTCTGTTGTTAATCATAGGATTAAGGGCAAAATAAGCATCTGTAGCAACAGATTCATTGCAGACATCAGTATAAGAGCCATCGACAATGTCGTGGCCCCAGTACTCATATGGTTTTGTGTATAACTGCTCCATGTCAAGGACAGCAAGTCTGTCGGCGGACATAATACCGTTAACAACCTTGTATTCTGCCCTTACCATTTCGTCCGGCACATCATCCACATGGACTACATATTCTGCATTGCCAAGCTTGTACATTGTAGCAAGCTGATCTGTGTCTTTATAGAAAAATTCAAAAAAGCGCTTGTTAAGACTTTTACTTTCTGGAAATTTTTTGCTGTTGTCTGAATATGTATATCTTCTGCCCATGTACGCAAGGCTCCTTTTTATTCGGTGAAATTCTTTCTGAGATAAATATGGTTTTTAATAAATTAACGGTAATGTTTGCCGAAAATCTTTTCTATATAATATTTACAATCCAATTTTTGTCCAAAAATCCTTCATGTTTTTTGTGTAATTTTCCAAAATCCATATATGTAGTGTTAAATCAACACTGAAATACAGAAAGAGAGGAATATGTAATTGAGGTATGTATATTCAGGAAACAAAACCTTCAGGATACAGAAGAAAGAGTATGTAAAGTATTATTCTTCAATGCCTGACAATGGTTCTCTGATGGGATATATCAGAATTAAAGGGAAACAGCCGAACCCCGGTGAGAATGAAACGACGCTTACCATTAATAATAAGGAATATTCAGTTTTTGATGACAATAAGGGAAAGTTGATTGGTTACTTAAAAACCGAAGACAAGGACTCTTATATCGGACTCACTGTAAAAAGAACAATCTGTCCAAAATGGCTTATTATACTGACACATGGCATGATATATTCGTCACCGGCAGCAATTGTTGCAGGTTTATGTATTACCGGCGCAGCTATTGGAGGCGGAATTATGATCCATTCAATAATACAGCAGGATGGAATTGCAACTATTACAGGAGGAGACACCAAAAAGGATCCGACAACAGATGATAAAGCTCACAAAGATGATGGTGACACTGAATCAGACGCAACCACAGAGGTATATACAGTTATTGATGCTATTGCATATGAAGGAGAATATTTAAAGGTTGGCGCGTCTGATACTATTCCACTTCGCAATAATATTGAAAACGAAACCACAGGGGTAAATCTTCAGTTTGTCATAAAAGAAGGAGATAAAGAACTTTATGTGTCGGATGAAGTAAAGCCCGGTGAAGTAATTGACTGGAACCCGTCAAAATACTTATCAGCCGGAAAGCATAATATAATAGTCACTGCAAATGTGTACCATCAGAACACAGGATTGCAGGATGTAGGAACAGATATGAATGTTGCATTGGAAATACAGTAATTGCTGTATTTTTGCAAAATCCATATATAAAAAGTTAAACTTATCGTTTTTGCACGCAGAAAGGAAGGTATAAAATAATGTTTAAGAAAAACATGAAAGGTGCGGTATTTGCGCTTATTGCAGCCGCAACACTAACAGGCACAGCAGCACCTGTATTTGCTGCAGATCCTACAAGCTTTAACAATTCAACAGCATCAACAGTATCAGGAACTCACAATGAGACATTCACTGCAGGCTCTGATGCATCACAGAATCAGGTAGGAAAGGAAACGGATCAGGTATTAGGAGGCGCAACAGCTTCAAATCCTACAGAGACAAAGTCACAGAACGTTTCTGTATATGCAACAAAGTCAAGCAGCGTACAGCTCAAGGTACCACAGGTGCTTATTGGAAATGCAACAAAGAGTGCTTATCATGTAGGTGTAAAGGGTGACATTACAACAAAACAGACTGTAACAGTTACACCAGCCGCTTCATTCGAGCTTAAGGATGTAAAAGATACAGACAGAGCTGCAGTAAAAGCTACTGTTCAGCAGAATAAGACAAGCTGGTCATGCACTGATCTTGCAACAGCAGGTTCTGGTAATTATGTATATGCCAAGGGCGATATCACTTACCCAGAGCTTCACGCTGGATCATACAGTGGCGTGTTCAACCTTGCTGTAAACCTTAATTACAGCGCAAAATAAAAAGTAATTCACTTTTTCAGCTATGGCAATTTTGCCATGGCTTTTTTTTTGCATAAAAAAAGAGACTGTTTCCAGTCTCCTTATAGCTATTATGGGTTACAGCACTTTGACGGTTCATATCCGTCACTAATAAGTTCGTCACGCGATTCGTTTACAATCTCTTTGTTCTTATCAGATATTTTATCAGCGTTCTTGCAATCAGCCTTATGGAATTTCTTGGATGATGTGTTAACTACATATGAACTGGTGTTTTCATTTGTGTAGCCAGTAAATCCTGCGCTTTTGTTTGTAGAACTATTTTGACTGGACTCTCCGTCAGCATAATTAATTTCTACATCAGGCTGGACATTATAACAGAATACACAAAAATTAACTCCTGCACCATTATCTTCCACAGAATATCCTTCCATTAGTACGCCTCTTGCAACAAACTCACTGCCAACAAATACAGGTGTTACCCTGTACAGCACATGATTGTCAGGATTATTGTCCATGTATTTTGCTGTCAGTGTTTCATATGGAAGCATTCCTTCTATATTAAGGTATCTTGTACCAGTTATGAGATTTTTTTCGTTAGCATTTTCTCCTGCAAGACAATATGCAATTAAATGACATCTGTTGTAAAGATATTTACCGTCAACACAGTCGTACTTAACAGTATGCCAGCCGGTAGGCTTAACCATACCTATCTGTCCGCGCTCTTCTGTCGGCATGATGTCTTTGCCAATACATGCATAGGCAGTACCGCATCGTCTCAAATCATCAAGTTCTGAATATGTCTCAAATGATGACGTCCCGGCAGCTTTTTCATCAGCATTAAAAAATGGAACGTTATTATTTATTGAAACAGATGCGCTTCCGGTATATTCGGGAACCATTGAGTAGTCAAATGATGCTGTTTCTGACGGAGTTCCGTTTACAGACTGGCTGACCTGACTTTCTGTTTCCGTAGTTTCTGTGAACTCTGTATTTATGATTTTATCTCTGCTGGTCCCGCATGCAGTGAGTGATAAACCAAGCAGTAATGCAAGTAATGATTTTCTGATTATTTTCATATTAATAATCTCCTTTTTCGATTTGTTTTCTTTATAATATTCCATTTTTACAATTTGTCCAATAAAGAGTGTTTCTTTATCGAGCACGGACAAAATCAGATTTTTGAAGATTATATAAACATGGGAATTTATGCCCGTTAAATTGCTAAACGGTTAATTTATTACCGTTTGTTTATCGGAACCCATCTTTATTAAAGAAGAATTTTTAAACAGTAGATAAGGAGAGCTTTATGGAACAGAAAAAAGACAGTGCAGGAACAGTACTTGCTATAGTTTCATCCTGCGGTGTAGCCCTTGGATTTGTAATAACGCAGCTCGTATTCGGTCTTATTTTTACAACAGTATGCACGCTTAAGTATCCAGCTGTCATAGCTGATGCGCTTAAAAACACTGACAAATCAGCGGTATTTTCACTGATGGCGTCATTTTTTGGCGTATTCATGACTGATGTCATGGCAGTGTTTGTAATTTGGCTTGCAAACAGAAAGAAAAAGACAGAATTGTTTAATCCGGTGAACAATAAAACAATTCTTACGTTTACGGCAGTGACAATGCTGTTATGGGTGTTCAACTGCTTTTGGTCCGCAGCAATTCCGCAGACATGGGGTGAGGATGCAAGACGTCTTACAGAACTGGCATCAAAAATAAATATAACCGCATTCATGCTGTGTTTTTTATCACCGCTTGCTGAGGAACTGACTTTCAGATATGCAGTTGTGAAGATTTTCAAGCATTTTAAATCAGGCAGTACTGTCTTTTGCATAATCACGTCAGCAGTGTTATTTGCAATAGCTCATGGAAATATTGCACAGGCAGTACCGGCAGTAATTATGGGCGGCTTATTTGCTTATTTCTATATAAAAACAGACAATATTGCGGTTCCGGTCGCGATGCATGCGTTTTTTAATACATCCGGTGAACTTACACAGTTCATTCCCACTGTCGGAATGTGCGGCGTATACGGCGTAATTGGAATGCTCATACTGATAACACTATTAACAGCAAAAAGGAGGCATAAACAATGATTAAGATGAGCTACGACAAATTTGAGGAAATCTGTGAGAAAATGGATGAACTTCCAAATATTATAGATAACAACAAGGGCTTAACAGAGCATGACCTTGAGATTATCCAGACAAAAATTGCAAAAGACTATCCTGACAAGGCGGTACTTATGGCAATGTATTATCTGTCAAGAGATTATCCTGATGACCATATTTTTTCAAACAAGGATGCTGTTCCAGCAAGTGAGCTGAAGATTGAGTTTAATAATTTAATTAAGGAACTTGTTGAATTTACAGATGATTGATGGAGAGCATTGCTGCTCTCCCACTTTTAGGAGGAAAACATTATGCAAAAAAGAAACAGAACAATTGCATCAGTAGTATGTCTGATACTTGTTGCAGCAATGATTGTTACAAGTTTTGTAGGACTGGGGGTTATGTAACGTGGAAAAGAAATCCAAAAACAGCTTCAAACAGATGCTGAATCATTACACATATAACGGTGACATGTTGTCGGTGGGACTGTTTATCGAAATAGTGGGCATGATGATACTATTTGTGGTCCTGCCTCAGACGGATAAGGGAATGGTAATAAGATTTGCACTTATCCTTGGCATTGTTGTGGCATTTAGCGAAATGGTTAAGTATACATACTCAAGAACTTATAAGAGTGATACTATTATTATAAGGAAACTTAGTAAAAACTATATGAACCAGCGGGCAAATGTTAAATATCTGCCTGAAGCAAAATGTGCAATAGAGGCTCTTGATGAGGATCTGCTCGAGGGAGTAAGAAAAATTGTCATAAAGAAAGGACAGGATTTATATCTTACGACACATTACCATGTAATAAAGCTCTTTGAAGATAATCTTGGCGATGAAATCATGATAAAATATAATCCTGACGATTTTTATTATAAGAGCTTGAAGGGTGACAAAAAAGCCCTTATCAAGAAATGCAGCCAGTGCACGAAATGTAAGGACAGGCAGACATGCAAACTGCACAAAGAACAGGCTGTTAAAATGTATAATTTGAAAATCGTCAGACGTATAAAAACAGAGGCTGCAGATTAATGCAGCCTCTTATTTTTCAATCTTCTATTGTTGGAATAAACAGGTTTAACTGAGTGTCTTCATCAAGAGTTTCGTCTACAGAAGCCTTGATATTATAATAGTAGTCAAAATCTTTAATTTCATCATCAGACAATGGGAAGAATGTTATCTTGTATATTTTACGTGTTGGCAGGTATACATAATCTTTTACCATAACTTTATGCTGTTTGAAATCATCCAAAGCTTCCATTATATCTTCATGATAGCTACGTTTCTTGTTCAATTCTCCAAAATTACACCAGTATAAAAGATAATTATATTCAAGGGCAATAATGTATTCGTCAGGATTCTCTCCTCTTTCACTGAAACGCTTGTAAGCATTATGTCTCTGTTCCATAAAGGATGAATACAGAATTTTTGCAGCATCGTTTGTAAGTTCACTTAAAGGTTTTGATGACATTTTTCTAATACGCAGATTATGGAACTTGTCCATGTAAAATGGATCAAATGCATATGTAATAATACGTGTTGCTTTATCATATCTGAAACTTGATATTATATGCATTCCTTCAGTAACGGATTTTTTGTCGATTCCTTTTATGCCAATTTCATACATTCTCGCAATGCGTGCAGCAACAGAGTCATAATCCGAAGTTCCAAATTTCTTTCTTTTTGGCTTGATGTATTTTAAAACATCAATTATTTTAATGCTGTATACGTTCATTGACGGTGATTTATTATCCCATCTGCTTAAAAGATACGACAATATCATATTATCAGTCTGGTCAAGTATCTGGAATTCTCCAGCTTCATTAATTGCTTTGTCAGGAAGTGTTACAACCAGCTTTTTATTGTGGTCTTCTGACTTGTATATAATCAGTTCCTTTGGATTCCCTTCAAGATTAAGATTGCTGACAGAAATTCTTCCCGGCTGAGCTGCAAAAAGAGGCTGATTTTTAAAGTCCTCCATAACAGCATAAGTTGCCCTGTTTAAGTCAAAATCATAAAGCTGTTTGATTATGTAGCAGATGTCTATTATAAGGTCGCTCTTATAATTGCCGATTATTGTAGACGACGTCAATTTTTCCTCACCCGGATAATCAATCATTAAAGTATCAGAATTATCTGCCCATGTCTTAATCTCGAGAAACTTCTCCTGCTCCTTGTCCTGAATGGACTTTCCTTCAAAAATCAAGTCCCTTTTGTCCTCCGGCGTCATATTATATTGTATTAAGGTAGCTCTTAAGAAATACTTGTCGCTGTCACTTAAATACTCTTTTGTATCTATCATGTCAGAACATTTCTTTAAATAACGCGTTTTCTTCTGGAGCCTTAGTTTCATTTTTCTTGCATACACAAGCTTAAGCTCTTCTCTTTCAGCGGAACCACTCAATTCACTCTGAACGAGATTCTGGACAATTTCATGCAGACTCTGGGAAAAGAACTTAGATTGTCCTTCATGTTCAGAATAATACTGTATGAGCGCAGGATTTATATTTTTCAATAATTCTTCAATAAACACATGGGAAAAAGTAATCATAGCAGTCTCCTTTACTGCTTTCTATTGTAGCATATTTGTGGAAAGTTTAATAGCCAAATAATGAGTACGTTTTAGTCCAAAATCGACAAATTGAAGCATATTTTTACGTGTTTTGCTATTTATGAAGCAGATTTAGTCCAAAATTGACAGGATGAATACGTTTTTTACGTGTTTCATATTAAATGAGTATAGTTTTTACGTGATTTGTTAACATGAATATGTTTTTTACGTGATTTAATCTATATGAAGCTGTTTTTGGCACAAATCGCAGCAATGAAGATGATTTTTACGTTATTTCTATTAATTGAATACAGTTTTGACGTGAATTGGAATTTATGAATATAATTTTTACGTGTTTTATAGAAATGAGGACAGTATTTACGTGATTTGTCAGCATGAAGATGATTTTTACGTGATTTATTGATATGAACATAGTTTTTACGTGATTTGTTAAAAATGAGTATGATTTATTCCAAAATTCGACAATATGAAGCACATACAGTCAAAAAATAATACGGATGATGCAGTATTTTTCCAAAATCATTATTTTTGAAGCTGATTTCGTCCAAAATGGCATATTTTGAAGCAGAAAATGGAGGGAAATGACATATATGAAACTGATTTTATCCTGTATTTTTCAGATGAAGCAGAAAATGGACAAAAAAAGAATTTGTGCTACGCGTTTAGTCGTAACCTACTATTTTTGAAGCTGATTTTGTCCAAAATGGCATAACATGAAGCTGTTTTATTCCCAAAATATCAAAATGAGTACATTTTAGGCTAATTTACAATTTCTGTATCTTTGGCTATTATTAATTCTGTGAAAATATCAAAGAAAGGAGGAGAAAGCAAATGTCCATTAATCCGGAAGAAAGAATTAAAAGTCTTACCGTAGAATATCTTTATGCGAAAATGGCGCAGATTAATATAGCAGAACTTATGGCTGCTGTTAAAGTAGCTCCAAGCTATAAAGAAATGGTTGAAAGCCAGACAAGTCCTGACATTCTTGTGCCTAATTACATAAACGAACGTGATTATTTCGGGAAAAGACCATATCTCAATAAAAACGCGATACTTTTGTACATTTACCTACATTTTATCAATCCTGATGCTTCAGGCAGAGTTAAACTTGCTATAAAGCCTGCTTCAGATTTTCTGTCACTGCCTGCAAAGACAATAAGACTTAACTTAAGGAACCTGCTGAGGCATGGATACATACAGTATATTAAGGATGAGGCCGGAGTATACGTTATATGCATTAACGGTTATTTTGAAAAAGGAAAGACTGCATCTGATGGATTTAAAGGATATTTTAATGTAACACTTGATGCCTTTAAGGAATTAATCAAAGTATCATCCATTAACGAACTACGCATCCAGCTCAGGGGACTCATGCAGTGCTGCCCGGGTATTAATAACGGAAGACTTGAACATATCAGTTTTTCAGATATGAAGCGTTTCTTCCCATCTTATGTACATATAAAAGATATTAAGAATCTTTTGGTAACAGACCTTACCCTTAATATGTTTAATATTAAATTCACGGCAGATGAGAAATTCTGTATGATTAAAGCTAAAGACAATTATGATCCGGTTAAGGTAAAGAATGGCATTGTTACAGACTGTGAACAGAAAGTTAAAAAACTGGTCAAAAAGATGCTGTCGCAGAAAAAACATGCTGCTACTGCTTTCCTCTTTTCAGATAAGAATATAAACGACATATCAAAAATTTCATTAAGACTGCCTGTAAATGATATTCTCTGCGGCATTGAAAGTTTGTTTGAAAACTATTCAGGTGCAAAAGTGTCAAACATTGGTGGTCTTGTTCGCGTGCTTTCACAGGAGCATTATGATAACAGAATCATAACGTCATCCCAATGATTTATTCTTAATTTAATATAAAGCAAATGTACCTGCCAGCAAGACAGGCTTATTTTGGTGCCGTAAAACAGAGTTTTTACGTTTCATAATGTCTATATACGCTTATTTTCACCTTTTACGTTATCAACATGTTATTCACACTGGCACACTTTTAGTTAATATAAGCTTTTAATAATGCTTTATATTCTTGATTAGTTATTTACTGCCGGATTGATTTATTTACAGACAAACTTATGCCCAGTTCATACAAAAGCATCACTGCCGAATGTACCACAAAGCTAGTATTTTCAAGGGATTAGGGAATTATGATTTCTCTATTATGAAATTTGATTAATATGATATATATGAAAGTATATGATTTATGATATGTATTTATATATAGAAATATACATAAAAAGAGAGCAGTTAAACTGCTCTCTTCTTACTTATGAATTATTAACCGAAAGATCTTCGAGAATTGTGTTCATAAAGTCATTTGCTGACTTGTATCCAAGCGTTGTGTAAGCACGCTCAAGATTTGAAGCGGCTTTGTCGGAAAGAAGAAAATTCTTATGAATAGTTCTCTTCCCGTTCTTTGCTGCACTGGCGAAAATAGAAAGGACTGCATCCTGTTTAGCATCAACAGGTTCCGGTTCAACAGCTACTGCTTCAGGTTGAACTGTGTCATCCTTAACCTCTTTAATATCTTCAACTGCATTATCATCTTCATCAGCTTTTGCGATAACAGCATCAACCAATGTTTCCTGAGACGATACTGCCTGCTTTGCTGCTTCTTTTGCTTTCTCGTTTTCTGCGCTTTTTGCCCTCAACGCATTTACTCTTGCCATATTACATGTCCTCTCTTTCTAATACTTTCTGTGCGATGTCGTAAAAACTTCTTGATATTGGTGACGATTTGCCAAGATTGTATACCGATGTATGCAGTGTCTTAACCTCAGACATCTTAATCATCTCTTTAATGTATGCCACGAATGGCTTAATCTCATCTTTTCTGTTAGCTGCATGAGCTTCAAGCTTTTCCATTGCAATATCATACATTACTGATCTCTTGTAGCTGTTAAGGATGTAGCCGATTACCTGTGCGTGACTCTCATGATTACGTCCGTTAACAAGCTTTGCAATATCATCCTCAGTCTCTTCAATCATATCCATTGAACTGTCGTCCGATAATGTCGGAATTATGATGTAATCAGCTGCAACATAAGTCATGTTAAGAAGAACTGATCTTGAAGGTGCATTGTCAATAAAGATATAGTCATAATGATAATCATTAACCATGATGTCAACTAAATCTGCCATAAGGTAAATGTCATCTCTCTTACAGAAATCAATCGCAGCGAGTGATAATGATTTTGAACCTACCATGATGTCAAATAACTCATTATGCTGAACTGCTTCATCCGGCGTGCATATTCCTTTAAGAACCTCATAAATGGTTTTACCTGTTGTCAGGTCAGCACCAACATTCTTTGATAATGAACAGTTCTCATCAAGATCAACTACAAGAACCTTTTTACCTGAAATATCTTTGATAGCAGATGCAAGCTCTACTGTACAGCTGCTTTTTCCAACTCCGCCCTTTGCGGAACTTAAACTAATTACTTTAGCCATAACAATATATCTCCTTTATCATTCATTTTGTCATGGTACCCGGTCACGGGCACATATTGTTTCTTACACATACATAATATTCACTTTTTTAAATTTGTCCAAAAATATACATATAAAAATAAATATATTTTGATACATAAAGATGTATAGGTTTATAGTTATCTTTATGCATGCCATTATAACATAAATATAACCATAAAGACAAGTATATTTATATGTATAAATATGTTTATAAATATAAATATAAACATATTTATAAATATAAATATA
>USBB01000033.1 GCA_900552795.1 uncultured Eubacterium sp.
GACTGTCAACCTCTTTAAGATACGGATATTCCTTTTTATACTTGGCAGGAGTTACCATTGCAAATTTGCCAATCTGCTTATAACTCTCTATCTTTTCAGCGAGCATGAGATTATATACCTTGCGGCAACAGCCAAAAGTCTTTATAAACAGTTCGCGTTGTTCAGTTGTAGGATATAAACGGTACTTAAAAGCTCTATTCATAACTGACAGTTCCTTTGCCTTTCTATATATTTAAGGATATTTTCCTCTGACGTTATTGTCACCTCTTACATACGGTATAACAAAAAATATAAATAAATGCCAGTGTTTATAAATATTTAATATATACAGATAATTGTAAAAATAAGGATTTTCATCTCGGATACAAGTAACCGAGAATTCCCGTCCTTAGTTCTTAAAATATCTTTAATCGTCATTTTTATTACTCCTTTCTGTAAAAAGAAAACTTGGTTGTCCACTACCCTTTATCCCGGCAATATTCATACTTTCCATTTTCAAAGTTATTAACAAAAATCTCTGTAACATCATTGCCATAATTTAATTCATCGAGTGTTGTTCCATCTCCACTGCGAAGTTCATCAATATTATATCCTTTACTTTCAAAATAATCATTGATTTCTCTATCAAGCACAGCTGCTTGTGAGGTCAGTTGTGCCAATTTATGCATTTTTTCTTGTATGTTTTTAGATATTCTCATAATTTCTCAGCTCCAATTTCTTAACGCTACAGCATCATAATTTTAACAAACATAAACATTATAATTCCAATAAGCGAAATTGTCATTCCCAAAAGTAGATAAAATAATATTGTACCCAATTTAGACAGTATTTTATTTCTTTTGCTGTCATATTTAACCCTTACCTTATCGCCAACATTCAACAGGTTATGAAAAAGTGGATTAAAATTTATGTTTTGTGGCCCCTTAACGTTTATATTCTGACCATTCGCGTCAATCTCATATTCATATACAACTAAACTATGATTCCACCTTTGATCATATTTGCATATAATTGTTGCATATGAATATTTTACAATCATAAATTTAATCAAAGTAAATATCCAAAAGAAAGTATATAAAACTCCAGATAATAAGGTAATTATACTGATAATCACAAATATTATCATATTATTCACTCAGTCTTTCCAATAAATCGTTTCTTACTTCCGTTAATGCGTCCAGTCTTGCTATCATGCGGGCTTCGTAGTTAATGTCTTTTGTGTTAACAATTTCTGCTTCACATCTTGTAATTTTGCTATCAAATTCATTAATATATTCTCTTATAATTTCTCTCATATCTGGCTTATCACCAAAATCAACTCCACCAAAATCTTCTTTAGTTAATTCTCTTCCACACTTAGGACAAAATCTAAAGCGATTATCATTATTGACTTGTTTTTTACTTCCTGAAAAAGCAATTCCTGTCATATCTAAATATTTATCAATTTGAACCATTCTAAAATCATATTTTCCACCACATAATTCACAATTATTATTCATTATCTTTCGCCTCCAAAGGAAAGTTAATTTCTTTACCTTTTACTCACAAAAATTTTTAGCCCATAAGCAACTTCCATCATTATTGCAAGTTAATTCAATACCATATTTTGTTTTAAACCATATGTCAAGCCATTCAAAGAAATCTTTTGTAACATTAATAATGCAGCGACTAACACAATTCATATTTGGCAATGCAATTTCCATATGTGGAATACGTGAATATTCTGTTGCCCCCTCATATTCATATCTGAATGGGCAACCCTTAACCGCTAATTCGTTATTCAATTCCATTACCATTTCTCTTGTTATCTTCATACTATTACCTCCATTCTTAAACCCATAATAAACTTAGATTTCAAGTCCATTTTCCATGCATTTTTCTGCAAATTGGCTTGAATTATTTCCGACGATTTTTCTATAAACATGATTCCAGTCTGTATTCTTAAAAGCTATTCTTATATCATCCTCAAGGTATGCATTGAATGTATCAGCCTCATCCTTATTCAAAATACAAGTCTTATCATCTGAAATATCCTTTATCTTTTTCATTTCAACAATGCTGTCAAGCGGAACCGTATAATCTCCAAACTCGACTCCATCTTTTAAGCCTTCATCGAAAAAACAATATTCGCCAAATTCTTTTATTACCCCACTGGCAGATGTACCTGTATCAAATGTGGCACAGATAGTATCGCCAACTTTATACAATTCTCCGTTATGTTCTAATACTTTTACAAATTTCATTACCATCAGCCCTCTCTGCTGCACTCATTATTTCCTCATCATTCAGCGTAACAAAATCTCCACTCTTTAGATTCTGACACTCGTAGTAGATCTTTGGCTGCCAGCCATTGAAAAAATTACCTCTCTCAATGATAATTCGCTCAACCCTGAGAATCTGCTCTACGCATGATCCAGAATGAGACACAGTGGCAAAGCAACCTCGTAATCTTTTTATTTTATCTCCAACATTATATTTTACAGTTATCTGCATATGCTATTACCTTTTTCTCCAAAAATTTTCCGATTCCTTAAAATATTTTAGGCCAGTCGATTTTCTGCCAATTCATTAAATCAACATATTTTTCTTCAAATGAATTCTCTTTAATCTCTCGCTGACAACCGTTTCCATACAAAATGTTATGCAAACTCTCAAGGCTTCCATCTGCTTTTGTTATAGGTTTTTCATTTACAAAAGCTTGATACCACCAATCATCGTGTTTTACTGTAATGTCAATTATTTTCCCATTATACACTTTTCTCCATGTTTCAATTACCATACTTATTACCTTTCTCTAAGAGATTTCGCTTCGTTTTATTTCTTTGTGTAATTTTTGCATTTTTCTTCATTGCACTGAAGAAAAGGAATAACTTCTTGCTTCTTTCTATATATATAATATTCCGGAAACAGGATTTGTCCAAACGAAATGAACATTTTACATAAAAAAAACAGCTAGGCACTTATTTTTTTCTAGCTGTTCTTATTGCTCAATTTTTCCAACCCATTCGTTTCTTTTCATTCAAGTCTTTATTGTATGGACATTTTGAAATTTTGCATTCACCACACCATCCAATATCACTTGCAATTTCACGATCGTATGCTTCATCATAGTCACAAAGTTCACGGTCTATATTTTTTATTTTTCTGTTCATGATAACAACCTCTCTTTTTAAGAAATTATCTTTCATTTATTTTAATACTGATTCATAATATCCAATTTCCCAATCATCCAGTCCATTTCTCTCTGCTGATTCAGAGTCTTTAAGAATGTCAAAAATCATATTGATTGTCATATCCAATGTGTATGATTTCCAATATTCTTCTTTTGTGATATTCTCATCTTCTGAACCGAGAAAATAAAAAGCCATTTCTCCAATTTTACAACAAATTCCTATACAACCTGCATAATCATCCTCAATAGATATAATTCCATTTTCAAAACCATTTTTAATCATATCTCTTGTAATCATATTATTCCTCACTTTCTCTAAGGAAATTTCCGTTTCTTCCTAATCGCTAATCGGTAGCCAATTTACAACCGCTGGCATTTGAATTAAGCTTTCTGTTTTCTGTATATCTTTTTGCATTTCTTTTATGTCTTCTGTAGTTGGTGGAATATTTTTAAAATTATATACCGCACTATATATTCCGTTTTCCGTATAAAATATTACTAAATGTTTCATACTTGTTTTCCTCACTTTCCGCAGTAAATCATCGTTTCATTTCTCTTTCAAAAATAGCCATCGCATCCCTCAGCCCTTGATTATATGCCTGCGCAATTTTATATTCTTCTGATTCTTTAACGCCTTTGATAGTTGTATCCATCATCTTCATTGATGTAAGGATTTCTTTTTTGATTTGATTCATCTTATTCATATTTATCTCCAAGTATACAATTATTTAATAGTTATACACACCAATATTCTTCTCCATCCATTGCTCTTTTAACTTCATCAATAGACAAATCATATAGATCAGCAATAAAATCTATTGCACTATCAATAGATTGCAACGATGCAAATTTTCTTTTGTCTCTAAGGCAACTAATAGCTTGCTGCAGATTTCTCTCCTTGTGTAATAATTCCTGCTGTTTAACTACTGCGTATTTTTCATAATTGCTTTGACTCATAATTTCATCTTCCTTGTAAATCCTTTATTAAGTTTCCTCAAATGTTTTAGCCATTTTCTTATTCTTATTGCGGTCACGCTTTGTATAATATGCAATACGCTTCATTTTAAGATCAAGTCGGTCCGCTCCACGCATAAGATAACTGTTCTTTGCCTTGTTTTTCTTATTTTTGCTTGCCATAGAATTCCGCCTCCAATCTGTTTAAAAAATCATCGTTTCATCCTTACAAAATATATTCTCCTGTTTCTAACGATTGTGGTATTAACTGTACATAATCTGGATGGCTTACAAATTTTACATATTTCAATATGTATTCCTCTGCATTGTTAAATTCCTCTTCGCTCATTTCATTCGCATCTTTCAACCCAAGTTTGAATTTTTGTGAAACATTATTTACTGCATCCTCAATTGAATAATATTTTTTACTCATGATATTGCCTCCATTCTTCACAGGAAATCTTCATTCACTTTTATTATTTAAAGCATCTATAAGATCTTTCCCATTCTCTATACTAGATAATTTTAATTCTACATCAGCTATCGTACTAGCAGAAACCATTTTAACAAACTCAAATGATACTTGCCCATTATTATTCTCTGCTACTACTTCAAGTCCATGAATTAATGCTTCTAATCCAGCTTTCATACCACCTAAGAAAGCTAACTGAATATTATTATCAATTTTTTCCATGTCTGCCTCCATTCTTCTAAAGAAACTCTTGTTTACTTGCCTACTCCATGTCCCACTTTATTTCGTAACCAATAATTTTCTTTCCAAAATCACAAGCATGTATAACTACAGCTCCGCAATTATCACACCATAAAGCAAAGCTATTAACTCCTGCCCCCATCCTATTAGCACCACCACGTCTCATCTTTGATCCACACCAAATACAAGTGCATTCATTTGGAACCTGCACTCCATTATTTACAACGTTTTTAATCTCCATTATCGTTACTCCAATCCTTTCCTAGTTTCAACAGCAAATTTGCTTTAATCCCAGTCAATGAACTGTTCAATCTCTTCTCTTTCAATACCAATTCCATCTAAAAGAAACATTAATACGCTAACCGTATCTTCTTTGTCCATCGACTGAAGCCAAACCCAGTCCAGAATATTGCGAATCATCTTTCTTCCATCATTGTCTATTGTGAAATTATCCAATATATACTGCCAAAACTTATCCTTCATGTCCTTTTTTCTCCTTTATTTCTTTCTATATATATAATATTCCGGAAATGGGATTTGTCCAAACAAATTGAACTTTTTTTACATTATAAGTATGATAGGTTTGCCAATGGCGAATGGCCTTCTATATGAAATAAAAATATCCGGCAGAAAATATCCGCCGGATAAATAATAAACTCAAAAACAACGGCTCTCCCTTAGAATTGGTATTCCCAATCTAAAAAGCTGCTAATATGATATGACTTAATTCCTTTCTTCTCAGCCTCTCGTAAAAAGGAGATTACATCATCCACATACACTGCGTCATCCAGATTAATATTATGACTCTTACAATACTGCAAAATCGTATCGGCCTTTGATTTATCCTCATATACTAATAGCCGCTCTTTTATCATTGGATAGTACTCATCCAGCCAAGGCTGCTTGTCCTGCATCTCTTTTTCTACCTGACAATGTCCCATTACGATATTTTCTTTTGCATTACATGTACTTAATACTTTCTGCATGTGTCTTGATGGCTTTCTGGCCAAGAAAATGCCTTTTTCAATTTCCTGTATGCTCATTCCATTATTTGTTCCGTTTGGATCCGCAACGTGATTATTAAACCTATAAGGGGCTAACGTGCCATCAATATCCCAAAAAACATATTTATTTTGCAGATCTTTTATTAATACATTTCCGCTTATATTTTCAAATTTCTTTGTTGGTTCATCAGTGTTCATACCTAATTCTTTCATTAACACATATCGCGTTTTTCCGCCATAAAGTTTTGCAGTATTACACACTCTAAAGCCATTGTTTTCCACAGACTTTAAAGATGCTGCATTGTCTGGAGAAATTGTACATATTGCATATTTGTAACAAGCAAGTTTGTTCAATGTTGTTAATACGAAATCAATCAGTTTTTGTTCCAGCTTGTTGCCTCTATATTCCTCCAATACCTGACATGTAACAAATTCAATGGTATTAGGCATAAATTCTTTCGAAATTCCCGTCAAATCAAATACACCGTCTCTGTTATCTTCTGGCCGTGTAAGCAATGATGCAATAATTCTATTGTTCCTTACTGCCACAGCGCAAACCCCAGTTTTTAGCATTTGTAAATAAGTCGCAGGATTTTTGCTATATGCAAATAATTCATTATCTTTGCATTCCATTTCTTTGCCGACTGTCTGAATCAGATTAAAAATTTCATCCAAATCATTTTCGGAAGTAAACCTTAAACTTACAGATGACTCCTTTTTCCAATTCTGTTCATCTATTGCCTCATCAATATCAAATCCCATATTTCTTTTTCCTTTCCACATTAATTTCTAAGAGTATGATTTTTCTTCTTAAGAACAAATATGGATTTCAGAAATAAATGGCAAAAAAAGAAACTTATATAGAAAGCCACAAACAGACACAACTTCTATCATACTTATAATGTACCAAGAAAAATGTTCATTTATCTTTGGACAAAAAGACAATTGTAAATATTATATATGTAGCAGAAAGAAAGGAGGCACCGTATGATTGATACAGACGAAACAGGCAGATACAAAAAGCGTACAGACTCAGATATATCAAAAACCGAGAATGATTTAATAAATAAGATAATTATAGTTATTCTTTTTAGCATAATGTTTGTTGGAGATATTATATTAATGTATTTAGCTTACGTAAAATAAAATTATACAAATATTATTATTGAGGTAAATATTTATGAAAAATGAAAAAATAATTTTAATACTAATAATGATATACGTTTGTTTTGGATTAGGTATCATTCCAGTTATAAGTATGCTTATTATAGGTTGTACTGGTAATTCTGTATTGGGATTATCATTATTTATACCAGTGCTGATATTAGGTATATCATTATTAGTATATGCTCTAAAATTAAAATAGTTATTGTCTTAATTAGGAATATTTAATTTTCTTACGAACGAAGAAACCAAAGAAAAATACAAGGAACTAAAAGAGTATCATATTGATAATCTCTTACAGAAATATGTGAAATTGGAGGAAGACAATGGAACAGTTAATTAATGCAGCAACACCTTATAATTATGCAATGTTAGCATTTTTATTTTTTGGTGTAGGAAGTATATGTTTTGGCATCATTATATTTATAGTTTCAGCAATGGCTGCTGGCAAAGAATTACTTATTATGCTTAATTTGGGAGGAATACTTATTATTACAGGATTACATTTTGGTAATATTTGTAATAAATATGATGATCAGATAACGGCTATTATAAAACCTGTTATCAGTGAAAGCTATCCTAATGCAACAGACTTTTCTTATTGTATTGACAAAGGTTCTTTCACAGAAAATGATATTGAATACAAAATTCAATATAAAAAGACTGTCAGCAATGAAGAAAAACTCATTATAACTGTTAAAGATGAACAGTCTAAAGACAAGAATGTAAAAACGCTTGATATTCCAAAAGAAAAATTAAAATAACAGAAAGCTAAAGGAGAAAACAATGGAACAGTTAATTAGTGCAGCGACAATGCCTTATATTGCGTCGGCAATACTTCTCACTCTAGGCACAGCTTTTCTTGGCTCAATCCTTATATTTATTGTTGGCGGGACAGAGAATACAAAAAAAAGAATTAAAATAATCATCGCACTGTTTATAGTTGGAATGCCCATGCTCGCTTCAGGATTTTATTGCAAAAGCATTTATGATAAATACAGCAATCAGGCCAAATCCATTGTCAAAAATGTCATTGCCAAGGAATATCCTGATGCGACAGAATTTGAATTCGAACTGGATGAGGGGGATTTTGTAGAAAACGGAATTAATTATGAATTTGAATATCAAAAAAATATCAGCGGTAAAGAAAAACTCATTGTTATTAATGATAAGCAGATAAAAACGCTTGATATTCCAAAGGAGACAAAAAATAATGAGCCCACTAACGATTAAAGCACTCATTCTTGCTGCCGGAGTCATTCTCATGGCAATAGGATTTACGCTTAATCATTTCCACATAGGAAATAAGAATGTCAGATACATATTAACAGCAATCAGTGTCAGCATCACAGTGTTTGCACTTGTGCATCTGTCAACAGATATTGGCACTACTCTATTTGGTATAAAGGGTGTTAACGCAAGAATGCCAAAGCCGAATCCATAAGAAAAATGTCTACTAAAGTAGATTAGCAGGTGCGATACTGGTAATATTAGGAAAACTGGGAGTCATTCCAAACATTGAATATTCAAATATGGTGGGACAATCCGTCAGCACATTAGAGGCTGCCTACACGTTGGCAGTATTCATGCAGATTATGGGGATAATCCTCATAATCGTTCGATCAAAAGAATGATTCGAGCGATAAATTAAGAAAGGAAGATAACATTATGAATATATGGGAAACACAGTTAGGCTATGATCTCGTTCACGCACTCATCAGTAAGTTATCTGAAAAAGAAACAACGCAAAAGAGCAAAATGTACTACAGTGCGCAGGAAGCAGAGTCAGAAATTAACACGGAAATCAAAAATAATAATGCAAGAGTTTTATCTGTAACAGCCGTTGGCGAATGCGTATTGGTTGTATACGAAATGCCGGCATGAGGAGGGTCCTTAAATGAGTAATCCAGAATTTAAAGTAATATTCACAGAAACAGACAGGAATACAGCAGATAATGCAAGACAATATTACGAGGGAAAGCACAAAAAATACGAAGAAATATTAAACGTAGCAGATTACATTTGTCTCATTTCTGCGCTTTTTTTTATCATACCTATAATATTAACAATAACTTATTTCAAAATGGAAACGTCAAAGTTTCCTATCAATGTTATGGGATTAGCACTTATAGTCTTCATAATCTCTTGGAGTATAAGTCTATTTCTTGAGCGTAAAGCGAACATGTATGAAATTCTTTTTGAAGAACATTCAAAAATGGTTAAAGTTATGGATATAATTCTTCAGAACAGGAAATATGAGTTAAAAGCTTCCGAGTCTGGCAGCATATGGATTAATATTTTAAATGGCTCAAAAGTAATAGACGCAATGATCATAGCACAGGCACAGGCAGAGCTGCCCCTTTGGTTGAATGTCAGCGAAATTGAAATGAAATTTACACAGACATATAACAAAAAACATGAGATTAAATGCAGCTGGCAAATCAAGCCCGTAAAATGGTATTAACAGCCAGATGATAAAAAGAATAATCAAGGAGAAAAAATGAAGCTACTAATTGAAATTAATGATTATGAAAAGTTAAAAAATATGGTCGAAACATTAATGGATGATAAACATCGCAAGACTAAAAACATACTGCTTTGTGTAACAGGTCTGCCATTTTTTGCATCATTAGCCCTTATGATAAATGCAATATGTTATCAAAAAACAAATCTTATTATTATATTTTCAATACTAACCTTGATTTTCCTTTACTGTTTTGTAAATATTCTTACTGACAATGGTGCGTATTTAGTTAACATTTATAATAAAATTCAAGAAATGCAGAAAAGTTCTGACGAACAGTCATGCTTGCAGATAGAAAGCTGGATTAAATACAGCAATACTCTTGAATTTCAATATTTCGACAAAGATGGCATCATGCAGAGAATGATTATTCCGTATGAAAAAAGATACATACACAAATATGACTACTACAAGATTGCAGGAAAACTTAATGAGAATGGGGATAATTATATTTTCTACCTGTACGAACCGTACAGAAAAAGTAATTAAGGAGGCTATTTGATGAAACTGATGATTGAACTTAATTATTATGAAAGATTAAAGAATATAGCTAAAACTGCAGACAATAAAATTCGTAAGGTTAAAAGACTGTGCTATGTATCATGCGCAATGGTTTACATATCCGTAATCGGCATGATATGTGCAATATATTTTAATAAAACAATTCTTACCATTGTATTTTTCATATTGGCACTGCTTTTTTTATGCGGCGCTATAAAAATACTTTGCGATCCTAATGCATATTTTAAGAGGATTTGCAATATGGTCCAAAAAATGTTGGAAATTTCTGATGAGAAATCGTGTATTCAGATGGAATGCTGGACCAAAACCGATAGTCAATTTGAATGCTATTATTTCGATAAAAATGGTATCATGCAGAAAGCAAGTATCCCATATGAAAAAAGATATATGCATAATCATGATTATTATAAAATTGTAGGAAATTTCAATGCAAAAGAAAGGAAAATAACCAATGATACACTTATCAGCATTAATTGCTGCCACTGCTCTTCTGCTAGTGCTTATTTTGTTTGCGGTATTTAATCTCAGACAAAACAGTATCAGGAGACAGGCAGTAATCATTAAGGCAGAATGTATTTCGGCTGAAAAAACGGGACCATTTACATATGCCATAACCTATAAATATGAAGTAAATGAACTTATCTGCCGTAAAACCTGCAAACAGATATTCTTTGCACCAAAACCCGGCGGGATGTACAGGTTAATTGTAGATAGACGCGCACTATTAATTGCTGTGCCGCTTGCAGAAATGATAAAGTGGCTAATAATTATTATGCTGCTTATTGCGCTTACGATTATAGTAGACGTGGCGGGCATACACGAAAGACATATATACAAACTGGCACATCAGAGATGGCCGTAAGGAAAGGAAAACATATGATTACAGACGAACAGCTCACCCTGCTTGAAAAATACATAAAAGAAAGCAATAATATCGTATTCTTTGGCGGCGCCGGTGTTTCCACAGAAAGCGGCATACCGGACT
Organism: uncultured Eubacterium sp.; assembly: GCA_900552795.1. Taxonomy (GTDB): domain Bacteria; phylum Bacillota; class Clostridia; order Lachnospirales; family Lachnospiraceae; genus Lachnospira. The sequence goes on from USBB01000033.1 coordinate 11,038, forward strand.
TCAGAAGCAAGGACGGATTATATAATAATATGGGCGTAGACTTTTCAAAATACAAACCGGAATACTTATTGAGCTTTGCCTGTTTGTACCATGAGCCGGAAGTCTTCTTTGAATTTTACAAGCAGAAAATGGATACAAGGAAATTCAAACCAAATATCACGCATGAAGTACTGGCAAAGCTGGAAAGAATGGGAAAGCTGTCAGCAATTGTTACTCAGAACATTGACGGTCTGCATCAGAAAGCCGGAAGCAAAACTGTGTATGAAATCCACAGTACTACTGCCCACTGTCACTGCATGAACTGCGGCAGAGAATATGATGGCAGCTATATCTTTGACAATGATGAAAGCGTGCCTCACTGTCAGTACTACGAAGACGAAAAAGCCATTGTAAGACCTGATGTCGTATTATATGGTGAAAACCTGCCGGATCATACTGTTGTAAAAGCAATATCAGCTATTGAAAACGCAGACTGTTTGATTGTTGGCGGGACATCGCTTACAGTTTGGCTAGCAAGCACATTTCTTAATTACTTCAAGGGCGATCACCTGATAATTGTTAACAACGAACCGCTTGACGTTCCAACTAACGAGAGAACAGATCTTATTATTACTGATACATTGGGAAATGTGTTTACAAAAATTGATGATGTGATTAAGGAGTAAGAACATGGATATAAGCAACATTCCAAATGAATTTTATAAGGAAATTATTGACAAAGACGGACAGAAAATAATCTTCGATTTTAAAGACTTGGATAAGTCCAAAAAGGAATATATCAGACTTACTCAGGATGAGTATGGTAAACTGAAAGAATATGCAACGAAAAGGAAAAAGGTCAATAAGATTGATGGTATCCTTGGAATCATATTACTCGTCCTTGGTATTAGAGCTTTATTTTATACTCATTCATGGTGGTCATTATTAATTTTAGCCATAAGCCTTGTGTTCATAGCTCGAAGTACTACTGACTACAGTACATCTCTCAGTATTTATGGATATACCTACGGTGTTGCCAAATATACGGACGTGGGTATGAGTACTTCAGATATTATCAACATTCTGGTATTAGAGAAAGAATTTTGGATAATATCAGAAATTACCGATATAGATACCAAGTCTCCTTCAAAACTTAAAGTCAATAAGGACCATATTGATTTTTTGTATGTCGATTCCTCAAAAATACCGCATACAATATCATTCAATATAAAAGGCACAACAAAAATATACTATAAAAATATAGATTATATTCTGATACGCAATCTGATACGCGATGAAACCACTGGATTAAGCATTACTCTTCCGCTTAAATATTCCGACAGATACAAAAAGCTGGTTGAGTAGGTATAGGAGAAAAATTCATGACAAATATTCAGAAAGAACTTAACGAAGCAGAGGAAATGCTTAAGGATGCTATTAATGAAAAAATGGAACTACTGACACTGGTACGAAGTTTAAACACTGCAAAACCCGTAAATGAAAAGACTTGGCACAAGATCACACTGACACCACTGCGTACATCGAAAGCCGTCATGAGTGCACTAACTAAATCCATATTCCCGGATGCTGAGAATATTGTTGTTGGCTGCAATGCCGTGCAGTTTCATTTATACGGTTTTGTGGTTCAGATACCAACAAGTATTGAAACCTGCATATATATCGACACATCATGGTATGAGAAAACGGAAATCAAATCTTTTGAATGCTGGTCACATAATCAATACGTCTGCTTACAGAATTTCCTCGACAATAAAAGCCCGTCAATAAGCGCAAAGGTCAGATATGTTGTTGGCAACTGGTATTCAAAGCCAATGGAACTGATAACATATCTCATGCGCCGAAAAGAAATTGAGGAAAAGTGTGATAGAAATAAGCTTGAAGCCAAGCTCGCTGACGTAAAAGAGGCTTATGACAAATACTGCAAAACACAGGCAGAAAAAGCCCAGTTTAACCATGAGCAGACAGAGAAAATGGCCAATGTACTGCTGCCGGAATTAAGAAAGTTTTCAAACAGATTTCTCAATGTGCGTAGCGGATGCAGCAACTCATTGGATGTTAACGAGATACTTAAAAAAGAGGGATTTACTCTATAAATAGAGCTTATCAGAAAGGACATTATGAATATGGACAACAACACTGCAAAAAAAATCATAACTGAATATATTTTTGCTGATTATAATATGGATGTGCTAAATAGGTATCTTAATGCTAATGATCAAGATCAGTTACATAGGGAAGCTCTATTGACTGAAGCTCTTAGGAAAGCTGTTATTGCTTTAGGCAAATAGGAATCGAAGCCGTATTAAAAAGGACGCATGAAAAAACGAGAAATTTTATGCGTCCTTTTCTTTTACTACTCTGCTACTATTCTGATTTTTTCATCGCCATCAAATATATAAAACAGTCCTGTCGTCTCATTAACAATTATCTGCTCATACTGCCTAATTGTACAGTCAGCATAAATTATTGTTCCGTCTTCAGTCTTTCCTGCTGCAAAAGTGTTTCTTGACCTGTTAATAAGGTCTTTGCTTTTTGCTGACTTCTTCTCGCATATGATACATCTTACACCTCTTATGCGGTCTGCACTGAATTCCATGATTCTGCGAATTTCCTGCATCATCTTAATTTCCACCAAAACAAATATAAGTGCAAATCCCGCAAGCATAATCCTGTCAGAAAAGTTTGAGAATTTAATATCCGGTATAGTCTGTTGATGTAATATGTACATACCCATCCTTTGCATTGTAGACATCAAGATTAATTGCATTAGCCGCGTCAACTACAGTCGGGCTCCACCTCCCCCCCCCGAAAATCAGAAGGGTACTTAATGCTCCGCACAAAAACTTTTTCCACATATTAGATGCCTTGAATGTTTTCATGTTTTTCATCCTTTCTATCATAATCATCAATAATAGTATGATTTTTATTTCTTTCATATAAATATGAAATCTGAAGAAAAAATAATAATATGTCCAAAATCCATATTTATTTTGTAACTTTCATAACAACAAAATAAATAAAGAAGGAAAATATTATGAAGGTAATATTAACAAATAATCAGGAGCAGAAAACAATAGATTATTCAAGTCTCGTTAAGGAAGAAAGAAAGACGATGGAGGTAAATGGCTTCGTCTTCTTGCTGTCCGAAGATAAGACAACAATTGTCAGAGTTAAAAGAGAAAGTACTGAATATGTCGATAGCCTGATAATTCCAGAAGGGATTAAAACTATTGGAAAATCTGCATTCTTCTACTGCAACAACTTTGGAGAAGTCGTTTTGCCAAAAAGCTGCACAAGTATTGATGATTGCGCCTTTTCATCATCATCATTAAGCTCAATTGACCTTTCCAATGTATTAACTATTGGAAGAGCTGCTTTTTCAAACTGCAAAAGATTGGAACAGGTTGTTTTTTCAAAACATCTGTCAACAATTCCAATAAAGTGTTTTAGTTATTCTGCTCTTGAATATTTTAAAATTCCGGAAAGTGTCAGAGTTATTGAGCAGGAAGCATTTAATTCCTGTCAGCTGAAATATATCTGCATTCCAAAAAACACTAAAATAAAAAAGAAAGCATTTTGTGGCTGTAATCTTTTAGAGTCAGTTCTCTTTGATGGAAAAACAATCGTCCCAGATGAATGCTTTTGTCGTTGTCAGACATTATCACGTGTTAATTTTAACAATGTGACAAGCATAGGTCATGACGGTTTTAGCTTCACCGAAGTAGACCCAAAAATCATAAGCAAAGATATGTTCGTTGACAAGAGGGCTTTCGCAGACTGTCCCAATATTAAGTATCTTGATATTGGAAATTTAAGTAATATCTGTGAACATGCTTTTGAGAATTGCACACAGTTGGAAGAAGTAACCATTGTTACAGATGGTGCAAAATACGTTCCGGCATATCTGTTTAGCGGATGCGTTAATTTACTCAAAGTAGATATTATTGATAACACTGAAACTCTTGTCTCAATAGGTGATGAAGCATTTAGGAAGACTAACATAATTGACATAATAATCCCAGATAATGTCAAGCGTATTGGATCAAATGCATTTGCTGACAGTCGATTACAATACATAAAACTTCCTGAGAACTCAATAAAAATTGATACCGATTGTTTTAGAAATTGCCGTCTGGAACAGATTTCGCTATCCAAAGTAAAAATTGGAATGAACGCTTTTAGAGACTGCAAACAATTAACCACCGTTTCTGTGGATAACTGCAGTCTTAGCACCAGAGTATTTCAGAACTGTAAAGACCTTAGATGTGTAAGTCTTTGCGACACAAATATAATTCCAATGGACACTTTTAATGGCTGCAAAGAGTTGAAAAATATAGATCTTTCAGGGGTAAAAGTCATCTGTTCTTACGCATTTGCAAATACCGGACTAACAAGTATCACAATTCCAAAATCCGTGGAAGCCATTCATGATCATGCTTTTTTAAAATGTAATGATGTTAGAAAAATCAATTTATCGGGCTGCAATCTCGACATTGATATTGAGGATAGTGGATTTAAGTATATGGACATGTGCTGTGAAGAATTTATCTGCCCGGAAAACTTTGCGAAAAAACTGCATTACTTTTTTGCTTAAACAAAAAAAAGAGTCTCTGTTATAGGGACTCTTCTTTTATAAAAAACGCTTTTTTTAGAAAGCCTTTTTGTTTAACTTGTTAAACTGTTTCCATTTTCATGTTAACAGTTCTTATTGCAGCAGGCAGTTTCTCATAACCAAAGAGTTTACCGCCCTTGCCAAGGTCTGATAAGACAACACTGTCCGCAGTTGAATACTCGTCAAACTCTGTAATGGGCTCATTAAGCTCATATTCAGTAATGACATCATCAACGCTGTCAGACAACCACAGGACATATTTAATGTCCTTTCCGGTCTTCTCTCTCACTGCATCAAGGATTTCCCTGACGAAAGCTTTTGCTTTCTCTTCTGCTGTATCTGTATCTTCTTCCTCGAGAATATCAGCAAAGTATACAGCTCTGGGAGCGCCAATATCGTATGACAGGTGTTTCAGATTTTCTGCAATATCCATATCTTTTAAAACACCATCAGCGAGGGCGTCAAGAATATCTGCATTCTGCAGCTCAAATATCTCATGAGCCATAACGTCAACAGCATCCCTGTAACCATCGCCGAAGATGTTATCAGACCTGTAGCTAACTGGTTCCTTTACTTTAACAGTGACAACATAATTAACATCGTCATATTCAAGCTCCCAGTCGCCTGTATACTCATATTTCGGATCAGTATACGCTTTCTGAAAACCGTTCTTGTCAAAAAGAACAGCCTCTGTATAAGGTTCCTCGTCACAGATAACAAGCTTAATATCGGCCTGCATTCCATCCGGAAAAACAGCAGCATAGACAATAGTTTCATCTCGTTTGAGACCATATTTGTCATAGATTTCATCTCCGGTCATTGATAACAGTTGGTTAATAAAATTCAGTTTCTCCTGCTCCAGAACAATTTCTGTCCTTAAAGTATATGCTTCTGTCATGTCGCCAACAAAACAGCCATTACAAGCCTTTTCTTCGCAGCATTTGCAGACATCTGTTTTAAGCTCCTCCTGCACACTTCTAACTTTCATTGCAAGCTCCTTATTAAACGTCTTTGTCATAATATTTTCCTCCTTTATCTGTATATGACAATTAATTGGTAACACTATGAATATGAGTTTTAGAAATTCAAATAGGAATCCTCGGTAATTCAATCACCGAATGATTCGCAACATAAAAAAGACTCCGGAAACCCAGAGTCTTTATTTTGTTTACAACACTTTTGCCATCTTACGGTAATTGCCATTAACACCTTTCGGCACAGCAAAGATAACCTTTTTGAAGCTGTATGTCCGCTGATTCAGGTGTTTCATAAACAACCGGGCAACCTCTTCAGCATCCTGACCAAATACACCAGAGCCCCATGCACCAAGAATAAGAGTATCAACCTTATTGTCCTCAGCGACATCAAGCACGAACTGGCAGCGGTCATCCAGTATGCTGGAGTTTTCTGCAGCAGAAACGTTCATGTACTTCTTTGCTGCTGCAAAATTTGGTGCCGCACAGGTAATCACATCGCACACAAAGTCCTTACTGCCATCCTTTTGTGTAAAAATGACGTTCGGTGAATATAATGCGCGATTGGTATACATTGCGCGGTTTTTATTCTTATTATTCCACGCGTAGTAGTTCGTCTGCTGCCCCAAAACATTGTACAGAAATGATTCATGGCAGAGAGCTTCCTCCTGCGCAATGGATCCTTCGATAAACATTCCGCCGGGAAGTTTATAAGATGCAAAATTAAGCACTGCAGTCTTCCCCTCTGCATTATTTCTTACTGCTGAAACAGTGTCAGCATCGAGCAGTGCAATCTCACATTTTACATCTGTCTGAGAATGATGCATCGACACAGCATTTGAATAGATTTTTGTATTGACGGAACATGTATCAATCTCCGGCGAATACAATTTATCCATTAACTGTGTATGAGCTGCCGCCTGATGTTTACGGGCTTCCTTCTGTGCCCATGGATTTATATCGTATGCCATATTTTTGTCCTCCTTTTTTATTAATATCTAATATGGTTACTGGATAAAGATGGATTTTGTAATTTCTGTTAGTATTCTTATCGGCCAATGCTTGACATATGAAAACAAATAAGCTAAAATTATAAAGTCTAACTAAGACTAAGACTTTTATATTCACAAAAAGGCTCTGAAACCGTCACTCTCAGGGCCTTTTTTGCATATATAAAAATTATTCTTTATCCATTAAATCGAACCAAAACTTTCCTCTTTTACCTGTGATCAACATAAAATCATAGGTCTTACGAACATTTTTATGAAACGTAAGCCAAAAATATAATATGTCTACACCTAATCCAGCACACGAATAATGCTTTTCCAGAAGTTTTTCATCCGGATCAGCACCTTTTATGTATTTAATTTCCACAGCATCTTTATCTGAATCCCTGAAGCCAAGAACAATTTTTTCATTTAGCAGATCTTTCAATGCTTCTTCTGTCAAGTAATATCCATAATTAAAAAACCGATGCTCAAAATATGAAATAATGCCAAAATATAATATAGTACTGCCCAATATAATTGCTATAAGCAGTGCCATATTCATAATTTTATGAAAATGAACAATTGCTGCCAGAGTCACAGCAAAACTAAAAAGAAACCATATTGACAAAACCAGTTCCAAATCATCACAATAATTCATGATATGATAGGCTTTTTCACACACCTTTTTCATGAGCTCACTGGATTTCTTATATTTTCTTGATTTTCTTTGGATTTTCTCAAATTGAATATCGTTAACATGAATATTCAGTGTTATATCTTCTACTCTTCTTGTGATTATCATATTTATTTCCTTTCATACAGGCCCACACTGAAAGTATGAGCCCGTAACGTCTTATTTGAAAAGCATAAGTACAAGTGGAATAACAAAAATTGCATACACAATCATGATGACTGAGCAGGCGGTAATGCATTTAGCAAAAAACTTTCTGCAAAGTTTACTATAATCATTAATCTTGCCTAATTCCTTAAAATCGCCACATGCCATCCAGTCACCCTTATTCTCATTCCAACTTAACCAGTCCAGATGCTGCTCTTTCATCATTTCGTTAATAGCCTTTTTATCAAATTTCTTTTTCTTATCACTAGCTTCATTCTTAACGAAGGACGTATATTTTGTAATATTGTATTCATTAAGCACGTTTTTAAGCTCAGTATCAAGATCAGCATCATATTTGTATCCACTAAATTCACTATCCAAATCAGGGCCAGAGGTATATTTATATCCATTCGTCTCTATGTCAACAATAATATCTCTGATTCTCTTCCTGAACTCATACCATTTTGTTCCCAGTTTCTGTGCCTTTTTGTAAGCATCATTCTTTGCAATCTTCTGCACAACTTTCCTATTTCCAAATATCGGAATGAAAATAATCGCAAGAATTGCAGCAATGTACACAATTCCAAGCAGCAGTACAAGAAACTCGGTACCAACAGTCGTAAAATAATCAGACCATGTACTGTTACTTCCTCCCAACGATGTTAATTTTTCAAATGCCCTTTCAAAGAGCTGTAAATATTTTTGCAGCATATGTTGCTCTCCTTTCACTCTTTATTTTAAATTAATAATACCCCTGAGACGCTTGTCGTCAGCAACAAAGATTATCTTTTTGTTCATCGCTTCTGCCTTTTCCTTCGCAGAATCATATGTATCACTCACTGTTGCCACCACTTCCGATGCAGGCTGATTCATTTTATACAAGGCAATCTCATCAGCAGCTCTTGCTCCGTTAGAAATGGTGCATCTGATTGTCTCATCGGTACAGAAAGCAATGATGTTCTTATCTTCATCAACTATTGGCACAGCAGGAAGCTTGTTGAGAACTATGGCAATCTCATTGACTGTACTATGCAGCGTATAAAACTTTCTTACAACTGACATTTCATCCTTACAGGTCCTGATATCTCCTGATATTTTTGTTTTCACATCATCAAGAAAATCAGCCATCGCGTCTGATATATCAATAAAGAACCCGCCATCCGGATTGTGTGACATATAGTTACGCAATACCCTGCACACATACATTTTCTGCGACATCTGGTCCTCACCGTTATCTTTCATCTTATCTTCAAACCATTTGAAATTTTTATCATCGCCATAAGTCTGGCGAATAAGCTGCTCGCATTCCTTGAATTTCTCAAGAAATGCCGCATTGTTATCTGTTTTCTTTGCCATTTTTTAATCCTCACTTTCCTTTGCGTAAACAATTTTATCATTGATAGAATATTTTATAACACCAATGTCATCACCGTTATTGCTAAAAACCAGCTTTGAAACAACGCCGCCTGTGCTTAAAATATTATTATTATTTTCATCAAGCCAGTAGCTTTCATTTAGATTTATACATATATCTGTTTCATTTCCATTATCATCAATACAATGCAGTCTAATTTTTCTTGCAACAAAATCATTCTCATTTTTAACATCTTTAATTGCTTGTATTCGGTATAAATGTTCCGTAACTTTATTGGCTGCAATATTTGAAAGACTAATTCTATATTTTCTCAAAAGTCTTTTTGATTTCATTCTCATCGACAAAGTAATTGCAGACAAATATACTTCCAACGCGGTCAGTGCTAATGCTATTATTGTCAAAATTGAACCTGCTCCAACATCACATTTACTAATTGTACTGAAGTATAAAAAATCTGTAACAATTACAAACGATAATAACACCATTATAATACCTGTCTGAAAACTAAATTCATTCCACGCACTATTGTAAGCAGCTTTATATATTTGATAAACTTCTTTATATTTACAGGTTTCATCACAATCAGCAATATTGCTTTTTCCTATCATAATTAATCCTCGCTTTCTGTATACACAAGTGCATTGATATATAATCTTCCATCGCCGTTGACATCCTCCCACGGTTTGCACCATGGGATTCCTTAGATTCCTGACAGGATCACCCTGCCATGTAGACAGGGATATAGCTGCCGGTATTCAGGATTTACGACCAATGATTTCATACGAAGTGTATTACTTTCTTAGGGACGAGGGAGTGATGCCGGACCCCTTTTTATTTAAAAATCAGCTGCTATGCGGCTGTTTTTTTGTTGTTAAAAACCAAAACACTGTTTCATTGATATTTTTGACTCTTTCATATAATTGATTGTTTCATTATGGACTGCTACAAAGCTTTCAAATTCATATATGCATTTATCTCTGTCGGGATGCTCAAAGGTGCCATCTGCATTCTTTATAAGGAATGCTGAATACAGGTCACGCTGTACATTGTCATTTCCTATAAGCTTAAATCTCTGCGAGAGAGAGACTTTTACGCATTCATCTGTCACATGGTTGTACTGGCTGGCCTTAAATGTCTGTGTATTGACTTCCATATAAGTGCCGCCGGAACTTTCTGCCTTGCGTTTCAGCTCACTTAAAAACCGTGACGGCGACCTGCGGTTTATGGATCTGCCAAAACGTTTTTTGCGCTTGAATTTATTGACAGTTTTCACAGTGCCGTCTTTCTGAACAACATCTGTCGGCTTGTTTTGACGCTCTGTTTTGGATGAGCGCTTTGCCAGTGCCGCATAGTTCATCTTTTCAACAATAAATGAGTCAGCGTTTTCTAGCAATCTGTTGCATAAATTTCTGTGTGAATGCAGGATATAGGCACTTTTCTTTCTATATAATGTTTTAAGCTTTCTGCGGGCTGCCTCATAACTGTTTGAAAACACCCACGGCTTGCAGTCCTTACACTTTTTGACGGTTCCGTCAGGATTAAAATTGTCAGGATTGCTGATATGTCTTGACGCTTCCATATGTCGTTCAAGCTTATATATCTGTTTTTCATAAACATCTGCATCAGGCGCCAATTCTTCAAGGATGCAGACTGTGTCTGACACCGCAGCTATTGTTGAAACTCCGGGATCTATGCCCATGACTCCTATTTTTGTTTTGTACTTCCTGCGAGGTGCATCCCCGTCAAGTGTGACTACAAGATAATATCTCCAGCCGTTTGAGAATATCACTCTCTTTATAGTACAGTAAGATATTTTGTGGTTGAGAGATTCAAGGATATAATTCCTGTCCGATATTTTCTTTGGAAGATAACATTTAAGTTCAAGCCCAAGCCAAGAAACAATCATTGTATCAGTATTAAACTTTGCACCATTTAAATTTGACTTTCCGCCAATGGTATCAAAGTCCATGAATTTTTTAAAATGAATATCCTTCCCCTTGCTGAATAAGCATTTTTCAACACCAGCCCATACATTTGCGGCTTCCGCCTGTACCTGCTGCGATGAAATAAGCTTGCTGTAGCGCTTTCCACAAACTTTTATGTATGACTGGAGTGCCCATTTTGAAAGGCCAATTTCCTGACGGCGGGCCGACATCTGTTTTGACAACTCAAGTTTGCGCATACGGTCAGTTTTTGACAGCTTCTTCTGTTTCAAAAGGGTGCAGTACTCATTGCGCCATGACTGGTACTCATTATCATGGTCAAGCTGCATAAGCAGTTTCTTTGCATGCTTTACATATACGTTATGAATATGCGACACCGCGTAGAAACGCTTATTGATGACAACTTTCTCATATTCAGTTGGCCTTAAGATTAACTGTACTGTATGCATCTGACACCTCATTTCATATATAAAAAGTATGATAGATTTGAATTTTACGAATACCTTTCCATATAAGATAAAAATCTGCGTTCTTTCACCCCACGGCTGAAGCGGTGGGCTTTCGGAACGCTATATTTTTGTAATCATCTTCGTAAGCCCTCTCTCTTATTACTGCCACTCATAATATTTAACAATCATATCATTAGAAACAGGAATATCCTCGCACTCCTCACAGCCATTCTCGCATGTATAATTGTCAGGAATATCTTCCCTGTTATAATACTTTCTGCTGAGTTCCTGACATTCTGGACATTTAACAAAATACACTTCTACACATTTTCCATCACTCACCTGTTTTTCACACATTTCTATGGCAGTCTGTTTCGTAACCTCGAAATATCGCTGTACGGCAGATGGAAAGACTATATCACCTCTGTGACACATATCCCAAAGGTCCGGATTCTCTGTTTTTACAATACTCTTCTTTTCTGTTTTTAAATCATTCTCAATAATACTTTTAACTCGCCTTAAGCTTTCAAGCGACACATCATTAAGAAGTTTTCCTGACTTTCCAAGCCATGCTACAATCTGTCTCTTCTCTACATAATCCAAAGCATCCCGTTTTACTGTAAAAAGATACCTCGGCCAGCCACAATTGACCTGCTCAATTAAACAGTCTCTTTCATACCCAGACTCAGCAAATTTTACATTATTTGTAATTGTTACATATTTGCGGCCAACAGATATGATATCAACCTCACTAATATTCTCGTATTCAGGTATAAGTCCATTTCTTGTTAACAAATATGCTGTTTTGTGATTTTTGAATTTATCAAGCGTACTCATAACAGAACCTCCATTTCTTATATTCCTACATATATAATATTTACAAATTGATTTTTGTCCAAAAAAAAACTGGCAAAAATGCCAGTCTTTCCAGTGTTTACAAGTTTTTTATTGATTCGCAAAACGTCTGTTTTCTCGCAGCATCGCCGCCAATAAGAAACTCCGCCGAGTCAATCTCGTCAAGAATACTCACATAATACGAATACTCAAGCGCATATCTTTTTGGCGTAGATGAAACCTCGTAAACAGAAATTCCATCAGCAAAAAATTTCTTATGCCAAGGAATTTGGCTGTTTTTGATGAGAGACTCAATATACTTATCTGAGTCAATATCATCAAAAGATGTCAGACTTACCTTCTTTTCACTGACAGAAATGTAAATAATACTGTTACGTTTAGTTTCGTTAACAGTCATTACATACAAATCTGCTGCTGACGGATGAAGTTTGACAAAAGCCTCAATCTTGCTGCAGAAAACAGAAACAGTATCGCCAAATTGTGCTCCCATTTTTATGCCGACGGCTCTTGTATTAAACAGATTCTCCTCAATTACTGCAAGATTTCTTTCTGTAAAACAAAGATCGCCTGCAAAATTTACAATGTAGTCGCCGTGTCCTGCAGCCTCAATTTTCTGAAGTGTCATCCATAAGTTCGATAAAATCATAATCAATTCCTCCTTTTATAAATATGATTCATTTAATTACAGGACAAAGGTGGATTTTACTACAAAAAAATGGATGAAAGAATAACTCTTCCACCCATTTTTCGTTTAACAGATCCAGTCACAAGTATTATCTCAAGTATTAGTATCAGTATCTAAAATGCTTGAATAATTAGACACCAGCCAGCTGTACAGCCATTTAGTATCTTCTGTGGCATAAGGTTTCAACTGAAGATACTCGTACAAACGCATATCACTGTCAAAGTTGATATAGTCTAAATCACAGAACGTAGAAACTCCGCAATCGTCAACTAAATGAATCAGCTCATTTTGTAATTTCTTAGGCGTGATCTCTGTAAAATCAATAAGAGATATCACCCTTCTGGCTGTTGATGCACAAATTTTTACCTCCTTGTAGTTTTCCAGAAAATATTCGCTTTCCGAATTTAATACCAGTCTTGCAATAAGTTCGCAAATTTTACTGACGTTATTTATTACTGACAGCTTAAAATCTTGCCGACGAGCTACATCAATGTTTTCCAAAGACAAATCAATCCCATTCACAACTGAAACAGCTTCTTTTGGAATTAATCTGCTATACATCTTTTCTTTGTAAAGATGATAGTCCCTTTCCAGAATTTCATTTTCATAAAGATATGATGTATCAATCTTCAGCAAAGCGCCGGGCCTATCCAACAGTAAATTCCAATATGGCAGATCCTTCCTTTCACACATATGACTGGCAGGCACCATATCATCAACAAGCTTTGAATTGTCGCCTATGATTGGCTTGATTCCCTCTGCTAAAATATGGTCAAGATATTCAGGTTTCGTTAGATGATACAAATATTTCATAATACACCCTCCTATCTTTTTATTGGTTGAATATAATCCGCTCTGATTGCCTGATAGTCAATGTGATAATTGTCATATGTACTATAAGCAGAAAAAAGCCAGCCACATCCATCACTCGAATCAATAACATCGTCAACAGATTTACAGCCATGTTCGTAACAGTGTTCATCATTTTTACGATCTGATGCTGCAAACGCAACAAGAGTCTGTTTTACATCATCAATACTTCCATGCAGATTGTAGACAGCAATTCCATTGGCTTCTGACGATGCAGCTGTAATAATCCAGTCGGCCTTATAATTCTCATCATATTTCTCCATAATATTTTCCTCCTTTATTAAATATGATTTAATTAGCTACAGGATAAAGATGGATTTTTATCAGCAAATACACAAAAAAAAGACGCATGATACAAATCATACGTCTCACGTTGCTTAAAGCATAAACTCTTCGGCAGCAAAATCATTGTTTTTAAACTCGCCAAACAATTTCAGTGTTTCCAAATCATTACTAATGGCTTTGTCTGTTACATATCTTTTTGCTGTGAACTACCCATTGTCTAAAGTCAATGGGCTTCCTGCTTCGCAGACCTCGTAACCTACTATCTCCACAGGCGTTAAT
>USBB01000034.1 GCA_900552795.1 uncultured Eubacterium sp.
TCATTATAGAATTAATACATGGTGGATGCCATCCACCCTAAAATTAGGCGCTTACCATCCTTAGGCATACAAAACAATAGCTTCCCCTCCTGCATATAAGCTATATAATCGGCAATTCTATCCGAATCCTCGGTAATGTGCGAAGATATCAACACGCTTCTCTCTCCATCAGATACTATCTCTGCACTCAATTTTATAAATTCCTCTCTAAAATGTTTATCAAGCCCTGCTGTCGGCTCGTCAAACAAAAATAATTTAGCATCATGAGATATCGAAAATGCAAGCTGTACCTTTGTTTTCATACCCTTAGACAATTTCTTATATTTCATATCCTTATCAAGCTTAAATTTCTCGATGAATTTTAGATACTTGATATTATCAAACGCTCTGTAAAGCGACCCATAAAACACGCCAATCTGCTCTATAGTCATTTCTTGCTCAAAAAAACCTTCATCTATAACAATCCCAAGCTTTTCCTTAGCATTTTGCTCATCTGCTTTCAAATCACATCCGTTTATCACCACGTCACCAGATGCTCTATAAAGCCCCATTATAATTTTCATAAGCGTTGTCTTGCCTGCTCCATTCTCACCTATAAGCCCGCAAACATATCCTTTCGGTATCGAAAATGTTATATTATCCAGCATAAATGCCTCTTCCCCAGATAAATGTTTTTCTATATTTTTAACATGCAGCATGTTTATTCCTTCTTTCTATAGGAGGTTGTAGTTATAGATATACTTTTTTAATAAAAAGCTGTGCATATACTGTATATATAAATATATACAGTATATGCACAGCTTTGTCAATCAGATATTATTATTTTTATTTATTTGAAATAAAGTATTATTCTGTACTAAGTTCTGTTTTAAAAACAATGTGAAACAGCTCCCGAACTACTCTGTAGACATTTCAGCTAAATTACCTGTTTCCCTAAATCGGATATTGTGTAAACAGTATTTCCAGCTCTTTTACTTTTGGTAAGATAATAAAAATCTTCCTCTAGTTTTTTTGTTAGCCAACCTATTTTTTGAGAAGTAACATCCATTTCCTGTGACATTTCCCTTGCAGTAACACAGCCTCCTTTTAATATTGCTAATTTCATAAATAAATACTGTTCTCTTTCAAGTAAATTTCCTCTTTTCTCAATTTCTTCAATTTCCTTTCTAAAAATATCAGATATCCGCTTTTTTACCATAATACTATTTTTTGCCCCACACTCTAGACAATTCATATTGTGTTTTTTCAAAAAATCCAAATCATCCTCCGAATATACATATCCGCACTTATCGCAAATAATTTCTTTTGTCTCTTTCAAAAAGTCCATTAACAGATTATTGAAATTGAAAGGTGACTCAATAAAATATGTCCTTGATTCATTTCCATCTGGTTTTCCCCAACGCAAATTTTCATTCAAACATAATCCATAATTCAAAGCATAGTAAAAATGTATCGTCAAATTTATTTAGAATATAGAAATGACACCACTGATAAAGCATTTTATGATGAACATAAATCAGAAATAACACAGTATCAAAATGCCCTTGCTGAACTTAAAAAGGTTTATTCTAAGCTACCAGATACCAAGGAAATTTTAGAGCAGCTTGACTTACTCCATAAAAAAAAGAATACCCTAATGCAAGAGTATTCTTCTACAAAAGCTGATATGAATGAGCTTTATCAAATAAGACAAAATTATAAAGCCTTTATTAATAATGATTTAGAAAGATAATTTAACCTAAATTATTTTCTTATTTCTTTGTTTGACATCTCATATTTTCTACCGCTTTGGCAATCGCTATATTATCAACCTTTTTATTATCCCATTCCGACCAAAAATCTTTAGTTGCACTAATAGGCTTTAATTGTGGCACTTTTAATTTAATTCGACTAGGTAATAAGATAGCATCTCCTACTGCTATAGCTTCACCGATATCTAAAATTGGCAATTGATCTAAAATACCTTTTAATGCATCTGGAAGTAAACTTTTTATTACTGATTTATCTCTATCATTAGACAATCGCAAAACTAAAAAATTATTACATTGGCTTAAGATTGTTTTGCTAACATCTGAGGGTCTTTGGCTTATTACAACTAATGATATTCCATATTTTCTTCCTTCTTTGGCTATTCTCTCAAAATTCCATAACGCTTGTTTTTGAATATTATCTGCATCTTCTTTTATAGGGAGATATAAATGAGCTTCATCACATAAAATAGCAAATGGCGTTCTTTCTTTTTCATCCATCCAAATTTGAACTTCAAACAATAGTCTTGCTATAATTCCTGTTACTATAGGCAACACATCAGAAGGAACTTCTGAAAAATCGATAATTTTTATTCCTTTTTTTTCATCGTTTGTACCGATTAATCGGCATAATAATATAGATAGCCATTCGTATTTTAGTGTATTAGAATTTGGTTGAAATAAAAATCCATATCTTTTATCCAAGATTTTTGTCTCAAACCGTGATATAAAGCGAGTCAGTTTTCCCTCCCATTCACCTTTAACTTCTCTGCCATTTGCACCTATTCCTTTTTTGGTGTCATCATCTTTTAGCTTAACAACTAAATCTTTTATATCAAATGGAATAGGTGAATCAACGGTAAATGTATTTAAGACTTCAGACTTATTTTCTTTTTTAAGAGTATCCTCTTTCAAATTTCTTACATGGAAAGTAAATCTTGATGCTTGATTAGGTGCATTGTTATCTGATCTATCTAATATCATTGATAACATTTCATCTCTATTCAGCAACCAATATGGTAAAAATACATATTTTTCATCTTGTTTTTCCAAATCTCCTGGTCCTGCAATTTTATAGTACTCTGCGTACTTATTTTCGGCTTCACATAATGACTTATATTCTCCATGCAAATCAAAAATAAGCATATTAGGATTGTTTAACTTGCTTGCTTCCTCAATCAAATTAGCAACACACCAACTTTTACCGGAACCAGTACTTCCCAAAATTGAAGCATGCCTTTGAAAAAATTTATCACCATCTAATATTGCTCGAGCACTGTTATCGATGGCAAAAGTACCAATTTCTAATTGTTTTTCTGACGAAACTTTATCACCTATAATGTTCATGAAAGAATTTAAATTATCTCCATTAATCGAATAACAATTATGAGAAATTTGAGGAAATGTATCGATTCCTCTTTTAAAGATGTTTTTATCATCTCCATCTACAGTTTTATATGTTCCAATTAAAGAAATTTGAATTATATCAGATGACACATACTCATATTCAAAATCTTCATCGTATTCATCCATAAAATTATCTAGAGTTAACAATTCATTAGCTTTTCGCCTTACTTTATCAATTAGTCCAATAGTAAATTCAAATTTTCTTGTTGTTTGAATAGCCACAATGCTACCAACTTTTAATAATGATATTTTTTCATTTTCTTCAACTTCAATTAAAACTTGATTAGTATCAACATATATTACTGAACCGATTTTATCAAATTCATTAAATGATAATTCACTCATTAAAACACCTCCTCAATCAATTCTGCTATATCCCATATATTTTTACCCTCAATTTCATAAGTTTCTTTATCATAATAGATTATGGAACCACAGCCATTATTATTTAATTCTCTTTCTTCTATTGCAATTGTATTTGGAAAACTATCAACTATTTTTCTTGCATTATCAGATAACTTCCTTGTAATAATTAACTTTGGTTTATTTCTATTGCTTTGTTCACTCAAATGCGTTTCCAAATGACTATCATTAAAACCGTATCCAATAAAAACTAATTTTTGTGCATTATCTATTTCATGTCCCATCTTACCAATATGGTAATCAAATGGAATCTCATACCCTTTTTCATATTTATTAGAACCTGGTGTAATTATGCAGGGCGTTCCACATTCTATGTGATTTATTTTGTTTAGCTCTCCATTTATTATCTTCCAATTAATGGAACCATGTGGTTTATATATTTTAATATGTGGTCTTAAAACATTAATATTTTTATTACCTCGTTTAACATTTCTTATCATTTCTTTGTGAGTATTCTCGGGTGAAAATCGGGAAATAATTTTTCCGATAAAAGAGTCTGAATAAGCGCATCCTTTAGATTCACAAGCATATTCTATTAGCAAGTCATAATTTGTTGTTATTACTACAAGATTATATAATTCGATATTAAAACACGATAAATATTTAGAAAACTTTAATTCTCGATTTTTCTCGACAATTTCTTTAAAAACAATGAAATCCTCATTAGAAATCAAATCATATGTAACTTCCAAAATAGCTTTTTCTACATCATTAGAAACTTTGTTTTCCTGTAGTGTAGTCTCTAAATCCTTTCCACTTTTCAAATCATTTTCTATACTATTCCAACATACAATACTTTCTTTATTTATTCTAGGAGGAACCTCATTAAGAAGCTTTTGGGACAATGTCCACATACCTGAAATCCCTTCAGCGCATGATAGACCAGAACCTACAATAGTTACAGTCCCTTGATCAAAAAAACTTTGAATAAACTTCTTAATATCACTCATTTTTTCATTCATATCATCCCTCCTCTATCAAATAGTTCTAAAAATCAAGATTAAATTATATACATGATTTAATTTTAAGAATACAAAAATTACATGTATAACTATTAAATTTAATTTGCAATAGAGTTATCACTTATTAAAAAACTAAACTTGTTGTTGGATAAATTGTCACTATAGAAATAATCTATTTTATCTACTACTGCAGCAAAATCAAGATAATCAATTGAAGAGAAATCATCAGTTTCTAATCCTGTATTAAGAACATACTTATAGTCTTCAAAATCATAAAACTTTTCTTCCGAAGAAGATGTCAAATTATCATGTATCTTTGTTGATTTAGCAATCAAACATATATATTGAAAATCTTTATCAATATACTGTGTATTGTTGTTAGGATGTGCCATAGAAAAATGTTGATTTGGAGTTAACATAATCAAATTTTCAACAAAATCTGCAATACTTGGATACTCTGATTGTGCGAATATATGATGTGCTTGTGTTGCGTTAACTGTTTCAGTTGCTTGATTTATTTCAGACATACCACCATAGATAGTGTCATTAAATTTACGAACTGCCTTTTTTGCTTTATTAACTGTATATGTCGCTAACGCCCTTGCCTGCAATTGAGCGTTTGTAAGTTCGTGTTCCGTTCTTGTAATAGACTTATCTTTGCCACTTAGCTCATCTCTCCAATTGGAACGATTATATTGCAAGTCATTCAAAGTGATTATATTTTTAGATATTCTTCCTTTTTCAGTACCTAGCTTTCTTAATTTGAAAGCAAGTGGATTTATAACTTTAGTAAATATTCTTCCACATTCAGTTTCACCATTTATATTTGTATTATTTATAGTAAATTGAATAAATCTATCTCTTACATCTTTGTATGCAACTTTATCTTGTATTCTAAAAAAATCTGAAAAATCATTCATTAATCCGCTATCTGATAACACTTTGCAAATATATTCGTATAAGAAGTTCAATGCATTCATTGGTCTTAAAGCAATCTTATCTAATATTTCTTTATTGTTTATTGAATAATAATACCTATTTTTCTCTTTTCTTACATTCAGAATTTTACTATATCCTAATAGTTTTATTGGTTGTCCAAAGTACTTATCGTATTCGTTACCTGCTTTCAATTCAGGATCCGGCTTTGAGAAAATAGCGATTACATTTTCTCTTGCATAATCGCTATGCCAAATGTCAGATACAGTAAATTCTTCTGAATTAGTTGTATCAACATATTCATTTATACAGTCTGCAATAATTGATACAACATCATATGTACATTTTTGATCTATCCATCTTGCATCGCCTGTTTTTCGTACATCATAATCATATTGATTTAAAAAGTCTTCATAAGTTCCCATATTATATCTCCTCATTTATACCAAACCAATAACAACTTGTTTTATCTACATTTAATGATCGTGTTTGAAAATTTCTAGCTATTTTATAGAATGTTCTAAACTCATCACTAGCTATATAATTCATTTGTGAACTAGAAATGGTCATATTTTCATCTTTAGGAATTAATATAGCAATAGACCCATTCACAACATATCCTTTTTCTTTTTTTATTAATCTTGGTTTATAAGTCATATTAGGCGTTAAATAAACATTGTCATTATCTAAATATTTTTTAACAGTTAACTTTGACAAAGTTTCCTTATCTATGAAAGAGTCATATCCTTCTATTTTAATTATTTCTCCCGAATCCAATATATTCCTTGATTTAAGCACTCTAACCGAATACTTATCTGTTTTATCTAAAAAAGAATTGTTGTTAGTTATTTGTCTATCTCTAAACACATCAAATATTCCGAACCTCATTTTTTTTAACACATCATCAAAGAAGTCATCTCTATATATAATCCAATAAGGCAATTCTGAACTAAAAATATAACTACTTTTCTGCAACATCTCGCGATTATTAGTGGCTGAAATAATTTTTGTATATGCTGATTTTCCTTTAGAATCAATCATAAGATTAATTGTTTCCACAAGAACACCTTTAAAACCATTTTCTCCAAAATCTATAATGCTATCTATCTTAAAATCTTTTAGCCATGCTCTTGTTGATGAAAATTCAGGCGTATTTAAAATATTTTTCGGCATAATCATTGAAACATAATCTGAATTGAGTATTGCCTTTTCTAAGATAAATTCAGCTAGATTAGTAGATTCTTTATTCATATTATCCTTTAATAACTTATTCCTATATGAACCATTTATTTTTGAAAAAGGAGGATTACCTATTATCAAATTAACTCTATCAAAACTGTAATCCATGAAGTCAGCACAAACGAAATTCATTGAAAAGTTATTAGGTACATTGTTTTTATCATATAAAATTTTGAGTGCTTCAATAGCATTTGGATCTACATCAATAACAGTCAAATTAACATGTTTTTTACATTCATATTTTTTAAAAATAAATGGTAAAAAGTTCCCAGCACCAACAGATGGTTCAATAATGCTAATTTCCTCTTCTTCAAAATCAGGTAAGTTCTCAAAAATTTCTTGAACAATAAACTTATTCGTAAAATAAGCTGAATGCTGCTGTCTTTTTGAATTAGCATATTCTATAATCGACGATAACGAAGATAAGCTATAGTTCTCTTTGTTTTCAAGTAAAAAATCTTTTAAATTAGCTGTGTTATTAAGGTCATACTTTTCAATTATTTCTTTTATATCTTTTTTAGTTAATCTATGAAATGAAATGTTTTTTTTTATTTTATTAGCAATTTGCCTAAATATAATGGTAGGCACAGCCTCACCAATACTTTGCCTAATATTCATTTCTTCTTTTTTTGATATTTTTCGTTTTTCTGTAACTGGTAATTGGTTCAAATATTCTAAATCATAATCAACCCATCTAAATGAATCCGGAATGGTCATCATACGCATTAATTCTCTAATAGAAAAAACCCTATTATCAACTGGATGAACTGTATTTTGACTAGCCATTTGGTCGTTTCTTGTATGGATGCACGGTGCTACTTTGTTATAAATTTGTCTAGTATACTTATCTGCATTTTTCGATTTATTTATGACCATCTTTCCATCGATAATTCTATGTGGCTTTAACTCATCGTCCTCGTTATCAAAGGCACTTTGTCCCTGTTCCAAATTTTCTATCCAAGGCAACATATGTTTAGGATAAATTCTAAAGCTATGAAAAAAATCATCAGAATCATACTCTCCCCAACTTAAGCTTTTCATATCTCCTATAATCTCATAAAGAGTTTTTTCTGAAACATAGTCTGGCATAATTTCAATTGGAGAAATATCATCTGAAAACATCTTATCGACACCAATCACAAGTGTACGAGTTCTGGAGGAATTTGAACCATAATTTTTAAAATTAAGCACTTCATTATGTATCAAATATCTTTCACTTAGTTCGTTTGTTATCATATCTCCAATAGCTACTACATCACCTTGCTTATCTATACATCCTGTTTTCCAAAATGCTGATACATTCTCAAAAACAAAAAATCTTGGATTTATATTCTTTATTAAATCCACACTTTCTTTAATTAAACTATTTCTTTCAATTTCTTTCTCTTTTTTCTTGTGATTTGCAACACTCATGCCTTGACATGGTGGAGTAGCAATAACAACATCAACCCTATCATTTCCAAGTTTATTCCATTTCTCAATTTCTTGATATATACGCTTTTTGGTTGAGTCTTCCTTTATATCCGCTGCTATATATCCACTTTCAAATTTACATTTCTTATTTAATTTTTGTATGTTTAATCTCTTTTCCAGCAATTCATTCGTTGCTATACATTCAAATCCTTCTTGTTTAAATCCGTAGCAGCCTACTCCTGCAGAAGAAAACAACGAAATATATGTAGGTTTATTCTGAATCATTCTTTTTCCTCACTTTCAACATTTTCATCCGCAATATGTTCAACAATATCATTTACATCGCAACTCAATTCTTCACAAATTTTATCTATCAAACGCATACTAACATACTTGTCTTTCCCCATATTAGCTAATGTTGCCGAATTCATACCGGTAACATTTTTTAAATCTGTTTTAGTCATATTTTTATCGATTAGCAATTTCCATAATCTATTGTAACTAATAGCCATATTACCACCTTTACATTTCTAAACTTTTTATTTATAAAAGTATACCATAAGTTCATCCGTTTTTCCAGAGAAAAATCGGTGCAGTCCTAAGACCACACCGATATTCTTATCTTTCAGCTTCTTTTGAAGTTTCTTTTTTATCAGATGGCTTTATTAGTTCTTCAGCCTTATATTTCTTAATTGCACCAAGTACAGAATCTTTATCCTCAAGTTGATTTTTCATCTGTTCTTTTGCTTTTAACAGTTTTGAAGATAACACTATAACATTGCTATATTCTTTACCATTATCATCCATTGAGGTTCTAATTTGACCAAATACTTTTACAAAATCACCTTGTTTAAATTCTTTTGGAATATCGCTGTTTTCACCATAGGCAGAACAATTTGTATAAAACTTATCTCCATTTTCATCATTGGATGCAATGGAGAAATTCGCTACCTTAAATGGTTCTCCATTCTTGTTTTCTCTTTCTACAACTTCAACATCACCTACAATATTACCTACAACATTCACCAGATCATTATCTTCCTCTTGAATAGTTACATTTTCTTTTAACTGTCCATTTTCTCTTAGTTCATCAATCATATAATCAAATTCATTGTTAAGTAAGCTCATACTATCATTTTCCATATAATCTGTATAAAGCTTATCTAAAGTTTCCTTATCGTTGATACCTTTTTCAAAGCTGATTAAAGCTTTTGTATAATCTTCATGGTTTTCATTTGCCATTTTTTCTAATGTGTTTCTCATTTGTCTGTAATTCATAATATTCCTCCGTTATTCTACTAAATATTAAAGAGGTCGAACCCGACCCCTTATCTTTCATCATGTTCTTTTGTGCTACATTCTTTTACTTCAGATTCTTTTTCATTATCTTGATATGATTTAATCCGCTTTAAAATTGATGGCTTTTCAGCCTTATTTCCTTTTAACTGAACATTGTCATCTACATCGTAAGTTGTTTCAAAATAATCGCTATCTTTAAAATCATGATCATATCTATCAGATACGCCATCATTATCCAAATCCTGAGCTAACGGATCATAAATATTCCCATCGTCATCTCGTTCAAGACCAAGTACATTTTTAAGGTCATTATCATCAATAGAAACAAAATCACTAAAATCAGCTATTTCCATATCTTGCAACATTGATTGTAGTGCCTTTTCTTCGCTACCTAATTCTTTTAAATAATCATACTCAGTTATAGGCTCATTATTTATATATTGAGTAGCTATAAAATCTTCTAAATTAATTTCATATTGAATTTCATACTTTTCATCTGGTGTAGTTGTATAAGCTATCATTAAGCCAACAAAGTTAAATGTATATGGACTATCTATAAATATAAAATCTCCCCTCTTTGCATCTTTGCAAGCTTCCTCAAAATCTCCATCGATAATTGTTATCCCCTGAAGATATTTTGAAATTTCTATAATAGAACCTTCATCAACGGAGGTTCTGCGGCTATTGTTATACGGAACATTAAATAATCCCTTGCCATTTACCCTATATAAACCGTTAAAACAATGCTTATTAATAAATACAAACAATGCCGCTAACTCCACATCATATTCAGCTTTCATCAACTTGTCATTGTAATGCTCCCTAAGAAAATAATAGTATTCCTTTCCATCCTCCCACATATCTGCATCAAGTTTCTTCACAGCTTCCAGAAATGCTTCCGGCGCATTACATATCTGATTGTAAGCATTTATCAGTGCCCTGTTAATATCATTTATCAGTGCTTTTTCAGGTAACAATTCAAATATCACCGCTCCCCCACCTACAAATGGTTCATAATAATCATTGTATTTTTCAGGCATTCTTTCTCTTATCTGTGGAATAAGCTGACGTTTTCCTCCAGCCCACTTCACAAATGGAGCAATACTTGAATTACTCATTCTAATTCCTCTTCCCTAGTCACTAAGTAACAAACTATCATAGATTTATTATACTTGCAAACATAGAAAATAACAATCAAAACTTTCACCTCTGTAAATCTCTTTACTTTTGAAAAACAAATATATACTCATGTGTCAAAAGTAAAAAATCATTTTTTTGTTTTTTCCAATAATCTGTAGAACGACAATTATGTTGTTCCTTAATAATAATTTCTTTATTTGTAAATCCTACCTGTAAAAAACACTCCATCACACGAAACCCTAATGGAATAACTTTTCCATATTTCCTTACATCTCCCATCATTACAGCACACATTTTTTCATTTTTTAGAACACGAAATGATTCCTCTGCCACTTTTCTCATTTCAGTCAAAAATTCATCTACTCCAAGCAAAGAAATATCCCCTTCTATTCTTTCACTGTACTTGATGATATTTGCATATGGCGGATGCATACAAATAAAATCAATGTGACTATCTTTTATAAAATGTAAATCTTTAGCATTGCCATTTCGTATAAATATTTTTGAATTTGTATAACATTGGAAATTTAAATTTGTTTCAGAGATTGAAACAGATTGCGGATTAATATCTACACCTACCGCATTGCGACCTAGCAGTTTTGCCTCAACTAATGTGGTTCCACTACCCATGAATTGATCTAATATCCAGTCATCTGGATTAGAATAGCGAAGTATCAGATTTCTCGGTACATATGGCGACCAATTTCCCCGATACTTTCCAGAATGCGTTGCCCAACTTCCTCTGTCTTGAAATGACCAAACTGTCGTTGGTTCAAGATTAAAATTATTTGGTTGTAAACTTATAAGACATTCCTCCTTCTATATTTTATTTATACATTGTAACTCATATCTTTATAAAAATCTATATTAATATTCTTTTACTATATTTTACTTTATATGAACTATTTCTTTTGAGATAATATTAACAATAGTGAAAAATGTGTTTTCTTCATCTCAATAACGATACTGACCTATATCATGTTATAAATCAAATACAAAATTGTGCAGAGAAGAAACTAAATCAACTTAGTTTCTCCAAACAAAAAGAAAAATCCCACGAATCCAAGGATTTCCTTGAATCTGTGGGATTGATTTTTGTTCTGAAATTATCTCTTTGAGAACTGTGGAGCACGTCTCGCTGCCTTGAGACCATACTTCTTTCTTTCTTTCATTCTTGGGTCTCTTGTTAAGAAACCAGCCTTCTTAAGTAATGGACGGTATTCGTCTGAATCTACCTGAAGAAGAGCTCTTGAGATACCATGTCTGATAGCACCTGCCTGACCTGTTGTACCGCCACCGTGTACATTTACAAGTACATCATACTTCTCAGCTGTCTCTGTAAGAGTTAATGGCTGTTTAACAACAACCTTTAATGTCTCAAGACCAAAATATTCATCAAGAGGTCTCTTATTTATTGTAATTGTACCGTTACCTGGTACTAAATATACTCTTGCAATACTGCTTTTTCTTCTACCTGTACCGTAGAACTTTGAGTTTACTTTCTTAGCCACTGTTATTTCCTCCTTCTATTCTCGTGAATTAAAACTTTAATACTTCTGGCTTCTGAGCTGCCTGCTCATGATCAGGGCCGGCATAAACATGAAGCTTCTTGTACATCTGTCTTCCTAAAGGTCCCTTTGGAAGCATTCCCTTAACAGCGAGTTCAACAACCTGCTCTGGCTTCTTATCCATCATTTCTCTAAGTGTTGTTTCCTTCATACCGCCAACGTAATCTGAATGACGATAATAAATCTTCTGATCTAACTTCTTACCTGTTAACTGAACCTTTTCAGCGTTAATTACGATAACATTGTCACCACAATCCATAGATGGTGTGAAAGTAGGCTTGTTCTTACCTCTAAGAACAGCAGCAACCTGTGATGCTAAACGACCTAATGTATAATCTGCAGCATCAACAACATACCATTTTCTTTCAATGCTTGATGCAGTAGCCATATAAGTTTTCATTGGTTTTCCTCCTGAAATAATTGTAAATACATTCAAATTGAAATGTTAATTATATAATAAATGCTTCTCCGGGGCATTGGCTTAGCATTTAAATCTAAATTAACCATAAATGTGAGCGCACTGATACACGTCACATTTACAAATTATATAACACTAACCCACGTGTGTCAACGCTAAAATTGTAATTATTTTGCATTTTTCAAAGTTATCAACACGAAATTGATTTTGTGTCTGATTTCTCCACACCATAAATAATTATTAAAAATATTTATCAACAAAACTTCCTAACAAATCTCTCAAAAAATCTTCTCATGCTTATACATTTAAATATCTCTATTCACTCTGTAATCGCTCTCATCATACTGTATATTTACAAGCGTAAGTCCCTGCGGAGGAGCCGTCTGACCTGCG
Source organism: uncultured Eubacterium sp. (assembly GCA_900552795.1). Lineage (GTDB taxonomy): Bacteria > Bacillota > Clostridia > Lachnospirales > Lachnospiraceae > Lachnospira. Next base: position 12,947 of record USBB01000034.1, read on the forward strand.
GCTGTCCTGTCGCATTTTTCAAGCATTTCCTTTATATATTCAGGCTCAATCTGACCTTTTCCTACCTGAACCAGAGTTCCTGCTATAATCCTTACCATATTATAAAGAAAACCATTTCCTGTTATTTTAAGTATCACAGTGTCATATTTTTCTTTATATGTCTTATTTGCAACTTCAAGTGAATAAACGGTTCTCACCGTACTCTCGACCTGTGTCTTAACACTGCAAAAGCTCTTAAAATCATGCTCCCCGACAATATATTCTGCAGCTTTTTTCATTGCCGGAATGTCAAGTTTATGAGATACATGCCATGCAGCATTCCTCAACTGAGGTATAGGAAATTCACTGTTTAAAATTGTGTACTCATACGTCTTTACCGTATCGCAATGTCTCGGATGAAAATCCGGCCTTACCTCACATGAATCGACAACACTTACGTCATTAGGAAGATACCTGTTTAAGGCATATGCCCACCTATCGCCAGGTATAGATGATTTTGTATCAAACACTGCAATATTTCCAAGTGCATGAACTCCTGCATCTGTCCTGCTTGCACCTGTAACATGTATCTTTTCTCCTGTAACATTTTCAATTGCACTATCAAGCACTGCTTCCACCGTCGGCGCATTAGGCTGTATCTGCCAGCCGCTGTATTTTCCTCCGTCATATGCTACAGTTAACTTTATACGCTTCAATTCAAACCTCACCTATACAAAAATCTTTATAAGAATCATTATGCCAAGATATGAAAACATTGCTATATATGCAATACCATCTCTTTTTTTGTATCGCAGCGGCTTCATCTTCGTTCTTCCCTCGGCCCCGTGATAGCAGCGCGCTTCCATTGCCATCGCCAGCTCATTTGCACGTCGAAATGCCGAGATAAACAACGGAACAAGTATAGGAACCATAGCTTTTGCCCTCTTTATAATATTTCCGCTCTCGAAATCCGCTCCTCTGGCCATCTGCGCTTTCATAATTTTATCAGTTTCCTCTATAAGAATAGGAATAAATCTTAACGCTATAGACATAATCATTGCAATTTCATGAACCGGAACCTTTATATATTTTAAAAATCCCAGACCTTTTTCAAGACCGTCCGTTAAATTATTCGGTGTAGTCGTAAGTGTCATAAGTGACGAACCTACAATAAGATAAATAAGTCTTACTACCATAAATGCCGCTATACGCAAACCCTCTTTAGTAATTGTAAGCTTCCATATTCTTAAAACAACTTCGCCCTCTGTAAGAAATATATTAAATACAGCACTAAATACTATAAGAAATACGACTGCCTTAAGTCCCTTAAGCATAAATTTTAACGGAACCTTGGAAAGCTTTATTACTACTGCCAAAAATATCGTTGCAGCAAGATACAGCCATATATTTGTTCCCAAAAATAACGAAATAATAAACACGAGTGTTCCCATAAGCTTTACACGCGGGTCAAGCCTGTGAATCACTGAATCAGTCTGATAATATTGTCCGATAGTTATATCTCTAATCATTTTTAATCCTCATTTCTGAGCAACTTTGTTGCGAAGAGGAGCAGAGAAATTCGCACAGGCAATTTCTCTTCTGCCATAAGAGCTATTTGTTTTGCTCAGAAACAAATAGCTGTGTGAAAAATCTTCGTATCGACATGATTTTTCACATTACTCCTCATTTCTTAAGCAACTTTGTTGCGAAGCCTTGTTTACATTGCAATTCCGCCGTCAACACGAAGCACCTCTCCCGTCACATATGCTGCCGAAACAAGATATGCCGCCGCCTCTGAGACATCCTGCACTTCTCCCATTCTTCCCAATGGTATCATTTTAAGCAAAGGATTATTCTCCTGATTTCCCGTCATATCGGTTGAAATAAATCCGGGTGCTATGGCGTTGCATCGAATCCCTTTTGGTGCAAGCTCTTTTGCGACAGATTTTGTAAGACCTATAAGCCCGGCTTTAGATGCAGAATAATTGCTTTGTCCCGCATTTCCAATCAAGCCTGACACGGAAGCAATATTTATAATACAGCCCTCTCGGTTTCTTATAAAAAGTCCGGTGCAATGACGTATCATGTTGAACGCGCCCTTAAGATTAGTGTCAATCACCGCATCAAAATCATCTTCCTTCATCATTGCAGTAAGTCCGTCGCGCGTAATTCCCGCATTATTTACAAGAATATGTATTGTTTTAAAATCCAGCTTAATTTCAGCTACAGTTTCCTTTACCTTATTAAAATCAGAAACATCGCACTTATATGCTTTTGCCTGCACGCCAAAATCTTTACTGCATTTCGAGCAGACCATTTCGGCGGCCTGTTCGTTACCTGCATATATAACAGCAATATCCGCTCCCATCAGCGCGAACTTTTTGGCAATTGCCTCACCAATTCCGCGCGAACCGCCTGTAATAACAGCCGTTTTTCCTGTTAAAATTCTTTCTTCCGGCATAAATCACCTCTCGTCAAATCTAATCATTCTCTCACAAATGTATTTCTAATTCATCTCTTCCAAATAATCATAAACACTAACAGTTTTCACCTGTGAATCTATTTTCTTTATCATATTTGTAAGAGTCTTGCCCGGCCCTATTTCAATAAATGTATCAATACCATCATTAATCATATTTTTTACTGTTTTTTCCCATTGAACAGGACTGCAAATCTGCTGTGACAAAAGCTGTACTACATCTTCAGAGTAAGGCAGGGCTGTCATATTGGAATAAACCGGCATCTGCGAATTTTTACTTTTAACATTTACATTTGAAATTTCTTTTGCAAAATTCTTTGCGGCCTCACTCATAAACGGAGAGTGAAATGCTCCTTTTACCTTTAACGGAATCGCTCTGCCTCCTGCTGCCTTTACATCTGACGAAAATTCGTCCATCTGTGAAGACAACCCCGATACTGCAATCTGACCCGGACAGTTATAATTTACAGCGTATATTCCCTCATATTTATCACAAAGCTCCTGCACTTTTGATGCTGTAAGCTTAACAACTGCTGCCATTGATGTATCGAATTTTTCCGCTTCACGCTGCATTAACTTGCCGCGCTTACATACAAGACTAAAGCCCGTCTCGTTATCAAATATACCGCCTACAGTCACAGCTGCAACCTCTCCAAGCGAAAATCCTGCCAAAGCGTCCGGCTTAATTCCTTTATCAATAAGTACCGATGCGGCCGCCAATTCCATTGCAAACAGACATGGCTGTGTATTTTTTGTTTCCTTTAATTCTTCCTGCGCCCCCTCAAAGCACTGCTTTGAGGTATTTGGACGAATACTGTCACACATACCATACACATCTGATGCGACAGGATATTTCATACAAAGCTCTTTTCCCATTCCTGGATACTGGTCACCCTGACCTGAAAAAACAAATGCTATTTTACCCACTCGCTTGCCCTCAGGAGGATAGGTTCTGCCTCCTCCATAACTTCCTTTATAATTTCAGCCGCCGGCTGTTCCTTTTTTACCATTGCGGCAATCTGTCCGGAAAGGAAACAACCTCTTTCGGTATCGCCCTCCTGCACTGCAAGTCTCAAAGCTCCCGTTGCAAGTTTTTCAAGCTCATCATCAGGCATTCCGCCATATTCGGCTTTAGAGTAATCTCTTGCAAACTGTGTGCGCAGACTCCTTACCGGATGACCTAACCGTTTTCCTGTTACCATTGTGCAAAGGTCAGTCGCCTTTAAAATCTTTTCTTTATAAGTCGGATGAATTGTACATTCCTCTGCGCTTAAAAAACGTGTTCCCATCTGAACAGCGCATGCTCCCAGCATAAATGCAGCGGCAACGCCTCTTCCGTCTGCTATTCCGCCAGCCGCAATAACCGGCAGTGTAGTCGCATCACATATCTGAGGAACAAGCACCATTGTGGTAAGCTCACCTACATGACCTCCACTCTCACCGCCCTCAGCAATAAGAGCATCAGCTCCAAGACGTGTCATAAGTTTTGCCATGGCAACCGAAGCAACAACAGGAATAACCTTAATTCCTGCTTCTTTCCACGATTTCATATACTTCGACGGATTACCTGCCCCCGTCGTTACAACCTCCGCTTTTTCCTGCGTTACAACCTGTGCAACTTCATCTGCAAAAGGACTCAAAAGCATTATATTTACACCAATCGGCTTATCTGTAAGTGATTTAGCTATTTTTATCTGCTCCCTGACATACTCACCGGGAGCATTTCCTGCGGCTATAATGCCAAGTCCGCCGCCGGCAGACACAGCCGCCGCCAGCTTACCGTCGGCAATCCATGCCATACCACCCTGAAATATCGGATACTGTATTCCGAGCATCGTACAAATATCTGATTTAATCATATTTTTTAACCCTGCTTACTCTGAATAAATTTATCCAAATCATCAATAGTTTCCACTTTTTGATCAAGCTCAATCTCAATACCAAGCTCATCTTCCAAATTCATAAGAAGTTCCACTGTATCAAGAGAATCAATTCCAAGCTCTGTAAACTTACTTTCCGGTTTTACATCAGCAACATCACAACCTGTACGTTCTGAAACAATTTTAGCAATAGCGTCAAAATACATAATAATACTCCATTCCGCAGACACTATGATGTTAAATTTAAGCAAGCCCAATACCCGAATGTTTTACATTTTGATATTTAAGTCATGCAATAATGCGCTGTTTGCGGTGTCTGCGACACAAACAGATCAAATTTCAGGCAGCCCTATGCTACCTTGCAAAACGCATTATATAATCACGTGTGTTCCACAAAAATGCCCGCAGAGTTCCTTTTGCGTTCCACATTTGTAAATTTTTTTGACACTGTAATCAAAATAAATATTGACAAATCATAAAAGATTAATTATATTAAGCTTAAAGTTAGTTTGTTACTCAACTAACTAACGTACAGACAGGTGGTGATACAGTGATTATAAATCCCAATATAGAAAAACCGATTTTTATTCAGATTGCAGAGCAGTTGGAAGATTCAATTTTTACAGGCATATTTCCTGAAGAAACAAAAATCCCTTCAACAAATGAAATATCAGCTTTACTGAATATAAATCCCCATACAGTTCTTAAAGGTATGAATATGTTGGTTGATGATGAAATTATTTATAAGAAAAGAGGGCTTGGAATGTTTGTAAAAGAAGGTGCTGTTAAAAAAATACGGTTAAAAAGGCAAAGCAAATTTTATGAGCAATACGTTGAAGCCTTGATTAAAGAGGCATCTAAATTGCAAATGACTAAAGAAGAAATTATTTCATTGATAGAAAGGGGCTATGAACATGAACGCAATTCAAATTAATAATGTTACAAAAAAATACAAATCAGTAACTGCACTCGATAATGTATCTTTTTCTTTTGAAGCCGGTAAAATTTACGGATTTTTAGGAAGAAACGGTGCAGGAAAATCCACACTTATAAATATTATTGCAAACCGCATTTTTGCAGATAACGGTACTGTATTGATTGACGGATTGCCTGCCAATGAAAATATGGCAGTACATGAAAAAATATTCTGCGCAAGCGAAGCCGATTTATACGCATATGATTTAAAAATCAAAAACCATTTTAAATGGATAAATAAATTTTATGACAGCTTTAATTTAGATAAGGCTCTTGAAATTTCTGCAAAATTTAATTTAGATACAAATAAAAAATTTAAAGCATTATCTAAAGGCTATCAGTCAATTTTTAAATTAACTGCTGCCCTGGCACTTGATGTTCCTTATGTAATTTTTGATGAGCCTGTACTGGGCTTAGACGCAAACCACAGAGAATTATTTTATGAATTACTCCTAAAGGATTATGAAAATAATGAACGCACAATTATTATTGCCACTCACCTGATTAAAGAAATTGCAAATATTGTTGAAGAAGTTGTACTGATTGATAAAGGAAAAGTCCTTTTACAGGAAAATGTAAGCAGCCTGTTGGAAATGGGCTACAGCGTGTCCGGCATAGCTTCGGATGTCGATTCCTACTGCAAAGATAAGAATGTAATAGACTGTGATGAGATAGGCGGATTAAAAATCGCTTACATATTAGGCAATAAGACAGCTGTTCCTCAAGGAAGCAGTCTGCAAATCTCAACAATCAATCTTCAAAAACTATTTGTCAAACTGACAGAGAATGGAGGTAAATAATTATGAACAAATTAAAATCGGCTGTTCTTTATGAATGTTCCACTACTTTTAAAGCAATCTGCATTTTTTATGCCATTCAATATATAGTTATATCAGTTATCACTCTGATTACAGTAATTGCCTCAGGGTCTTTTGAAAATGTAGGCATAAGCGGTCTTGAAATAAATTCTGTTATTTTTGCCGGAATATTCGGTGTATTGGGATTTAAGGAAGATTTTAAAATGCTTATACAAAACGGATTTACACGCAAATATATATTCTTATCAACATTGTGTATGTTTATATTTATGTCGGCAGTAATGGCTTTAATTGATACAATTACAGGGCAGGCATTACATCTGTTATCGGAAAATTATTTCGGAATTTTTGGATTTTATTACGGATATGAAAATATATTCGCAAACTGGATCTGGCTTGCCTGTGTGTATATTCTTGTACTGAGCCTGTTATACTTAACAATTCTTATTATCAACAGACTCGGTAAAATGCTTTCGATTTATTTAGGCATTGCCTTTTTCGGTATCATACTGATTGTAATTGCCCTATTTAATTATGTATTTTCAGTCGAAACCGTAAACAATATCTTTGATTTCCTCACAAAAGCAATGGGCTTTATGGCAGACGGAAGCATTAATTACATATTTCCGGTATTAACTTTTTTATCTATCGCAGCAATTTTAGAAATTGGGGCGTATTTAGTTATCCGACGTGCACAAGTTCGTTAAATCTGCAGACAAAATGATTTTAAACATTTAAAAAATGGGAGAAGCACAAACTCATGTACTTCTCCCATTTAAATCCGGTTCATTATCAATTAGCAGTCCGGGCAAAAACAGTCAATATTTTATAAATATTTCTTCAATGCCTCAACCTTATCAAGTCTTTCCCAAGGCAAATCCAAATCGTGACGTCCGAAATGTCCGTAAGCCGCTGTCTGCTTATAAATAGGTCTTCTTAAATCAAGCATTTTGATTATTCCTGCCGGTCTTAAATCAAAGTTCTCTCTCACAATTTCCACAATCTTATCTTCTGAAAGCTTTCCTGTACCGAATGTATCTATCATTATAGATGTCGGTCTTGCAACACCTATCGCATATGAAAGCTGGATTTCACATCTGTCTGCAAGTCCTGCCGCAACAATATTTTTAGCAGCATAACGTGCAGCATAAGCTGCCGAACGGTCAACCTTTGTGCAGTCCTTACCCGAAAATGCACCGCCGCCATGTCTTGCAACACCGCCATAAGTATCAACAATAATTTTACGTCCTGTAAGACCGCTGTCACCGTTTGGTCCTCCGATAACAAATCTGCCTGTCGGATTGATATATATTTTAGTGTCCTCATCAATCATAGAATGGTCAACCACTGCGTCAATTACATATTTTTTGATATCTTCATGAATCTGCTCCTGTGAAATTTCAGGTGCATGCTGTGAAGATACTACAATGGCATCAAGCTTAACCGGCTTATTATTTTCATCGTACTCAACCGTAACCTGTGTCTTACCGTCTGCTCTAAGATAAGGAAGCGTACCGTCCTTTCTTACCTTTGCAAGCTGTCTTGCGAGCTTCTGTGCGAGTGCGGCAGAATATGGCATGTACTCTTCTGTCTCGTTAGTCGCATAACCAAACATCATACCCTGGTCTCCTGCTCCGATTGACTCAATAGCTGCGTCCTCATTTCCCTCTTTTGCCTCAAGTGCCTTGTCTACACCCATGGCAATATCAGGCGACTGCTTATCAAGAGCTACCATTACCGCACATGTATTTCCATCAAAGCCTTTTTCTGAGCTGTCGTATCCTATCTCAACAACAGTGTCTCTTACTATCTGAGGTATGTCTATATTTGCCTTAGTTGTAACTTCTCCCATTACCATAACAAATCCTGTATTTGTAAGAGTTTCACACGCAACTCTTGAATACGGATCCTGCTCATACAAAGCATCAAGTATTGCATCAGAAATCTGATCACAAATTTTATCAGGATGTCCTTCTGTAACTGATTCTGATGTAAATAATCTTCTTTCCATTATTGTGTCCTTTCTTTTTAATAAATAATTTGTTTTATGTATCGTAAAACAGATTGCGCATCCTCATACGCATTTTCTTATAAAGTAAAAAACGGACCCTCTTTTAAAGGATCCGTAATCATCATGATTAAAAATCCTCTTATTGTTCGACTTGTCTTAAAACAATCTCGCTCAGGTGGGCACCTTCCTGCATAACAGGGGTTGCCGGGCTTCATCGATCCTATGTATCTCCACCACTCTAAATAAGGGAACTTATTTTTATTAAAAGCTACATTTACATGTATCCGTCTTTTACCGATAATATAATACACAAAATTAATTACTTCGTCAATACTCCCATATAATAAATTGACATTTTAGTACAAATTATTTATACTTAATATAGTTTTTTGTTCGCAATTTAGATATTATGCACAGAAATTTAAAAAATTTAAAAAAGCGTCGTTCACGACGCTTACAAGATTTGCTTCGCAAACTTGTTATCAGAATGCGTCTTCGACGCAATTTCCTATAAAGTAAAAAAAGATTGCATTTGAGCAATCTTAGCGTGCAAGCGGTTCGCAAAGCGATAATCAAATTTACCAAATTAATAATAAGGGGGATATACCATGCCAAACTTAAAAAATACTGCCCCTTCTGGCAATGAAAAGAAAATTTTTATTTTTGATGCACATGAAGGAATGATTTTAGCAAAGGACGTTCTTAACTCTGATGGTTCATTAATTGCCGCTTCCGGCACAATCCTTGATATGAACATGATAGCCAAAATTTCCGGTTACCATATTCTTGAAGTATTTGTTAAGCAGGAGCTTCCTAACAAAAGTAAATCCGCAGTAAAGCCGGGCGTTTCCCAAAATACTTCTGCTGAGCCTACATATTTTGATAAAATACGTGAAAGTGAAGAATTTAAAATTTTTAACAATATGTATGAATCAAATATTGATTCTTTAAAACACCAGCTTGATGACATTGTAAATGCTGCGGCAGATATTGATGTAGATGCCATCCTTGAGCAGCCGCTTTCTATTATTGAGCAAAGCTCAAACAAGCTTCAGATGTTTGAAATGTTGCACAGTCTTAAGGATAAAGATGATTTGACATATGCTCACAGCACCAATGTTGCAATAGTAGCTTCAATTATAGGACAATGGCTGCATTATCCCGAAGAAGATATAAAAGCACTTACACTTTGCGGTCTTTTGCATGATATCGGTAAGCTTACTATCGACCCTAAACTTTTAAATAAACCGGGCAAACTTACAGCCGAAGAATTTGACATTATGAAAAGCCACGTAAATAAAGGCTACGATTTAATAAAAGATACCGATATTGACGGACGCATAAAAGAGGCTTGTCTGCTTCATCACGAAAGATGTGACGGTTCAGGTTATCCTTTCGGCCTAAAGGGAGACCTAATACCTCCTTTTGCCAAGATAATTGCAATCGCTGATATTTATGATGCAATGACTGCTTCAAGAGCTTACAGAGGCGCAGTATGTCCATTTCATGTTATTCATATGATGGAAAAAGATGCTTTCAGCAAGCTCGACCCGGAATTTACACTTCCGTTCCTTAAAAATGTTGTATCATCATATATTCACAACAACGTAAGACTCTCTGACGGACGTCTCGGTGAGGTTATACTCATAAATGACCGTGATTTAAGCAGACCTATTGTAAAATGCAACGATGTTTTTGTTGATTTGTCAAAAACTCCAGGCGTTGAGATAGAAGCAGTTCTATAAACGACTTGTTTTTCTTTAATTAGAATTATGGCAAAACTGCCGCATATTTTCTTTTAAGCCGGAATAGTATATACAAACAACTATGCAGGGGTTTTTGCTTGAAAGAATATATTGAACAGCGGGCTGTAAAAACCGCAGAATATATCATTGAAACAAAAGCGACAGTGCGTCAGGCTGCACGTAAATTCGGCGTCAGTAAAAGTACGGTTCATAAGGATATCACTTCCAGATTATCCATGTTTAATCCGTCACTGGCAAACGAAGCCAGAGCAGTTCTTGAAGTAAATAAAAAAGAACGCCACATTCGCGGCGGTCTCGCTACACGTGAAAAATACTTACATAAAAACAGCTGACACCAGCTACTTAAAATAGCAGCAAGTCCCCTTATGAAGACTTGCTGCTATTTTATATTTCTCCATTCTCTCTCAGATACTCCAGAAAGCCCTCGCAGCCATCCTCTACATCGATATATGTCTCATCAAAATTACCAGTATACCACGGATCCGCTATATCCCTGCTTGATCCTGCAAAGCTGAGTAGCTTGTATATCTTCCCCTCTGGATCATTATTAAGCATCCTGTTAAGGTTCCGTATATTAGCGGTATCCATTCCTATAATATAATCAAACTTATCATAATCGGATAATGTAATCTGCTTAGCTCTATGAGGCACTAAAGGAATTCCTACCTCCTTCAGCTTGTTTACTGTGCCTCTATGTGGAGGGTTTCCGATCTCCTCCCTACTCGTTGCAAAGCTATCTATGATAAACTGATCCGATAAGCCCAGAGTATTTACCTTGTGGGTAAATACGCTCTCACTTAAAGTCGATCTACAAATATTACCATGACAGCAAAAAGCTACTCTTATCATTGTTTCCTCCTGTTAT
>USBB01000035.1 GCA_900552795.1 uncultured Eubacterium sp.
GTGAAAAATCATGTTGATACGATGATTTTTCACACAGCTATTTGTGTCGCAGGCGACACAAAGTAGTTTTTATCGCAGAGTCAAATTTGAGATTTGCCTCGCGATTCCTCCGACGCAAATGCGTCTGCGGAATGGGGATTAAAATGATTTCCAAACATGAGCATTGCTATGTGGAAAAGGAATTCAAGGGGAATAATTGTGTGGATAAAAACAGATAAAATGACACACAGGAAGGAAATGCTTGCATTTTTTGGTTGATTGTGATAAATTAAACAAAATCACAATTTTTACCAGTATTTGCATATTGTGAAGCTTACGATTCGCTTTAACGAAACTATCGCTTTGCGAACCGCTCGCGCGTAGATTGCATTTGCGCAATTTTTTTAAAATTTGGAACATTATAATCTTAATAATAAAGAGGTAGACGGATGATTATTTTTTCTTGCAAATAAAAATGGAATATGCGATAGTGCTGTATTTACGGTATTATTGTACCTGCTGCAAGAAATTTATAAGTCTGTTTACTCGTTTGTATAGTTATCACCATTTACTTAAGTGGTGTATTTATGCTATTTGAAGCTGCAGGAATTATTTTCTTGCAGCTTTTTTTGTACCGGATGAGATTTTTGTAAATCTGTTTAAGAATGGAGGTTTTTATGTCAATAATTAAAATAGAAAATCTTACGTTTTCATATCCTACAAGCTGTGATAATATTTTTGAAAATGCAAATTTTCAGATTGATACTGATTGGAAGTTAGGATTGGTGGGCAGAAACGGAAGAGGAAAAACAACATTGCTTAATCTTTTGCTCGGAAAATATGAGTACAGCGGAAAAATTGTAAGCTCGGTGCAGTTTGATTATTTTCCATATCTGGTTTTAGATAAACAGCAAATGACGCAGTATATATTGCAGGAAGTGTGTCCGGGGGCGGAGGATTGGGAGCTGATTAGAGAATTGTCATATCTTGACGTCAATGCAGATGTGTTGTGGCGTCCGTTTGAGACACTTTCAAATGGCGAGCAGACAAAAGTGCTGCTTGCGGCACTTTTTTTAAATGAGGGGCATTTTCTGCTTATTGATGAGCCGACAAATCATTTGGATATGGCTGCCCGTCAAAAGGTATCTGAATATCTTAAAAAGAAGAAAGGGTTTATTCTGGTATCACATGACAGACGATTTTTGGATGGCTGCGTTGACCATATATTGTCGATTAACAGAACGAGCATAGAAGTGCAAAGCGGAAAATTTTCTTCATGGATGGCAAATTTTGAGCGGCAGCAGGAATTTGAAGCATCACAAAATGAACGGTTAAAGAAAGATATAAGCTGGCTGCAAAAGTCAGCAAAACGTTCTGCCGTATGGTCAGATAAAGTGGAAGCCTCTAAAATTGGCGCGGCAGATAAAGGTTATGTCGGCCATAAAGCAGCCAAGATGATGAAACGTTCAAAAGTTATCGAGGCAAGGCAGCAGCAGGCTATTGAACAAAAATCCGGGTTGCTTAAAAATGCAGAAACTGCAGATGTTTTAAAAATACAGCCTCTTGAGTATCACACGAATATGCTTGTGTCATTTTCTGATGTGGTTGTTATTTACGATGGAAATGAAATTTGCAAACCGGTAACATTTGAAATACACGCAGGGGAGCGTGTTGTAATTGATGGAAAGAACGGAAGTGGAAAAAGCAGTCTGCTTAAGATGTTGTCAGGTTGTCAAATAGCGCATACAGGTACGGTGAAAATAGGCTCAGGTCTTGTTATTTCCTATGTTGCTCAGGATACTTCGCATTTAACCGGAACATTATCTGAATTTGCCGAAAAAAACAACCTGAACGAAAGCTTGTTTAAAGCGGTTCTTAGGAAAATGGATTTTGAACGTGTGCAGTTTGAAAAGGATATGAAAGACTTTTCGCAAGGTCAGAAGAAAAAAGTGCTGATTGCTAAAAGTCTTTGTGAACAGGCACATCTGTATGTGTGGGACGAGCCGTTAAATTTTATAGATGTGTATTCAAGAATACAGATTGAGCGACTGATAGAGCAGTTTGCGCCGACTATGCTTTTGGTTGAACATGATGCTGCTTTTAGAGAGAAGATAGCAACAAAGGTTGTTGAATTGTAGAAAAAAATATATAATTATTGCAAAAGAGCATAGTAACGAAAGAAGAGAAGGAGACGGTTTTATGGGGTTATTTAAAAAGAAAGAAAAGGTTTTTCAGCAGGATTTAAGTAATGCAGAAGAAAATCAGGGAACGGTTTTTGTAATATATTTGCTTATGGAGCAGATGTGTGAGATGCCGGACAAACAATTTATGAGTGAGGTTATGACAAAGCATTTGGGTGAATCGGAGTGTTTCTGCTATGATAAAAAAATGGCAGGTTTTGCACCGTCAAAATATAAGGTGCATTTTGAAAAGGACAACAGGGATATTCCGCCGCAGCTTATGATAATGGGCTGTGTTAAGACAGAAAAGCCTGTTATGGATGAAATTGCAGAAAGTCAGTTGTGGGATTGCACTGATGGAGCAGAAATTCTTGATAAATGCAAATATCGGGTATTTGCTGCAGACATGCTTGCTGCGGGTTTAAATTATAAGGAAAGAGCAGAAATGCTGGTAGATTATGTGGAGGCGCTTGTCGAGTTATACCCGTCATGTAAAGCGGTTGTATTTGAAAACTCGAAAAAAATGTTTACAAGGGAAGAAATATTGAATTGTAGAATACCGAAGGAATCCCGTTTTATATATTATGCGGTAAATGTAAGATTTTTTAATATTCAGGGAACTGACGATATGATAGTTGACACACTTGGCATGAGTACACTGTTTTTGCCTGATTTACAGTATCATTTTCATGATATGGACCCCAATTTGGTTGTAAACCATGCCTACAATCTGCTGTCTTATATATTTGACAATGAAAATCCTATTAAATCAGATGATCACATTGACGGAATAAAGGATGGTCAAATGAGCAGGGAAGTTCAGTGGAATGTCCAGTATGAAAGCTCTTTGATACAGCCGGTCAGAGAAGTTATAGATGTAAATATGGGTGAATATGCGTCAGGCATAAGGGAGTAAGATTAGTGTGAAAAATATGGAAATTAAATCAGAAGCAAAGCTGACTACATTTGAAGCGATAAGCATGATTGTAGGCAACAGTATAGGAACAGGAATTATAGCAGTGCCGTATCTGGCAACGAAAAATAGTATACTTGATGTGGTATGGATGGTATTGCTTGCTTATGTTGTAAATGTAATTTTACATCTGATAATTGCTGAGCTTTCTTATAATAATGGAGGTGTGCAGTTAGTCAAAAGTTTTGAGGGTGAATTATTTCATGGCATGGCAAAGAAAGTATTCAGTTGGATTGTATTTGTTGTGTATGGATTGGCGATAATGGTTGGCGTAAGCGGAAATATTAATGGCGGAGCCCAGATATTTACCAACTGGTTTGGAATGCCTATGTGGGTAGCTCAGATTGTTTATTATGTTATTGCAGGAATTGTTGTATTTATGGGAATGAAAGCAGTCGGGATTGCTCAGAAATATGCAGTTATACTGCTTATGGGAATAGTTGCGGTAATGACTGCGGCAACATTTATGAATCCTTTAAATACAGTACGTTCGGCACCGTTTCATTGGAATAACCTTCTTGCATTATATAGTATGGTAGTGTTTGCAACGTCTGCTAATCAGGCGGTAATTCAGGTAGTAAAGGGACTTGATGGAAATCCGGGCAAGATAAGAAAGTCAATTTTTATCGGTTTTGGACTTTCATCTGCATTTGTATTGGTTGTGACAATAACAGTTCTGCTTGGAACAAACGATACAATCAATAAGGAGCTTGCATATATGCAGCTTGGAGAGAGTATTGGCAAATGGGCTGTGGTTCTTGCGGGAATATTTTCATTGTTTGCATTATTGACTACTTTCTGGTCAAATACATTGGCATTGCGTGATGTGGTGCATGAGCAGGTTGGTATTGGAAATCGCATAAGCTGGATTGTGGCTACGGTTCCATGTATCTTATTTGCAATTTTTGGTGTAAACAGTTTTATAATTTTGACACGAATAATGAGCGGAGTTGTGGTTCTTGTAAGTATAATGCTGGTACTTACATATGGTAAATCAAGGCGGAAAGCGGGGGTAAGTCCTATATGCGGTGTAATAGGTACTGTGCCGTTTCAGGTGCTTATGGTGATATCCACAATTGTATCGGCTGTGGGTTCACTTATTCCTTTGAGTTAGAAAGGGGGAGCTTATGTATATTTCAGACAGATTAAAACAGACAGATGAAGAAACATTTACATTCAGGATACCAAATGACAGAGATTTTAAAATATTGCAGCTTACTGATTTGCATCTTGGATTTGGCTTTATATCAAGAAGGAAAGATAAGCTTGCGTTGAATGCTGTAAGAAAAATTATAGATAAATCAAAACCCGACATGATTGTGCTTACAGGAGATTCAATATTTCCTTTTTTGCCGAAATCAGGGACATGTAATAACCGTAAACAGGCAAACAAACTGTTGGAATTTCTTGATAGTTTTGAGATTCCTTATACATTGGTTTTTGGCAATCATGATTGTGAAATTGGATCAACCTGCAATAAGCAGGATTTGGCGCAGATTTACAAAAAAGGAAAATATTGCATATTTACTGAGGGCAAAAAAAGTCTTACAGGTGTGGGCAATTTTTTTATAGAATTAGTTGATGATTTTGGAAAACTTCTTCTTACGCTTGTCATGCTGGATTCCAACATGTATGGGGATGGCGGATGGTTTTTCAGTGGTTTTGACCATGTTCATGATGATCAGACAGATTGGTGTGTTAATCGTCTTAATTTATTAAAGCATGAAAATCCGGATTCTGATTTTAAAGCTATGGCATTTTTTCATATGCCGCCGCGTGAGTTTAAGGAGGCATATGAAAAGATGAAGCTTGCAGATAAGAGTGTTGTTTATTGTCATGGCAGTATTGCTGAGAAAAACGATTATTTTGGTATTTCTAAATTTAAAAACAGTTTTTTTGACAGAATAGTCGAAAATGGGTTGATAAAGTGGATGTTTTGCGGGCATGATCATTTAAATACGTTATCACTTATATATAAAGGGATTCAGATTACTTACGGAATGTCGATTGATTATCTGGGATACACCGGCATTAAAAAAAATTATACACAAAGAGGCGGAACACTTATCACAAGGAAAGCGGACGGAAGTGTGGAGATAAAAATGGTGCCGCTTGAGTCGGTGGTGGCGAAAAGAATAAGAGGCGAGAAATAAAATATATAATAATGATTGATAAAAAGAATGGAAATAAAAGATGAAAAGTATATTTATGAAACTTATTAAATTAATAAAGCAGGAGACGGTGTTGTTTGTTGCCTGTGTTTTGGCTGTTATATCAGTTTTTATGGTT
This sequence comes from uncultured Eubacterium sp., assembly GCA_900552795.1. GTDB lineage: Bacteria > Bacillota > Clostridia > Lachnospirales > Lachnospiraceae > Lachnospira. The sequence continues at coordinate 5,422 of USBB01000035.1, forward strand.
CCGCCGGACAGAGAATATCTTGGATATATAGATTACAGGGTTATTGTGCTGCTTTTCTGTCTTATGACTGTAATGCAGGGCTTTATGAGTACGGGACTGTTTTCAAAAATGGCTGGGCTTTTATTATCAAGAGTTAAGAGATTCAGGCAGCTTATGATAGTTTTGGTAATGCTTTGCTTTGTTTGTTCAATGTGGATTACTAATGATGTTGCGTTGATAACGTTTGTACCGTTTACAATTCTTGTGCTTAAGATAGCAAAACTGGAAAATGAAATGATTCCGATAATAGTGCTTCAGACGATAGCGGCCAATTTAGGCAGCATGGCGACGCCGGTAGGAAATCCTCAAAATCTTTACATTTATTCTGTGTCAAATATGGGAATTGGTGAATTTTTAAATGAAATGATTCCCCTTTCCTTAATTTCATTATTAATGATTTTGGCGGTCTGTTTTTTACATAAGAATTATGAGGTCAATATCAGAGCAGATTTAAACATAGATATAAATGAAAACGAAAATGCAAATATAAATGCAAATGAAAATAAATCTGAATCCGGGATAAAAAACGGTAATGCAGGAAAGGGGGCATTATATGAAAATATAGTGCTGACCGCATTGTTTTTACTTAGCATTTTGTCTGTATTGAGGATAGTTTCATGGAAAATTCTTTTGATAGCTGTAATATTGGGATGCGTATTTATAAGTATTTTGTGGAAAGAAAAGTTTCTTCCGCTTAAGGCTGATTTTGCTCTGCTGTTAACATTTGCTGCGTTTTTTATTTTCATAGGGAACATATCGAGAGTCGGATATGTGAGCAATTTAATCAGTAAAATAATGGCTGGCAGAGAGCTTATTGTATCGTTTGCTTGCAGTCAGGTGATAAGTAATGTTCCTGCGGCTATACTGCTGTCGGGATTTACAAATAATTACGGTAAGCTGCTTGCGGGAGTAAATATAGGAGGTCTTGGGACTCTTATAGCATCGCTTGCAAGTCTTATATCATTTAAATTTTTTGCAAAACAAAGCAGTATAAATAAAAATGTTGGAACCAAAGGAAAATTTATATTGCATTTTACGGTTCTTAATGTGGCTATGGCTTCTGTATTGATTATTTTTGACGTTATTATAAAGTAAAATAAGTGAATTGCTTAAATCATAATTTAAAGCTATTAAATTAAGGAGATATTGTTTTGATAAGAAAATTCAGAAAAGATGATTTGAATACTGTTATGGAAATATGGCTTGACACAAATATTAATGCACATGATTTTGTGCCGAAAAAGTATTGGCTTGACAATTATGAAATGGTTAGGGATATGCTGCCCCAGGCTGAAATATATGTTTATGAGGATGATATCACTCATATGATACAAGGGTTTATCGGATTGTCAGAGGAATATATTGAAGGGATTTTTGTGAGAGAAGAATTTCAGTCTGGAGGCATTGGCAAACAGTTATTAAATTATGTAAAACAAATGAAATCAAGCCTGAGTTTAAGTGTTTATCAAAAGAATACGCGTGCAGTCAGCTTTTATCAAAGAGAGGATTTTGTAGTTAAATCCGAAAATAAAGATTATGACACAAACGAAAAAGAGTTTATTATGTTATGGGGGAAATAATTACTGCAAATTTGCATATATTAAATTAAAACCAAAAGGTGTGCAAAATAATGAAAGAATATGTAGTAACATCTCTCGAAACACATCTGTTTTTTGCAAGAATAATGAAAGAGCACGCTTTGTTTCTGTTGGCTTCTTTTCCGGCAGGAGAAATGACATGCAGAAATAAAGCGGACCAGTTCAGACAGGAATTTGAAAATGTGCTTGAGCAGACAGTAATGCTTTCTGATGGAGTTGTAAGAGAGAAAATTTTATGTTCAGGTGAGATAGTCACACAGTTTACTGATATGGCAGAGCTTCAGACGGAAAAACTCACAAAAATACCGATAAATGTAAGGATTACCCATGCTGAAAGAAAGTTAAGGTCAGGGAACAGCAGTTGTTTGGACAAAAGATTGGTACAGCGTGTTAAAAATTTAAATAGAAATGTATTGAACTTATTATGCGGCCTGATTGAGTTTAAGGAAAAAGTATTGCAGGATGTTCTTTCATGTGATTTATATACGTCAAATTATCCGCTTCTTATAGAGCATATACTAAGGGAGGCAAAATTATATTGCCAGATTATTAAAGCACTTGAAGAAGATTCATGTATGCCTTTGAAAAATTTGAAAGAGGCAGAAATGTTCTGGAATCAGATTATGATGGAGCATGCGCTGTTTATACGCGGACTGCTTGACCCGAAAGAATGTGAATTGATGGAGACTGCAGATAATTTTGCAGGTGATTATTGTCTGCTCTTGAAAGAGGCAAGAAAAAGGGATTGCCAGACTTTGGAGGAGATGACAGGAAAAGCGATGGAAACAACAAAGAAATACCGTGATTTCAAAGCGGCCGGGGCAAAGGGCATTATAGGTTGTGATATACGTTCAGTTATTCTTCCGCTGCTTGCAGACCACGTGTTAAGGGAAGCTAACCATTATCTGCGCATTTTGGAAATGTAAATATTATTCATAATCGTCATGTGACATTACAGAAAAATTGAGCTAGCGGTGCCGGCAATTGTATTATCTGCAAAAAGAAATGATGAAATGAGAGAGCGGCATTTTTTAACAGGTAAAAATAAAATATGGCACCGTAAAAATATAACAGGCCCACTGTCTTATTGGCAGCGGGCTGCTTTATTTTGGAGTTAACTAAAACTTATGTATTTAAAAATCACACAATTCAGTCTCTTAAAGTATCTACAATTTATGCTCCGCCAAATCATGACAAGGGAATTGTACATTCAACTAAAAAAGAGGCTGAAAATGAAGAATATAGAAGAACGTCGAAATTTTGTTGAGAAAATAGGCAGTTAAATATGACTTATAGTTAAATTTTCGCAGAGATATTTAACGAACGGTTAATTGTTATTTTTTAGGTAAATTGTTATATTTTACTTGAATTAATAAGATAAATTCGTAAGAAAAATCAGGAGGAAAATCTCTATGAAAATAAATGAAATAATAAGAGATCGTCGTATTGCAAAAAATATGACACAGGAGCAGATGGCAGGGTATCTTGGAGTCACGGCTCCTGCAATAAATAAGTGGGAAAAAGGAACATCATATCCTGATATAACGCTGCTTCCCGCGCTTGCACGTTTGTTAGACACGGATTTAAACACACTGTTGTCATTTAAGGATGATTTATCAGAAAAAGAAATAGCGTTATTTTTAAATAAATTATCAGGTATTGCAGATAAAGACGGAGTTGAAAAGGCATTTGATACAGCAAAAGATAAGATAAAAGAGTTTCCGACCTGTTATCCTTTAATATTAAATACAGCCATTCTGCTTGAGGGACTTCTTATTATGAATGTAAAAATAAGTAACTGCGAAAAGCTTAGTGAATATGTCGAAGCATTATATACAAGAGTTCTGGAGAGTAATGACAGTGCAGTTAAAAATCAGGCAAAGGCCATGCTTGTTTCTAAATATATGCAAAGAAAAGATTATGAGCATGCGCGGGAATTAATAGATTCACTGCCTAATCAGGATTTATTTGATAAAAAGCAGATGTATATAAATTTACAGATTGAGTTGGGAAATATGGATGAGGCTGCTAAAATGGCAGAAGAGAAGCTTTTGTCAGCCACAAATGAAATCCATGGTACATTAATGTCATTAATGGAGATTGCAATAAAACAAAATCGTATTGATGATGCAGAATATATTGCTGATGTGGATAAAAAGGCAGCAGAAAATTTTGATTTATGGGAATATAATTCTTATGTTGCCCATTCACAGTTGTACGATGCGACAAAACAGCGCGCAAAATCAATAAAGATACTTATACCGATGTTGAAATCGCTTACCCGCAAGTGGGAGATAAATAAGTCTCCATTGTACCGCCACATAAAGACAAAAGATGATAATGGGTTCGGAACAAAAATGCAGAAAACACTTGTGGAAATTTTAAAAAATGATGAAGAATACGATTATCTGCATGGTGATAAGGAAATGGAAAAGCTATTTAATCAGCGGGATTTACGTGAACCATGATATGTTTTATTTCTGAAAAATTCCGTTCAATATCGCAGTGAATGTTTTCAGCAACTTCATGCGCTTCACGTAAAGATTTATCACCATCTACTCCTATTTCCAAATCCACATAAACTCTGTTGCCAAACATTCTGCTTTGCAGTAAATCGATACTTACAACACCTTTGCATGTGCGGATATATTCCGACAGTTTGTTATCGTAAGATTCTCCGCACGATGTATCGAGCATTTTGACGAAAGCATCTTTTAAAATATTATAAGCCACCTTTAATATAAAAATACAGATTATAACGCTTGCTGCAGAATCAAGAACGGGAAAACCGGACATAGCTGCTCCGATTCCGATCAGCAGCCCGATAGAAGAAAATGCGTCAGTACGATGATGCCACGCATCCGCCATAAATGCAGCAGAGTTTAGCTTCTTTGCATAATATTTTGTATAATGGTACATGACTTCTTTCATGACAATGGATATTAGTGCAGCTATAAGTGCAATGTTTGTCGGCATTTTTAAATTATCATAATTTCCAGAAAAAATGTTGGCAAGACCTGTTTTTCCGATACCCAGTCCTGTCAGAAGCAGAATAATACCTAAAAACAGAGAAGCAACACATTCAAAACGCTCATGTCCATAAGGATGTTGTTTGTCAGATGAGCGTTTTGACATTTTTACGCCGAAAAAAGCTATAAAAGTAGCGCAAACATCTGAAAGCGAGTGTATCGAATCGGAAATAAGTGCACCTGATTTACCATAAATTCCTGCGAATAACTTAAGCAAAGCAAGCGTAACATTTCCTGAAATTCCTACAAATGAAACTTTTTTAATAATTTGATTTTCATTTCTTTTTTTCTGTTTTATTCCTTTAATACATAATGGTTTCAAGGTTTATTCCCCGCACTGTATTTAATATTTATATAATATTTATATTTCAATACAGTTTGTATTAATAACCAAATAATCAAAAACTATTTCGTTTTATAAATGATGTGCTTATTTCTATTTTGGAACAATATGTTGAATTTTCATTTATTATTTCCAATAAACGTGTGATTGATGATTTTGCCAATGCACGAATATTAACATGAATGGTGGATAGAGTAGGTGTAGTGTATTTGCACATGGGGATATCGTCAAATCCGATTATACATATGTCATCAGGTATATGGTAGCCATGCTCTTTAAATGCCATAATTGCGCCATAGGCTATTAAATCATTGTCTGCAAAATATGCTCGTGCAAGAGGTTCTTTATTATTAAGAATTTCACTCATATCAGAATAGGCACCATCTAATGACGGAGTTAATTTGTGACAAAGAATTTGTTTTGGAGAAAATCCGTATTCACGAACTGTTTTATAAAAACTTTCATGACGTTCTCTGTAGTTAACAATATCAAAAGCAGATGACAGGTATCCGATGTTGCTGCCAAATGTGTAGGCAAGTTCTGTGATTGCAAGGTTAACTCCCTGTTGGTTGTTAATTTTAACATAGTTGCATTCAACAGAATCATAATATGTGTCCAATACTACGAGAGGTATTTTCAAGTTTACAAAATTGGACAACTCGATATCAGATATTTCAGTACCAAGCAGAAGAATACCTTTACAATTAAATGAGAGAAAATCTTTCAAAAGTAAATTTGGGTTATCAGAAGCGGATATATATTTTATTTGTAAATGCAGGTTAGCGGTTTTACAGTATTCATCAATACATTGAGTGAGTTCAGAAAAAAATTGTGTATCAGTAACAACTGTTCCATATCTTTTAAAAATAAGCAGGTAAATAATTCCACAATCATTTAATGCTTCATGTTTGTCGTTGATTTTAGTGAAATCATATCCGTATTTAGCGGCAGCTTCAAAGACTTTCTTTCTTGTATTTGTGCTTACGCCAGGCTTATTATTTAGAGCCATAGATACAGCGGCAGCGGATATGTTAAGTATTTTTGCTAATTCTTTAGCTGAAATTGTCATTTTTGATTCCCTATTTGATTAATTATTTTTAGAATTAAGTAAATTAAGTTAAAATTAACTTAATTATAGTTGCAATTAAGCTCTTAGTCAATGATAATAAATATAAGATACAAATGTAAAAATATATAATTATTGAGGTGTTATTGTGAAAAAATATTGAGATAAGATATTTTTCACACAGCTATTTGTGTTGCAGGCGCTACAAATAGCTTTTATTGCAGAGTCAAATTTGAGATTTGAATCGCGCATCCTCCGACGCAAAGGCGTCTGCGGAATGGAGATTAGTATGGTGAAGTTTAATATTCCCGATGAAAAGAAGCTGCGTGTGATAATAGATACAGATGCAAAAAATGAGGTTGATGATCAATTTGCTGTAGTTCAGGCTGTTTTGACAGAGTCTTTTGATATTCGAGCTATTATTGCAGCACACTTTGGAACATTGAAATCGGAACATAGTATGAATGACAGTTTTGATGAAATTAATAAATTGTTGGGGTTAATGGGAAAGACAGGCAGTGTTGATGTTTTGCATGGAGCAGAAAATGCAATGACCGCAGAGGAGAAACCTGTAATATCTGAAGGAGCCAAGCTGATTATTGAAGAAGCAATGAAAGAGGATGACAGACCTTTATATATCGCTTTTTTAGGACCACTGACGGATATGGCATCGGCATTACTTATGAAGCCGGAGATTGCAGAAAAGAATATTACGGTAATATGGATAGGAGGTAGAGACTGGCCGGCAGGTGGCTGGGAATACAATTTAAAAAATGATGTGTTTGCTGCCAATGTATTATTTAAGTCAAAAGTGCAGTTGTGGCAGGTTCCAAGAAATGTGTATCGTATGATGCCTGTGACATTTGCTGAGTTGTGGGATAAAGTTTATCCATATGGAGAGATAGGCAGATATTTGGCTCAAAATGTGGTGGACTTTAATAATGATTGGCTGTCAAGACCTGTTGAATATAGAATTTTGGGTGATTCTCCGGCCATCGGAATAATAATGTTTAATGATTGCGGAGAGTGGGATTGGAAGCCTGCGCCTGAATTGGATGAAAATATGAATTATATTCATACAGGCAGAAATCGTCCTATAAAAGTTTATAAAAATATAGATTCAAGATTTATTTTAGAAGATTTATATGCAAAGCTTAAGCTTTTTTCAAAAAATGAAGAAAAATAGTTAAATATATTGCAGAATGAAAGGAGAACAGGATTTATATGGAGAATAGGGTGTTTAGACGTAATTGGGCGGTTTGGATGGCAGATACCGTACTTTGCAAATTTCCGGATGTGAAAAAGCGCTGGTCGTATGATTATGGTGTTGTGTGCAAAGGAATTGAAAAGGTTTATGAATTGACCGGAGATCAAAAATATTTCCGTTACATAAAAGATAGTATGGATTGTTTCGTGCAGGAAGATGGAAATATTAAATATTACGACATGGAAGAGTTTAATTTGGATTATGTAAATAATGGTAAAATATTACTGTATTTATATGAAAAGACTCACGAGGAAAAATATGCAAAAGCCGCGGATATATTGAGGGAGCAGTTAAACAGGCAGCCGCGTACCTCAGACGGAGGATTTTGGCATAAAAAGATGTACCCTTATCAGATGTGGCTTGACGGACTTTATATGGCGGAGCCGTTTTATGCAGAATATATTAAAATGTTTGGCAAGGAAAAGTCATATGATGATGTTGTACTCCAATTTAGTCTGATAGATAAACATTCTAAAGACAGCAGGTCTCATTTATTGTATCATGGCTGGGATGAAAAAAGACAGTGTTTTTGGGCAGACAAAGAAACTGGATTGTCAGCGAATTTTTGGGGCAGGTCGATTGGCTGGTATTCATGTGCGCTTGTTGACACATTAGATTATCTGGAAAATGATAAAGACAGAGAGATATTAATAAATATGGTTCGTGATTTGGCCGATGCGCTTATAAAGGTGCGGTCAAAATCAAACTTCTTATGGTATCAGATTATGGATAAGGAGAATGATTACGGCAATTATCCTGAGGCATCATGCTCATGTATGTTTACATATTTTCTGTTAAAGGCTGTAAGAAAGGGATATATAGATGATTCATATTTTGATTATGCAAAGAAATCTTATTATGCCATTGTACGTGAATTTATCGAAGTCGACCAAAATGCCCTGCTCAATTTAAGAGGCACGGTTTATGTATCGGGACTTGGTGGTGATAAGCTTCGTGACGGTTCATACGACTATTACATAAGTGAGCCAAAACAGACGAATAATCTGCTTGGAATAGGAGCATTTTTGATGGCAAGTGCAGAAATAGAAAATGCTTTAGCTAACTCTGGGACACCTTAAAAGGTGTTTCAGAGTTTTTTACTTTATAGGAAATTGCGTCAAAGACGCATTCTGATAACAAGTTTGCGAAGCAAATCTTGCAAGCGTCGTTCACGACGCTTTTTTAAAATTTTTGTCACCTTTCGTATCTGTTCTTCATCTATATATCAGAACAACGAAAGGTGGTGTGAGTGTGGTATTTAGCAGCTTGCAGTTTATTTTCATTTTTATCCCCATATTTTTTACATGTTATTATCTTGTGCCGGACAGAAAGAAAAATCTAATATTGTTTATAGGCAGCCTTAGCTTTTATTTTGTCGGAACGATTGATCATCCTGAACATTTTGTACTATTTTTAGTCAGCATAATTATTGACTTTGCAGTCGGGCTGGCTATTGAAAAATACGAAAAATATAAAAAGCTGTTTCTTTGCATAGGGGTTTTCTTTCATTTGTTAAGTCTTGGAACGTTCAAATATTCAGGGTTTCTTGCGGGGGAATTCAGCAGATTAACAGGTTTTGATGTTGCATTTGATATAGCACTTCCTTTGGGTATATCATTTTATACTTTTCAGGGAATTTCATATATTGCAGATGTTTACAAGGGAACTATAAAAGCAGAGAAAAATATGCTGGATTACGCAGTATATATTTCAATGTTTGAACAGCTTATAGCCGGCCCGATAGTTACATACAGGCAGGTAGGAAAAGCTCTGCACAAAAGAAAAATTATGGCAGAATCGGTGATTAAAGGAATCGGAATATTTATATCCGGGTTAGGCTTTAAGGTACTGCTTGCAAATCCTATTGGAAAATTATGGTCACAGACATGTGCGATTGGTTTTGAGAGTATATCAACCCCTCTTGCGTGGATGGCAATAGCTGCATTTTCATTTCAGATTTATTTTGACTTCTTTGGATATTCATTAATGGCAATAGGACTTGGAAGAATGCTTGGATTTAAACTGCCTAAAAATTTTGATCACCCGTATACGAGCTGTACAATGACAGAATTTTGGCGAAGGTGGCACATAACTCTTGGCTCATGGTTTAGGGAATATGTATATATTCCGCTTGGCGGCAATAGAAGAGGAAAAATTGCAACAATTATAAATCTGTTTATTGTATGGGTTTTGACAGGAGTGTGGCATGGAGCTGGATACAATTTTATTCTGTGGGGAATGGTGTTATTTGCTGTTATAGTGTTGGAAAAATTTTTTGTCGGAAAATTTTTAAACAATGTACCGCTTGCAGGACATATTTATATGATTTTACTGATTCCTATTACATGGGCGATATTTGCTATTGATGATTTAGGACAGCTTGCAGTATTTTTTACGCGCTTATTTCCGTTTTTCGGGCAGGGCGTATGGTCGGAATTCAGATATGATTATATGAAATATTTAGACCAATATCTTATATTTTTTATTGCGGGAATACTGTTTTCAACAAAACTTCCATATAGAATATTAAAGAAAATAAACAATCGCATATTTATATTTTTTCTGCTTGCAGTTGTATTTGCAGCAAGCGTTTATTGTATGTATCGCGGATTTGATGATCCGTTTTTATATTTTAGATTTTAGATAGAAAGAGGATTAATATGAAAAAGTCAAATATTATTACTTTTACAGGTTTATGTGTATTAATTTTAGCAGTTGTATTATTTAAGTTTTTTTGGAAAGATTTTTCGGTTAATGCGGGTGATAAAAATACAGACAGCACAACGCAGGCGGAGACTACTCTTGCGGATAATGGAAATGCGGAGACGCAAAAACAATCAAATGAAGCTGTAAAAAATACACAGCAAAGCACATCGGAAAAGAAGACTGTTTCTATGAAGGATGCCTTGTTTATAGGGGATTCAAGAACAGTAGGGCTGATGGAATATTCAGGGATTGACGGTCCGGACTTTTTTTGCAATGTAGGCATGAGTGTATATAATATTCACAAAAAACCTGTTTCAGTTCCGAATGTAGGAAAGGTAACGCTTACCGAATTGTTGAGCAATAAAAAGTATGGTAAGATATACGTAATGCTCGGCATTAACGAAGCCGGATATCCTATGCAGAATACTGTTTCAAAGTACAGTGAGCTTATTGATTTTATAAAAGAAAAGCAGCCCAATGCATACATATTTATTCAGGCGAATCTGCATGTTACTAAAAAGCGTTCAGACAGTGATAAGTCAATAAACAATACAGTTATAAATGAGCTTAACAGTGAAATAAAAAAAATGGCAGATGGGAAGAGAAAATTTTATATTGATGTAAATGCTGTATTTGATGATGGGAATGGTGCTTTGTCTGCTGATAAGTCAGAGGATAGTGCGCACCTTTATGCAAAATATTATAAAGATTGGGGTAAGTGGATTATAGAACAAACTTCTTCACTTATCGGGGAGGTATGATTTTGACCGGCAAAGACGAATTTTGCGAACAGATAAGAGATTGTGAGAGCGCAATGTATTCTTTGGCATTTTCTATTGTAAGAAATGAGACCGATGCGGGTGAGATAATAAGCGAATCCATATACCGCGCATACAAAAATTTATATACGCTTAAAAATAGCAATTCATTTAAACCATGGATACTGCGAATTGTTCATAACACAGCAGTGGAGATGATACGTAAAAATTCAAAAATTATGATACTTGATGAAGTTGAAGACATTGCAGATGATGACACCAATGAGATAACTACAAGGCTGGCATTGCGTGAAACCGTTGAAAGCCTTAAGCAGCCATATCGCACAGTTGTTGTACTGTTTTATTATGAAAACCTTTCAGTATCACAAATCTCACAAATCACAGGCACAAATATAGTTGCTGTAAAACAACAGCTGTCACGTGCAAGGAAGATGCTGCGAGAGATTTTGAAGGAGGATTTTAACGCATGAATGATTTTGATAAATATTTAAAGAGTAAAGCACGGGAAGAGCAGACAGAAATTCCTGCCGGTGTTAAAAATCAAATAGAGCGTACACTTGAGGCGTTGCCCGAAATGGAACCGCAAAAAGTGTATATATATGTAGTGAAAAAAATTGCCGCCGCCGCCGCATGTGCAGCTTTTATAATGCTTTTTCTGCTTCCGAATGTAAGTCCTGCATATGCAAAAGCAATAGAGAAAATTCCGGTAATAGGAGATATTGTGCGCGTGGTGACAATACGTAATTATTTTTATTCTGATAATAATCATGAAATGGATATTAGTGTTCCGAAGATAGAGGGCGAGAGCGGAACTGCTGCGGACTATATCAACAAGGATGTTAGTGAGCTGACAACTACACTGGTGAATGAGTTTTATAGAAAGCTGGAAATAGAGGGAAACAGAGGCTTTGGCTCTATTCATGTTACTTATGAAACTGTGACAAATACAAAACGTTGGTTTACGCTTAAATTGTCGGTTACAGAGACAGAAGCAAGCAGTAATCATTATTATGAATTTTATCATATTGATAAAATGAACGGTAAAATAATACAGCTTGGTGATTTGTTTAATACAGATGATTTTTCAGATATTCTTGTTGCTGAAATTACAAAACAGATGCAGGAACAGATGGATAAAGATGAGAATGTAAAGTACTGGGTTGAGGACAGAGAGCTTGATAAGGGGTTTGCGTCCGTAAATGAGAACCATAACTTCTATTGGAATGATAATGGGGATTTAGTTATTGTATTTGATAAATATGAAGTTGCACCGGGTTCCATGGGAACACCTGAATTTGTAATAAGGAAAAATATTATCGAAAATATTTTAAAACCTGAATATAAGTAATAAATTCATCTGAAATTTCGCGAAAATTTAAATTTATGATTGACATATCCGTAATTAGTGATATGCTAATACAGTAAGTTTAATTCGGGGCGTAGCACAGCTTGGTAGTGCGCTGCGTTCGGGACGCAGAGGTCGCAGGTTCAAATCCTGTCGCCCCGATTTTTATATTATTACAGTGTCAAATGTGCCGCAGACGTATTAAAAACGTCAGAAAGCGGCACATTTTTTTTATAGGATTAGGGTGTCAAAAGGTCTTGAGTCCACTTGTGCGTGCCAGCGCGCAAATATTTGTAAATTGTAATCTTATATCAAAATTTCAGTAAATGAGGTTGATTTTGACACGATTTTGCTTTGCACCAATTCGTATTAAATGCTAACATTTAGTAAGAATTGTATTTAAGTTGAATTTTATGTTCAAAGGAGGTAAAGCAATGGCATATTTATTAAAAGAGGATTTCAAAAATTTTCCTATTGGAGAGTTTCCGTATGATAAGCTTCATTCGGCAATGGGTGAGTACCATTATATAGAGTATCCCGGGTATCGTGGTGTTTGGAATGATCCTGTCTGCAATTATACTTATAACGGTCAGGGTGCGTCATGGATTGTAACAGAATGCGATAAAAAGCATTATATGGAGCAGATGAGGATAAGAAATGACAAGCCACACAGAACATTTCCTATGCTTACAAGCGGTGACAGATTTTGGCATGATTATACTATAGAAGCAAAGCTTAGAATGTTTACAACAAAATGGGGAAGTGCCGGAATAGGTTTCTGCTGTCAGAATTCAACTAATCTTCTTGTTCTTATATTTGAGGAAAATCAGCTTAAGCTGGCTTACAGACACAAAGAAGAAATAGAGCTTATTGAGAGTGTGCCATTTGAGTATAACTGTGACTCTTATTATGTGTTAAAGGCAGAAATAAATGATGAAAATGTAAAATGTTTTGTTGATGGTAAACTTTATTTTGACGTCAATACACAATATGCAAAGCAGGGCGGCAAGATTGCAATTACAGCGACAATACCTGCACAGTTTGAGTATGTTAATGTTATGACAAGTGACGAAACTGCTGATGATATAATAAAGAACAGAGAAGCTTACGAGCTTCTTTGCAGCGAAGCTCAAAATAAATATCCGAAAATGAAGCTTTTAAAGAAAATTGATTTAAAAGGCTTCGGTACGGGGAGACAGTTAAGGTTTGGACATCTGCTTGGAAACGGTGAGTATCAGTTTGTGATGGCACAGTGCCAGAAACGTGTAAACAGAGATGCATACGGAACCATAAGCTGCCTTACTGCAATGGATTTGGACGGAAATGTTTTGTGGCAGCTTGGCGAGCCTACGTCAAATACGGATCTTGGCACGATATCGGCAGATATGCCAATGCAGATATATGATATTGACGGTGACGGTTTTGATGAGGTTATAACTGCCAAAAATTTTGAGATACTGATTCTTGACGGAAGAACAGGGGAAGTGAAAAAGAGAGCAAAGACACCGTACTCAACAGCGGATGAGGACGGAACTCTTATCGGGGTTCCTGACGGAATATATGCATTTGACAGAATTAATCCTGACGGAATGAGAATATGCAATTTCAGAGGCTTGGAACAACCGAGAGATATTCTTATAAAAGACAGATATTGCAGAGTTTATGCCTTAAATGACAATCTCGAAGTGATGTGGCATTTCCAGAGTGACAAGAATACAGGACATTTTCCGTTTGCCATAGACATAAATGGTGACGGGCATGATGAGCTTTTAGTCGGTTATAATATGCTTGACTGCAACGGAAATAAGCTTTGGACCATGCCTGTTTGCGATGACCATATAGATGAAATTGTTCCGGGAAAGTTTGAGACAGGCCCAGATAAAGGAAAGAAGTTTTTTGCATGTGTTGCTGGAACGGAAGGGTTTATAATATGTGATTTTGACGGTAATATTATAAAAAAGGACGGAATAGGACATGCGCAGAGAGTAAGTCTTGGAAATTATCTGCCGGATAAAGACGGTTATGAGATGGTTGTCGTTAATTTCTGGGGACATCAGGGAATTATATATTTCTATGACAGCGAGGGAAATCAGCTTTGGGAAATGGAAAATGAGATGAACGGAAATCTGCTTACTCCTGTGAACTGGACAGGTGACGGACAGGACTTCATACTGCTTAATGCAGACACACAGAAGGGCGGAATGATTGACGGAAACGGTGTAAGAGTGGTAAGCTTTCCTGATGACGGACATCCTGTGATGTGTGCTGAAGCCGTAAATCTGTTCGGAGATGCAAGAGATGAGATTGTAACATGGGATTATCATTCAATGTATATATATACTCAGGACGACAATCCAAGAGAAAATGTTTATGCACCTTACAAATATCCTGAATACAATGCATCAAATTATCGCGGAGAGTACTCATACAGAGAAAAATTCTGGTAATGGTACAGGATAAAATGATGTATCTGCGACACATGGCTTGAAAAGTAAATGCCCTTACGAGCGTTTCCTTTTCTTCGCACATGGTATAATAACTCCGGAATCCAGATGTGCATAGCACATCTGCCGCTGTCAAAGACAGCTCATTAATTCTGTCGTTACCATATCAGGTGAAATCAAATATCTGCTTCGCAGCTGCTTGATTTCCTGCTGATATGGTATAATAACTAAACAAAAGTATTTTTTAAGATACAAGAATTGTCTTAATTAAAAAAAGATTGACGTTAATAACTTATTAATGTATTATGTATGTATAAAAAATTACAAAATGGAGGTAAAGGAAATGAAACTTAAAAAGTTAGTTGTTGCTGCATTAGCTTCAGTTATGGTTATGGCTTCTACAGTTGTTGCATTTGGTGCTGAAATTTCTGCTACAGAAAAGTCAGTTATTGATGCTCTTAAGGATACTGGTATTGCAACAGAATATGTTACACAGGCTGAGAACTATTTAAAGGGTGTTGAACTCACTGATGCTCAGGCTCAGGTAGTTATTACTGAAATCGGTAAGGCTAAGGAAACAGCAAACGGTGTTACAGATATCAACAAGTTTACATCAGCTCAGAAGAGTGCTATTCTTAAGAACATTGAGACAGCAGCTGAAGCTTGTGGTCTTACAGTAAGCGTTGATTCTGCTAAGGGTATCATCAGAATTCTTGATGCTAATGGTAAGGTTGTTGCTGAAGCTACTACTTCTGTAGTTAAGGATACAGGCGCTAATATGGCAGTTACAGTTTCTGTTGTTTCACTTCTCGCTGTTGCATTAATCGGTTGTGCAGTAGCAGGCAAGAAGTTTGCAGCAAGATAATTTAGCTGATTGAAAAAGAATATTAAAAGGATAATGGCATATATATATATGCCATTATTTTTTGTAATTTTAGGATATGGAATAGTATATATCGCAGCGCGTCCTGTTATTGACACGATATCATCGGTGGCGAGCATATTTATATCAGACAAGCCGCCTGTATTCAGCGATATTACGGTTACTTCTATCTTCGAGGCGCCTAAAGAAGATGTTGGTGACGTTATTCCGGAATCAGAAGTTAAAATTCCTTCATATGGTGAGCATTATGCCAATATTACGTGTGAAAGAATAGGTTTATCGGCAGAGATATGCTATGGTGACAGCTATAGTATATTGAGAAAAAATGTAGGGCATTATGCCGGATCTTCATTTCCGGGATATGGAAAGCCCATTATGCTTGCCGCACACAGAACACAGCATTTCTTTCCTCTAAAGGATGCTGTTGTAGGAGATATTATAACTATCACTACAAGTTATGGTGTGTATGAGTATGAAGTTACAGATATTCAGATAAGAGATAAAAATGATAAGACAGCATACAATTTAAATCAGGATAAGGAACAGCTTATAATGTATACCTGTTATCCTTTTGTATTTTTGGCTGATTCTCAGAACAGATATTTCGTGTATGCGGACAAGATTTCGGGTCCGACAATACAGGAAGATTAGGAGGCGGCTATGAGTAAGAATAAAAATTTAGGACAGAAGGTTGTCAGTGTAATTGTTGCATTTTTATTATCTATTATCTTAACTTTGTTATGTTATATATTCTGCATTTATTTTGGTATGTTTAATGTAAGTGCTGTGACTAATGCCATTAACACAAGCGGATATTGTCAGAATATAGTTGAATACAGTGAGAAGAGCTCTGCTGAGGCAGCTATTCCTATGGGATTGCCTGAAAGTGTTTTTGTTGATATTTTTGATGTGACGGAAACACGTACAGAAGCTCATAATTATATAACTGCAAGTGTTGAAGGGCATGATTACCAGCCTGATACATCTGCGGCAAAGGAAAGACTTATAAACAGTATTCATGCTTATGTACAGGAGTCTGGAGCTGAATTGACAGACGAGACAAAGGCCAATGCTGATAAGTTTGCGGACGAGATAATGACAGCATATGCAAAGAATATTAAAATACCGTTTTTTAATTATTTTGTAATGGTAAAAAATGCAGTTATGGGACTTATTTATATTGCAATTCCTGTATTAGTGATTCTTAGCGTTGTAGCAATAATTATACTTATCAGAATGCATAAGTGGCCTCACCGTGCAATGAGATATATATCATACAGTACAATAGCAGTTTCACTTATGACATTTATATTGCCAGCATATTTGATGGCTGACGGTATTTATAAAAGGATTTCCATTTCTCCGGAGTATGTTTATAATTTCCTTGTTAAATATATAGATAACAGTTTGTCGACATTTTTTGTTATGTCGGGCATTTTCGCTGCAATAAGTGCAGTTATGATAGTTGCTATATATATTAAGAGGAAAAAGCTTGAAGAGAAATCAAGAAAACACAGGCATGAACACAGACAGACAATTTAATCATAGTATAATGTATTTAACCGTATGACTTGTTGATTATAAAATTGATAAGAATACGGTTTTTTTATAAGATTACAGCGTCGTTCACGACGCTTTTTTAAGGAGGAAGAAATGTTATTTGTTGAGTATCCTAAATGCAGTACATGCAAAAAAGCAAAAGCATGGCTTGACGAGCACAATCTTGATTATGAGGACCGCAATATAAAAGAAGAAAATCCTACACAGGAAGAGTTAAATGAGTGGTATAAGCAGAGCGGTTTGCCTATTAAGAAATTTTTTAATACAAGCGGTGTTTTATATAAACAAATGAATTTAAAGGAAAAACTTGCAGATATGAGTGATGATGAGCAGATAAAACTTCTGTCAACTGACGGAATGCTGGTAAAAAGGCCAATAGTTGTAAAAGGTGATAAAATACTTGTTGGTTTTAAAGAAAGAGATTGGGAAGAGCTTTTGTGATTATAGTCTATTTGAGCGATTTAGATAGCTTGAATATAATTGTATACACAATACAGTATTTTTATAATAAATAAAAGTTTTTTGAGATTTTTTTGAAAAAATGTATTGACAAATACTTAATCAGGGTGTACTATATAATCATAAAAGACATCAGACAAATATAGAACTAAACAATTAGAGATGGTGGCGAGAGCTTCACCGGATTGTGATTGAGAGTTATCTGTTAAAGATAGGATTAGGAAAAGTGGCGAGAGCTTCACTTGACTGTGATTATTATCGTTAATACATGATATGTAAGTAAGAATGATGGCGAGAGCTTCATCGGACAGATTTATAATCATGAAAGACTTATAAGTACAACAAGGTAAGATGGCGAGAGCTTCATCAAACTGTATTGTAATACCAGTTAAGGAAAAGCGGCGAGAGCTTCACTTAACCAAAACGGTTTTATAAGTAGAAGATGTCGTGTAACATGTAACGTAGATTAGAAGAGAGTACTAATTGTAAAAGATTAGTACTCTCTTTTTTAGTGCGCCTTGCGGCGCACGTTTCTAATGGGTTAAAAGTAGACCTATAGGACAAAATGTGTTGATAAGAACCGCCTTTAGCCCTTGAAATACAAG
>USBB01000036.1 GCA_900552795.1 uncultured Eubacterium sp.
AAATAGCAAAATTAAAATTGAATAAAAAAATAAAAGATGAAATGGAACAAAAACATCAACATTATCTAAAAATGATTGACAACAGAAAAGACGAACTTAAGAAAGCAGAAGAGAATTTGGTAAAATTTGAAAAATATCTAAAAGAAATAAAAATTGTAAAGGAGAAATAATAATTATGAGAAAAAAGAGAATTAAAATTGATTGGATAGTTCATGCAATTCCTGAAGAAAATGGCAAAATATGTTTACATACACATGGATTAAATAAAAGGGGATTAACAGAACTCAGTGTTTTAGATACAGAAGATATTTATACGGTAGAAGAAATGACAGCAATGATAAATAATATAGTGTGTATGATGATAGAAGGAGAAGAGTTTATTGTAGAGCCTAAATTGCTTCATGTAATTGATGATGTTAATGGAAAACCTAAATTCAAATTTAGAATGTCATACGCAGAATGTTATGGTGAAAAAACAACAAGATTATATTTTATTAAATAGATAAATTTCTTATTTCATTGACATTTTAGGAGGTGAGAACATCAGAAAACCAGAAAGAGAAGATAATGTTATAGGTAAAACTTATGACATTGAGTACATAGGGAACAAAATACAATTAGAAACACTAAGTATGTCCCATAGAGATATTAAACAATCATGTGTAAGAAAACACAAGAATGTTACACTGATGAATATTAACGGTTGGGGAGTAGGACAGGCTCATTTCCTAACAGAAGATGATGAGTATTTGTTACTTCCTTGGTGTTACATAATCTCAATGATTCCAAGTAGGAAGGAGAATAATAGTACATAATGAAGTTAATATTCCAAAACAGTCGTGGCGAAGAAAGAGTAATCGCAGAGCCAACGAATAGAGAAGAAATAAGTAAAGAGATTAACAAGTTTCTCGATGACCATAATTTCAAAAGCTATTACACAAGAGTTTGGGAAGAAAATGGTCGATTGAAATTGGATTGTGGCTCATGGAGTGAATTCTTTTTCGTAGAAGGTATGACCTTTGAAGAATGGCCAAAAACCTCTATCTAACAAAAAACAGATTTGGCGGTCTATAGATAGAGAAGTATTTATTAAGAACAAACATACAAAACACAAGATTTAATCTTAAAAATTCCAAGTTTTGAAAAGTAAATACGTTTGTTTGTAGGTGGCAAAACAGTACACCTTGGGTGAGTGCGCTCTAAATTAGCTGTTTGTAGATAGATTTTACATAAATTTATCCTATGCAATCGGTAGAGATACCGTTCACATACGTTACTAAAAAATATTTTAAATAAACAAGGAGGCTATTAAATGGCAAAAAGTACAGAAAGAAAGGCACTAAAGAAGGGCAAGGCAGGTTTTACACTTATTGGTAAGGTAAAGGTTACAGACAAGACATTTAATCTTGACAACACTTACGATTCTGGTTGGACAGATAATCAGATGTATCTTGGCGTAGATTGCGGAAACGGCAATATGGTTTATGGCGAGATGCGTGGTGGTTTCTTCCCTGATGATGACAACTTTTTAACACCATTTTGCAAGGATGAAAAGGATGATGAAGGAAAGAGTAAGAGAGCAAATATTGCATGGGAAGACAGATTAGATGAATCACTCTTTGATGAAATTGCCGATACTGCATTCATTACAGTTGGTGTAGAAAAGGATATTAAGGGTAAGACAGTATATAAAAAATTCCTTAGTGCATATGACGCAGTTGAATATCTGAATGAGCATCTTAAAGATGGCATGATTGTTAATGTTAAGGGAAATATCGGATATAGTGAATATGAAGATAATGTATCTGTTAAGAAGGAAATTACATCTATCGTACTTTCTAAGGTAGAAGATGAAGCAGATTTTAAAGCAACATTTACACAGACTATTCTTCTTGATTCTAACAGTATTGGCAAGACAAATAGTGAAAAGAACACTATCACACTTGATGCTTATGTAATTGATTATGTAGGTAAGCCTAAGATTAATGGCAAGAAGGTAGCAATTAAGAAGAATGTTACATATCCAAAACAGTTTGAAATTGCTATCAATGAGAACCCTGAAATCACTGCAAAGATGTTACAGAGATTCTTCAAGGTAAAGAAGAAGAATACTTTGAATGTTCTTACAGTAGTCGGTGACTTAATTGAGGGTGCTGCTATCGTAAATGTGACAGAAGATGATATTCCAGACGATATCAAGGAACTGATTGAAATGGGATTATATTCTGAGGAAGAAGCAAAGGCTAAGTGTGCAGTCGGTGGTAATAACCGTGAACGTAGAATGGTTATCATTAAGCCTGACATTACTTATGTAGGACAGGATGATGACAGAAAGCCTACTGTTGCTTTTGAAGAAGCTAAGTATGAAGATTCTGACTTATATTTCTATGCACAGGCACTTAATGACGCTGGTGTAGAAACTGATGATGAAGAAGATACAAGTAGTGAAGCAGATTCCGATGACGCATCAGAAGAAGATGATTTACTTGCAATGTTAGACAATATGTAAAAGGTTATGGCAAGAGGTAATGTAAAAAATTTATCTGGACAGACATTCGGTAGATTAAAAGTGATTGAACGAAATGGTTCTGATAAACATGGTAAAGCATTATGGAAATGTATTTGTGAATGTGGTAGTGAAAAGATTGTGATAGCTACCACATCACAATTAACCACTTTACACACTCAGTCATGTGGTTGTTTACAAAAAGAAAGAACATCTTCGTGTAACGCTAAATACAACAAATATATTTTATCAGGAGAATTTGGAATAGGGATTACTAGCAATACAAATGAGGAGTTTTATTTTGACTTAGAGGACTATGATAAGATTAAAGATTATTGTTGGAGTTTTGATGGTCGTTATTTAATCGCTTATGATTCTTCAACAGGGAATAATATATTATTTCATAGATTGATTATGAATTGTTTTGATAAGGATATAGTTATAGACCATATTAAACACAATACATTAGATAATCGGAAATCGAAATTAAGGAAATGTACCAATAGCCAAAATAATATGAATCATATTAAACGTATTGATAATACAAGCGGTGTTACTGGTGTCTGTTTTGATAAAAGAATTAACAAGTGGTATGCACAAATTAAAGTTAAAAATAAGAAGAGAATTACATTGGGATATTTTACAAATTTTGAAGAGGCTGTCGTTGCAAGAAAAGAAGCTGAACAAAAATATTTTGGAAAATATTCATATGATAACAGTTTAATAATAGGAGGACATTAAATGTTTAGAGAAGCTAAAGCTGCAAAAATTGGTGGTAAATTTTTAAGTTATGGAGAATCAGGAAGTGGAAAGTCTACATTTCAATTAACATTCCCAAACGTTGCGTGTATCGACTCGGAGACAGGTGTAGCTCATTATGAGGGCAAAGATATTACTCTTAATAATGGTAAGACTTACAATAATTTATTGTTAGTAGATAACACATCTGATTTAGATGAGTTAGAAGAAGACTTAGACGCTTTCATTGATGGTGAATATGATGGGAAGATTGAAACGCTTTCTATTGACTCCGAAACAAAATTTTATGCAACAATGCAGATTGGTGCAACCGAAGTAGAAGAGAGACGTGCAAGAAAGAAGGGTGGAGATGTTGATGACGCTGGTATAAGTGTTAAGCAGTGGGGGCGTATTAAGATTCTTAATATGAAACTTCAGCAAGCAAAGATTGACCTTTCTTCTAAGGGTACACACGTTGTATCTGTAGCACAGGAAGTAGAGATTAAGGATGATGATGGCAAGAAGGTAATTGGTTACAAGCCTGATATGCATAAGTCAGTTAAGTTTGATTATGATACAATTCTTCGTCACTACACAAAGAAGGACAAGGATGGCAATGTATCTTTCTGGGCAGAAGTTATCAAAGATAGAACTAATGTAACAAAGGTTGGTCAACATATCGAAAATCCTTGCTTTGATATTTGGAAGGGTTACTACGATTCTATGAATGGTCTTGAAGTAAATAAGACTTCTTACAAGAATGATTTAAAGACTTCTACTGAATCTATGGTAGATAAGGCTGATAAGGCTGAGGATCTTGCTAATGAGTGGAAGGAAATGATGAAACAGCTCAAGGAAGATAAAAACATGGACGCTATCAGCAAAATCAATAATCTCATTAAAGAGAAGAAGATTGATGTAAAGAAGATTGAAATGCAGACTGTTGAAGACTTAACTGAATTGGTTGATTTCACAAAATTACAGTTAGCATAAGAGAATGATAAAAAAAATAAGTATTTGCTCTGGTGTAATAAGCCAGAGCAAATAGATTAGAGGTGAGTTTTTGGCTCGTGCAAAGAAAGAACCAAAGAATAAAGAATGGATTGACCTTTGTGAATATGTAAAAAAGGAAATATTACAATATGACGACAATATGAAACTGCCTAAACATCTTATTTTGAAATTACAAGGTTTGAAGAAAGGTTTGCATATTGCAAATAACAATATAGAAAGTGAAGCGTGTTATGACGATTACACAATCTTATGTGCATTTAAGTTATGTAAGAGAAAAATCTTAGATTATCTTGTTAAGAATGAAACCAAAATCAAGGATGAAACGCACAAAATCAATTTGATTGTCAAGATGGTAGAACCAGAAATCAACGATGTGTATATCCGATTACAACAAGCTAAAAAGAAAGAAGAAAAAATACAGAGTGAGTCTTTTGATAACCAGTTTAATGAAGGTGCTGAATATTCAAAGAAGACAAAAGATGTCAATGATAAATTAAAGAAACTATTTTAGGAGGGACAATTGGCTCAGAGTAAGAACGAAAAGAAAACAACTCCTTTTCAGGAAGAACTTATAAAAGCAGCAAAGACAGTAAAAGAATATAAACTCGCTTGTGAAGCCAATATTGTTTCTATCTTTTTTAAGAAACCTGATTTGATGTATGACTACCAATTAAAATTGGAAGACTTTACTGAGAATACTTGGAGAGTTTATTGGCAGATTGCATATGACATAGTTATTAAAGAGAAGAAATCAACACTTGATGAGATTACTGTTGGTTTATATCTCGAAAAACATAGTAAATTAAAACAGAAATATGATGAGTATGGTGGTTTTGATACCATCGAAAAGGCTACTGAGTATGTAAAAGTAGAAAATATTAATGGATACATAGCAGAACTTAATAAGTGGAATACAGTTTTGATGTTGTTGAAAAACAAGTTTCCAGTATATGACAGACTAAGCGAATTTGCAGATATGTCTTTAGATGATATTTATGTTGAATATGAAGCAATTCTGAACCACATTTTTATCAATGCAGATGAAGAAACTAAGTCATATTCCATAGAAGAAGGTATTGACGAACTGATAAATGAATTGAATGAAGGTATCGCTGTTGGTCTTCCATACAATGATATGGCTTTATTAAACAAAGAAACAGGCGGTCAGATGACAGGCAATATTACTTTGATTGGTGGTTTATCAAATATGGGTAAGACAACGTTGGTAAGGTCTATGTGTATTCCTTCAACAATAAAACATGGTGAAAAGTTAGTAATCATGATTAATGAAGAAGGCAAGAAGAAATGGCAGAGAGAAATGTTGGTGTGGGTTGCCAACAACATTTACAAATTCGACTTGCAGAAGTTTGTTGTAAGAGATGGTAAGTATTCAGATGAAGTTATGGAAATGCTTAGAAAATGTGCAGATTGGATTAAGTCAAAAGCAAGTGATAATACAATCACAATCATTCCATTCAATAAGTATCGTACTGAAAAGGCTATTAAAGTCATTAAGAAATATGCGAGTTTGGGTGTTAAGTATTTCATCCTTGATACTTTCAAAGCAGATTCAGGTAGTAGAAATGACAGGATGTGGTTAGAAATGCAACAAGCTATGGTTGATATTTATGATGCAGTTAAATCAGATGGTGGTAAAGATGTACATATTACAATCACATTTCAGTTGGCAAAGTCATCTGCAAGACAGAGATTTTACAGTCAAGATAATATTGGACAAGCGAAGAATATTATTGACGTTGCAAGTACTTGTATTATGATTCGTGATGTTTTTGATGATGAATATACAGGCGAAAAAAATGCTTTAAAGGTTTACAAATTAGAAGGTAAGAATGGTAAATCAAAGATTCCTGTCAATTTAGACCATGATAAGCATTATCAATTACTATTTATTGTTAAGAATAGAGAGGGTGCTGCGAATACAGTTCAAATTGTCGTAGAACATGATATGAGCAGAAACCTATTAAAAGAAGTAGGATTTACTTCTGTACCAGTTGATTTTTAAGGAAAAGGCGGTGAGCGTACATTAATGCAGACGATTTAAAAGAATACATAATTGAAAATGACAGTGTATTCACAATATTGGAATCATTAGGATGTCATGATATCAAAGAATATCAAGGCGAATGGCGAGCTGCCTTACCTGACGGTACAAATAAGACTGCTGTATGTGTAAAGAAAAACAATCTCTCATCTGCTATTAGATGTGGCGATGGCAACAAAATGGGGGACATATTCACTTTGGTAATGGAGATAAAAAACCTTCCATTTGGTAAAGCGAATAAATATCTGCATAAGGTATTAGGTTTGAGTTACACATACAACAGTAAAGAAAAAGAAGAAGAAAAAAATGACCCATTACAAATCTTCAAAAAGGTAAGAAAGAAACGACATACGTTAGATAAAGACGTTCCCATATATGATGATTCGTGTATGAAAGAATATGTGGATTTACCCTATATTGGTTGGATTAGAGAAGGTGTTATGCCGTTTGCTTGTAAGAGATTTAATATTGGGTATTCATATGATAGAAAACGAATTGTTATTCCAGAACGTAAATGGGATGGAGATGACAATGATTATATAGGTGTTAGTGGCAGAACAACAGTAGAAAACTATGAAATATTTGATATTCCTAAATTCTTTAAGTTATCAAATACATATCCAAAAGGTATCAATGTTTACGGGTTGAATGAGAATTATAAAACAATACAAGAGGCTGGATATTGTGTAGCATTAGAAGCTCAAAAGTCAGTATTGAAAAGATACTCACGAAAAGATGGTACGGCTGTTGCAATAGGTAATTGCGAGTTTACAGAAGAACAAGTAAAGATACTAATTAGTCTTAATGTTGAAATTATCATTGCTCTTGATGAAGGAATTGACATCAATTTGGTTAGAAGAGAATGTGAGAAATTTTATCCTATCAGAAAAGTTTCTTATATGTATGACAAATGGGGATTGATTAAAAAGGGTAGTAAAGATAGTCCTGCTGATATGCCTAACAAAATATACGAATTTATGAAGAAACATAGAACAGTTTATGATGAGCAAGAAAGGAGATTATATAAGGATTGGCTAGAAAAACAAGGGAAGAATTAAATGAGATTTGCAGTCAGTTAAAAGTTAAAACTCTTGATAGTTGGAGCAAATATCATTGTTATAAGCAAGACCATTGGGAAGCATTTTTGAAGTATGTATTACATGAAAAAGAAGACAGAACTAATGGTATTTATGCTGTTTCTGGTGGATATTGTCATGACATCATTGAGAAGTTATACAAGGGAGAAGTTAAATATGAGGATATGATTGACTTATATGAAGACTCCTTGCTGACAATGAATATCGCAGAGTTGAAATATGATAGAAACGATGCTGAAAAGAATGAAAAGATTGCTAATAAGTATGAGAATTGTGTTCGCCATTTCTTTAGAAATCACAATGTTATTAAGCAACCACACAGAATTGAGCATTTCATAACAATCAGAATTAGTGATGATATCGTTCTTCAAGGATATATTGACTTCTTATTCACAGAAAAATATGTGGATGAAGATGGTAACGAAAGAACAAGAATTAGAATTGTTGATTGGAAAACAAGTACAAGATACACAGGACAGAAGATTGATGCAGAGTGTGGTCAGTTGGTAATTTACGCTGAAGGTATTAGACAAGCATTAGGTATTCCGTTAGAGGATATTGTTTGCGAATGGAACTTCCTTAAATATGTAACAGTTACATATGAGCAGAAAAACGGTACTTTCAAAGACAGATATGTAGAAAGAAATAGTATAGGCGAGAGTTTAGTTAATACTGCAAAGATGTGGCTAAAACATTTTGGATATGAAGATGATATTGACTCATATGTAGACACGATGATTCTTGAAAATACTATTGATTGTTTACCAGATGAAGTAAGAGAGAAGTTTGTTATTAAGGATTGTTATGTAGAAGTTCCTTTGTCAGAAGAAAAAATTGATGAGTTGAAAGCGGATATTATCGAAACAATTCATGATTTCAGAGAAAAGGAGAGAGAATATAGAGAAACAAAAGATGAGATGTTATTTTGGCAAGACGTAACAGATGCAGATGCTTACAGACTAGCAACCCTATCGGGATACAGTCGCAAATTACACAAGCCTTACGACACTTATCTTAAAGAACAAGAGATGTTTCAGAATAATACGGACGATGAAGATGACGATATTGAGTCTTTAAATGAGGAAGATGATTTACTTTCATTCTTAGACAGTCTTTAAAAAGAGGTGAAGACACATTAATAGATATGAAAATTACCATAAGCATTGCCATGAGAGCAATGTGGCTACATTAGACTGTGTAGTAAAAAATACAGATTACATAGAAAGAAGTTTAGAGTTGGGTTGTAAAAATTTCTTTACAACTCAACACGGATGGTCAGGAAAATTCCTAGAAGCATATGACTTATGCAAAAAGAATAATCTCAAAATGGTTTATGGTGCTGAGTTATATATGGTTAAAGACCGTAAAGAAAAGGATAATTCCAATTACCATATAATAATCATTGCAAAGAATCAAGATGGATTTTATGAACTCAATGAGATTATGTCTGAGAGTAATAGAAGTGGCTTCTATTATAAACCAAGAATTGATATCGAGTTAATTAAGAGATTGAATCCAAATAATTTCTTTATCACATCTGCCTGTGTTGGTGGAATTTTAAGACCAAGTGATGATATGAAAACACTGTTTGAAGCAGTATATGGTCATTTTGGTAAGAATTTTTATTTAGAGGTGCAGAATCATCCGTTTGATATTCAGATAAATCATAACAGAAATATGTTAATGCTGAAACAACACTATAATATGCAGATTATTCATGCAAACGATAGTCACTATATTTATCCAGAACAAGCAAAGGATAGAGTGAAATTCTTAAAAGGTAAGGGCATTAACTATGGCGATGAGGATAGTTTTGTTCTTGATTTCCCTGATTATGATACTGTCGTTGAGAGATATAAAAAACAAGGATTGTTATCTGATTGGCAAATCAAAGAAGCAATGGACAATACTTTAATCTTTGATGAATGTGAAGAATTGCATTTTGATAAAGAGATTAAAATGCCTACAATCTATCCTAATTATACACAAGAGGAAAAGGATAAAGAACTTGCAAAGCACTTATCAGAGAAATGGGATAAGGAGAAAATAAACGTAGATAAGTCACGTTGGCAAGAATATCAGAAGGGTATTGCTTTTGAATATAAGATTGTCAAAGATACTCAGATGGCAGACTACTTCTTATTTAATGAGAAAATGGTTGAGTTAGCAAAAGAAAAATATGGTGGTGTTTTATCAAGAACAGGTAGAGGTTCAGCAGTTTCCTTCTATATTAATAAGTTGCTTGGTTTCACAGAGATTGATAGGTTCACTGCACCCGTACCTTTATACCCAACACGTTTTATGAGTACTGCGAGAATCTTAGAAACGAGGTCATTACCAGATATTGACCAGAACTGGGCTGATGTATCTGCACCTATATTAGCTTCTAAAGAATTGCTTGGTGAAGATGG
Source organism: uncultured Eubacterium sp. (assembly GCA_900552795.1). Classification (GTDB taxonomy): domain Bacteria; phylum Bacillota; class Clostridia; order Lachnospirales; family Lachnospiraceae; genus Lachnospira. Next base: position 9,829 of record USBB01000036.1, read on the forward strand.
TATCTATTATATGTATGCTTTAGGAACTATGAAAGAGTCATCTGCTTTTAGAAACTTGTGTAGAGCATATGATATTCCAATGGACGAGTACAACGAAGTTGGTAAGAATTTAGATGCTTTCAGAAATGATAAGAAGTGGAAACCTATTATAGATGAAGCACAGAAATATATAGGTACAATCGAAAGTATTTCACCTAGTCCATGTAGTTTTGTTTTATCTAATAAACCATTGCCAAGAGAATTAGGTTTAATTCGTGTAGGAAATGAATTGTGTGCTTGCATTGATGGTTATACATCTGATGTGTGGAAGTTTTTGAAGAATGACTACTTAACCGTAAAAGTATGGAAGATAATTTCAGATTTTTATAAGATGATTGGTCAACCTATTCCAAATATCCGAGAGTTACTGCAAAAGGTAGATGATAGGACTTGGAAGTTATACGAAGATGGTATGACAGCAACATTAAATCAAGCAGATACAGATATTTCAACATCAATGCTAAAACGTTATAAACCACAGACGGATGCAGAGATGAGTGCATTTGTGGCTGCGATTAGACCAGGATTTGCAAGTTTGGTAAATACATTTCTTGATAGAGAACCTTATAGTACAGGTGTTACAGAAATCGACGAGATTCTACAACCAAGTTATCACTTTATGTTATATCAAGAATCTATTATGGCTTTCTTGGTTTGGTGTGGTATGAAAGAAGACCACACATATGACATCATCAAGAAAATCAGTAAAAAGAAGTTTACACCTGAAGCAAAAGAAGAATTAAGGCAAGAACTATTGGCAGGTTACAAATCAAAACTTGGTACAGAAGAAGGTTTTGATGAAGTATGGCAAGTTGTAGATGACGCTGCACGATACAGTTTCAACGCATCTCATGCCGTTTCAGTAGCTTATGACAGTATCTATGGAGCAGAAGCTAAAGAGCATCATCCATTAGAATACTTCACGACAGTTTTGAATGAATACCAGTCTGATAATGAAAAGACAAGTCGTATCATTGCAGAGTTAGATTATTTTGGCATTCATTTAGAGAATATTAAGTTTGGTAAATCCAAGAGCAAATACACATTTGATAGAAATACCAATACGATTTATAAGTCGATTTCTTCTATTAAATATTGTAATGAAGTTATTGCAAACGAATTGTATGAGTTAGGGAGAAATAATACATATAAGGATTTTGTAGATGTTATCAGAGATATTAAAACAAAAACATCTGTAAACTCAAGACAGTTACAGATACTTACTATATTAAATTTTTTTTCAGATTATGGTTCTAACAAAAAACTACTTCAAATCATTGAAATGTTTGAAAAGTTCCATGATAGAAAGCAAATCAAGAAATCGGATGTAGAAGTATTAGGTATAGATTTGAATGAGTTTGAAGGATGTTATGATAACGAAACACCAAAAATGTACAAAGAGTTACACATGGATAGATATGTTGAAAAGATGTCCAAGAAGATTGAAGACAAACCACTATCTATTAAGGAACAGATAAAGTATGAACAAGAATATCTTGAATACATTATATATTCCAATCCAAAAGTTCCAAAGAATATGTTTTATGTTGTAGAAGCAAAGTTTTACAAGGATAAGACTAAACCATATCTCAATTTATATAATCTGAGAACTGGTGACACTTTAAAAACCAAGATTACATCTGGTAAGAGTTTTGTTGAAAGACCTTTTCAAACAGGAAATGTAATCAATGTCACAGAATTTAGAGAGAAAAACAAGATGAAAATGGTTAATGGCGAATGGGTCAAAACACCTGAAATGGAGAAGATAGTAGTAGGATGGGATGTTTACTAATAAGGAAGGAGTGAGAATACGGATAAGATAGTTGATTTTAAGTGTACACCAGAAAGATTAGTGTTTAACTCTGATGAATATAAAATCTATGGATGCTCGGTGAATTCATTCGAGTATCCACAGATTCAGATTGGCAAGTATGGTACATGCACTGTTAAAGGTAACGTACAAGAGTTAAATCTTGGTGTTGAATACACAGTGAAAGCAAAAGAAATTTCTGATAAATATGGTGTGGGATATGAAATCATCAATATTAAAAGAGAGAAACCAACAACATTAGCTGCGACTCGCAACTTCCTCTATGAAATATTGACTCCTAATCAGACAGATACTTTGTTAGAGGCATATCCTGACATTGTAGACAGAATTATGAACAACAGACTTGATGATGTTGATTTAAATAGGACTAAAGGTATTAAGGATTATACATTCAATGTCATCAAACAGAAAGTAATTGAAAATTTCAAGTTAGCAGATTTGGTAGAGGAATTTAGAGGTTTATTCAGTCTTTCTATCATTAAGAAACTGTATGATAAATACCCATCTGTTGAAAAAATCAAGGAAGTTATTAGAACTGAACCATATGAATGTCTATGTAGATTGAGTGGTATTGGTTTTAAAACAGCAGATGGTATGTTGCTTACATTAGAAAAAGAGTCAAAGCAGTGTAAAGAAAATGGAAAAAATCCAATATTATTCTTTGGATTTGACCTAAAACCTTCTTATCAGAGAGCGAAAGCGTGTGTTGATTACATTCTTAATGAGAATGAAACCAATGGTAATACATATGTAAAGGTAGGAGAACTCAAGAAACAGTTTGAAATCTTAGTACCAGAAGCAATAGCAAACTTACCATTGATACTCAAAGGTGATAATGATGTGATTTTTGATAGAGAATCGTTGAGTGTTTGCAGAAAAGAAACGTATGAAACAGAGAAGTATATAGCAGAGAAGATTAAAGAAGGATTACAAATCAACACAGAATGGGATTGTGATTGTAGTAAATTTAGAAGCTTAGATGGATTTGATTTAACAACAGACCAGTGCAAAACATCTGAATATATGTGTAAACACAATATAGTAATGTTGGTTGGGTATGGTGGCGCTGGCAAATCGTCAAGCACACAAGCCTTCGTAAATCTCTTGAAACATTACTATAAATCATTCTTATTATTAGCACCTACTGGTAGAGCTGCAAAGGTTTTATCTGGATTTACAGGCGAAAATGCTATGACAATTCATAGAGGATTAGGGTATATGCCACCTAATGAATGGTGTTATAACGAAGAAAATCCAATTCCACATGATGTAGTAATCGTTGATGAGTTCTCAATGGTAGACATTTTCTTATTTAGACGTTTGTTGGAGGCTATTGATTTTAACAGAACTAAGTTATTGCTTATCGGTGACGATGCACAGATACCTTCAGTTGGTGCAGGTAATGTGTTATATGACTTACTTTGTTATGGCAAAATACCAACAATCACACTTGATAAGGTGTTCAGATATGGTAAAGGTGGATTATCAACTGTAGCAACAGACGCAAGAACACAGACAGAATTCTTAGATAAGAATAAGAAAGGTATGCAAGTGTTTGGAGAAGACCAATCATATGTGTTTATGCCTTTACAACAAGATGGAATAGTTGATTATACAGTTAAGCTATATAAAACTCTTCTTACAAAAGGATACAAGGTAGAAGACATTGCGGTTTTATCTTGTTATAACGTTGGCGATTATGGTGTTACTGAACTGAATAAGAGATTACAAAATGCTGTTAATCCAAATCCAGATGCAAAAATCGTATTTGGCGATTCTGAATTTAGACACAATGATATTGTAATGAACTATGCAAATGACTACAAAGCTGTTCTATACAATGAAGAATATTTAGATGATAAGAATACAACATTTATTGCCAATGGTGAGTCAGGAATGGTGGATAAGATATTTCATAATTCGATGGTATCAAATTATGATGGAACACTTATTTATTATGACAAAGGTAAATTGAAGAATATCAGGTTAGCATATGCAATAACAACGCATAAATCTCAGGGTGGACAGTTCAAGGTAGTAATTTTGGTTACACCTCGTAGCCACACATTTATGCTTAATTCCAATCTTTTATATGTAGGAATAAGTAGAGCAAAAGAAAAATGTTATCACTTAGGAGAAATAAAAACTATAAACAATGCACTTAAAAAGAAAGAAAACTTCGATAGAAAGACATTGTTAGGTAGTTTTTTACAAGCAAGTTAGGAGGAATATATTGGAGAAGAAAGATAAACAGTTGGTTTTTGAACCGTTATTAAAGGATTTTGAGACGGATATGTTTAAGGCGTATTTCAATGATATGGTTGGCGAGATACCTGATTACATATTTACAATGCCGAGTAGTACAAGTGGTAAATATCATAATGCTACTCAATGTGAAAAATTTGGTCAGATTTATCATGAATATATGTTTGCAAGTATTCTTAATCATCGACTTAGATTGAAAGGGAATAGAGAAAAATATAGTACACCAGAAATTAGAGACTGTATGAGATGTGTGCCTGTATTTCATGATGCTATTAAATGTGGATTGGACGGATCAACATATACAGTACATAACCATCCAATGTTAGCTGCTGAATGGGTAAGAAATACAAAAGTAGAACATGATATTTCAAATGAGTATAAAGAAATGATTGCAGGTATGTGTGAAGCACATAGCGGTGAATGGACTACAAATAAAAGAAGTAGTGTCATCTTGCCTGAACCAAGGAATGATATGGAGTTATTTATTCATGAATGCGACATTCTAAGTTCAAGAGCAGATTTGGATATGATTATTCCACAAGAATTAAAAGATATTCTTTCAGTTAATAGCACAACTGATGTAGAAGTCGAAGATGTAACATTAGAAAACTATCGAATTACATTTGGGAAATATTCTGGTAAGACGTTATTGGAAATTCGTGAAGAAAATCCTGGATATATCAGATGGATGAAAGAAAAGATTGAAGACGAGCCTATTAAGAGCCTATTAATGCAAATGTAATAAAATTAACAACTATATATAGTGGTAAATAAACTGCATAACCACTATATAGACTGATTTTAGTCATGAAATAGGACTTTTATTGTTATTTTGACATTCTAATTGACAAAGATGATATGCAAGAGTTTAAGAATTTTATAAAAGAAATGTAAGCAATAAATTTACGCTTTTAAGGTATGTAAGAAAGGAAACATAAAATGGTTGAAATATTAGCTGTTTATTACACATTTATTTTCATTTATGTTGGAATTCTTTGTCCTTTAGTAGTTTTTTTTAATGGTGACAAAGTATATAAAATGGAGGAAATATTGTCCTCAAAAAAACATTTTATAAGATGTATATTTATGTATCAATTCGCAATATATGATTTTTTCTCTGATTATATCAATAAGGTAGGAATAATCATCTTAGAAATTTTAACAACTGTTAGTGTATGGTTTTTAAACATTATTATATTCACATTACTATGCGTTTCAATGATTCTCAAATGGCTATGCATTGGATTTTATAAAGTTTTTAAAAACAATAAAAAATAGTATATGTAAATATAAATTAAACGTAAGGAGGAAATTTGAAAAAACGAATAATATTTAAGTTATTTATTTTAATAATTATTTTAATATCCATATTTGTTTTTATTATTAAATTAAATCAAGAAAAAAATAAGACTAAAAATGATGTATATCAATCTAATATGTATGAAATTGATAGTCAAAAAAATATCAGAAAGTATTTTAAAAACTTTGCTATTAATGTTAATAAGCATAAAGATTTTAAATCAGAAAATGAAGAAATAGATGATATAGATTCAGAATATGAACAGATAATTTCAGAACAAAAAATTACAGGTCAATGGTTCATAGAATATAAAGAATTTATAAATAAACATCCAAACAAAAAAGCAGAGACTATTTATGAAACATTTTCTCAAACAGAATTAGATTTATTATTTAAAGTAGTACAAGCAGAAGTGGGAAATTATGACTTTTCTTCAAAGGTAAATGTGGCAAATGTAATATTTAATCGAGTCAAAGATGAAAAATTTGAGGACACACTGAACGAAATATTAATAAATAGTCAATTTGCTACAATTAACAATAACGCAATAAATAAAGTGACTGTTGATGAAGAGACTATTCTTGCTTGTGAATATGCTTTCATATTTGAAGATACAACTAATGGTGCATTATTTTTTGATAGTACAGATGGAAATTCTTGGGCTGCGAGAAATAAAAAATGGATTTTCAAAGATGAAGCTGGACATAATTTTTATAAATAATTAAGGAGAGATTATTGGATAAAATACTTAGAGTAGGAGAATTAAAAAATGTGCTAAAAACAGTAAATGATAATGTGTATATTGCTGTTGGCACAAAAGAAAACAATGAATCAAAAGAAATATTAAATGAATCAGGAATTATAGGGGCAATGATAAAGCCTATAGGGTTTTCAGATTCTAATGAAAAATATCTCAAGTTATATATAAAAAAATACGAAGAAACAGGTTGCATGAGATTTGTTAGATAAAGAGGGAATTATGGAAGAAACAAAAATAATGTTAAAACTGGATACTATTAAAAAAGTAAATGATTTTGTTAGTTTAGTGAGTAAATATAATGAAGAAATAACTATTAAAAGTCATAGGTATGAAATTAATGCAAAAAGTATAATGGGAATTTTTTCATTAAATTTATTAGAAGCAGTCAATGTTTGTTTATATACAAATGATAAAAATATTCAAAATCAGTTCATAAAAGAAATGAATATATTTAAGGAGGCATGAATGGGAAAGATAATAATTCTACCAGAAACAACAAAGAATCCAATTACACTTATTGGTAAAAGGGCAGGTGTTTGTTGGGGATCGGATATTTCTGATAATGAGAAAAATTACAAACGTGGAATGGAGTGTATCATGGCACAACATGGCAGAACACTTGAATATGTTAATGTAGAAATGATAATTGATGGATATTCCGCAAGGGTAATTCGTGAATTTTATACTCACATTGGAGGTGCGCCAACAAGATTACAAGCGTCAACCCGTTATATAAACTATAATGATTTTAATTACATAGTACCAAAATCAATAAAGAATAGTAAAGATAATGAAGCTTGGGAATTGTATTCTTCAGCGATAAGAGTTATCAAACAAACATGTGCAAATTTAGAAAATATTGGACTCCCAAGAGAAGATATTGCTATGTTACTACCACTGGGCATGACCACAAAAATTGTAGATAAACGTAATCTTAGAAATCTTATAGATATGTCACATCAGAGAATGTGTACAAGAGCTTATTGGGAATATAGAGAATTATTTAATGATATTTGTGTGTCTTTATCAAAAGTATCTAATGAGTGGAAATGGATTGTAGATAATTTATTTAAGCCTAAATGTGAAGTTTTAGGGTATTGTTTAGAAAAGAAAAGTTGTGGGAGAAAAGAAAATGAGATACGAAACAGTAATTGACCTAGATAATGTAACATTGCAAGATTGTATTGATCTATACGAAAAGAAAAATATTTATACTCAAATAAGTGATGGACATATTATAGATTTTATTAAAGAAAAAATAAATAATAGAAATTAAAAAAAGAAAGGAGTGATAATTATTATTATTGCATTATTAGGAGAATCGGCTTCAGGAAAATCAACAATTGAGAAAGAAATATGCAAAAAATATGGTTATAAAAGAATTGTATCTTATACAACAAGACCCCCTCGAATTGGAGAAAAAAATGGAATTGATTATTATTTCGTTACAAATGAAGATTTTAATGAAATGATAGAGAATGGATATATGGTTGAACATGCTAATTATAATGGATGGCAATATGGAATTACAAAACAAGATTGTCGAGATGATGGAGTGGTTGTTTTAACTCCACATGGGTTAAGAAATTTAAAGAAAATAACTTCAGCAGATGTTTATTCTTTCTATATTAATGTACCGAGACGAGAACGATTAATTCAAGCCCTTAAAAGAGGAGATGATATTGATGAATCAATAAGGCGAAATTTATCTGATGTTGGTATGTTTGATGGAATGGAAGATGAAGTGGACAAAGTAATTTTTAATAATGGTTATAAAAAAACACCAGAGGATATATGTAATGAAATATTTGATGAGATTAGAAGGTGATGTTGTATTGAAAGAATTTGCTATTTATCTTGCAGGTGGAATGGGGAAGTTTGGAAAAGATAATTTTGATAAAGGAAATACTTGGAGAAAATATTGTAAGCATATATTAGAACATTTTGATGGTAGTAAATACAGTATAAATGTAATTAATCCAAATGATTATTTTAATTTCAAAGATGAATCACCTGTATATAAAACGCAAAAAGAAGTGATGGAATTTGATTTGAATAAGGTTAGACATTGTGATTTGCTAATTGTTAATTTCAATGATGTATATTCACTTGGTTCAATGGCAGAATTAGCCATTGCATATGAAAAAAGAATTCCTATTGTTGGTATTAATACTGATAATCAACAACTTCATCCTTGGCAAAATGAAATGTGCAATAGAATTTTCAATAATATTGACGAGACGTTAGATTATGTAAAATATTTTTATCTACGATAAGTAAGGAGTTTATTAATATGGGAAATATTATAAGTTTTGTTTTAGGTGCAGTTGCAGGTTTTATTCTTACAGCATTAATAACGTCTATTGAGAGAGATGATTAAAGATATTATATAACAAGGAGAAAATGAATGGTAAAAGTTATTAGAAGAAACTGTACAGAAGATGAATTTAAGAAAGAAAAGATTTCAAATGCTATTCTCAAAGCAATGACTAATGGTTCTGGCATTGTCAAACCAAAGATTGCTGAAGATATTGCGAATGAAATTTATGAAGAAACTAAAGATAGAGAAGAAATAAGTATCTCTGAAATTGAAACTATGGTCTATGACAAATTAATTACTAAAAAGCAGAGACTTACTGCAAAGGCTTATGAAGGATATAGAAGTATTAGAGAGTTTCAAAGAGATAATGCTAACACTACAGATGATGAAATTGATGAATTACTAAAGGGCGATAGCGAGTATTGGAATACAGAAAACTCTAATAAGAACTCTAAGGTATTAAATACTCAGAGAGATTATATGGCAGGTATTGTAAGCAAGGATATATCCCGAAGATTTTTGTTGCCACCAGAAGTAGTACAAGCTCACGATGAAGGTATTATCCATTTCCATGACATTGATTACTTTGGTATGAATGCAATGTCGAATTGTTGCTTAATTAACCTTGAAGATATGTTACAGAATGGAACGGTAATCAACAAGGTTATGATTGAGAAGCCTCATAGATTTATTACTGCTTGTACAATTGCTACACAGATTATTTTATCTGTCACTTCAATGCAATATGGCGGTGCTACAATCAGTTTAACCCATTTAGCACCTTTTGTTAGAGATAGTTATAACAAATATTATGCGAAATATAAGTCTTGGGGATTTGATGATGATAAAGCAAGAGAATATGCTAAGTTAGATACAAGAAAAGAAGTGTCTGATGGTGTGCAAACATTCAACTATCAGTGCAATTCTATGTCAAATTCTAACGGACAAAGCCCATTTTTGAGTGTATTTATGTATCTTGGTGAGACAGATGAATATAAGGACGAACTTGCAATGATTATTGAAGAGTTCTTAACTCAGAGAATTTTGGGTTTAAAGAATGAAGTTTCTGTTTATGTAACACAAGCATTTCCTAAGTTGTTGTATGTTCTTGAAGAAGACAATATTTGCGAGGATAGTAAGTACTGGTATCTGACTGAGTTAGCTGCAAAGTGTACTGCTAAGAGAATGGTGCCTGATTATATTTCTGAAAAAAAGATGAAAGAGTATAAAGAAGGCAATTGTTTTCCTAACATGGGTTAAGAATAACACCAACGGCTCATGTAAAACTCGGTGAACCTATAAAGATAGGGTGTCGGATTGGCATTTAGTAGTTGTAGGAAATGACAATTAACAATCTGGCTAACAGGGAACGAAAGAATCCTGTGCTAAGTTTCAACGTATTCACTTTTGAGAGAGGGTGGATATATAGATAAAGAAATAATTATAAGCAAAGAAATTGTGGGTTTTGAAAGGTATACAATAAATATTAATGGTGTAATTTATGATACCAAACGAAACAAAGAAGTTTGTCAGTGGATAGATACAGTTGGGTATTACCAATGTAACTTAAGAGATTCAAATGGTAAAAAGTATTATAAACGTGTACATAGGTTGGTCGCCAATACGTTTATTCCTAATCCAGACAATCTACCACAAGTTAATCATAAAGATGGTAACAAGTTAAATAATAATATAAATAACTTGGAGTGGTGCACAAATAGCGATAACACCCAACATGGATATGATAACAAATTATATAAATATAAGTCAAGATGTCATGCTATAAATGTTTACACTAAGAAAGGTGAATATTTAAGAACATATAAATCTATAAGAAGTATGTGTGAGGATTTACATATTAATAGAAAAACAGTAACCATGATATTAAAGGGCGAAAAAACAACTAACAATTATGATTATTTATTTGAATACGTTGAAGAAAGTCAAGAGACTATCGAAAGCATAGCATAAGAGAAAGACTTATGTGAAGAAGTGAGTAGAGTACATATAAGGCGAAAATCCTTGTGTGGAAGTGCCGAGCATTTATTATTTGGTAACAGAGTAATAAATGAAGATATAGTCCAATAGGAGAAATCCTATTGTGTAGAAGTTTTCTATCACCTTGGAAAGATGAAAATGGAAATTATAAATTCTACGGAAGGCTGAACCAAGGGGTCGTTACAATTAATCTTGTTGACGTTGCGTTATCTTCTGAAAGAGATATGGACAAATTTTGGGACTTATTAGAGCAGAGAACGGAACTTTGTCATAAAGCATTGCTTTGCAGACATCATAGATTAGAAGGAACCCTATCTGATGTAGCGCCTATTTTATGGCAACATGGAGCATTTTCGAGATTGGAAAAGGGCGAAACTATTGACAAGTTACTTCATGGTGGATATGCAAGTATTTCTCTTGGGTACGCTGGACTGTATGAGTGTGTTAAGTATATGACTGGTGAATCTCATATTGGTTCAGTGGTGGGACATGATTTTGGTATTGATGTTATGAAATTCTTAAATAAGAAGTGCGAGCAATGGAATGACGAACATTATATTGGCTTTTCTCTCTATGGAAGTCCAATCGAAAATACTACCCACAAATTTGCTAAGAGTTTGCAGAGACGTTTTGGTGTTATTGAAGGCATTACAGACAGAAATTATGTAACAAACTCATATCACACCTTTGTAAAAGAACATATCAATGCTTTTGATAAATTGGCAAAAGAGTCTGAATTCCAGTCATTGTCTCTCGGTGGAGCAATTTCTTATGTAGAAACAAGTGACCTTACTAAGAATACAGACGCAGTATTAGATGTTATGAATTTCATTTATGACCATATCATCTATGCAGAACTCAACACCAAGTCAGATTATTGTCAAGTTTGTGGTTATAATGGTGAAATCAAGATTGTTGACGAAAACAATGAATTGATTTGGGAATGTCCTAACTGTAAAAACAGGGATAAGGACAAAATGAATGTAACTAGACGTACTTGCGGTTATCTTGGAACTAACTTTTGGGGCAAGGGTAGAACACAAGAGATTAATGAAAGATTTGTTCACTTAACAGACCTTCCTTGTAAGGAGTGTGATTAATATACGCTACGCACAAATTAGAGAATGTGACGTAAGCAATGGTGAAGGGGTGGGTGTAGCCTTGTTTGTGCAAGGCTGCAATTTCCACTGTTACAATTGTTTTAACAAAGACACATGGGATTTCAATGGTGGCAAAGAATGGACACCAGAAGTAGAAGAAAAGTTCATAAAGTTGGCAAGTAAACCATACATTAAGCGAATTTCAATACTTGGGGGTGAGCCTCTTGCTGATGAAAATGTTGATGGAGTATTAAATCTAATCAATAAAATCCGTCTTTTAATGCCAAATAAAACTATATGGATTTATTCAGGTTATACATGGAATGAAATATGGGATTATGACACAAATAGCGAAGATATATATGGTAAAACATGGCAAGGATGGACAATAGATACTATTAAACGACAAGAAATATTAAAACAATGTGATGTTTTTATTGATGGTAGATATATTGATAAATTAAGAGATATATCATTACATTGGCGTGGTAGTTCAAATCAAAGGGTGATTGATGTGCAAGAATCCTTAAAACAAAACAAGGTGGTGTTATATTGTGACTAAAGAAGAATTGTGCAAAAAGAATATTGTGTATTTTGCACATATCATTCCACAATTAGGGATATTTGATGTTTGTGAAATAATTATAAGGACTATTGAAAAAGATTATTTTGCTAGAGTAGATAAACATGACAGAAGAGCTTATTTGTTTTCTTATAATAGTATTAATAAAACTATTTTTAAAAATAGAAAAGATGCTCTTGATAAAGTTAAACAAGCAGAAAAATCAAAACCTATTATTAACGAAGAAGTCTATTATGAAGAATATTAAACTATAAGGTGGTGATAATTTACGAGTTATTTGATAGATAAATTCAAAGGTGAATATAGAATTCTTTGTGATTATGATTTAGCTACAAAAGATTTTAACAGAAAGTTAAATGGTAATTATGAAGATATAGATTGTTATATAGATTGTAAAAATGGCAGAATATTTCATTATGGTAATTCAATTTTACAATGTTATATTCCTTCTATACAAACAGGTAGAAGCATTATAAAAACAATATATTTTAAATATATAAATCCCAACAACGCAAAAACTGAAGTGAGTGAATATGATATAGAACGTAATGGAGAATGTATACATATATCAAAAGAAAATATTTTAATATTAGATGTGGAGATATTCAATAATGACTTAAAAAATAAATCTAATATCATATTTGATATAGAAGAAACTGATTCGGAAGTTTTATTTAAATTTAAATATGTTAATTCAAATAAGATTATACCTCTAATGAAGCCAAAGACATCTGGCGCAGGTATTAGTCCTTTTTCAATTAAAAATCTACCAAAATCAGATTTTAAAATACCAGATAGTGATTTAGATATTTATAAACAAATTATATCAAATATACCACGTACAGACTTTTTAAGTATTAAGAATATAACCAATGATTATCTAAAAACTCTTTGCTCAAAAAGAAACGCATTCGACAAGATTAAGGCAGATATGAGATTAAAGGGATTGAAAGCAAAAGAGTATATATATGTTATTGGTAAATGGGAGGAATATATAAAGTATTTGAATAGACACTTAAAAATGTAGACAAATTTGGAGTAAAGTATATGAGTAAATATTTAATAAATAAATTAGTTACACCTAAGATACTAAAAAAATATGGCTTTGTATACAAAAATAATGGAGATTATAGATTATATATTCCATGTTATAAATATAAGAATAAAACAGTTATATATGCTTATTTATATATAAACTTAGATGAAAATGTTTATACATGTGAAGTTAAGTCAAATGGTACTACATATTATCCATTTTATATACAAAGTAATAGTAGGGTTAACACTGTTATTGAAGAAAATTTAAGTGAAGAAATAAAAAAATTAATTAAGAAA
>USBB01000037.1 GCA_900552795.1 uncultured Eubacterium sp.
GATAACAAGTTTGCGAAGCAAATCTTGCAAGCGTCGTTCACGACGCTTTTTTACTATATGATTACTGCATTTTACCCTCACAGATTTTAAAGATCAGGCATATTATAAATTATTATAAGGAGTGAATTTACTACCGGCCCTAATATATGTTATGTATCAAGAGGTGAAAAAGATGAGTGATTTGAGGGTAGGAGTGGCAGTTATTGATACAGGAATATTCAGACATAATGATTTTGATAATAGAATTGCAGCATTTGCAGATTTTGTGAATCAAAAGATAAATGCATACGATGACAGCGGGCATGGTACGCATGTTTCAGGCATAATCGCCGGTTCAGGAAAGGCGAGCAGAGGAAAATACAGAGGGGTAGCACCAAAATCGGCCATAATAGCTGTTAAGGTTTTGGATAAAAGAGGAAACGGGCGCGTGGAAAATGTTATTTCAGGTCTCGACTGGGTACTTAGAATGCAAAAAACATATAATATTAGGATTGTAAATATATCATTTGGAACAACCTCAAAAAAAGATAAAGATATGGAAAAGAGTTTGATAACCAAGGTGGAGCAGCTTTGGGATGCCGGTATAGTAGTTGTGGCTGCGGCAGGCAACAGCGGACCTGAAAGAAACAGTGTTACGACACCGGGGAACAGTAAAAAAGTAATTACGGTTGGTTCTTTTGATGATTCGTCATACAGGATAAACGGACCGATAAGATATTATTCCGGGAGGGGACCGACAGGAGAAGCTGTCATAAAACCGGAGGTTGTTGTGACAGGGGCTAATATTGTGGCATGCAGTAATCATCAGAATTCATATTCCATAAAAAGCGGCACATCTATGTCAGCACCAATTGTAAGCGGAGCTGTGGCAAGACTTTTGGAAATACATCCTGATCTTACACCTGATGATGTGAAAAAGAGATTAAAAAGATTTTGTGTAAAAATAGATATACCGGAAAATCAGCAGGGGTGGGGAATGCTTGATGTTGCCGGATTTGCAGGTGGAAAATAAACTAAAAGGGTAAAATGAGTTCAGTTAAAAATGTAAAGAACATCATTTACCCTTTTTAAGTTATCAATTCAATTAAAATGATATGTTTTTATTATGAATAAAATTGTTTTATTGATTTTTAAGGACGCTGACCGAGGCCTCCTTCAAGAGTAAGAGTTTCACCTGTCATATATTTGAAATCAGGGTTTGCAAGCTGTACGCATACACGACCTATTTCAAGTTCAGCGTCTCCAAAGTGTCCTGCAGGAGGTGTGTGTACATTTTTCTTAAATGCATCAGGGTAGGTATTTTTGAACTGTTCTAACTGTGATGTCCATGCAAGAGGACAGATAATATTTACATTAATTCCGTCTTTTGCCCATTCAGTAGCTGCAACACGTGTAAGACCGCGGATACCTTCTTTGGCAGCAGCATATGCGCACTGTCCGAAGTTGCCGAATAAGCCTGCACCTGATGCAAAGTTTATTACAGAACCTTTAGTTTCCTTTAAATAAGGATAGCAGGCTTTCATATAATAGAAAGCAGCGTAAAGACCTGAATACATTGCAAGGTTAAACTGTTCTGTTGTGTGTTCGCTGAGAGGAACACCTGAAGCTGAAGCCTGTGCATTGTTAATCAGTACATCAATTCTTCCAAATGTCTCAATAGTTTTATCTATAACTGACTGCACTGTTGCTTCATTATCTGCATCTGCATTTACGTCGGCCTGAACAATCAGTACTTTTATTCCATATAATCTTTCAAGCTCTTCTTTAGCACTTTCAAGTTTTGCAGTATTGCGGCCGGTAATTACAAGATTTGCGCCCTCCTTGGCGTAAGCAGTTGCTATACCGTAGCCTATTGAACCACATCTTCCGTCACTTAAGACAGCACGTCCTGCACCTGTAATGATAGCTGTCTTTCCGGTTAAAAATCCCATACAAACCTCTCTTTCTTCAGATTCCACAAAATAATTTTGTTGGTGGAGCCTGCAATTATACTTAATATTGTTATATAAATAACAAAGTTGATAAACAACTGCTTATATTATATATAAATTTATTGTTAATTACAATATTTTTATATTATTTTTGCAATATATCAGATAACCTGTTTTTAAAGTCTAAAGTAAGGCGTTAAATAGATAACTTCACATGATATATTTTATATGTTATAGATAAACAGATGGCCATCGTATTTTAAATTTTGGAGGAAAAGGTATGAGGATTTGTTATCTGAATAACAATGGTGGTAAAAATACCGAAAATACTGTTGAGGCATTGATAAAACGACTTAATGGCTTTGGAATAAAAGTTGTCGGTGAGCACGAAAGCTGTAAAATGAACGGGGAGGCACAAATACTGAGAGAGACTGATTTATACAACATGAATCTTGTTTTGGGGAAAGAGGAATATGTTGTGATATTATTGACGAGGGGGCTTCTTAATGACGCAGATGCGCTTGTTGAGCTTAATATTATTCATGGCCTTTTTGTAAAAAACAGGATTACGGTTTTTACACTGCCTATTGATATACCTATGGAAAATCTTCCTGAAAGAGCAAAATGGCTTGAATTGACACATATATTGGATTTTGAAAGTGCTGCCGACATTAATTGCGGCACAGTAAATATAGCAGAAAAATATTGGGAAGATAAAGCGTGGGGGAATTTGGAATCAAGGGCAGATTTTGCAGAGATTGCTGACAGAGGGGATGATGAATTTATTTCAAGACTTCATATTATTTACAAATCACTTGACATTCATGATATTGCATTAAAAGCATTGATAACAATTGTGATGTGTTATTATATTGAATGTATAAATGGTAATGTAATGGGCAAGGAAGGTAATAGGACATGCATTGAAACATGTATGGATAATATATGCACAGGAGGCCCTTTTTCTATGGCATGGCTTAAGATGTTAAACAGCTGTGCCAAGGATATGTTTATAAAAAGTCATTAAAATTGCTTTTTTAGAGAATGTGTAGTATAATATCTGCTGTATTTTGTGAAAAGTAGTATGTTTATGATTTTTGGAGGATTTTTGAATGATTAGTGCAAATAACGTAACACTTAGAATTGGTAAGAAGGCGCTGTTTGAGGATGTAAATATTAAGTTTACGGAAGGAAACTGTTATGGTCTTATAGGCGCGAACGGAGCCGGAAAATCAACATTTTTGAAAATTCTTACAGGTCAGCTTGAACCAAGTAAGGGTGACGTTTCAATAACACCGGGACAGAGACTGTCTTTTTTGGAGCAGGACCACTTTAAATATGATGACTGCGTTGTCCTTGATACAGTAATCAGAGGTAATACACGTCTTTATGAGATAATGAAAGAAAAGGAAGCAATCTATGCCAAGGAAGATTTCACTGAGGAGGACGGAAATAAGGCGAGTGAGCTTGAAGCAGAGTTTGCTGATATGAACGGATGGGAAGCTGAATCGGATGCAGCACAGCTTCTTAACGGACTTGGAATAACTACAGATTTACATTATAAGACTATGAGTGAGCTTAATGGTGGTGAAAAGGTTAAGGTTCTTCTGGCAAAAGCTTTGTTTGGTAATCCTGACATCCTTCTTCTGGATGAGCCTACAAACCATCTTGATCTTGATGCTATTGCGTGGCTTGAAGAATTTTTGATTAATTTTGAAAATACTGTGATTGTTGTATCGCATGACAGATATTTCTTAAATAAGGTATGTACGCATATTGCTGATATTGATTATGCTAAAATTCAGCTTTATGCAGGTAATTATGATTTCTGGTATGAATCAAGCCAGCTTCTTATCAAGCAGATGAAAGAGGCTAATAAGAAAAAGGAAGAAAAGATTAAAGAACTTCAGGAATTTATTCAGAGATTCTCTGCGAATGCTTCAAAGTCAAAGCAGGCTACATCGCGTAAGAGAGCACTTGAAAAGATCGAACTTGATGAAATCAGGCCGTCAAGCAGAAAATATCCTTATATTGATTTCAGACCTGCAAGAGAAATCGGAAATGAAGTTCTTCAGGTTGAAGGTATTTCAAAAACCATTGATGGTGTAAAGGTTCTTGATAATATTTCATTTATAGTAAACCATGACGATAAGATAGCTTTTGTCGGTTCAAATGAGCTTGCTACAACTACGCTTTTTAAGATTTTAACAGGTGAGCTTGAGCCTGATGAGGGAACCTTTAAGTGGGGTATAACAACATCAAGGGCATATTTCCCTAAGGACAGTGCGGCTGAATTTAACAGGGAAGATACTATCGTTGAATGGCTTACACAGTATTCTCCTGATCCTGACCCGACATATGTAAGAGGCTTCCTTGGAAGAATGCTTTTTGCAGGAGAGGACGGAGTTAAGAAAGTTAAGGTGCTTTCAGGTGGAGAAAAGGTTCGTTGTCTTATTTCAAAGATGATGATTATGGGAGCCAATGTATTGATTTTTGATGACCCAACAAATCATCTTGATATGGAATCAATTACAGCGTTGAATAACGGGCTTATTAAATTTTCGGGAGTGGCATTGTTTACATCACATGACCACCAGTTTATACAGACAACTGCAAACCGTATTATGGAAATCGTTCCAAGCGGCCAGCTGATAGATAAAATTACAACCTATGACGAGTATCTTGAAAATGATGAAATGGCAAGAAAGCGTCAGGGGTTTGCAGAAAGCAACAATGGTGATGAAGATTAATTAATATATCCTTCAGGCCTGTATCCGTAGTTTACAACTCGGATACAGGCTTGTTTTCGTTATGTTAAAATGATATAATAATCTAATGTGTAAATAGTGGAGCACTATGCGCAAAGATGTATTGAAATGGAGGAAGTAATAATGACATCAGGAAGACAGAGTAATGTGAAAAAGTCTTCAAAAGGGTCAGCGGGCACTAAAAAGACCGGCGGAAGAAAAAGTACAACACAAAGAAGTACAGTACAAAAGAGTACAGCAGGACGTACAAAATCAGCCGCTTCAGGTAGAAAAAATGCTAAAAAGAACAGTCAGCTTCAGGATGAAATAACGGTACTCTTGGCTTTCGCATGTGCAATAATACTTATACTAAGCAATTTTAATCTTGCAGGAAGTGTAGGAGAGAGTATAAAGTGGTTTATGTTTGGACTTTTCGGGATTGTACAGTATATTTTTCCGGTTATTATGGCAGTTACAATACTGTTTATGATTTCAAACAGAAACCTTGCTGCTGTGGCGAGAGTGAAGGCTGCTGCAGTGTACATATTAAGTATTTTAATTGCGGGAGGATGGCAGCGAATATATGACGAACCGGTGGTAGCAGGAAGTTCTGTATGGGATTTTTTTATAAGCAGTGCAGAGCATAAAAACGGAGGAGGACTTTTTGGAGGCCTTATCTGTAAAATGCTTTCTCCTTTCGGCACAGTCGGAAGTATGGTTATAATTGTCATACTTGCAATAATATGTATTATAGTGATTACTGAAAAGTCATTTATATCAGGGCTTCTTAATGTTAAGGACAGCGGTTCAAGAATGGTGAAAGCTGCGAAGCAGGATTACGACATGTACAGAGAACATTCAAATGAAAAGCTGTCTCAGGATAAGGAACGTGCAAAGAGGAAAAGAGAAGAAAATGAGCAGAAAAGTGTTGCGAGAATGTATAAGAAGGCTCTTGGCGTGACAAACGATACGCAGCTTCCGAAAGAAAGCAGCTGCAGTGATGACATTGACATAAATGAGATAGTCGTAGATACAGAAAGAGACGATGAGTTTAGCGGTGATATTTACGAGCCATTGACAAATACTTCAATTTCTGAAATGACTGTGGAACCATTATCCGAGCCGGAATATGCTGATGAAGCGGAGGTTGTAATGCAGTCTGTGAATGAGCCGGACACAATAGAGGAATATGTCAATGAGCCGGAAGTTATACAAGAATATGTTCCTGAACATGAAAATTCAGAAATGATAACTGCTTCTGTTGATGAGACAGGACATGGTAATATTGATGCACAGAAAAAAGAATACGTTTTCCCTCCGATAAGTCTTCTTAATAAAGTAAGTTCAAAGGGAAAGGCAAATCAATTAAGAGAAAATCAAAATACCGCAATGAGGCTCCAGCAGACGCTGCAGAATTTCGGGGTAAAGGTTATGATAACGGATATAAGCTGCGGTCCGTCCGTAACGCGCTATGAATTACAGCCGGAGCAGGGCGTTAAGGTAAGTAAGATTGTGTCGCTCTCAGATGACATAAAATTAAATCTGGCTGCAGCAGATATCAGAATAGAAGCCCCGATACCGGGAAAAGCGGCAATCGGAATAGAAGTTCCAAATAAGGAAGCCGGAAGTGTTTCATTAAGAGAGCTTCTTGAGTCTGATACATTTAAAAATCATCAGTCTGCGATAGCATTTGCGGCAGGAAAGGATATTGCAGGCAAAACAATAGTGGCTGATATTGCCAAGATGCCGCATCTTCTTATAGCAGGTGCAACCGGTTCGGGTAAATCGGTCTGTATAAATACTATTATTATGAGTATTCTTTACAAGGCAAACCCTGATGACGTAAAGCTTATAATGGTGGATCCAAAGGTTGTTGAATTAAGCGTATATAACGGAATACCACATCTTCTTATACCTGTTGTGACAGATCCTAAAAAGGCATCAGGTGCGCTTAATTGGGCAGTAGCCGAGATGACAGATCGTTATAAGAAATTTGCGAGGATGAATGTAAGAGATTTAAAGGGTTATAATGCTAAGATTGAAAAGCTTGATGTGGGAGAGGGCGAAGAAAAGCCTCAAAAGATGCCGCAGATAGTTATTATAATCGACGAACTTGCCGACCTTATGATGGTAGCACCGGGCGAGGTTGAAGATTCTATATGCCGCCTTGCACAGCTTGCCAGAGCAGCCGGAATCCATCTTGTAATTGCTACGCAAAGACCATCCGTAAATGTTATTACAGGTCTTATAAAAGCGAATGTACCGTCAAGAATAGCATTTTCGGTTTCATCTGGTGTCGATTCAAGAACTATTATAGATATGAACGGTGCAGAAAAGCTCCTCGGAAAAGGTGATATGCTCTTTTATCCGTCGGGATATCCAAAGCCTGTACGTGTTCAGGGAGCTTTTGTGTCAGATGAGGAGGTCGGTAAGGTTGTAGATTTCCTTAAAGCTAATCTGACGCAGGAGATCGTTTATGATGAACAGATTACAAACGCAGTTGCAGTTGAAAGTTCTTCTGCATCAAAGATTGTTGAAAATGAGAGAGATCCATATTTTGCAGAGGCAGGACGGTTTGTAATCGAAAAAGAAAAAGGTTCTATAGGAATGCTTCAGCGATATTATAAAATAGGCTTTAACAGAGCCGGAAGAATTATGGATCAGCTTGCAGAGGCAGGAGTTGTAGGACCTGAGTTAGGTACAAAGCCAAGAAAGGTTGAAATGACGCTTGAGGACTTTGAAAACTATCTCAAAAATAGCAACATAGGATAAATATTAAATTATGATTATAAAGGAGATGCATATGGGAGTAAAAAGTGATATTGAAATTGCGCAGGAAGCTGAAATGCTTGATATTGTTAAGGTTGCGGCTAAGGCAGGCGTAAAAGAGGATGAACTTGAATTGTATGGAAAATACAAGGCAAAACTTTCGGATGAGCTGTATGAAAGACTTGCGGACAAAGAGGATGGAAAGCTTATACTTGTAACCGCAATTAACCCAACTCCGGCAGGAGAGGGAAAGACTACCATCAGCATCGGACTTACAGAGGGACTTTGTCAGATGGGAAAAAATGCAGTGGCAGCAATAAGAGAACCGTCTTTGGGCCCGTGTTTCGGAATAAAGGGCGGAGCAGCAGGCGGCGGATACGCACAGGTGGTTCCTATGGAAGATTTAAATCTTCATTTTACAGGAGATTTTCATGCGATAACATCCGCAAACAATTTATTGGCGGCAATGCTTGATAATCATATTATGCATGGAAATGAATTGAGAATAGACACAAAGAGAGTAGTGTGGAAACGCTGTCTTGACATGAATGACAGAGCTTTAAGGAATATAATCGTAGGTATGGGCGCAAAAACAGACGGAGTTGTTAGAGAGGACCATTTCATAATAACGGTTGCGTCTGAGATTATGGCAGTTTTATGTCTTGCTGAGGATATGAAAGATTTAAAACAGAGGCTCGGACGTATTATTGTAGCTTACAATATGGACGGTGACCCGGTAACAGCAGATGATTTACATGCGACAGGCTCAATGGCAGTGCTTTTGAAGGACGCAATAAAGCCGAATATGGTGCAGACACTTGAAAATACACCTGTGTTGGTTCATGGAGGACCGTTTGCAAATATAGCACATGGATGTAATTCAGTGCGAGCAACGAAACTTGCTATGAAGCTTGGTGATTATGCTGTGACAGAGGCGGGCTTTGGTGCAGACTTAGGTGCGGAAAAGTTTCTTGATATCAAGTGTCGTCTTTCCGGTTTAAAGCCTGATGCTGTTGTTATAGTGGCGACAGTAAAAGCATTAAAATATAATGGCGGTGTTCCTAAGGATAAGCTTGCAGAAGAAAATATGGAAGCTTTAAAGGCTGGAATCGTAAATCTTGATAAGCATATAGAGAATATTAAAAAGTACGGAGTTCCTGTTGTTGTGACATTGAATGCATTTATAACCGATACGGACAGGGAATATGAATTTATAAAGAACCACTGTGAGGAGGCCGGTTGCGAATTTGCACTTTCACAGGTATGGGCAAAAGGCGGAGAGGGTGGAATCGAGCTGGCAGAGAAAGTTATAAAGACGTTAGAGAGTAAGGCTTCACATTTTAAGCCTATATATGAAGATACTGCTTCACTTGAGGAAAAGATAGATACAGTCGCAAGGGAAATATACGGAGCAGATGGTGTTATATATGATGTGGCTGCTAAAAAGGAGTTAAAGCATATTGAACAGATGGGATTTTCTCATTTTCCGGTATGTATGGCAAAAACTCAGTATTCTCTTTCAGATGACGCATCATTACTCGGAAGACCTGAAAACTTTAAGATTAATGTAAGAGAAGTATATGTGAATGCAGGCGCAGGTTTTGTTGTAGTACTTACAGGAAAAATACTTACAATGCCGGGACTTCCAAAGGTACCTGCTGCGGTCGGTATTGATTATGATGAGGACAGAAATCTTATAACAGGATTGTTTTAGAAGTGTTGCGTATGAGGAATGGGGAAAAGTGTGAAAAATCATGTTGATACGATGATTTTCAGAAATGAGGATTTATATGAAATTAAAAGATTTGATAGAAGAACTTAATTATACACTTCTTCAGGGTGATGAAAATGTTATTGTTGATACGCTTACGTCTGATTCAAGAAAGGTATGTCATAATTCAGCTTTTGTATGCATAAAGGGAGCAGTCAGTGACGGGCATAAATATATTCCGGATGTAGTAAGTTCAGGAGCAGCAGCCATAATTGTCCAGAGTGGGAGTGATTTATCTTTATTTAAGGAGCTTTTGAGCAAAAGAAAAGATGTAACAGTGATAATGACTGATAATACAAGGTTTGCGCTGTCTGAAATGTCAGCAAAATATTTTGGCAGCCCGGCAGATAAGTTGTTTAAGATAGGTATTACTGGAACTAAGGGAAAGACAACTACAACATACATGATAAGAAATGTGCTTGAGGCGTGTGGCATAAAAACAGGTCTTATCGGGACTATAGAGACGATAATAGGAGAAAAGGTTACGCCTGCAAAAAATACGACACCTGAATCATATGAGATTCACCGCTCGTTTAAGGAGATGACAGACGAGGGGTGTAAGGCAGTAGTTATGGAGGTTTCATCACAGGGACTTAAGCTTGACAGAACAGCTGGTATTATGTTTGATATAGGCGTATTTACGAATCTTTCGCCTGATCATATAGGGCCTAATGAGCATGAGTCGTTTGAGGAATATCTTGAATGTAAGTCAAAGTTGTTTCGGCAGTGCAAAGTCGGAATTGTAAATTCAGACGATAAATACACAGAGCAGATTATAAAAGCTGCGACATGTAAAATAGAGACATATGGTGTAAAAAAGGATGCAGATTTAAAAGCGCAGAATGTGCAGATTTATCATGAGCGTGGTAAAATCGGTCTTTCATATGATTGTCTGGGACTTATGGATATACATGTGGAATTGGGAATGCCGGGAGAGTTTTCGGTATACAATTCATTGTGTGCAATAGCAGTGACAAGGCATTTTAATGTGGATAAGAGTGTTCTTTCTGACACACTTAAAACAGTAAAAGTCAAGGGAAGAATAGAAATTGTAAAGGTATCGGACAAATTTACACTTCTCATAGACTATGCGCATAATGCTATGGCACTTGAAAGTATATTAAATACTTTAAAGCAGTATAATCCGCACAGACTGGTATGTCTGTTCGGCTGCGGAGGAAACCGTTCAAGGGACAGACGTTTCCAGATGGGTGAGGTGTCAGGAAGATTAGCAGATTTGACAGTTATAACGTCTGATAATCCGAGATTTGAAGAGCCTGATGCGATAATTGACGACATAAAGACAGGTGTTTCCAGGACTAATGGCAGATATGTCGATATAACAGACAGAAAAGAAGCCATAAAGTATGTTATAAAAAACGCAGAGCCGGGAGACATTATCGTTCTTGCAGGAAAAGGTCATGAAGATTATCAGGAAATCAGGGGCGTAAAATATCCTATGGATGAGAGAGTGCTTATTGATGAGTCGGTAAATGAGCTTAAGAGTGAGGGCTGGGAGCCATAAAGTAATCAGATAACAGGAGGGCATATGTACGCAGACATAATAGTTGATATATCGCATGAACAGCTTGATAAAACGTTTCAGTACAGAGTGCCCGAAAATCTGGCCCAACAGATAGAAGCCGGAGTTATGGTGAATGTTCCTTTTGGAAAGGGCAATCGGTTAATTACAGGTTATGTTATTTCGCTTGGAGATGAGCCTAAATTTTATGCAGATAAAATAAAGGATATTGACAGCGTAGTGCCTGATAAGACAAGGGCTGTAGGACGAATGATAAAGCTTGCGGCATGGCTTAGAAACAATTACGGGTCTACAATGAACCAGGCATTAAAAACAGTTATACCTGTAAAAGAAAAGGTGCGTCCAAAAGAAAAAAGGACTGTAAAACTGATTATTTCAGATGATGAGGCACAGGAAAAGCTTTTTGTATTTGAAAGAAAGAATGCGACAGCAAGATACAGGCTTTTGGAAGCGCTGATACAAGAAAAACAGATAGATTTTGAGATTGTAAAAACTAAGCTTAATATAACGTCTTCCACTGTAAAAGCGCTTGAAAATATGGGGATTATTGAAGTTATAACACAGAACCTTTACAGAAATCCGATAAAATACGCAGATGATAAAGAACAAAAAATCGAGCTTAACGGAGAACAAAAAATTATAGTTGATTCCTTTAGAAACGATTATGATTCAGGCGTCAGAAATACATATCTTTTGTATGGTGTTACAGGAAGCGGAAAAACGCTGTGCTATATGGAGATGATTGAACATGTAATATGTAAGGGAAGGCAGGTTATAATGCTGATTCCGGAAATCGCACTCACATTTCAGACTGTACAGAGGTTTTATAAGCGTTTCGGCAATAAAGTTTCAATAATGAATTCAAGAATGTCCAAGGGAGAAAGGTATGACCAGTTTCTAAGGGCGATGAAAGGCGAAATCAGTATTATGATTGGCCCTCGTTCAGCTTTGTTTACACCGTTTCCCGATATAGGTCTTATTGTTATAGATGAGGAGCATGAGTGGACTTATAAGAGTGAACAGTCGCCGAGATACCATGCAAGGGAAACAGCCATTCATATAGCAAAAGAATGTAATGCCTCTGTGGTGCTGGGTTCTGCGACTCCGTCGCTGGAAGCGTTTTACAGGGCAAGTCAGGGAGAATATAAGCTTTTTAAGCTTTCTGACAGAGCGGCAGGGGCGCGTATGCCGACAGTGAGCCTGATTGATTTAAGGCAGGAATTAAAAGAAGGCAACAGGAGTATTTTTTCAAGAAAGCTTCAGCAGCTAATGAGCGAGCGGCTTCAAAAGAACCAGCAGATAATGCTTTTTCTTAATAAGAGAGGATATGCTGGCTTTGTTTCATGCAGAAGCTGTGGTCATGTAATGAAATGTCCGCATTGTGATATTTCGCTGACTGCACATAATAACGGCAGGCTGGTCTGTCATTATTGCGGATATGAAGAACCTCAGGTTAAGGTTTGCCCGGAGTGCGGGTCAAAATATATTTCAGGTTTTAGGGCAGGAACGCAGCAGGTTGAAGAATTGATAAATAAAATGTTTCCGCAGGCGAGAACTCTGAGAATGGATATGGACACTACTTCGGGCAAGGACGGACATGAGAAAATTCTTGCCGCATTTGCAAATCATGAGGCCGATATCCTGATAGGAACACAGATGATAGTTAAAGGACATGATTTTGCGAGTGTTACTCTTGTCGGAGTTTTGGCTGCGGATATGTCACTTTATGCAAGCGATTACAGAGCCTCAGAAAGAACGTTCCAGCTTCTTGTTCAGGCTTCGGGAAGAGCGGGAAGAGGGGAAGATGCAGGCGAGGTTGTTATTCAGACTTATTCACCTGATAATTACAGTATAAAGACCTCAAAAAATCAGGATTATGAAGAATTTTACGAGGAGGAGATTGCTTTCAGGCAGATAATGCATTATCCTCCTGTATATAATCTTTTGCGAATTGCTTTTTCTTCAAAAAATAAGGAAAAACTTGAAAAAGCGTGTGAGATAATTGCAGATAAGCAAAAGGAGTATCTTTTGGAAAATATGACTTCCACAGGGCCGGTTGAGGCCGGCGTATATAAGATAAAAGATATTTATACAAGAATACTGTATGTGAAGTCACAAAATTATGATGATCTCATAAATTATAAGGATAAAATAGAGTGTTATACAAAAGATAATAAAGAGTTTAATATGGTTACGACGCAGTTTGATTTCAATTAATTGTTGCGGAATGGAGGATAGTGTGAAAAATCATGTTGATACGATGATTTTTCACACAGCTATTTGTGTCGCAGGCGCCACAAAGTAGCTTTTATCGCAGAGGCAAATTTGGGATTTGCTTCGCGATTCCTCCGACGCAAAAGCGTCTACGGAATGGAGGATAAAGATGGCAATAAGAAATATAAGAACACTTGGAGATGAAGTACTTACAAAAAAGGCAAAGCCTGTAACGGAAATGACACCTAAGATTGCAGAGCTTATTGATGATATGTTTGATACAATGTATGAGGCAAACGGCTGCGGACTTGCGGCACCGCAGGTTGGAATAAGAAAAAGAATTGTTGTTATAGACTGCGGTGAGCCTATTGTACTTATAAATCCGGTTATTCTTGAGACAAGCGGTGAGCAGACAGGACAGGAGGGATGTTTAAGTGTTCCCGGGAAATGCGGTATTGTAACAAGACCTAATTATGCAAAGGTAAAGTGTTTAAATGAGGACATGGAGGAAGTGATTGTTGAGGGAGAGGAACTTCTTGCAAGATGTCTTTGCCATGAGATAGATCATCTCGAGGGAATTGTTTATGTAGATAAGGTTGAGGGCGAGCTTATGGACACACAGGCGGAGGAATAAAAAATATGAAAATAATTTTTATGGGAACACCGGATTTTGCGGTGTCAACACTTGAGGAGATTATTAATGCAGGACACGATGTTGTGGCAGTAGTTACACAGCCTGACAAGCCAAAGGGCAGAGGAGGTGCATTTGCAATGTCTCCTGTCAAGGAAACAGCGTTAAAACATGATTTATGCGTGCTTCAGCCTGAAAAATGCAGCAATGATGAATTTATAGAAACTCTTTCATCATATAATCCTGATGTGATAGTGGTTGTTGCATTCGGGCAGAAGCTTCCGAAAAGCATAATAGATATGCCGAAGTATGGCTGTATCAATGTTCATGCGTCGTTACTTCCAAAATACAGGGGAGCTTCGCCGATACAGTGGGCTGTAATTGACGGATGTGAGTATTCCGGTGTCACTACGATGATGATGGACGAAGGACTTGATACAGGAGATATGCTTCTTACTAAAAAAGTAAAGCTTGACGATAAAGAGACAGGAGGAAGTCTTTTTGAGAAGTTAAGCAGTGTAGGAGCAGAACTTTTGGTGGAAACGCTTGAAAAAGTAGAGAGAGGCGATATTGAAAGAATAAAGCAGGATGATACTCAGGCTACTTATGTTAAAATGTTAAGCAAGTCTTTTGGAAAAATCGATTTTTCAAAGAGTGCTGTCAGTATTGAAAGACTTGTAAGAGGTTTAAATCCTTGGCCGAGTGCCTATACATCTATAGGTGGGAAAATGCTTAAGATATGGGATGCAGATGTGTGCAGTCAAGATTCCCAAAGGTTATGTGATTTGACAGATGTAAGCATGGCACCGTCAGGCAGTGTGGTTAAGGTTACTGATAAAGCATTTTTTGTTAAATGCGGTGAGGATTTGCTTGAGGTGACACAGCTTCAGCTTGAGGGCAAAAAGAGAATGAAAACAGAGGATTTTTTGAGAGGATATCACCTTGAGAAAGGAGTGTTGTTAGGATGATTGGATTGTATATGGGATACGGTTACGGAATGGGATACGGTTTTTATTTTGACCCGACATATATTTTGATAATTATTGCAGGCATAATATCAGTTATTGCACAGATTAAGATAAAAAGCACTTATTCAAAGTATTCAGGTGTCTGGAGTGCAAGCGGAATGACAGGTGCGCAGGTAGCAAGACAGATTCTTGATTCACACGGACTTTATGATATTCCTGTTATGAGAGTTTCAGGTTCGCTTACAGACCATTATCATCCGGGTAAAAGGATTATTAATCTTTCTGATTCAGTATATGATTCAACATCAGTTGCAGCAATAGGTGTTGCAGCCCATGAATGTGGTCACGCGATTCAGCATGCAAACGGATATGCGCCGCTATCAATAAGAAGTGCACTTGTTCCGGTTGCAAATATAGGTTCACAGCTTTCGTGGGTTTTTATTATACTGGGTATTATTTTCAGCTTTAACCAGACTCTTATAACTATAGGTATTATAATGTTTTCGGCAGCAGTGCTTTTTCAGCTTATTACGCTTCCTGTCGAATTTAACGCATCAAAAAGAGCAATGGATGAGCTTGAAAGCAGTCATATTCTTGTAGGAAATGAGCTTAAATGCAGCAGGAAGGTATTAAGTGCTGCGGCGCTTACGTATGTTGCTGCGGCAGCTACTGCGATTTTACAGCTTTTAAGACTTATAATACTGTTTGGAGGAAGAAACCATGACGATGACTGATGGTATGGTTAGTGTGAATTTAAGGGGAGTTGTTCTTGACATATTAATGGAGCTTGAAAAGCCTGAAAGACTCAGTCATATTGTTATCGGAAACGCCTTGTCAAAATACCAGTATCTTGACAAGCATGACAGAAGCTTTATCAAGAAGCTTGCACAGGGAACAATAGAAAAAAAGATAGAAATTGATTATATAATAGATTTATTTTCCAAGACTTCCTCAGCAAAGATGAAGCCTTTAATCAGAAATATTTTGGAGCTTTCTGTGTATCAGTTAAAATACATGAAAAGCGTTCCGCAGAGTGCTGTCTGCAACGAGGCTGTAAAGCTTGCAGGGAAGCGCGGATTTATCCAGCTTAAAGGTTTTGTAAACGGAGTCTTAAGAAATATTTCAAGAAATATTGATAAAATTAAATATCCTGACAGAAGTAATATTAAGGAGTTTTTGTCAGTAGTGTATTCATGCCCTGTATGGCTTATTGATTACTGGAAAGAAAGTTATTCATATGAGCAGATAGAAGGTATACTTAAGGGATTTGAAAGTGAAAAACCTACATTTATAAGATGCAACACAAACAAGGTCTCGCCAGCTGAATTAAAAAAACATCTTGAGCAGGAAAATGTGACGGTAAATTCTGTTGATAACAGCGAGTGTGGTGAGTATGCTTTAAAAATAACGGATTATGATTATATTTTGGATATTGAAGCTTTTAATAATGGTGAATTTCAAGTGCAGGATTTAAGCTCAATGCAGGCCGGTGAGGGAAATATTATAAAAAGCAGCAGTAAAATCATTGACGTGTGTGCCGCACCCGGAGGTAAAAGTATTAATGCTGCACTAAAGGCTGTAAACGGTATTGTGGAGGCAAGAGATATAAGTGAGGGCAAGGTCGCACTGATAGATGAAAATATAGAAAGACTCGGGATTACAAATGTTGTGACAAAGGTTTGGGACGCTACGGTAAGGGACGAAAACGCTGTTATGACAGCAGACGTTGTTATAGCAGACCTGCCATGTTCAGGATTAGGTATAATAGGAAGAAAGCCTGATATTAAATATAATTCAGGCCGAGACAAGATAAATAATCTTGTAAAGCTTCAAAGACAGATACTTTCAGTTGTGTGGGAATATGTAAAGCCATGCGGCTATCTTGTGTACAGTACGTGTACGATAAGCCATGAGGAAAATGAGGAAAATGTAAAGTGGTTTTGTGATAATTTCCCATTTGAAAAAGCAGATGATTATATAAGCATACTGCCGAATGAAAATAATACCGACGGATTCTTTATCGCAAGATTAAAAAGGAAGGATGTATGAGTTGAATGCAGGACGAAATTACGGATATAAAATCGCTCGATTATGAGCAGCTTGAAGAGTTTGTTGTGTCGCTCGGCGATAAAAAATTCAGAACATCACAGATTTTCCAGTGGCTTCATCAGAAATTGGTGACAGATTTTGATGAAATGACAAATCTTTCTGTTGATTTGAGGGATAAATTAAAGGAAAAATGCAGACTTACTGCGCTTGAACCTGTAAAAGTACAGGTTTCAAAGCTTGACGGAACGTCAAAATATTTATTTAAGTTGTATGACGGAAATCTTATAGAGAGTGTACTTATGAGATACAAACACGGCAATTCAGTCTGTATATCTTCACAGGTCGGATGCAGAATGGGGTGCCGCTTCTGTGCTTCAACACTTGACGGAATGGTAAGAAATTTAACGCCGTCAGAGATGCTTGACCAGATTTACAGGATTCAGAAGCTGACAGGTGAAAGGGTCGATAATGTTGTGGTTATGGGGTCCGGCGAGCCTATGGATAATTATGATAATCTGTTATTATTTATAAAGCTTTTGAATGATAAAAGAGGGCTTAATATAAGCGCAAGAAATATTACGGTTTCAACCTGTGGAATTGTGCCTAAAATATATGAGCTTGCTGACAGGCAGCTGCAGATTACGCTTGCAATATCGCTTCATGCGCCTAATGATGAGCTTAGAAAGACAATGATGCCGATAGCCAATAAGTATTCAATAAATGAGGTTATGGGTGCGTGCAGGTATTACATAGAAAAGACAGGACGAAGAATAACATTTGAATACAGTCTTGTTGATGGTGTGAATGATACGCCCGGGTGTGCAGAGCAGCTTATATCACTTACAAAGAAAATTAAGTGCCATATAAATCTGATTCCTGTAAATCCGATTAAGGAAAGAGACTACAGGCAGTCTGAGGCTAAAGCGATTCATGAATTTAAAAATAAACTTGAAAAATGCGGCATAAATGTTACAATACGAAGAGAGATGGGCAGGGACATTGACGGTGCCTGCGGACAATTAAGAAAAAGTTACATAGACAATGAAGATTATTATATTGGATATATGGCAGATTGGAGGATACAATGAACGCATATGCAGCTACGAATGTGGGGCTGATAAGGAGTGTTAATCAGGATTATGTCTATTATTCATTAGAACCGGTAGGATGTCTTGCAAATCTGTTTATCGTAGCTGACGGAATGGGTGGACATAAAGCCGGAGATGTGGCTTCAAGATGCAGTGTTGAGCGTTTTGTAAAATATTTAAAACAGACATATGATAAGGACGAGGTTACTGCCATAAACAGTTCAATCACTAAGGTGAACGAAGAAATAATTACTATGGCAAATGAAAATCCCGATTATGCAGGAATGGGGACAACGTTTGTTGCAGCTACCATAGATGATAATATGCTTAAGGTTGCCAATATAGGTGACAGCAGACTTTATATTGCAGGTGAAGATATTATTCAGATAACAAGAGATCATTCACTTGTTGAAGAATTGATTTATAAGGGTGAGATAGACAGGGAGCAGGCAAGAACACATGAAAAGAAGAATTTTATTACAAGAGCTATAGGCGGCAGAAACAGTGTTGAGGCGGAGATGTTCAGTGTTGAGCTAAAGCCGAATGATAAGATTGTGATGTGTTCTGATGGTTTGTCTAATATGGTAGAAGATAAAGATATATTAAAAATTATAAATGAGAGCTCTGATATCAGGGACGCCGTGGAAAATCTTATAGAAGAGGCTAATAGGAATGGCGGTACAGATAATATTTCTGTTATGATAATTGAACCATAAATTGAAAGGTAATAGGTTATGTTAAGAAAAGGAATGTTTATAGCAGACAGATATGAAATCTTAGAGCAGATTGGCACCGGTGGTATGTCGGATGTTTATAAGGCAAAGTGCCATAAGCTTAACAGATATGTGGCTATTAAGGTACTTAAAAAAGAATTTAGTGAGGACAGGGTATTTGTGTCGAAATTTCGTGCAGAAGCTCAGTCTGCAGCAGGTCTTGCACATCCTAATATTGTAAATGTATATGATGTTGGGGATGAGGATGGTATATATTATATAGTTATGGAGCTTGTTGAGGGCATAACTCTTAAAAAGTATATTGAAAAGAGAGGCAGGATACCTTATAAAGAAGCAGTGAGTATAGCGATTCAGGTCGCAAAGGGTATGGAGGCAGCACACAGTCACCACATTATTCACAGAGATATCAAACCGCAGAATATAATTATTTCAAAGGACGGAAAAGTAAAGGTTACGGATTTTGGAATAGCAAAGGCTGCCACATCAAGCACTATAAATTCATCTGCAATGGGATCTGTTCATTATATATCTCCGGAGCAGGCAAGAGGCGGATATTCTGATGAGAGAAGCGATATATATTCATTCGGTGTGACGTTGTTTGAGATGGTAACAGGCATTGTTCCTTTTGACGGAGATTCAACCGTTTCCGTTGCAGTAAGACATATTCAGGAGGAAATTCCTGTTCCGTCAACTGTTGCTGAGAATATTCCTGTAAGTATTGATAAAATTATATTAAAGTGTACGCAGAAAAAGACGGAAAGAAGATATCAGACAGTATCGGAACTTATGGCAGATTTAAAAAAATCACTTGTTATGCCTGATGAAGATTTCGTAAAAATGGCACCTGTTTATACAGGGGCAGTGAATACTGGTACAGTTCAGGCACAATCTGTTGATGAGGAGGCGTCTGATGAGGAACTGATTGACGATTCGATTTTTGATGATGAAGATAATGAAGACAGTGATGAGTCAGATGAGCTTATTGATGATATTGACGATATCAAAGAGAAAAATCAAGATGATGACAAGGTCGATAAGATAGTAAAATGGATAGGAATAGGTATTGCAGGCCTTATACTTGTTATTACACTTTTTATTGTTATAAAGCTTGTGTCAGGAAGCGGAAGCACAAATAAAAACAATCCTACGCAAAACAATCAGACGACGCAGGCTGCACAGGATTACACAGTGCCTGAGGGTGCGAATAAGGTAACTGTGCCTGATGTTACAGGAAAGAATGAAGAAGAGGCGAAAGTTGCATTAAATTCAGTGGGACTTGGATATGAGCCTGTGTACGAAAAGTCTGATAATGTTGAGTCAGGAAAAGTAATTCGTCAGGGAGTTGCAAAAGGAGCGTCTGTGGATAGAAATTCTACTATTGTGTTGACCATAAGCACAGGAAAGGATAGTGTGTCTGTTCCTGATGTTGTCGGAAAAGAGCAGATAGCTGCTACAGAAAAGCTTGAGGCCTCAGGGTTTAAGGTATCAGTAAAGAGAGAACACAGTGATACTGTTGATGAGGGGTATGTTATAAGTCAGGATCCGTCAGGAAAGTCTGATGTTAAGCCGGGAGGAACAATAACGATTGTTGTATGTCAGAAAAAACAGGTTGATGTTCCTAATGTTGTAGGAATGTCAGAAAGTGATGCCATGCAGACGCTTGACAGCGCTGGACTTAAAGGTGTTGTGTTAAACAGATATTACCATGACAATGTAAAGAAAGGTGATGTAATTACACAAAATACAACAGGTAAGGTGAAAGTTGGAACAGAAATCGGAATTGTGATAAGTAACGGACCTTCACCAACGGAACCGACTACACCGCCGGAAGGAAATCAGGGAAATCAGCCTGACGGAGCACAGCAGTAGTATGACCGGAAAAATCATAAAAGGTATAGCTGGATTTTATTATGTGCATGTTGAAAATTCAGGTGTATATGAATGTAAGGCAAAGGGAATATTTAGAAACAGGAATATAAAACCGCTTGTTGGTGATAATGTTGATATTGAAGTTATAGATGAAGAAAATAAAACAGGCAATATCATAGTTATACATGAAAGAAAAAATGAACTTATACGTCCGGCAGCAGCTAATATAGATCAGGCACTTGTTATTTTTGCTGTTTCTAATCCGGAGCCTAATTATAATCTGCTTGACAAATTTCTGGCTATGATGAATTATCAGGATGTTCCGGTAGTGCTGTGTTTTAATAAGACAGATCTTACAAGCGTGGAAAAAATGCATAGTCTTTATGAAATTTATTCAAAATGCGGGTGCAGAGTTATTTTTGCAAGCACATATGAAAATAAAGGAATTTCTGAACTTAAAGATATCCTTGAAAATAAGACCACGGTTCTTGCAGGACCATCAGGAGTCGGCAAATCATCAATAACAAATATGTTAAATGACGTAGCTGTTATGGAAACTTCAGATGTAAGCCGCATCGGCAGAGGCAGGCATACCACTAGACATTCTGAGATATTTAATATGTATGGTTCAACATATATATGTGATACACCGGGATTTACATCGCTTAATCTGCCGAATATTAAAAAAGAAGAATTAAGATATTATTTTAAAGAATTTGAGCCTTTTGAGGGAAAATGCAGGTTTAACGGATGTGTACATGTAAATGAACCCGGATGCGCTGTAAAGCAGGCGGTAGAGGAAGGCATAATAAATAAGCGTAGGTATGACAGTTATAAAGCACTGTTTGAAGAATTGAGAATGCAGAAAAAGTATTAATTACGTTTTTGGAGTAAAGAGTGAAAGAATTTGTGAATTCCTTCACTCACAGGTTTGTGTCTTTTGCGCTGCTTGACAGCAAACTTATTATGTGAAAAAAGCAGCGTAGAAATGAGGAAAAATATGAATATTTTGTCGCCATCGCTTTTATCAGCAGATTTTACAAAACTTGGAGAAGAAATAAAAATAATTGATGCTGCTGGAGCAGAATATGTTCATGTCGATGTTATGGATGGTCTTTTTGTGCCGAGCATTTCTTACGGAATGCCTGTAATAAAGTCAATAAGAAAGGCTACAAAGAGAGTCTTTGATGTGCATCTTATGATAAATGAGCCTATAAGGTATATTAAAGAATTTGTTGAGGTCGGAGCCGACATTATAACTGTGCATGTTGAGGCATGTTCAGATGTCGTTGCAACGCTTGAACAGATTAAATCATGCGGTGTAAAGGCAGGGATTACTCTTAATCCGGAGACACCTGTATCGGCAGTGCAGCCATATCTTGACAAGGTTGATATGGTGCTTGTAATGAGTGTAAATCCTGGCTTTGGAGGACAAAAATTTATCATATCATCAATTGACAAGCTTAAGGAAATAAAAAAACTTAAGCAGGAGGGAAATTTCACATTTGATATAGAAGTGGATGGCGGAATTAATCTTGATAATCTTGCGACGGTTCTTGAAGCAGGAGCTAACGTGATTGTGGCAGGCTCGGCTATATTTAAGGGAGATGCCGCTGAAAATGTGGAAAAGTTTAAAAATGTTATGAGTGTATGGTGATAACGTTCGGGTTACTATGAGAAAAATACGAAATACAAATATTGAAATACTAAGAATACTATCTATTTTAGGAGTTATAATACTTCACTATAATAATGAAAATATGGGTGGAGCATTAGCTTATACAAGCGATTTGGCATTAAATAAATTTATATTACTGTTTTTTGAATGTTTAAGTATATGTTCGGTTAATTTATTTGTACTTATAACGGGATACTTTATGTGTCATAATAATAATAGAAATGCTTTCAAGCCGCTTAAGTTAATAATAGAGGTAGTATTTTTTTCGCTATTTTTTTATGCAATAGAAGTGTTGTCTGGTGCAGAAGAATTGAGTGTTGATATTATTTTGGATAAGTGTGTGCCAAATAATTATTTTGTTATTTTATATGTGGCATTGTACGGAATATCACCATATATTAATATAATGCTTAAAAACTTAAGTGAATATAATTTTAGAAAGCTTATTATTACGCTTATATCTTTATTTTCAATTTATCCTGCGGTAATAGAATTATTTAGTGAGATAACAGGTGCATCCATATCAGGATTAAGCACAATCGGGATGTATGGTTCTCAGTATGGATATACGATAATTAATTTTGCGCTGATGTATATTATTGGTGCATATATAAAGATAAATGACATAAAGCTTAAAGGAAAGATAAAAAATACATTATTATATCTGTTGTGTGCTATTGGATTACTTTCATGGTACTATTTAGGATATTTTTGCAGTAAAGATACCTCAGGTTCAGCACTTGCCTATTTTAATCCGCTATGCATATATGAAGCAGTTTTATTGTTTATGCTCTTTAAAGATATGAAAATAAATAACAGCCGAATTGCGAATTTTATGGCAAGCGGTACCTTTGTAGTGTTTTTGATACATACAAACTTTATCAGGTTTACAAAAATAGAGTGGTTTGTGGTGAAATCACCAATAATAATGCTGTGTCATTTACTGATTTCTGTTATTTTTATTTATTGTGCCAGCACTGTGGTGTATTTTGTATACCACATGACATTTGAGAAGATTATTGATTATATTTTAAGATTACATTTTCAAAAGGTTTGAAAATGCTATTTTATAGACAACTCTAAATTATTACAAAATATAAAAGTTGAAAAAGAAGTCCGACTATGATAGTATAAAATATCGTGTTGGACTTCTTTTTGTATGAGACATAGTATTTAATAAATGAAAATTTAAAATTGTGCACAGATTGTGTAGCAAGAATATGATAGAAAGGCGAAAACCCGCATAAATCAAAGGTTTTTGAACAGGTAAAGATAAAAATGAAATTAGGTATCGTTATTATTCGCCTGATTTCATGTATGTCCGTATAAGTCGTTAAAAGCCTTTAAA
>USBB01000038.1 GCA_900552795.1 uncultured Eubacterium sp.
CAAAATCTTGAATTTCTGCCGGAAGAACTGCCAACTTACCGTGCGATTGTTGCCCAGCACTTTATAAGCGTAAAAGTCGCCGAACAGGAACGCCTGCGGCTTTTAAAACAGCTTTCCGATAATTTTGACATGCATATATACACCGGCAGTGACACCTCATCTATGCCGAATATCCACAATCACGGCTACGCAAGTTCCCTTTATGATATGCCGCTGATTTTTCATGAAAGCAAAATTAACATCAATATTACCGCACGTTCTATCCGCTCTGCGCTTCCGCTTCGTATCTTTGATGTTTTAGGCTGTGGTGGATTTTTGATTACGAATTTTCAATCTGAACTTCCGGACTATTTTGAAATCGGAAAAGACCTTGTGACTTATGAGAGTGAACAGGATTTACTGGATAAATGCACATATTACTTAGCCCATGAAGATGAGCGGTTAGAAATCGCCCGCAACGGTTATGAAAAAGTTAAGCAATATCATACTTGGGAAATCCGGCTGGCACAGTTATTACAACTGGCTTTCCCTGAACTTATGAACTAGACTATCTATAACGAGTGTCTTATAGCTGCTCTAAATGATGCCAAAAGACACTTGTTATTTTGCTTTCTGCCCTCGTTAAAGAGTCATTTTTACCTCTATTTTTCACAAAGAGTCTAAACAATAAAAAAGAAGCCAGTCCGAAGACTGACCTCTCTTTTTTCATCCATGAAATTCCAATTACTGAAGTAATGAAAGAACACCCTGGTTTGCCTGATTTGCCTGAGCAAGCATTGACTGACCAGCCTGTGAAAGGATATTGTTCTTGCTGAACTTAACCATTTCATCTGCCATATCTGTATCACGGATACGTGATTCAGCTGCCTGTGTATTCTCTGCTGTTGTATCAAGGTTGTTGATTGTATGCTCAAGTCTGTTCTGAAGAGCACCCAATGTAGAACGCTGTGTTGATACAAAGTTGATAGCTGACTGTATAGACTTCATTGCCTTACCTGCTGAATCAAATGAGCTAACCTTAACATCCTTAATACCGATTGTAACTGCATCCATCTTTGAGATAGAAATGCTAATCTTCTGACCGCTAAGAGCACCAACCTGAAGGTTCTTCTTAGTAAACTTACCATCTAAGAGGTTCATTGAGTTGAACTGAGTTGTTGACTGAATTCTGTCAATTTCACTTGTCAACTGATCAATTTCTGCCTGGATAGCAGTTCTGTCTGTTGAAGTATTTGTGTCATTTGCTGCCTGTGTTGCAAGCTCGTTCATTCTCTGTAAGATTGCATGTGATTCGTTCAAAGCACCCTCTGCAACCTGGATAAGTGAAATACCATCCTGTGCATTATCAGAAGCTCTGTTAAGACCTCTGATCTGGCTTCTCATCTTCTCAGAAATTGAAAGACCAGCTGCATCATCTGCTGCACGATTAATTCTGTAACCTGATGATAACTTCTCTGTTGACTTAGAAAGAGCGCTTGTAACTCCACCCAACTGTCTGCTTGTGTTCATTGCTGAAAGATTGTGCTGTACTACCATAATAAATTTCCTCCTTGATAATGAAAAATCCTTTTATTTATAAAAAGTGATATATTTATTTATTTTAATTTTGCTTTGTTATCACTTACTTGTTTTATATATCGGAGAAAATCTTCATTACTTAACCCCTTTTTTCTAAATTTTTTAATTTTTTTAAAATCTGCATTTCTTACATTTTATAATCACAAAAAGACCGCCTTACCATCTATAGGCAAAGCGGCCACTCTTAAATAATTTGTGATTACCTTTACGCTTGTACTTTACTCCCCATAACTTAATCCGCATCGTCTATATCATCGTCTGCATCATCTGTATCATCTACATCGTCTGTATCATCTACATCGTCATCTGTATCATCTACATCGTCATCTGTATCATCTACATCGTCATCTGTATCATCTGCATCATCGTCTGTATCATCTGCATCGTCATCTGTATCATCTACATCGTCGTCTGTATCATCTACATCGTCATCTGTATCATCTACATCGTCGTCTACATCATCATCCGCATCGTCTGATTCATCTGTATAATCAGCTTCTTCTTTCGATACATCATTTTTTACTTTTATTGGTGCAACCCAATTCTCTTCATTTACTGTTTCACGTACTTCAACCGCCACTTTCTCCAGGAACTTATCATCAGGAAGTTCTGAGCCTTCTTCAAGTTCAATAGTAATCTGCCGGCGTGTTCCATCTTCTTTTTCAACAAAATATCCTGCTTCTCCAATAGCTTTCACAAGCTCTGACACAACGTCCTTACATGCCTTGCCCTCATATCCGCTATAATCTGTTATAATTCTGCTCCCGTCATCATTACGGGCAGCTACTTCTGTAACATTACCGTCAGCATCATAATTTACGGCTATCTTAGGATTTACACTCAGGCATATAACACCTCCGCCTGCCGAAGCCTTCTTGCCTGGAACTGCATTACCGCAGGCTGTCATACACATTGATAATGAGAGAATACAAGCTAAAATAATAAACATCTTTTTCATAGGTCATTCCTCCTTTAATTTTGAATTGTGTGTTTGTTTCCCTTTATATATAAAGATTACGTATCACGAATTTCAAAACCGGGGTCACCTAAAATTTTTTAGATTTTTATTTTAATCTTTTTCATTCTCTCCGTCATCACTGTCTGTTTTACCTTCTTTATCCTGATTTTCTTTATTATCAGAAATTTCATCATCTGTTTCATTATCGTCATTATCCATAATATCATCGTCATCTAAATCATCGTTTTTATTATCCATAATATCATCATCATCTGAATCATCATTTTCTTCATTTTGGAGAGGAACGATAATTTTATCTGTTTTTTTATCCATAACTTCTATCCCCACTGCGATTTTACCAGATAAATGCTCCTTTATTTTTGAATCCAAAAAATTCCCATAAGAATCTGCCCATTGGTCGTCATCGGTTTCAATAGAAAGTTTTATTTTTCCGCCTTCACCAAGAAATTCTTTTTCAATAGCCAAATCAACCAATTCCTCAAGAACAACATCAAGTTTTTTATTTTTATAATCATAGTTTTTTATAAGTGTTTTACCATCAGCATTTACACTTTTCAACCTGATGACAACATCATTCTCGTTTACATCAAGACATACCTCAGGATTAATAGTCATATAAACTGAAGCAACCGCAGTATCTGACATAAATAAAAACGGAATCAGCACCAATAAAAAGCATGCGGCAATTAATGCCGCTGAATAAATCCAGCGCAGCTTATTACTCCTTAAAGTTTTGTCTTCAGAAGAATCCATCTCTACTATTTCTGTAACAATCTGCCCAACTTCATAGTGCATATTTGCAGCTTTTATAAATTTCCCATTCTCATCAAGAACAACAGCATATCCGGGATGACATTCCATTACCATATACTTCATCAGGTTCTATTCTCCTTTCTTTTAAATATTTTTTGTAAATGCCCTCTCATAATCTCATACCCATTTGTCTGAATTAAAAGCATTACAAGTATATATTTTCTATGACGTTCCAGTGTCTTTCTTTCTGCTTTACAGCCTCGCACAAGCTTTGCTAACGGAAGCTTTTTAGTTCTCAGCAATTCATCAAGAATCAACGGATTATCTGCAGCATATTTTATCGCAGCAACACAAGCTTCCATCGTTCTTTCCTGTTTCGGACAATTATCTGCGACATCTGCAAAACTTACGTTAAATTTTCTCATAACAACAGATAATTCTTTTATTTCCTGCTGTGTGGCCTCGCGTGTCATCATCTCTTCAAACACATCATTTTTATCAGTTAATGTATTTAGAAGAGACCGGTTATCATCATCATTTTCTTCATACAATGAAATATTTCCCAGATGTCGTAATTCTTTTCTGCCATAATCGATAATACGACTGCGAATCAGCATGTCAGCATAATTAAGAAATGATCCTTTTTCCTTTTTATAGCCCATAATTGCCTCATAAAAAGCCATCATGGATATTGAATATTCATCATCTTGATCTGTACATATTCCAGACATATGCTTAGCTGCCGCTGCACGAATAAAAGGAATATATTTACGTATCAGATCGTCCGCTTTTTCTGTATTTTCCTTTGCCGCATAAACATCCTTTATGAGCTGATGCTCTTCTGACATAGTACAACTCCTTTCATTTATAGTATACGTACATTAATTTTAAAAAATTGGGGTAAAAATGCGTCTTCGACGCAATTTCCTATAAAGTAAGAAAAAAGACGCCGCATACGCGACGCCTTTTCTTATAGTAGTATAGCAAATTAACCTAAAAGTGAAAGTACACCCTGGTTTACCTGATTTGCCTGAGCAAGCATTGACTGACCAGCCTGTGAAAGG
Organism: uncultured Eubacterium sp.; assembly: GCA_900552795.1. Classification (GTDB taxonomy): domain Bacteria; phylum Bacillota; class Clostridia; order Lachnospirales; family Lachnospiraceae; genus Lachnospira. The sequence goes on from USBB01000038.1 coordinate 4,375, forward strand.
ATATTGTTCTTGCTGAACTTAACCATTTCATCTGCCATATCTGTATCACGGATACGTGATTCAGCTGCCTGTGTATTCTCTGCTGTTGTATCAAGGTTGTTGATTGTATGCTCAAGTCTGTTCTGAAGAGCACCCAATGTAGAACGCTGTGTTGATACAAAGTTGATAGCTGACTGTATAGACTTCATTGCCTTACCTGCTGAATCAAATGAGCTAACCTTAACATCCTTAATACCGATTGTAACTGCATCCATCTTTGAGATAGAAATGCTAATCTTCTGACCGCTAAGAGCACCAACCTGAAGGTTCTTCTTAGTAAACTTACCATCTAAGAGGTTCATTGAGTTGAACTGAGTTGTTGACTGAATTCTGTCAATTTCACTTGTCAACTGATCAATTTCTGCCTGGATAGCAGTTCTGTCTGTTGAAGTATTTGTGTCATTTGCTGCCTGTGTTGCAAGCTCGTTCATTCTCTGTAAGATTGCATGTGATTCGTTCAAAGCACCCTCTGCAACCTGGATAAGTGAAATACCATCCTGTGCATTATCAGAAGCTCTGTTAAGACCTCTGATCTGGCTTCTCATCTTCTCAGAGATTGAAAGACCAGCTGCGTCATCACCAGCACGGTTAATTCTGTAACCTGATGATAACTTCTCTGTTGACTTAGACAATGCGCTCTGTACACCTGTCAACTGTCTGCTTGTGTTCATTGCTGAAAGATTGTGTTGTACTACCATAATTTTTTCCTCCTTGAAATTACAGTGACATCCATGCCACTAATATTTTATTTGCCAGAGTCGGATGAACTCTGTTATTTATTATATCGGACTTAAATCAGAAAACTTTAGTCCGAATAATAACATTTTAAAAAATCACTTTTTCTTGTCCATAAATTGAGGTTCTGTACTAAGCTTGTTCATATTTTTATAATATGCGTTAGCCATCTGCGTACTTCTCTTTGCATTCTGTACTTCTTTTCTCATTGAACGAAAACGTTCTTCCACCACGCTTTTATTTCTTGCTTCCTGAGCTTCCACTTTCACTCCGAGTTCCGTAACTTCTCTTATGAGCTGCTGCATAGCCTTAATTTCATTGCTATATTGCTCTTTATTTGCCAAAAGCTGTTCCTTAACTCTGTTAAACAAAGACGTAAAGCCTTCATCCATCTTTAGAAGCTCACTGACAAGCATATCTTTGCTATCAATATTAGTCTGAAATGCAGCACTGTCAAATTCAGCTGCACCTATTATATTACTCTGCTCGTCATTTAATGCAATAAGTTTTTTCAGAATATCCCGTTTTTTTTCAAGACTTTGTTTCATTATCTGCAAATAATTATCTGTGCTCATATAGCCCCCATTAATCTATGCCTGATATTCTCCTGCTGCATTCCCTGAGTTTTTGGTTTTCGCCATAACTTCTTTCCATGTATCTCTCATGCCACGCAGTTCTTCCAATGCCCTTTCAAGCATCACTTTATCTTTCTTTATGTTAGCTTCAACAAGCAAATCATATATATACCTGTATATCCTGTCAAAGTCCTCAGCTACAGGATATTTTCTGTTAAGTGTAGACTGGAACTCCACGATAATATCTTCTGCTTTTTTAATGTTAACGTGAACCTTTTCAATATCATTTTGTTCAAGACCTATAATCGCTATATTGCAAAACTTAATTGCACCCTCATAAAGCAGTAATGTCAACTCTGCCGGAGAAGCTGTTAATATTTTATTTCTGTTATACTGCGCATAAGCCTGATTAATTGCCATTTTGTACCTCCGTGTTGAAGCTGTTTATTTGCATTTTAATTAATCTATTTAAGGCGCCGGCTCAAATAAATTTTTTATAAGCTGCCAAACAGTCCCGATAATGAAGACTGCTGAGAATTAAGTGCTGCCATTGCAGACTCCATACGTGAGAACTTCTTATAATAATAATCTTCCCACTTTGCTATCTCATCTTCCTTATCAGAAATCTTTGTATTATATTCCGAATACTCAATAGCCATCTCTTTATCATTATAAATAGTATACATACTGCTCATTGATGTTGATGCCATTCTCTTCGTAAGATCATTATAAAGATTTGTTGAAAGCTTAGAGAAAAACTCCATTACTAACTCAGGATCATTTGCGATCGCTTCTCTTAAAGCATCATCTTGACCGGCTGAAACTGAATCATCCTTATCTCCGTCAATATGAAGAACACCTTTTTCATTTGTGCCTGACTCAAAATAATTCTGTGTCTTTATTCCAAAGCTTGCAAGTGAATACTTCTTACCTTCTATTTCAATGCTCATTGACATAGCATTTTTCATGGCTGTAGATGTATTTCCGAGAATAGAATCTTTTCTTAATATAGAATCTTTAATCTTCTTCTCCCACTTTTCAACCTCATCGTCGCTCATAGCTTCTTTTTCTTCGCTTGTAAGCGGCTCATATCCCTTTGCACTTGGCGCATTATAGGCTGTATCGATAGCTGTTATTAATGTATTGTATTCTTTGATAAAATCTTTAATTGTGTCATATATTGCATCAACATCTGTTCCTGTAGTAATTGAAACTTTTTCATTGCCTGTTACCGCAGTAGCCTGAATTGTAAGACCATTTATTGAAAAGTTATTTGTATTACTGTTAAATACTGCACCATTAAGAACAATCTGAGCATCTGCTCCTGCAATCCTTACTGCTCCGTCTGATGATGAATTTGTCAGGGTGTCAAAGTTAGCACTTATATACTGTGCTTTTTTTGCAAATTTATCAGCAATATTAGCCCTGTTATCAGCATTTTCAGCATCCACCTTAGCCTTAAGTGCATTATACTCAGCACTTCCGTCTGCTGGTGCAACTGCCTTTCCTGCATCTGTTATTGTAACATATTTTGACATATCATCAAGTACAGACTTATTATCCTGATAAAGTTTTTTCTGATTTTCATAATCAGTAACAGCCTTTGTCTTCTTATTATAAGAAGCAAGCTCTTCCTCACTCATCTTTGACGTATCGTATGTAACATTGCCCTCACTGTCAGTAACTGCATATGCAGCAAACTCATTAGCAATCTCAGCCTTACCATCATCAATAGCTTTCTGGATATTTTCTTCAACTGTTAAATTAGGATCTTTTTGTACTGTATTATCCGAAGCTATTTTATCCATTGCAGCTTTTGCATTGTTATACTTTTCCGCATAAACTTTAGCTCTGTCTGCTATATTTATTTCTATATCTTTATAAGCTTTCTCTATTTCCTTCTCGAGTGCGTCAGGGTCTGATGCATAGGAAGCCCACTTCTGATACTCCTTATATTCCTCAGAGTCTTTATCAAGAGCTGTGAGAAGCCCCATTCCCTTTAACGCTTCAAGTCCCTGTGCATTTCCTGCTGTTATAGAAAAATCATTTGACGCACCTGACTCTTTTGAGCTTATAAAAAATCTCTGATTTGTCTCGTCAAAATTTGCATTAAGACCTGACTCTGAAAGCTTTGCAACAAACTGGTTAACAGTCATATCAGATGTAAGTTCAATTGTTTTCTGGCTTCCGCCCGTACTGACAGTTATAGATGCTCCATCTGCTGCCGAACCAAACATTGTACTAAGCTTACTGCTTCCTGTAACCTTTACATCGTTACCGTTTTCATCTTTTCCCTTAACAACACCACCTGTAAGATATCCAGTAGACGCAAGCTTTTTAACCTCAAGAGTCTGTGTTCCGTTAACCGCTGACTGACTTGCTGTAACCTTTGCATAAACACTGTTAGAAATAGATGCCATCTTCAAACTATATGTCTGTGACAATCTTGCGGCCGACAGCTTACCGCTGTAAAAGCTGTAAATACTTTTATTCATAGCTTTCCAGCTGTCCTGTTTCCATGAATGCTTTGTCTGTGCCTTAACAAGATTATCCTTCTGTAGAGAATAAGATGACACAAGCGCAGAAACAAGCGCTTCTGTATCCATTCCCGATGCTAATCCTGATAATCTTATACCCATATTAATCCTCCTTTTTCACGCCCTCATTTGTTCATAACAAATTTGCGATAAAAAGCGAACCTCCGTGTTCGCTAAATATTTCTATCATTTATCTCTTTTCATCAACTAAAATACCTGCAAGTTCCCAAACCTTTGCCAACATTTCCAGTGCTTTCTCTGAAGGTATCTCTTTGATAACTTCATCCGTCTCTTTGTCTTTTATTTTTATAGTAATCCTATTTGTCGGTTCGTTATAACCAAACTCAGCCACTGTATTACGATTAATCAGTTTATTAATCTCATTAACATCCTTCATCGTAGCATTTGAATTCTGTTTTCTGCCATCTGAACCTGTACCACTATTCTCTGCCGTATCAGATGCCTTTTGTACTGAAACTGCCTGCTGCATTGAAGCTGATGATAATTCCTGTGCTGCCGCATCAGATACCTCAGATGATTCTGAAACCGGCCTTGCTGCCACACTGCTCTGAATATTATGAGCAGCCACTCTGTTTATTGATTCGATTCCCATTATTCCACCTCCATGTGAACAAATAATCATTTATACTATATGCTTTTAAAAGTTATATCGGAAAATTTGAGTTTAAGTTAACCCTCTGCATGGTTTTTTTAAAATTTTTATAACATTTGCTTTATTTACAATATCATTTTTTAAACAAACTCTGAATATCCTTAATATCAACTGAGCCCGCTGCTTCCTTATTAGCCTGCTGTATCTGTAAATACACTTCCTTGCGGTATACAGGAACTGATTTCGGTGCTGATATACCAAGCTTAACCTGATCTCCCTTAATTTCAATAACTGTTATCTCAATATCATCATTAATAACAATTGCCTCGTCTTTTTTTCTTGATAAAGCCAGCATCTTATTCACCGTCCTTTTCTTTTCTATCTTTTAATAAATCATATATAGGATATCTCACCATATAATCATCATTATCTGCGATAAGCTGAATTCCTTTCATCGTATCTACATTAATAATCAAAGGGGCTTTAAGATTACATGTCATCATCTTAATATCCGACGGTACAGTAAGTGTTACAAGCACTAAAAGCTCTGCATTTCTTATATCTGTTCCAAGCGTATTAACAAGTTCATCTTCCACTATAGGGTCATAATCCGGCATTACAATTTCGGGCCTTATCACCGGAATTGCAAGCGAAACGTTCTCTAATGACTGAAGCCACATTATATTGCTGTCCTCTTCATAAACAATCGTAAATTTCTTATCTTCCTCAAATCCGATTATTCCTTTTTCTAATGTAATGATTTTACTCTCTGTTGTTTCAATTTCACCAAACCATTTTGTCTGTACTTTCATGCTATATCATACCTTTCTGCCTATTCCGGCATCAATCACTTTATTTTAATATTGCACGCAATCTTATAAGAAATCCAACAACGTTTTCTGCACAACTTTACTTGCCGCAGTAAGTGAAGCATTGTAAACAAGCTCCGCCGCTGAATAACCGATTACTACCTCTTCCAAATCGACATCCTCATTTTCGGATTTTAACTTTGTAAAGTTTGCTTTCTGTTCTGTAAGACGTGATTTCGTAAGCTGCAGTCTTGCGTCTCTGTTACCTGCATCTGCCTTTGCAAGTGCAATCTGTTCCTGATATTTCTGCATCTGATCAACACCGTTTTCAAATGCCTTTGTCATCTCTTCCTCGGCAAGTTCTTTCTGCTTGGTGAGTCCTTCTTTTATAAGATTTAACTTTTCCTGGCTTGGCGAATCAGCATACTGGTCCTGTTTTAACATTTCATCAACCTTTTCAATCTGCGTTTCCACATCAATCACATTCTGAACCGCTGTTATAAGATCATCAATATCACGCCCGAGATAAATATTAAATGCTTCGTTTGCTTCAGTATTTACCTTAAGCTTCTGCGAAAAGTTAATATTATATTCTATATCTTCTGCCTTCTTTTCATAAGCTATCGGAGGATTTTTAGAGTTATCAACACAATCAAAATACATTATAGGATTCTGATCACCTTTTTTAAAGTTGCTCTTTGAGTATGTAAACTCACAGCTGTCAGCCTTATAAACCTGTTCATATACGTTCTGTCCTAAATATATCTCTCCTGTCTCAGGATTAAAGGCCGCATCGTCAGCTCCCGGAATATAGTTTTCATCCGTTGTCTTAGCCAGATTAATCTCTGTTCCGTCAGAAAGCTTTAGTTTAAAATTCCCATCAGACTCAACTTCATTATATGCTATTCTTAATCTGTGCACATTCTGAACATTAGGTGCAATAACATTTCCGTCTGCATCCTTTTTAACATCCATATTCAAAATATCCTCATTTGAATATGCATTAGTATATGACTGCTTAAGTGATAAATCTTCCCTTGTAAATTTCTGTGTAATTGTAAAATCAGCATCCTTTGCAGCCGCATCTGACTGATAGTTAAGAGGTACATCTGTCATATAGCCTGAAAAACAATATCTTCCTGCATATTCAACATCACCCTCTGCATAATAAGCCTCTTTTAATTTATTAAGACTTTCCACTATAGTATTACGCTCTGCTGATGAATACGAATCAGTTGCACCCTGAGTACAATATTTATACAAATCAGTAAGAATTGAATTTGCCTCATCCAGAGCTCCCTCTGTAGTCTGAAGCCATGATGAAGCATCAGGAATATTTTTGCCCAAATACTGCTCAACCTGATTAAGACTTGAACGAAGTCTCAATGCCCTGATGGCAATAATAGGATCCTCTGATGGTTTACTTATCTTCTTCTGTGTAGAAAACTGTGTATCCATCGTATTCATCTGATTTTTATTAATCTGTATATTAGCCATGCTGTTATTTATCATCATCTGGTTAGTTATTCTCATAGAAACCTCCGTTCTGCTTACCATTATACTAAACTTATATGCCTGTCTGATTTATAAGCTTATCATAAATTTCATTCATTATAGACATCATCTTAGAGCTTAAGTTATATGCTTCCTGAAACTTTAAAATATCCATAACCTCTTCGTCACTGTCTACACCCATAACAGATAATCTTTGATTATGTATCGTATTTCCAAGATTATCATAATTTTTCCTTAAATTAGTTGATTTTTGTGCATCTATTGACATGTCACTTACAATACTTTCAAGGAAATATGATGCTGTACCGCCATCAAAAATCTTAGCACTCTGCAAAGCATTGAGCTGCTCCATTATATCCTCATTTGCCTCACCTGTATTAACTACAGATTTAATTGCAAGTCTGTCCGGGGCATCTATTAATATCTGATTAATCGTAACATTCCCCGCTGTCATCGTATCAGTGTTGTCAGACACCACAAAAAGTGAAACACCTTTTTCTGATCCGTCCGACGTGTAACCTGACTTTAAGATATTATTTACAGCTTCTGAAAAAGTTCTGATAAACTGATTAAGCTGTGCCTGATAGTAAGGAACTCCCTTATATTCCGTATTGTCTCCCGGCTTATCCGTAGTTGTCAAAACCTTATTGCCGTCAGAGTCAAGAACATAATTTCCGTCGGCGTCCATTTCATGGTGCTCAACCTCTCCGTTACAGCCGTCACGAATATCTACAAGACCTCTTAACCGTCCGCCAAGAGTATCGCTATAAATATCAAAAGGCTGTCCTGATGCCCACTGTACATCATAAAGACCTTCTGCATCTGTGGCGTTGCGTCTTTCCTGTCTTGCAACAACCTCAAGCGTATTATATGAATAAGATGAAACAAGAGTCTGTCCGTTAATACGTACATTAAAATCTGTCAGATTGTTTCCAATTGGATTCTCTGATACCTCTATATTAGCAATCTGTGAAAGCTCATCGACCAAAGCATTTCTTCTGTCTCTCAAATCATTGGCATTTCCGAAATTTGCTTCTATCTGATTAATCTGCTTATTGAGTGCTGCGATATTTTTTGCAAGTGAATTTATCTGTTCAACAGCGTCTTTAATTTCATTATTTGCATCTGCCTGAACATTCTTAAGATTAGTACTTAATGTATTGAAATAATCAGCTAAACTTTTAGCATTGTTTATGAGCTGATTTTTTGCAGAAGCCTCTCCCGGTGTAATTGTAAGCTGATTTACTGCCGCAAAGAAATTCGAAAACTCTTTAGTATAACCCTCAAGCATAAACTCATTAAGATAATCCTGAATCTGATTCATATAATTATCTTTAGCACCGTAATGTCCGTAATTTGAAGTATTGTTTCTGTACTTTACGTCGTAATAACTGTCCCTCATCTGATCTATTGAAGTTACGGTTACACCTGAACCCAAAGTTCCGTAAGTTGCATATGTTCTTATGGCGTCTGCCGCCTTTGTGTTTACATGCTGCCTTGTATAACCTTTTGTATTTATATTAGAAATATTATGACCGGCAACATTCAAGCCGGTATTAGCCGCCTGAATTCCTGAATATGCTATTGTCAAGCCAAAAAACGTTGATGCCATAATCGTATCCTTTCCCAGATTTTACTGTTTTAATAGTTATAATTTCACCGTTTATTAAATTTTCTTAAATCAAGAACCAAGTGATGTCACAAGATGCTCCAGCATCTCACTTATTACATTAATATACCTTGATGAAGCATTATAAGCCTGCTGGAATTTTATCATCTTTTCAAGCTCTTCATCTGAAGAAACACCCTCTGTCTGGAGTCTCTGATTATTATAACCATCGACCATTGTTCCCTGATGTGACATATAATTGCCGAGAACCTTTCCGACTGTAGCAAACTCACCAACAAAGTTGTTGTAAAATGTCTCAAAATTCCCCACAGCATAGTTTTCCGGATTTAATGAGGCAAAATCACCATTCCATGCATCAAGAAGTTCCTGAGCTTTTTCTACGTCCTCTTTACCCTCTTTGGTTGTAAGAGGAAGCTTTGAAACATCCTGCGCAACCACCGAGTTAATCTCTACCTGTCCGAGCTTGTACTGCGAAAGCTCTCCTCTTTCATTTCTATTATTAATAACCTTCAGTCCGCCGGATTCTGCGTATCTTGGAGTATTCTGTCTTGAGAAAAGTTCTTCTCCCATAGTCTTATTTTCATCCATACCATATCCGACTTTATCTTCATCAAGAACTTTATAATTATAAGCTTCTATATTTGCTTCATTAAGCCCATCAGGATCCGTATATAACTTTTCAGTTGACTCATATGCATATCCGCCGGCATACTTTGCACCCTGAACAGCTTTTCCGTCCTTTGTATACAAAACACTTTCAGTCGTTGAATAAGAATAGCTTTCCGGTATAAGCTCATTTCCTTTATCATCAAACAACGGGGTATTAGTTACATGATCCTTTGTCGGACTAAGAATGTCGTTAAGCGTAGTAACAATACCATTTACAAGCTTATCAACACCGGCAATAGCACTCAATATTGCAGATGGTTCAATATATTTATTATAATAGTCCTGCTTTTGCTGATAAATTGCATAATCTCTGTCGTAAGCTTCTTTTCCTGCATCTGTAGTCAAATCATAATCTTCCTTAAGCGGTTTTACAGGAACATCTGTATAATCAACATATCTGTTTCCCCTAGCCAAAAGCAGACCTTTAAGACCTCCCTTATCGTTGCCGCTTGTCGTAGTGTAAGTTTCAGCCTCAGCGTAAACATCTCTTTCAAAGCCCGGCCATGTAGGAATCATAAGGTCTGTATCTTCTGCCATTCTGTATGACATTTCGCTTACACTTGAAATAGTTACGAACGGAATACCCTCAGCACTTACCATAACCTCGCCGTTTTCTGCTTCATAATAAGAAATGCTTACATATTCACTGAGTTCATCAAGAAGCTTATCTCTCTGATCTCTTAAATCATTCGCATTTTCAATGTCTGTGGCCTCTATCTTTGAAATCCTTTTATTTAAATCATGTATTTTATTACCGATATCATTAATGGTATTAATCATATTTCCAACCTGTACATTAAGAGTTGTCTGATAATCCTTAAGTCCCTTATATACAGCATTCGATCTTGTTATAAACGCAGATGCACTCTGCAGAAGCGAAGAACGCTTTACAGTGCTTGAAGGCTCCTTGCTGAGTTCATTTATTGCTTCATAAAAATCTGTAAGACTCTCCTGATAAGTTACACCCTGCATCTCGCCAAATAAATCTTCAATCTCTTCAACAGCTTTATACTGGTTAGAATAATATCCAAGACGGCTGTTTTCATTTCTGTATGCCTGATCTATGAACTGATCTCTTATCCTTCTGATTTCAGATACTCCGACGCCAAGTCCGTAAGTAGATGTTATAGGTCCTGTCAGACCATTGCTGAATCTGACATACTGTGTATCCTTGAATGCTATCTGCTGTCTCGTATATCCTACTGTATTTACATTTGCAAGATTGTGTGCTGTCGTATTAAGTGCCGTCTGTGATGATTTTAACCCTGATGCCCCGATCATAAGGCTTCCCATACCATTCGCCATAATCATTATCCTTCCATTAAAATCTATGTCATAAAAAGATTGCGCTTGCGCAATCTTAAACGCGCGAGCGGTTCGCAAAGCGATCATTTCATTGAAATTTCCTATTGCATAAAAAAGCGCCGCCTACGACGCTTTTCTTATAAAAATCTGAATGCCAAACAACTCTTTATAGTTTTTGGCAATTATATTCATATATTATTGCTTTGCGTCAAAGCTTCCGACAGCTGACATGTCAGTCTGCTCATACGCACCTTTACTGTAATTGCCTGTCTGTGGAGCTACCATCGCATTTCTTGCAAGGTTAAGCTCAAAATCTATCATTTCCATGGATTCTTTTAACAATTCTTTATTATTTTCATTAATTCTCATCAAAGTATTGAGTGTTCTCTTAAGCTTTAAGTGTACCGCCTCTAAATCATCGTGCTCCTTAGGCTGCTTTGAGAGCATATCTATTATTACATCAATTTTCATACCGTCAGGTGAGAGATTAAGCACATTACATATATCTTTAACACATTCTTCCCTGACAGCATCCAGCTTGTTAATGCTGTCAATATATTTTTGTTCTCTGCCTAACATATCCTGAAGCTCTGTAACATTTCCCCTCACAATAGCTGAGGTTTTACTCTCTGACAATTCCAACAGACCTTCATATTCAGTATTTTCCTTATCAAGTACATCAATGAGTGTATCAATTAAACTTGCCATTCATAAAACCTCTCTTAAAATACTATTGTGTCCATACCGCTGATTATCTTCTCTGCGATATCCTGAGAACTTACTTTATAAGTGCCATTTGCTATTCTGGCTTTGATTTCTGCGATTTTATCCATTCGAACGTCAGCTGCACCCGCAACTGCCGCTTTCGCTGTCTGATATGTTTTGGCTGTCTGCGAAAATTCCAGCTTATCACTTGATGCACTCATATTCCCTGCTCTTTTAACAGCAGCCATACTGTTTGACTGATAAATCTGGCTTACCGCATTATATGCATCTACACGCATCTTAACCGCCTCTCTTTCTTCTAAGTTCTTGTAATTGTTATCGGAGCATATCAGATTTTTCTTAATAGCAAAATCTAAAAAAAACATAAAAAATCGCACAAAAAAACAGCATAGAGCCTTAAATTAAATAAAGCTCCATGCCATATATATACCGTTTATTTTTATCTGTCGAAATATCTCATTCTCGCCGAAGACGATGTATTATGCTTCTTTACCGCCTTATTCTCGTTCTGATACATACCTCCGAACTGATCAATCATGTTGCTCTTACAGCTTTCACAAAATCTTCCTGTCTTAATAGTCTTTCCGCACACCTCACATGCAATACCGATTGGCGAATCGTCTGCAAAGCAAAGTCGCTCTTCTCTAACCCATTGTTCTATCTGTTTTACAGGCACATCACAGTCCTGTGACACATCACTCATTGTCGCTACACGATTTTCTTCAATATACGCCTTAACTTCCTCAAACTTTTCCTCAATATGCCTAATACAATCAGGGCACAGATTTCTATATGAACCGCCTACATAATTATACAACCGGCCGCATTGTCTGCAATTCCTAACGTCCATAATATATTCCTCCTTAATTCACACGCCTGCGCCTATACACAAACATGCACAATACACTTTGCTTACGCCATGACTTCTTAACACCGCTGCACAGGCGTCCACCGTTGCGCCCGTTGTGTATATATCATCTACAACTAGTACTGTATTATATTCTACTATACTTTCACAAATATTAAAAGCATTTTCAATATTTTTTAATCTCTGTACTCCCTCAAGCTCTTTCATTGGAACCGTCTTCCTATCCCTGACAAGCAGACGTCTGTCCACCGGTATTCCCGTATATTTACCCAGACTGTCAGCTATCAGTTCTGCTTGATTATATCCGCGAGCTTTTAGCCGGCTTTTATGTATCGGTACAGGTATAATGACATCAGGATTCCAGATTTTTATTCTATCGCCCAACAATTCTGCCATTTTTTTGCCATACCACTCCGCATATTCCCTTTTGCCCTTATACTTAAATCTGTATATCGACTCTTTAATGCCTTGAGAATAAACAAATGCTGCCGCTGCCTGGTCGTAAATATGATTAATCCTGCCGCAGTCATAACAGTACTCACCGTGCAAACCTTCAAGCTCCTTTCCGCATTTCATGCAGAAACTGCTTCCGACATTTTTAACTTTTTCCACGCAGTTTACACACAAACCGGCTTTTCTGTCTCTGTTTACAACCTCTCCGCATATAGGACACACAGGAGGATAAAGCATATCAAGAAATATATTTTTAAATTTCTTCCCCGTCCTTTTTCACCTCGTTACATTCCTTTATTCTTATATCCAAAGATGAATACCGCTTCTGTTCATATTCATTTGCCTGCATCTGGTGAAAATATTCTTCCACACCCACCATGCACACACATTTTTTTGCCCTTGTAACCGCCGTATACAAAATATTTCGGTTCATAAGCATCTTAGGCCCCGCAAACATAGGTATTATCACAGCCGGATATTCACTTCCCTGCGATTTATGAACTGTTATGGCATATGCAAGTTCCAGTTCATCAAGCTGAACAAACTCATAATTTACATATCTTTCATCATCAAACTTAACCGTCAGCTGTTCGGTAAAATAATTTATATCCTCAATAACACCTGTATCTCCGTTAAATACACCATTTCCATGTTCACTCGGAATCCCATACCGCCCGCGCTTTTCCCATTCCAGCTGGTAGTTATTTTTAATCTGCATAACTTTATCCCCGACACGATATATTGTATCTCCTACTTCCTTTTCCTGCTTTGAACGTTCCGGCGGATTCAAGTATTCCTGCATAATCTTATTAAGCCTCTCAACTCCGACCGCAGATTTTCTTGAAGGAGTAAGAATCTGTATCTCATTGATATCAGCACCTACATAATTTGGAAGCTTTGATTTAATAAGCGTACACATGGCACTTATTATGGCATCAGCATTATCCCTGTGCACAAACAAAAAATCCTTGCTGTACTTATTAAGAACAACCTTTTGACCCTCATTTATTTTGTGTGCATTTGTTATTATCTCACTTTCCGCCGCCTGCCTGAATATTTTTTCAAGCTTAACCACAGGAAAACATCCCGATGATATTATATCCTTCAAAACATTTCCTGCACCGACACTCGGCAGCTGATCTACGTCACCGACGAGTATAAGCCTTGTACCTACAGGAATCGCTTTCAGCAGAGAATTCATTATATTTATATCAACCATTGACATTTCATCTACAATAATTACATCCGTCTCAAGAGGATTTTCCTCATTTCTGTCAAAATGCATACCGGCTGATGCTTTTTGTGTCTCATTGTTAAGACCGCCGCATATTTCCAAAAGTCTGTGAATTGTCTGGGCTTCATAATTACATGTCTCTGTTATTCTCTTTGCAGCTCTTCCCGTCGGAGCCGCAAGCCTTATGTCAAAGCCTTCCATCTCAAAATACTTTATTATAGTATTTATTGTCGTTGTCTTTCCTGTTCCCGGACCTCCTGTAATAACAACAAGTCCATTTTGAGCCGCCATATTTACAGCCTTTTTTTGAATATCGTCAAGTTCAATTCCAAGCTTATTTTCTATTCTCGCAATTCTGTCAGCAACAGCATTTTCTTCATTATTATATTTTACATCTAAATCAGTTAACAGTCTTGCGACTGATGCTTCCGTATAATAATGAATTGAAGCGTACACACACTGCTGACCTGATATTTCCTTAACAACAATTTTTCTGTCAACAGCAAGATCCATAATATATTTATCAAAATCAGCTATATCTATAAGAAGCAGCCTCTTTACTTCTTCAGTAAGCTCCTGCATCGGCAGATAAATATGTCCCTGTGATACAGCCTGCATCAAAACATAAAATATTCCGCTCTTGATTCTGAAATCAGAGTCCACTCTTATACCGGTTCTCGCCGCAATCTCATCCGCAGTCTTAAAGCCTACTCCCTCAATATCATCTGCAAGCTTATATGGATTTTCTTTTATTATGGTATATATCCCCGGACCATATCTGGCATAAATTTTGTTTGCCAGCTTCATGCTGATGCCGAAATTCTGCAGAAAAATCATGGCTTTTCGCATATCACGCTTTTCTAAAAGCTGCGCAGCTATATCCATTGCTTTTTTTTGGCTTATCCCCTTGATTTCAGCAAGACGTTCCGGCTCCTCCTCCATTATTCTAAAAGTGTCATCGCCAAATTCTTTTACAATACTTTCAGCTAATTTCTCACCAATGCCTTTAATGGCCCCGGAACTAAGATAGCGCTTTACAGACTTTGCATCTTCAGGCGCCTTAAATTCATATGATTTTATAGAAAACTGCATATAATAAACGGAATGTTTTACAAAATCCCCTTGTGCAGTTATAAATTCACCTGCGCTGATGTAATTAAAAACACCAACGCAGGTAATATCTTCATTATTATAAGTTATTTCAAATACTGTGTATCCATTATCCTCGTTACGAAAAATAATGTTGTCCACAAATCCTTCTACATATTTCACAGATTCGTAATCCAAAACAGTTCTCCTTTTAATTTACCGGAGTTTCAGCTATACCGTAATTGCGTCTCATCTGCTCATACAATATCTGCGCAAGTCCAAGACCCTTTCCTCCGTTGGATTCCGTCATAGTCTCAGCCACCTTGCTCACAAGCTCATCTCCAAAATAGCTTGCCATTGTTCCCATCGCAGAATCTGAAGCGTCAGTCATTCCAAATAAAGATGAATATATATTTTCGTCATCCTCACCGTCCACATTTGACATTTTAATCATTGATTTTACCATCTGCTCCGCAAAGTACTGCTCAAAATCCTTGCAGACCTCCATTAACTCGTTGTCAGTTGCAGATGATAAGTCTGAATTATTCAGCTTATCTTCAAGTGAATTCCCTGTCGAATTTGTATATGTATTATTGTATACCGAACCCAATCCGCTAAGCATATCCATAATATCCCTCTTTTCCAAGCAACGTATTTCTTAAGCTGCATTTGCACAACAATCTTATCTCTTAAGGTTATTAGCCTGCTCCATCATTGTGTCTGATGTAGTTATTGCCTTTGAGCACAACTGATATGCTCGCTGCGCTGTGATAAGATTTACCATCTCTGTAGCTACATTTACATTTGAACCCTCCAGGTAGCCCTGCTTTAATGAACTTTTAAGTCCGACATCATCATAATCTTCGTTTAAAGCTGCTCCCGATGCCTCACTCTCCTGAAGATAAGAACTTCCTACCTTTGTAAGTCCTGACGGGTTGCTGAACTGGAACAATCCAATCTTTATGCCTATCGTCTGAGCATTGCCCTCTTCATCAGGATAACAAAGATTTCCGTCACCATCCACAACAATCTTATTAGTGTTATACTCATCACTTAAAATTATCGGCGCCCCGTCTGAACTTAATACAGGATATCCGTCTGATGTGCAAAGCATAGAACCTTCTGTACTTCTTGCAAACAGGAAATTACCGTTTCTTGTATAATAAGTTCCGCCGTCAACACCCATAACAGCAAAGAAGCCATCACCCTGTATAAGAAAATCAGTAGTGCTTTCTGTTGCATTAGCAGGCCCCTGTGTATAATGCGATGTTATCGCCGAAACTCTTGAACCGAGACCAACCTGCGCACTGACCGGCTTATATTCTCCGTTTGCCGAAGTTGTTCTCGCCTGCAGATCCTGATACAAAAGTGACTTAAAGCCAACTGATTCAGCCTTATAGCCTACTGTATTTACATTTGCAAGATTATTTGAAATTACATCTACATTTGTCTGCTGTGCCATCATTCCTGACGCAGCACTATATAATGATCTTACCATAAATCAATTCCTCCGGTTTTATAATTCAGAAATATTAACCATTCTGCCAAGCATGGAATCCATGGCATTGATAACCTTCTGTCCGCTCTCATACTCTCTTGCTATAGTTATCATCTCCACCATCTCTGATACAACGTTGACATTCGCACCCTCAAGATACCCCTGGTTAACAGTTGCCTCAGGCTCCATAGTCGTAGCTCCGTCTACTGCAACAAATAAATTTTCGCCATACATTTCAAGATAATCGTAATCTTCAAAATCCGTCATAGCAAATGTATCTACATAGACACCATCCGCATAAATCTCTCCGGTAGGCTCAACTGAAAGCTTGTCAATCGTTACAGGCAGCTGTATCGGGCCATTTTCTCCCAACACAAAATCACCATCCTTGGTTACCAGATAACCTTCTGAATTCATCTGGAAAGACCCATCCCTGGTATACATTGTTGATGTCTCACCAAGCTTATTTGTAAATGAAATCTCAAAGAAACCTTTTCCGGATAACGCAAAATCATATGTATTATCCGTCGGTATAAAAGAACCCTGTTCCCAGTTTCTATATGTTTCACCTATTTTTGCTCCAAGCGACATATTTCCAATTGGCTGATTCATATGTCCGACAGTCATGTCCTTTATCTTAACGCCCAGGACTTCATCAAATGAACGTGTTGTACAGCCCTCTTTCTTGTAACCTGTCGTTGCTGCATTTGCAAGGTTATTGGATACGACATCAAGCCGGTGCTGGCTATTCACCATTCCTGTGTAAGCTGTGTATAACCCTTTTACCACTCGTGACCTCCATCCTGCTGCAATATAAATCGCAGCTAAAAAATTTTTTAATTATTCATCTCTGTAGCCCGCAAGGAACTCAATAAACTTACCCGTACCTACCGCAACAGCTGTCATCGGATCCTCTGCTGTCATTGTATTAATACCTGTCTTTGATTCTATCAAATCCTCAAGTCCCTGCAAAAGACTTCCTCCACCTGTAAGAACTATACCTCTGTCTGCAATATCCGATGCAAGTTCAGGCGGTGTCTTTTCAAGCACACTGTGAACAGCCTCCACAATCTGTGAGGTAGCTTCTCTTAAAGCTTCCTCTGTCTCCTCAGATGTAACCTCAACTGTTTTTGGAAGACCTGTCACAAGATTACGTCCTCTTACATTCATCGTTGCAACCTCAGGACGCGGATACGCAGAACCTATCTTAATCTTAATATCTTCGGCAGTTCTCTCACCGATAAGAAGATTATGCTTTTTTCTCATGTATCTTACAAGTGCTTCATCAAAATCATCGCCGGCTATCTTTATAGATGTGCTTACAACAGTACCGCCAAGCGAAATTACGGCTATATCCGTTGTACCGCCTCCGATATCAACAATCATGTTGCCGCAAGGTCTTGAAATATCAATGCCTGCTCCGATTGCTGCTGCTATAGGCTCCTCTATAATAGCTACCTCTCTTGCGCCTGCCTGAAGCGTAGCATCTTCAACAGCCTTTTTCTCAACTTCAGTTACGCCAGAAGGAACACACACACTTATTCTCGGCTTTTTGAGCATTCTTTTGCCAATAGCTTTCTGTATAAAATATTTAAGCATCTTTTCTGTAACTGTGTAATCAGAAATAACGCCCTGACGAAGCGGTCTTACAGCTACGATATTGCCAGGAGTTCTTCCAAGCATAAGTCTTGCTTCTTCTCCGATAGCTTTAATTTTGTTGGTGTCTCTGTCAAATGCAACAACTGAAGGCTCCTTTAACACGACGCCTTTCCCCTTTATATAAACAAGAATACTGGCAGTTCCAAGGTCAATACCCATATCTGTAGATAACATAAAATTATGTCTCCTTTCTATACTCTCTATAATCAATGCGCAACATGCGCAGTCTATTGCTAACTATCATTATATACAACATATCACAAATTTAAAAGCATTATTTTTAATTTTTTATATTTTCAGGATTACAGTGTCAAAAGGTCTGAACCCACTTGTGCTTGCAGGGTAGTGGGGGA
>USBB01000039.1 GCA_900552795.1 uncultured Eubacterium sp.
CTCGCGGCGACTTGTATATAATATCACCGCTTTTTCACTTTGTCAACAACTTTTTTCATAATTTTGCAATTTTTTGCATTTTTCTATTTTTCTTGCGCAAATGATCAATATGAGCCGCAAATAAACACTGTCTGCAACACCCCACAAATTAATTATCAATAATTAACTGAAATCTGCCAGCAAAGTATCATGCTTAAATAAATCTTTTAACACAACGTTAACTGACGAATTTACTTTGAATTTGTGATTAAACGGAATATATACTTTAAGATAATTAGGCGTATGTCCGACAAAATATTTCTGTCCGTCTGTCTCGATAATTTCTTCGATAAGTACGTCTGATGTCTGTCCTATAAATGATTTTCTGTAATCATTCGACATTTCTTTTTCTAATGAAAGTAATATTTTGCTTCTCTCATTTTTGATTTTTTCGTCAATCTGCCCCGGCATCTTATCTGCAACAGTACCTTTTCTTCTTGAGTACTTAAATATATGCATTTCATAAAAGCATGTTTTCTTAAGAAACTGTTCAGTAATTTCAAATTCTTCCTGCGATTCCTGCGGAAATCCCACTATTACATCTGTTGTTATTGCAGGTCTGTCAAAATATTTTCTAAGCAGCTCACATTTATCATAATACTCTTTTGTATTATATTTTCTATTCATTCGCTTCAATGTCTCATCGCATCCGCTTTGGAGTGACAAATGAAAATGCGGACATATTTTTTTCATATTGCTTATTGTCTTTACAAAATTTTCTGTTATAATTCTCGGCTCAAGCGAACCCAGTCTTATTCTTAAAAGTCCGTCTATTTCATTAAGTTTTTTTATAACATCGAGCAGGCTGCCCTCTTTTGTGTCAACTCCATATGAGCTTAAATGTATTCCTGTTAAAACAACTTCTTTATATCCGTTTTCCACAAGACGCTGTACTTCATTTACAATATCATTCATTTTTCTGCTTCTTATCCGCCCTCTTGTATAAGGAATAATACAATATGAGCAGAATTGGTTGCAGCCGTCCTGTATCTTTATATAAGCTCTCGTATGCTCATTTACCTTTGATATTTTAAGCTGCTCATATTCTGTATTTTTAGAAATATCTTGAACACAACAATTTTTTGCCTTATTATTAAAAAAATCTTCAAGAGCATCCACTATATTTATTTTGCAGTTATTTCCTATAACTATATCAACTGCTTCGTCTTTTTGTGCGGACTTTGCATCAGCCTGAACATAACACCCTGCTGCAACAACGACTGCATCCGGATTTAGTTTCTTTGCCTTATGCAGCATCTGTCTTGATTTTCTGTCAGCAATATTTGTCACTGAACATGTGTTAATAATATAAACGTCTGCAGCTTCTTCTGCATCAAAATCAACAATTTTGTAACCTGCTGCCATCAACATCTGTTCCATTGATTCAGCTTCATAGGAATTAACTTTACATCCAAGATTATGTATAGCTACTTTTCTCATTTTAATCTCCATTCCGGAGCGTAAGCGACGGGGCAAATCTGCCATCAAGGGCTATTTGTGACGCTCCGGCACAAATAGCTATGTAAAAAATCATCGTGTCAACATGATTTTTTACATTATCTCCGTTTCTTAATTTATAACACAATTATCTTACTTTTATAACGCTATCTTATTGACATAAACTTTACAAATCATTATTATATTCATTAGATATGATTACACGGATTTTTGTGCTTTGCACTCCCACATTGTAATCTCAGATAGCAAAAATGTCCAGCAGGAGGTTTATTATGAAAACAGTTCAGATTTCACTTAATTCCATAGACAAAGTAAAGTCCTTTGTAAACGATATTTCAAAGTTTGATGTTGACTTTGACCTTGTTTCAGGAAGATATGTTATTGATGCAAAATCAATTATGGGTATATTTAGTCTTGATTTATCCAAACCTATTGATTGCAACATCCATGCTGAAGCTGATATTGATACAATTCTTAAAGTATTAGCACCATACACTGTTTAAACAATTGTTTATGTATGTTTTTTCAAAAAGCGTCTGTCGATTTTCGGCAGACGCTTTTTACTTTTGACACTGTAGTATTATTGTATAACAATTTTTTCTGCAGTTTCAATGGCAGTTTTTAACATTTCATCTATACAATCCGACAAATGCTGTTCATCGTTCTTAATCACATTAAGATTTGGCTTTGTAACAGGGTGTTTTGCCACAAAAATTGTACAGCAGTCCTCAAATGGCTGTATTGACGTTTCGTATGTTCCGATTTTTTCTGATAAATCGATAATATCCTGCTTATCAAATCCGATTACAGGTCTGAATACAGGCATTGTACAAACCTCATTAGTACAGTAAAGACTATGCATTGTCTGACTGGCAACCTGACCAATACTCTCACCCGTTATAAGTCCGAGACATCCAGTCTGTCTGCCTAATTCCTCAGCAATCTTCATCATATATCTTCTCATAATAATAGTAAGCTCATCATGAGGGCATTTCTCATATATCGCAAGCTGTATATCCGTAAAGTTCACCACATTAAGTGTTATAGGTCCTGCATATTTTGCAACAAGCTTTGCAAGGTCAACAACTTTCTGCTTTGCTCTCTCACTTGTATAAGGAGGTGCATGAAAATATGTTGCTTCAAGCTGCACACCTCTTTTTGCTATCATATAACCTGCAACGGGACTATCTATTCCGCCTGACAATAAAAGCATTGCTTTTCCTGCAGTTCCGATAGGCATACCGCCAGGTCCCGGAATTTCTATAGAATAAATATTGATTTTATTGCGGACTTCTATCTGCAAAAGCACCTCCGGCTTATGA
The DNA here is from genome assembly GCA_900552795.1 of uncultured Eubacterium sp. GTDB lineage: Bacteria > Bacillota > Clostridia > Lachnospirales > Lachnospiraceae > Lachnospira. The sequence goes on from USBB01000039.1 coordinate 2,820, forward strand.
ACATCTACTTTAAGCTGCGGAAATGCATCCAATAATCTGCCGCCTATTTCCATATTTATTTCCATTGAATCCATAGGATAATTTTTTCTTGCTCTTCTTGCATTAACCTTAAATGTAAAATTCTTATCCTTATATGCATTATCAATATATTTAATTACGTTTTCTGCCAAATCATCAAAGCCATTGTCCTCAATCTGAACAACAGGGCATATTCCTATTATGCCGAATACTTTTTTAAGTGCATCAACCGCCTCATCATAATCAAAATCCGATGCGGCAACAGCATAAATTCTTCCGTTTTCTTTGGAAACCTCAAAATCTCCTTCAACACGTTTAAGTGCAAATCTAATCTGTCTTACAAGCGCATCCTCAAAAAGGTATCTGTTTTTACCCTTTACTCCGATTTCACCATATTTTATCAAAAATGCTTTGTACATATTTAAATCAAAATCCTCCCGTTTATTATTGCATTGTGTCGAAACACTATTTGACACTGCAGCCCTAAAATTAGCGGCGTGTATACTTTCTAAGCTGTACAACTAATTCTTTTAATACATTTATTGTTTCGTCCAGCTGTTCTTTTATTGTTTCATAACAGAAACTGAATCTTATCGTAGAATCAAGCAGCGAACTGTCAAGTCCTATAGCTACAAGCGTTGAACTAAGGCCAGGCTTATTTGATGAACATGCAGAGCCCGACGAAACATAAATCTGCTTATCCTCAAGCGCATGAAGCAAAACCTCTGCCCTTATATTTTTAAAACTTGCACTCACCAGATGCGGAGCACTCTCTCTTCCTCTTTTACCGTTAATTGTAACATCTTCAATTTCAAGAAGCCTGTCTATAAAATATTCTCGCAATTCATACATTGCCTCTGTCTTTTTATCAAAATCTTTATCGTAAATAAGTGAAGCTGCAACAGCCATTCCTGCAATTCCCGGAACATTTTCGGTGCCTGAACGCATTCCCTTTTGTTGTCCGCCTCCAAGCACTAACGGTTTTATTTTAGTTTTATCTTTGATATACAAAAATCCAACGCCTTTAGGTCCATGAATTTTATGTGCGCTGACTGACATAAGGTCTATATTTAATTTTTTAGGTATTATCTTCAATTTGCCAAATGCCTGAATTGCATCAACATGAAAAATAATAGCCGGATTATAATTCTTTACTATCTGCCCTATTTCTGAAACAGGCTCAATCGTTCCTATTTCATTATTTACATACATCACCGATACAAGTATTGTCTCATCATCCAAAGCAGCTTTTAGCGCATCAAGCGATACGGTTCCGTCTTTATCCACCGGCAGATATGTAACACGAAAGCCCTGCTCTTCTAAGTAATTAAACGGTTCTTTTACTGAAGCATGTTCAACACTCGATACAATCACATGATTTCCGTTTCTTTTATTTGCCATCGCTGTCTGTATTATTGCCATATTATTTGACTCTGTGCCGCCTGATGTAAACAACAGTTCCTTTTCATCACATTTTAATATGTGCGCTATCGTCTGTCTTGCTTCTTTTATGTACTTTTCTGCAATTACGCCTTTCATATGCTTTGATGATGGATTACCGAAATCGTCTCTCATGACTTTTACAACAGTATCTATAACTTCATCTGCCGCCCTTGTCGTAGCTGCATTATCTAAATAACATTCCATTTTCGTAAATTGCCTTTCTATTCCTCAAAATTATACATAAGCACAGACATCAGCATCATTCCGGCAGTCTCTGTTCTTAATATTCTTTTTCCGAGAGTAATTATTTCAAATCCGTGCTCTTTTGCAAATTCAAGCTCTTCTATATCAAATCCGCCCTCAGGACCTATAAAAATGGCTACGCTCTGTCCTTTTTTTATATTATTTATAATATTTTTTGTCTTAGACATTCCGTCTGCACACTCATACGGAAGCAGCTTAACATCAAGACTGTCTGCAAACTCAATGGCTTCCTTAAATCCGCATACTCCTGTAATCTCCGGTATAATGCTTCTTTTACTCTGCTTTGCCGCAGATTCCGCTATTAAATTCCACCTTTTAATCTTATTGCCCTCTTTTTTTGAATCGAGCTTTACCACACTTCTTTTCATTGCAACAGGAATTATTTGATGAACTCCAAGCTCTGTCATTTTCTGTATTATAAGCTCCATCTTATCGCCTTTTGGAAGTCCCTGAAACAAGTATACCTTTGATGGGAGCTCCTTTCCCACATTATCAATGCTGTCTATCAAAGCAATAATTTTGTCATCATACATTTCAGAAATATGACAGATATAATCCACATTATCTCCGCTGCTTATAAGAAGATTATCTCCCTCCTTAAAACGCAGCACATTTTTAAGATGATTTACATCAGAACCCACAATCTCTATATATGCATCGTGTATATTCTCATGCTCAGCAAAAAAATGATACATAAGCTCTCCTTTACTTTCTGCGCGCTGTAACGTTTACCCACTCACCGTCATGGTTAATTTCCACAATTTCAAGTTCAGGATTTTCCTTAAACGCTTCAACAACCTCCTGCTCCTTTGTGTCTATAATACCTGAAGTTATAAAATACGCTCCGTGCTTCATATGCTGCGTAATTTCCTTTGAAAGCGGCTCAAGCACATCTGCAAGAATATTTGCGCACACAATATCATAACATTCATATCCGCATCTGTCCTGAACCTGCTTATCTTCAATTATATTTCCTTCAATAACCTCAAGCTCATCATGACCTATATCGTTTTGCTCTGCATTTTCTTTGGAAGCAATAATCGCATTATGGTCAAGATCTGTACCTAACGCATGCTTCGCACCGTACTTTAAAGCAACTGCAGATAAAATTCCGCTTCCGCAACCGACGTCAAGAACTTCCTCTCCGCCCTTAACGTATTTCTGAAGCTGACGTATAACCATTCTCGTTGTCTCATGCGAACCTGTTCCAAACGCAGTTCCGGGATCTATCGACAACACCGGATGTTTTTTCATCTCCTCACTAACAGGTTCCCATGTAGGCTTAATATACAAATCTCCTATTGTAAATGTATGCCAGTACTGTTTCCAGTTATTTATCCAGTCCTTATCCTCCGTCTGGCTCTGTGTAATAGTTCCATCTCCCACGTCGCAAATATCACGCAGTTTTTCAATTTCAGCTTTAACCTTATCCAACATTGTATTGTCATCATCATCTGCGTCAATATAAAAATTCACCTTTGCATTTCCGTCATCAGGCGGCAAATCAGGTATAAAATCTACAAACATTGTTTTTGCTTCTTCCTGCGTCAGCTGTATATTATCCTCTATCTCTACACCCTCGATGCCAAGCTCTGCAAGAGTATAGCTCACAAGATCAACTGCATCTGTTTTTGTCTGTATTGAATATTTATTCCATTTCATATTAATCTCCATTCTCGAGCAACTTTGTTGATAATTATCTCGCGTCTCTTAAAAATGCTTCATATCCCTTTAATGTTTCATATAAATCGGCCTTGCTTATAACCTCATAAGGCGCATGCATATTCTGAACCGCAACGCCACTGTCAATTACATTCATACCATAATTTGCAAGAATATATGCGATAGTACCGCCGCCGCCTGCATCGACCTTACCAAGCTCTGATGTCTGAAACGAAACGTTATTGTCGTCCATTATTTTTCTAAGATTTCCCAAATACTCGGCAGAAGCATCATTTGAGCCGCTCTTTCCTCTAGAACCCGTATATTTATTAAATACCATACCGTTTCCAAAAAACGCACTGTTCTTTTTATCACTCACTGCAGCATAATTAGGATCGTAAGCATTTGAAACATCTGAAGATAGCATATTTGAATTTGCAAGTGCTCTCCTTAACTTAAGCTCGGAATAATCTCCTGTTCTGTCCATAACCTCTGCAACCATGTTTTCAAAGAATTTAGAATGCATACCGGTTGCCCCGACACTTCCTATTTCTTCTTTATCGACAAGAATACATACACTCGTCTTTTTTGGTGATGTAACATTAATCTGTGCAATAAGTGAAGGATATGCACAAACTCTGTCATCATGTCCGTAACCTATAATCATGCTGCTATCCATACCATAATCTCTTGCAGGACCTGCAGGAACTGCTGAAAGCTCAGCAGATAGGAAATCCTCCTCCTCTATGCCATATTTAGCTTTAAGGATTTCAAGAATATTTTTCTTAACCGCCTCTTTTCCGGCATCCGTTTGTTTATCGTTATCACTGCCAGACTTTGAAACTGCCGGTCTGCTTCCTATAAGTATATCAAGCGCCTCTCCATCAACTACTTTATCGCCTTTTTTTGCCATCTGCTCACCTGCAAGATGAATTAAAAGATCTGAAACTCCCACTACAGGATCGTTAATATCTTCCCCAAATACGATTTCTTTCTGAGTGCCGTCCTTTAACGCCACAACGCCATGCAATGCAAGCGGTGTTGCAACCCACTGGTATTTTTTAATACCGCCATAATAATGTGTATCCAGAAGCACTAGACCTGTATCTTCATATAAAGGATTCTGCTTAATATCAAGTCTTGGCGAATCTATATGCGCCCCCAAAATATTAAGTCCGTCTTCTATAGGCTCCTCACCTATACAAAATAAAACGATAGCTTTATTTTTGTTTACTGCATAAACCTTATCGCCTGCCTTTAACATTTCACCTTTTCTTATCACTTCAAATAAATCTGTATAACCTGCTTTCTGAGCAATTTTTACTGATTCATTTACACATTCTCTCTCTGTCTTGCAGTTTGAAATAAACTCCTTGTAATCATTTGCAAATTCAAATACCTTTTTTACAGTATCCTCGTCATACTTGTTCCATGCATTTTGTCTTTCCATAATAATACCCTTTCTCTAAATATTTAATGTAAGCTGTTCAGCTTTATCCAAATCATTATCAAAGTTTTCGGCTTCAATCTCCATCTCAGCCTCATCTTTAAATTTCTCAACCAAATCGTCGCTTATAACAGGAAGCTCATCTATCGACTGAACACCAAAACTTCGCAGAAACTGTTCTGTCGTTCCAAAAAGCATCGGTCTGCCCGGCGCATCAAGCCTTCCAAGCTCCTTTATAAAACCATATTCAACAAGCTTATTCATTGCATGTTCGCAGCTTACACCCCTTATTTTTTCAATCTCCATTTTTGTGATTGGCTGCTTGTATGCCACAATTGAGAGTGTCTCCAAAAGCACATCTGTTAATGTGTATTTTTTAGGCTGGCTTGCAACTTTTATAAGCTGCTCGTAAAATTCCTGTTTTGTGCACATCTGAAATGCATTTTCAAGCTCGATAATTTTTATTCCTCTGTCAGACTCCTCATACTTATCCATCATATTATGTATTATCTTGACAGTTGTATCCTCATCATGCTCTATGGCAGCAGCGATTTTTTCTACTTCCACGGATTCTCCCATTGTAAATAGTATTGCCTCTATAGCTGCTTCTATTCTCTCAATATTCATGTTTATCTCCATTTCTTAAGCAACTTCGCTGCAAAAAATCATTGTACCAAGATGATTTTTTGCATTTAAATCTTTCCATTTCTGAGCAACTCTGTTGCAAAGAGGCGAAGAGAAATTCGCACAAGCGATTTCTCTTCTGCCATAAGGGCTATTTGTTTTGCTCAGAAACAAATAGCTGTGTGAAAAATTATCGTATCAACATAATTTTTCACACTATTCTTCAAAATCCTCAATTAAATCAGGATTTTTTATAACCTCTATCTGTATATCAGAAAATGTTGATTCCTGACTTACTTTCACAAATCCGGTCTTTATAAGCTCAAGTATAACTAAAAATGAAACTATGACCGACATCTTAGAAGAATTTCCAAGAAGCATATGTCTGAAACTGAAATTGTCATGCGTCTTTAGATATGAACGTATCTGAACGAGCTTATCTGACATACTGACCTCTTCTTTTTCAATTTTACCAAATTTGCTTCGTACGGGGTCAACTTTGTCTTCTTTTCGCTTCATTACATCCTGAAAAATCATATTGAGCTTTGCAAGCGTTGTATCACCAACAAGCTTTTCCAAATCTATTGGTGGCTTATACGCCTCGACTTCCTTTGGGACTGTAGGCTCTTTATAAAAAGATTTTTCTGCATCAGTCTGTTTATCCTTTAATTCATATGCCATATATTTAAAAAGCTTGTATTCCAAAAGCTTTTCAACGAGCTCTGCTCTTGGATCTTCTTCCTCCCCCTCATCGTTAACTTCTTTCGGGAGAAGCATTCTTGATTTGATATCAAGAAGTGTCGCTGCCATGACCAGAAATTCACTTACGACATTTAAATCTTCTTTGTCCATATTGTCAACATATTCCATATACTGTTCCGTTATCATTGCAATCGGTATATCGTATATGTTGACCTTGTTTTTATCTATCAAATGCAGCAGCAAATCAAGCGGTCCTTCAAAAGCCTGCAGTTTTACATTTATTCCCATACAAATCCTCATTTTTTAAAAATCAACTTACATTGTAACCAAAATGATAATTTTATGCAAGGAAATAGTCCACATTTTATAAAAAGTAAGGCTTATTAAAAACTTTCGTTCACATTTTTGCATTTTTATATTATAATTGCTAAAAATAACATCAACAGAAATGAGGAAGTATATGAACAAATTTATTATAACAGTAAAGGATATCACAAAAAAACTGTCCGGCGACTCTATCACAGGCTATGCCGCACAGTCTTGTTTTTATATTCTTTTAAGCTTCTTTCCGTTTCTTATTCTGTTAATGAATCTCATACGATACCTCACGTTGACACCTGATACTATTATTGAAATAATAAGTGCCGTAACTCCAAATCAAATCGAACCTTTTCTTGAATCTGTTATAAATGATATATACGAAAACAGTAGTATAGCAATAATTTCCGTCACTACAATCGTTATGATTTGGTCTGCCGGAAAAGGATTCATGGCCATAATACAGGGACTCAATGTAATATATGAAGGTCATTATAAACGAAACTGGTTTATTTCCCGTTTATTTTCAACCGTATATACAATAATATTTTTATTCAGTATCATTGCCTCACTCCTGCTCCTTGTTTTCGGAAACAGACTTGTTTCATTTATAAGCCTTTTTCTTCCAGGAATTGCAAAAATACTTACCGGCATATTAAACAATAAGCTTTTACTCTTTCCATTTTCACTGCTGATAATTTTTGTTATTTTATATAAATATGTTCCGGACCGCAAATCCACTTTTTTAAATGAGCTTCCAGGCGCCATTTTTTCATCTGTGGGCTGGTTTGCATTTTCGTATATATATTCTTTGTACGTGAATTACTCGAATAATTTTTCTAATATGTACGGAAGTCTTTCAACACTTGTATTTGCACTTATCTGGCTGTATACATGTTTTATTATTCTCTTTCTCGGTGCCGAGATAAATGTCTTTATTGCAAAAATTAAATCACGAAACAGTAGTTCCGGTGTAGAAAAACTGTAAAATACTTTTGTAGTCCATTCCCTTTTTAACCATCGAATTAACAGAATTCTGACTCATTCCTATGCCATGCCCGTATCCGCCCCCGGTTATCTGAAACCCTTCTGTTCCATCTGACATGGTATTTTTATCTATAACAATAAATGCACTTGGCAACGAAGCTTTTTTAGTTTCGCCGCCATTTGTCATTAAAACCTCATCTGCTACTCCAAGCATTTTTCTTATTACCGACTCAGTTTCAAGTATGACGCTTCCGTTACTTCCCTCAACCTCCACACAGACAGCTGCACCGCACGAAACACGTTTCTTGATGTTGATATTTTTAATTGTTCCTATATTATCAGGCGCATTTTCAAGTATTCCGCTTTGAAGTTTATTATTAAAACTCTCACTTAACTTAACCGCGCTCACATTCATTTTCCACCTGTAATAATCACATTTACTATCATAATCAGCCTCATCCTCACTCATTATAAATTCCCTGAACACATTCTCATCAGAATAGTTTTTCTGTCTGTTATTTTCACCTAAATCCTTACTTATGTAATATGGATAATTTTGAGGATTTGACCCCCATAAAGATACATCCGCACCGATTCCGCAAGATGTCGAATAATAATACGCCTGTATAACCTCATCATTATATTTTAAAAGCTGTCCCTTAGTTGCAAGTATGGCTTCATTTGAAGCAGGTTGTTCCTTTGTATTGTTATACACCTGGAACTTTGTACTGTCATCAACATGTGCTCCATATGAACCATAGCCAACGTTTGTAAGATGTCTGTAGGCGTAGCTTCTTGCACATACAGCCTGAACCTTTAGTGCCTCAACGCCAAAGCTTACCGGCATCTCACTCGGAACAACTCTCTCAAGATATTTTTCTAAATCAACTTCATTTATAATAACAATACCTCCATCCTGCAAAGACAGCTCTATCGCCCCCTCATATGAAGGATTCCCCTGACTTCTTTTTATGCTCTCCAGTTTTATTTCAGCATTTTCAATATCCGGCTCTACAATCAGTCTGCCTCTTGACAGTCTTTCGTCATTTCTGTTAAACTCTGCCTTTTCTCCAGCCTCATAGCTCACACTTTCATCATCGCTTGATATGGTATAAGAAGTATCGCACGTTATCGACACATTTTCGTGAAAAATATCAGTAAAACCTGTAGTCTTAATAAGTACACGAATATTTCCCACAGTCAGTCCCTCTGACACAATCGCACCGCATATCTTACCTGCCGCCACAATAAAATCCTGTAAATCATAACCGATTATTATATCCTCATAATTTCTGTCCGCTGTATTGTCAGCCACATTATACATAACAAAATCCTCATCGACAGGCACCCTGCCATATCCTGAAACTTCAACATATCCATCGCCTGCTGAAAGTACTTTTCCTGATATGACATCACTTTTCGTATCTATATTAGTTATTTTTCCATTATTAAGAGTTATATCTGCAAGTATGCTTCCCACCTGCTCTGAAACACCTCCGACTTTAAACGTACGAGGCACACCATATATATTAAGATACAAAATATTTTGTTCATATTTATTTATCCACACATTTTTATATGTAATATCTTTAGAAATATCATCAACAACCATTAAAATCTCGTTATTAAATGTTATAACCTCAAGCATATGGTCCAATTTCCCCGAAAGGCGAAGTCCCTTAAAAGTATAATTTCCTTTATCCGTACAGACTGTCCAATTTTCTAATTCATTTGTATTATCAGGAACAGCTGCCACAGACAATTTTATTGAATTAATGCTGCTTCCCGAAGCAAAATAGTCCTTTATTGCTATAAAAAAAGCTGCAAATTCTTTAGACGTATAACTTCCGACCTTAAGTTCTGCCTTTTTTTTAGTTTCTTCATCTATCGTGACACCGTTCTTTTCCTCTATATATTTTATAAGCTCACGCGCTCTTTGCCCCGTAAATGCTTCATTCGGTTTTATTTTTTCAAAAATCCCCTGCTGACTGCAGAAATCAACATACGCGCTGTACCAGTATTGTCCGTCATCTGTTTTTTCCTCATACCCTCCCGCATATGCGACTGCCTTACATATATCTGCCATTGTTATATTCTTATTTTTCAAATTGCAGCTTCCTGCTGCAAAAGCCAAAATACCTATAAACAATACAAACGCTACAAAAATTATCACTCTTTTTTTATGTTTCTTTATAAAACACTTTATATTATAAGCCATTCTGCACACGCCTTTCCGTTTATTGCATATATTTTGGCAAATTCAACTGCATTTACCAAAAATATTGTATTCAAAGCATGTTCAAATTAGAACTGCCTTATGCTTTATTTAAATGCACTTAAGACACAATCTCAACGTTTTAGAAGTTTGCAAAACAATAATTGCATCAAAAAAGTCACATGAGTAAATAATCAAGCTTTGTCGTTCTGACAAAAATCAATTAATTAATCATGTGACCTTTTCATAAATTTATTCCCAAAGTGCCGTTACCTGCTTTTTTCGACTCCTAGCAAAGCTAGGTGGGTAACCGCAAATATACATCTGCCTTCCACTGACTAAGGAGGCCTGACATCAGTATAAAGATATAGGAATCCCGATCGAATAATGTAGGATCAAAATATGCAGGCTGGCGAACACCCCAGGAATTATAAACCTTATTAAGTTTTCTAACTTATCGCTATTATACAACGTTTTTTCTTCCCACACAATATGTTATGCGAATTTTAATAAATTATTCACAACATCAAATATTTGGAAAACAATTATTTTTTACATATCTATATCCTCAATATTTTTTGCAGACAACTGTATCGCCTCAAGCACATTCTCTTTTGAAATTCCCATTTTTTCGGCAAGCTCGTCCACATTCGGCTTTCTTCCAAGTTCCTCTTTAAGACGCTTTGCCCAGTCATTTACAAGATTAACTTTCCCCAAAACCTTGCCTGCGACTTTGTCTGATTCCTTCTGCTCGTCTATAAGCATATTAAGGCTTCCCTCTATCTGCTCTTTAACCTCTTTTTCAATTTCTCCCAAAACATTTAAAAGATCCTGTGTGCCGCCCTCTTTTATCTTATCTTTCCACACCAAATTATTAAGGAAATGTTTTTCACCGACATATGCCATCATTGCAAGGTTAGCTTCCTGTATTAAATCACTTGAAAGAACACCTTTTCTTCTGAATGGTTCAACCCACTCAACTATTTTCTTTAAAAAAGACTGTGATAAAATGTTCAGCGATTCCTTATCATTGTCCTCAACAATATTCATTAAAAGAAATGCTCTTGTCGTATCAGAAAGCTCCTCTATGTCCTCCAGATCTTTAAGATACATTTCAATATATTTTTCATCCTTAAGATAATCTTCTTCACTCATCATAACAGCAGGCTCTTCTTCGTCCTTTTGGCTGCTGTTCTCTTCCAACATTGAAAGAAATGCATTATCAAAAGCATCTTCACCTTTCACCATAATTGAATTAGCCAAAAGATAACCCACCACCATCTGATATTTTGATTCATTTAACGATAAATCCTTAAAATAACTTTCAACGTCCTGCCTTGTAACAACATTACCGTTTACCTTTGCATACTCTTTAAGACTTTCAAGAGCCTCCATAAATATAATCTGTGTATCTTTATTATCAGCCATATGTTCCTCCGATATATATTTTTTAATCATTTATAATAACAATAAATAATATTTCGATGTTTGATTTTACCACTTTAAAGCTTCTTTTTCAAGCTTCAGGGAATTAGCCTGTACCATTGACAAAACGCACTATTTTGCTTATAGTTAATTTAAATGTGCAAACACAATTTTTGCACGCAAATTATTAAGAAAGTTGAGGTTTTTATAATGAGAATCGCATTAATTAATGAAAACAGCCAGGCTGCAAAAAACGAAATGATTTACACAACTCTTAAAAAAGTTGCTGACAGCAAAGGCTTTGAAGTTGACAATTATGGTATGTACTCTGCCGAGGATACTGCACAGCTTACATATGTACAGAATGGTATTTTAGCTGCCATTCTTTTAAACAGCGGTGCTGCTGACTTTATCGTAACAGGCTGTGGTACAGGTGAAGGTGCAATGCTTGCATTAAATTCTTTCCCTGGCGTAATTTGCGGACACGTTGTTGACCCATCTGACGCATATATGTTTATGCAGATTAACGACGGAAACGCTATCTCTCTTCCATTTGCTAAGGGATTTGGCTGGGGTGCAGAGTTAAATCTTACATACATATTTGAAAAGCTTTTCGAGGGTGAACCAGGCGGCGGATATCCAAAGGAAAGAGTTGTTCCTGAGCAGAGAAACAAAAAAATCCTTGATGAAGTAAGAAAGGTGGCATTCAAAGACAGCCTTATCGATATTTTAAAGAATCTTGATCAGGATTTAGTTAAAGGTGCTGTTGCAGGCGAAAAGTTCAAAGAATTATTCTTTGCAAACTGCAAATGCGATGAAATGGCTGAATACGTAAAAAGCCTTCTTGCATAATTTAATAAATTTTAATTAATAAGATTAACATATCAAAAATCCCTGAATGACAACAAGATAATATGAATTTTCATCATATTAATCATGTTTCTTTCAGGGATTTCTGTTTTAATATAATTTTCTTTTCGTCAGTAAGTATTTTCAAAGAAATTTTTAAGCACTAATCTGCTTCATCACATTTGTCTTTAAAAGAGCTGTTCTTACAGTCTTACCAAGAAATGTACCTGCAATAATCTTAACTATATCACCTGGAATAAACGGAAATACACAAAGAGCCATAGCATGCGGCAATGCAGATGATGTTAAATACATAAACCATGCTGTTCCAAATGTATATAAAACAGCTGTTCCAATAACCCACGAAAGCATTGCGGCCCACATATTATATTTAGCTTTCTTTATTATAATTCCGCCAACAAACGCCATCAATATATATCCTGCAATGTAACCACCCGTAGGACCTGCCAGTTTGCCAAGTCCCCCTACAAATCCCGAAAACACAGGCAAACCTATTGCCCCAAGAAATATATACAAGCAAACACTGCATGTACCCATCCAAGGTCCTAAAACATAGACCATAAAGTAAATAACCATGGTTGCCAACGTTATAGGAACAGGACCTATCGGAACTGACATAGGTGCAAGTACACAAAGTAATGCTGTCATCATTGCAATAACACAAAGCTGGTAAATTGTAATTTTTCTTTTCTTCATAACTAATCTCCTTTTATATATTGAATCATTCCCGGACCAAGCTGCGGTGTTGGTCTTGCCGCAAATCCATGCTTTTTATAAAACTCCTCACGCCCCTTAGCACACATAAGACAAAGCATCATTCGGCTGGCAGGCATTGTTAAGCTTTTAACATAAGCAATAAGCCTGTCTATAAGCATTCCACCTATATGCTTTCCCTGATATTCAGGTATGATAATCAAATCCTGAACGTAACATATGACAGCACCGTCTCCTACAATCCTTCCCATACCTATCGGCTTATCATCATCAAAAACAGTTATAATTTTAAGACTATTGTCAAGCGCCATCTGAGCCTGCTCTTCTTTAAGTTCTATCCAACCGACCTGTTTTCTTAACCATAAATACGTATCTATACTCTTAACGTCTTCCTTAAAAGTCAGCATTTTCTTCATCCTCACATATAAAATAACATGAAAAGTATACGCCGATTTTGTTTAAAAGACAAGCCTTTGATAAAATAAAGTCTTTAACATAAATAAAGCTTGTATAGCCATACAAATAAATATGTGATAAAATAATTGAAGTCATTTTAAAAATTTAAGTAGATTGGAGAGTCATATGATTACAGTAGCAAAAGATGATTCCGGCGATTTTTCATCTGTACAGGAAGCAATTAACAGCATACGTTCTCAATCAGAAACAATTTTTATCAAAAACGGTTTCTATAAAGAACGTGTTGAAATCACAAAAGATAATATAACCTTAATAGGAGAGTCAGCTGATAAAACTATAATAAGTAATAATTATAACGCATTTATGGATATGGAAGACGGTAGCAAACGCGGTACTTTCCGCTCATATACCTTTTTTGTTCATGCTGACAATTTCAATGCTTTTAATATCACATTCGAAAATTCAGCAGGTTTTGGCAAACAGGTTGGACAGGCCATAGCAGTTTATGCAGAAGGTGATAGGATAACTTTTAAAAACTGCCGCATGCTTGGACATCAAGACACATTATTTACCGGACCGCTTCCATTAAAAGAAAAACAGCCCGGCGGCTTTGTCGGTCCTACTGAATTTGCACCAAGGATACCAGGCAGACAGCTTTATGAGGACTGCTATATATGCGGAGAAGTTGATTTCATATTCGGAAGTGCAACTGCTTATTTCAAAAATTGTGAACTATATGCACTTAACAGAAATGAAAAAATAAACAGCTACTATACCGCACCTTCCACATATGAAAATCAAAAATATGGATATGTATTTGAAAGCTGCAAATTTACCGGAAACTGTCCTGACAGAACCGTTATGTTAAGCAGACCATGGAGAATTTATGCAAAAGCAGTATTCTTAAACTGCGAAATGTCGTCTCAAATTACGGAGGAAGGCTACAGCGACTGGAACAAAGCCGAATCTCACGAAACAAGCTGCTATGCTGAATATAAGTGCTTTGGCGAAGGATACGTTCCTGAGAAACGCCCTTATTACATACATCAGCTTACAGATGATGAGGCTTTAGAATATACACAAAAAAAGGTGCTGGGATTATAATCCCGGCACCTTTCCTAATGCTTTACCGTTTGAATACACTGAAAGACTTAAGCCTGATTCTGCATCCAAATCTTTAGGAACCTGAAATACAACTACTGCATCATAGGTTTGTCCAGCTTCAATTGCTGCATCCTTAAGTATTATCAAATCATTTTTAAGAATAGTGGCTGACTGAGAAATACTTTTTCCTCCCACATCAAGCTTTAATGTAACGCCCTTTGAATATGTATTGGCTGTAAGAGTGTCTGATGTATTATTTGAAATCTTAAAATTAAATACATAAAGCTCATATCCCTCATTTGCCTTTACGCCAAGTGCAAATTCATCCTCAGGATACACACTGCCTGTTGTATAACTGTCATAGCTTATACTTGCACCGCCAAGTCCTAACGCATCTGCCATATTTTCCATAACATCACCGTCCGCTGCCGCAGCTGTTGGCAAAATATCCGAACTGTTATTTCCTGAAGCATCATCTGTAGTACCGCTCTGCTGCTGTCCGTTCTGTACGGGCTTTGTCGGAGATACCACAGATGTATTCACATCCTGTCCAAGCTTATGATAGTTCCATTTATTATCATGAGAATATTTAAGAAGTTCTCCCGCAATATACTCTGCCACCAAATCACTTTGTTCTTCACTTAACCTGACATTTTTTGAACAGCCTGCCAATGAAAATACGCAAACTAAAATCAAAATCAAAGCAGCTATTTTTTTCATATCCGCCTCCAAAATTTTACTTTAATAACCTATAACATTACTTTATCATACCTTTGCGTCAAGGTCAAACCAGAACTCAACTCCACCATCAACATTTTTTACTCCGCACTCTTTACCATATGAATCCATTATAGCTTTTACAATGGAAAGACCTATTCCGTTGCCGCCATATTCTCTCGTTCTTGCTTTATCCACCTTATAGAACTTAATCCATATATTATCTATATCTTCCTTTGGAATATGCTTTCCGCTATTGTATACAGAAACTCTTACAATATCGTTTAAAGTTTCGGCCTTTACAATTATTTTTAAATCATATTCACAATGATTAATTGCGTTTGTAATATAATTTGTTACAACCTCTTCTATCTTATACTCATCGCCCCATACATCCATAACATCATTTTCAGGCTTAAATTCCATAGTTATGTTCTTTTGTGACGCGCGCAATTCATTTGCAGCCATAATTGACCTTATAAGCTCTACAACATCAAACCGCTCCATTACGAGTTCTTCATTACCAAATTCAATCTGATTTAGCGTAAGGAGCTTTTTTACCATTGTATTCATTTTTAAAGCTTCATCTATTATAACATCACAATAAAATTCAGTGCTTTCCACATCCTCAGTCACACCTTCTTTAAGCCCTTCTGCATATCCTTGTATCAATGCAATTGGCGTTTTTAATTCATGTGACACATTTGACAAAAAATCCGAGCGCATCTGTTCAAGCTTCTCTTTTTTATCTATGTCCCTCTGCAGTTCAAGATTTGCTATTTTTAACTGTGAAATATTTTCTTCAAGTTTTTGGGACATGTTATTCATACTGACTCCGAGCACTCCTATCTCACTCTTGTCATTGCCCTCGTATTTCACATCAAAATCCATATTAGCCATTCTTTCGGCAATATCGGAAAGCTGCTTGATAGGCTTTGTAAAATATCTTGAAAATGAATATGCCGCAATAATACCTATCGCCAGCACACCAAATCCTATATATGTTATAAATTTATTTGATATTGCAACATTGTCACGGATGCCTTGAACCCCCATCCGCATCATTACAAAAGAACCATTGCCAAGTGCCCCCCACATCTCGTAATAATCACCGCCAAGTCTTTCGTCATAAACTTTTTGAAGCATATATTTATCATTTTCTTCAAGAATATCGCGTTCCTCTTCAAAACCTCCTATACTGATATTAATAGAGCCGCCATCTTTATCATGTTTGCCTTCACCGGAATCCTGCTCCTGAATTATTTTATCAAAAATATCTTTATTAAACATACTCATTGCGAGTCTGTCTACCATTTCATTTACCCTGCTAATATTTGAATAAGATACTGTCCAGTCACTGTTTACCACTACTACAGAAATACTTTCACTGCTCAACATTTGATCTATCTCATTTTTCATTTCGCTATCAGCAATATTACCATTGCTGTATGAAACCATTGTCTTGTCTATCTGATTATAAACATTAAGCATTGCATTTTTTTTGTCATTAAAATAAAAGCTTTCCGCAAGCGTATTATTTGCAACAAGTAATATAACCATCAATGCCGCAATAGCAACAGTCAGAAGCAATGTTATCTTAAAACGAATAGAATGTCTTCCCATTTATTATACCTCAAACTTATAGCCCATTCCCCAAATAGTCTTAATGTAATCACCTTTATCGCCCATCTTTTTTCTAAGCTTCTTAACGTGCGTATCTATCGTTCTTGCATCACCGAAATAATCATAATTCCACACATTATTAAGAATCTTTTCACGCGACAATGCAAGCCCTTTATTTTCAATAAAATAAGATAATAATTCAAATTCCTTATAGCTTAAATCTATCTCTTCTCCGTCAACCTTAACAATATGAGCTGCTTTATCTATAAGTATGCCACCTATCTCAACTGTTTCGCTTCCTACCGCATAACTTCTTCTGATAAGTGCATCAACTCTGGCAGTCAGTATTTTAGGGCTGAAAGGCTTCGATATATATTCATCGGCACCGCATGAAAATCCCTGCAGCTCGTCTTTTTCTTCTCCCTTTGCAGTAAGCATAATAATCGGCACATTTGAATCCTTTCTTATCTGCCTGCAAACTTCCCAACCGTCCATTTTAGGCATCATAACATCAAGAATAATCAATGAAATATCCTTATCTTCATAAAAAATATCAATAGCCTCCTCACCGTCAGCCGCCTCTATAACCTCATAATTACTTCTTGATAAAAAATCATGCACAAGCTTTCTCATTCTGCTTTCATCATCAACCACCAAAATCTTAATTTTATCCATAATAATCTCCATTCCCGAGCAACTTTGTTGCGAAGATGCGCAGAGAAATTCGCATAGGCGATTTCTCTGTTGCCATGCAAACTATTTGCTTTAACTATTTTATTTACCAGTATAATACACTCAACTTATGTTTAAAATGTGAAACACACTCACTATTTCTTATAAAGTTCTTCTTCTCTTTCTTTTATGGATTCTTCCTGTGATTCAAGCTCTTCCTGCCATGTGGAATATTTATTTTGGAGCTTATTTTCATAATCTATTATATTAGGATTTTTGGAAGTCAGCGTTATGATTATCATAAAAGCTATAACAGCCACAAGCACAACATTTACTATAATAGCCTTTATGAACATATCATTATATTTCTTTTTTTCTTTTTTTAACTTATTTATAACACTCTTATTTCTTGTTATTTCGCGTCGTCCCTTTAGAAGCTCCTGCAATTCATAGTCAACTGAAATCGGCTGTATTTTATCATTAGGTATCTCATCCGAAACATAAAGAAAATCCTGAAGCTTTTTAAGATATCCTATCCCTACTATCGTTTTAAACAATTCCTTTTCCAAAAGCTTATTATATAAAAGATATACCTGCTTAGGATCTTTTAAATCAGTTTTCATAGAAACATATTTTATTGCATTAAGCTCATTTTGGGCCTCCAAAGCAGTTTCCTTTGTTCTGAAATAATATCCGTCCACAACATAATCCGAAAACTCTTCCTCTCTCATATGTATACCTCCCTGTATAATAAAACTGTTCCGGTAAATGTGTAACATAACCGATTGGCAACTTATTTTCTGTTGCTTCAATAACTGCTCTTGCTCCGTTTTCTCCAAAGGCACCGCACAGTTCTATGCAACATATTCTGTTATGAATAAGTTTTTAAAATCTTTTTATATTTTCTCCATACAACATAAATCCCCAATGAACAGTCAAAAACAATCATAATACATCCAATTACCGGTATAACAAGCCCAGTTATTCCTGTAATTAAAAATGCTATCGCACATCTTTTATATAATAAAGCCATTTCTTTATTATATTCATGTATATTCTTCACTTTTGATTTTAACGTTGTATCTCCTGACCAAAAATTGACTGGCTCTTCACTGTCCTTATCGTACTTAGAAATAATTAAAAAAGGAACTGCGCACATCAGACAACTAACAAAACATATTACTCTTCCAACCATAATAACTTCCTTTCCGAGAAACTTTTCTGCTGGATATTTTCTTCAATCTTTGCAATTATTCTACCACAAGCAATTTTCTTTTTCAATTTTTGATATATCCTAACACACAATCTATTACATAAAAAAGCCTGCGCAACTTTATTCAAATTACAACAGACTTTCAAACTTTAAACCACACAGAAATATTATGATATTTTTTCCTTTAACTTTCTTACCTCAGACTCTAAAACAGTCACCTTTACTGCCAACATTTCAACTTCATTATTTGATTTTACAGCTCTATGTAAATTTCTCGATAAATCAAGATGACCCTCAGCTACCCGCTTAATATTCTGCCTTATTTCATCTTCTACAGTTATTTTAATATTTTTAATGTCACATTCCATGTTATCAATTTTTTTCTGCACGCATTCGATATTATCTTCCATGCTATCAATTTTTTTCTGCATGCTTTCGATATTATCTTCCATGCTATCAAGTCTTTTCTGCATACTTTCGATATTATTTTCTACACCATCAAGTCTTTTCTGTATGCTTTCAATATTACTTTCTACGCTATCAAGTCTTTTCTGCATACTTTCGATATTATTTTCTACATTATCAAGCCTTTTCCGAATATTTTCTATATTGTTTTCTACGCTATCAAGTCTTTTCTGAATATTTTCTATATTGTTTTCTACGCTATCAAGTCTTTTCTGAATATTTTCTATATTGTTTTCTACGCTATCAAGTCTTTTCTGAATATTTTCTAT
>USBB01000040.1 GCA_900552795.1 uncultured Eubacterium sp.
TTGGTTGTACATTTTTTTAACGTGATTTTTGTACATTTTATCACCGTGATTAACAATACCAATGACAGTATCCCGCAGATCAACAATTACGCCGCCTTATTGACAGAAATGCAGGAACCGGAGCGGGCAATGTCGGCTCTCCAGAAACTGGCACAGATTATCAAACACTATAATTCAGATCACTGTCTGGATTATGCACAGGTGCAGGAATCCATGGGAAATATCAGTCTGATTACAGCAAATCTCTCACAGGCAAAAAGCCATTTCAAAAAAGCCATGAAAATCTATGAGGATGTCTGGGCAGATGAACCAGAACTGATTGAAGCAAAATATCTGGAAATTCAGCAATTGTATCCACAGGTCGGCATTGCTCTAGCAAAAGGCATCTTGACCTCAAACAATAAACAGGCATAATTTTACGGCGGACATGGTTGCCCGCCGTTATTTTTGCCAAGACTTTTTCCCAATTTTGGGAGAAAGCCCCTGTGTTATCATACTCATTTATCTAACAATTACATTTCGTACTTTCGACATGCTTAGTAATCAGCTATAATTCTTTCATCAAATAGTTCTTTAATCCTGTTTAACCATACAATACCCAATTCCCACATGTGTTTGTATACATTTATTAGAGCTATCTTTCTTTTCTATTTTCTTTCTTACTGTTGCCACATGAACCCTGAGTGAAGCAATGTCTCCTTCCAAAGAACTTCCCCATATTTCCTTCGTGATGTGGGTATGGGTCAGAACTCTTCCAAGATTTTTCGCCAACAGGCATAAGATTTTATATTCAATTGGAGTCACATGAATCTCTTCCTCTTTCACATATACTGTCTGCATTTGATAATCAATGGTCAAGCTACCATTATGAAAGGCAGGATCTCCCCCCTGCTGATTATTTTGTATGTACTGAATTCTCCTATAGTTTCCTCTGATTCTTGCAAGAAGTTCCGCTGTTGAAAATGGCTTGGTAATATAATCATCAGCACCGGCATCCAAGGCATCAATCTTATCTTTATCTTCACTTCTGGCACTTATCACAGTAATTGGAACAGTTGACCAGGTACGTATTTTTCTTATTACATCAACCCCATCTATATCAGGAAGTCCCAGATCCAACAGGATCAGTTCCGGTGCCTGTGTTGCAGCTTCCATAATCGCCTGACTCCCATTTTTTGCCACATGATATTTATAGTTTTCTGTCTCAAGGGCGGTTGTGATAAGACTGCGAATGGCAGCATCATCTTCTACCACTAATATATTTGAATTATTCATGAATCTCTACCTCCTCAGCAGGCACCGTAAAATCAAAAATGGCACCTTTCGGTTCATTATCATAAACCATTATTTTCCCACCATGTGCATTGATAATTGATTTACAAAGAGCAAGCCCAAGACCCAAACTCCGTTTCGAATCCGTTATTTCATTATTTGCCGTATAAAACATTTCAAAAATATGCGGTTTATCTTCATCCGGAATTCCCTTTCCATTATCTGCAATCTGCACATGTACAAAACTTTTTTCTTTCTTTGTAGATATCACAATCTCTCCGCCTGGAGGCGTATACTTCACCGCATTATCTACAATATTAATAATTACCTGAAGAATCAGTCGTGAGTCCACATTAACAAGCTGCATTTCATCTTCCATACTGACCCGTATCGAAAATTCCCTGCTTTTCCGGCTGATATGTTTCAACGCTTCTTCTATCAGATCTTCCAACATATCTGCCTGTTTTTTTATCTTCATTCCACCGTCTTCAATTCTTGTAACAGATAAAAGATTTTCTACCAGATTCAGCAGCCAGAACGAGTCATCATATATATAAGAATACACTTTTTCTTTTTTGTCCTCATTTAACTTTCCCTGAAGAAGCATATCCGCATTTCCACAAATACTGGTAAGCGGAGTTCGAAGGTCATGGGAAATGGACCGCAGAAGATTTGCCCTTAACTTTTCGCTGTTAGCCTTTTCCGTTGCAGCCTCTTCCCTAGTCCTTAAAACTTCCCGTTCCATAACAGTCGCCGACTCGGAAAGGATAGCCATTAACATATTGCTCTCATAAGCACTCAGTATCTCTCCATCCCCTATTTCAATCCCAACAACACCATACACCGCATCAAGGCTTCTGACTGCAAGATAATAACATGCAGCTTCACTTAATGTTCCTGTAGTTGCTCCTGCCCGTTTATTGTTCTTAAATACCCATTCAGCTACTGCATGTTCGTTTTCGGTAATCAAGCTGCTTCGATGAGATTCATCCTTCTCACCGTTAGCATTATATATCACAGGAGAACCAAGATGTTCCCCTTCCAGTCCATAATATACCACGGTGTGACTCAGCACTTTTCCCAACTGAGCTGCCATTGTATTTCCTATTTCTTCTACTGTTTTTCCATTTTGCAAAAGCTGGTTGGTATCCAAAATGATCTTTGTACGATATGCAAGTTTTGCCAGTTCTCTTGCCTGTGTTTTCATTTTTAATGCAATATTGCTTGTGATGAGAGCTGCAATAAAGGAAATCACAAAAGTAACCGGATAACCCGGATCATAAGTATCCAGAGAAAACCTTGGGTCTGTAAAAAAATAGTTGAATACCACTACACTCGCTGCAGACTGCAGGAAAGAAATCGTCCGACTTGATGTAATAATCGCAGTAACCATAACTCCCAAAATATATACTGTTATGATATTGGTATCGCTAAATTTCATTTCATAAAAAACAAAACCTATTACTGTTGACAAAAGCAGACATACCAAAGCACTCAGCATATTTTTGATTGTCATCGTATGCTCCACACTTCTTCGAAGCTTCTGTTTTTCTTTCTCCATCTTATTGTCAGGTATAATATAAATATCTATATCACAATTTTACCATCCTGCAGTCTGGTCAGACTTAAGATATTTTCTACTAAAGATTTCAGCCAGTCGGCATCCTGATAAATACCTTGAAGCAGTTCCTGACGTCTGTCTTCTTTGTCTGTCATATCCATTAGCATTTCCGAAGTTCCCATAATGCCTGATAACGGCGTCCGAAGATCATGGGAAATCGCACGCAGAAGATTCGCCCGTTCTCTTTCCCGTTCCATATTTTCTCTGTCACGCACTCTTTCTACCGTTACTTCAATACGTTCCATCGCCATGGAGACATTTTCTATGATAGAATGCAACAGCTTTTTCTTTTCCTGCAGCTGTTCCGCATTCACAGTTTTATCAATTTTTACCACTGCAAGCAAGTGTTCCCTCCCATTAACCGGATATCCATAAGTGTCCTCTTCTTCCAGATATTCTGTCCGAAGATCTGTATATTTCTTCCGAATCTCTTCTACATCCGGCAATCCTCTGTGAATCTGTTCTTTTCCTGACTGCTGAATGTAGATCGGTGCAGACTGTCTTCCAATATAAATACATCCAACATTTATCTGAAGAAGATGGCTGATACTTTCTGCAGCGATTTTCAGAACTGCTTCTATATCTGAAGCATCCGACAGTTTACTGGAGAGCATATATAAAATCTGGCTTTCTTTTCCTCTTTCATTTGCTTCTTTCGTTAAAAGTTTTTCTTTTGTTGTCAGGGCACTCGTAAGAATGGAAGTTGTCAGCATGATTGAAAAAGTAACCAGATACTCCGGATCATTTACAGCAAGCGTATGATAGGGTTCTGTAAAAAAATAATTATAACATAGTAAGGAAACTACCGCTGATAAAATCCCATACTGATATCCTGATGTAAATCTTGCAACCAAAAGAACAGCCAAAAGATACATCACTACAATGTTAGTCTCTGGAAATCCCAGTCCTGTAAATATCTTTCCAAGTATGGTAGCTACAAAGACAATTGCCGCCAGTTTTAACAGACTCAACAGTACTTCTTTTGTTTTACTCATTACAATCGCCTCTTTATTATCGTATTTTTCCTATTAAGTATAGTACACACAGGCTGTTTTTCAATCCCATGAAACGTGGCATTCAGGTTCACAGAAGTTCACAAAATCTTCACAAAATTATTAGCACTCTCTATTGACGAGTGCTAATTCATGTGTTATATTACATATAGAACAAAGGAAGAGGAAATGATTTCTCTTCCTGATATTCATAAATCAACACTTCGGGTTTCTCCGATAGTGCAAACTTTAGTTTATGTCATGAAAGGAGATATGACTTATGTTAATGCCTAGTATTTTTGGAGAAAGTTTATTTGATGATTTTATGGATGATTTTGCTTTTCCGGACATCGATAAAAAATTGTATGGGAAACATGCTCCCCATATCATGAAGACCGATGTAAAGGAAAAAGACAACACTTACGAAGTGGCCATTGATCTTCCGGGATTTAAGAAAGATGAGATTCAGATCCAGCTTGAAAACGGTTATGTAACTGTAAGTGCCGCAAAAGGTCTTGATAAAGATGAAAAGGATAAGGAAGGAAAATATATCCGCCGAGAGCGTTATGCCGGAAATGTAAGCAGGAGCTTTTATGTAGGAAATAATGTTCAGAGAGAAGACATCCATCCGAAATTTGAAAATGGTATTCTTTCCTTTACTGTTCCAAAAGAGCAAAAGGCAGTAGAAAACAACTCCCATTATATTGCCATCGAAGGTTAATCTCAAGCGGGCAGGGAATAAAACCCCTGCCTGTTTTAAAAGCTAAACACAATTGGGAAAGAGGTTTTTGATATGAGTAAAACGACATCAAGAGTATTATGGATTTTAGCCGGAATCTTTCTGATTATAACCGGGATCGGATGTTTGAGGAATCCCGGAGAAATTCTTTATGGTCTTCCCATTATCTTTGGAGTTGCCATGATGTTTTCCGGCATTATAGATATTGTGATATTTGCAGCCGGTCATGATTATATGGCAGGATCTGGCTGGTTTCTTGCTGACGGCATTCTGACTGTACTGATGTCTTTATTCATTTTGGGTAATGGATGGTTTACAGCAATGACAATCTCCTTTATTTTGGGAATGTGGCTGATTTTTTCAGGTATCACAAAACTTGTTAATTCCTTTGACCTTCAAAAACTGGGAATAAGAGGCTGGGGCTGGTTTACGGTATTTGGAATCCTGCTGACTGTGATTGGTTTTCTGTCATTCACACATCCATTTGCAAGTATTGCAGCTATGGCCTGGGTAATTGGATTTTTCCTGATCCTTCAGGGTATTGTATCCGTTATGCGTGGATGCTTTTCCAACCGTTTCTGGTTGTAAAAATATAACAAAAACTAACATTTGCCAAGGAGGAAAAAAGGCACCTCTTCATATAGATTCGGCTGCATACAAAATTGTGTGTAGCCTTTTTTAATGAATACCTAATTCTGAAAAAAATCTTTTACTCTCTACGGATAATCTTATCCTACAACAATTTTTTCTTTTTAAAATAAATGAGTTCCAGAATAATTGTTATTACTGCAATTGCAATCACTGCAACATATCCGTATTTCCACTGCAGCTCAGGCATATTTACAAAATTCATCCCATACCAGCCGGTCAAAAGTGTAAGTGGCAGGAATAAGGTTGTCACAACTGTCAATATACACATAATTTTATTCTGTTGTGCATCCTGCTGAGATTGATACAGTTCACGTAACTGCAGTATATTTTCTCTAAGCAAATGCACATGGTTATGCAGTCGTTCTGTCCTGAGTGCATAACGATTCCACGATTCTGTATTATGGATAATAGTCAGTCCATCTTGAGACTGTAATAGATCACCAATCATAGCCAGCTGTTCATAATATGCATCCAGCTCAGATAGTTTCTGTCGATACTTTGTAAGAACCGAAAAGAAATTATCCGGAACACCTTTTATAAGCTGATCTTCCATCTTTTCAATTTCTTTTTCCAAATGTAACAAATATAGAAGATCATTTTCAATCATCAGTTCCATCATCTTAAGAAGAAACTGATCCGGCGATTTCAGCTCCTGAAACTGTTCTTCCTTTTTCTCTATCCAGTGTTTCAGTTCCCCACTGTCCTCAATTAAAAAAAGTTCTTTATCTGTCAGGTAAAATCCAAAAACAACATGCGGTGTACGTATTTCATTTTTTTCCGGTACTCGCAAGGTTCCCAGAATACAATCCCGAAACACTTCTGCTTTACAGTATCGGATTGATCTGATACTGTGTAATAATTCGTTATCATGCGGAAAATCTTTCTTCAACTCACGAAATTCATCTTCCCGTAAGATCGTAAGGAAATGTATATTCACCATAGGATCACTCATACTCCTTTCATCACATTTCTTAACAAACAAGAATACTCTTTATTCTTGTAAAATGCAAATAAAAAACTGAAGAATCCCAATACTATGATCTCCTTCATTATTGAAACATCTTATTCTTCTTGTATTCCTATTTTCAAAACATTTTTCTCAATTCATACTCAATTTTCTCTCAATGTCTTATCCCTCCAACTTTTGTATGCTTATCCCACAGCAGACCAGTATGGATTATAGTCAATATAGTAGACACAAATTTGTATAATAATTTTCTGAGAGCAGCAGCTTAGTGCTGCTCTTGGTATAACTTTTCCGCTTCATTTGGTGTAAGCAGCCCCAGTGAACTATGTGGTCTTCTTGAGTTATAGAATCCTTCTATGTATTCAAAGACAGAATTCTGTAATTCCTGTAAGGTATGATATGTTCTGCGGTTCGTTTCTTCCTTTTTGAGATATTTGAAAAAGCATTCACAGACAGCGTTGTCAAACGGATAGCCTTTTTTGGAAAAAGATTGCACCACATGCAGGGAATCCAATAACTGCCGGAAGGCAAAGGCAGTATACTGTGATCCCCTGTCTGAGTGAAATATAAGCCCGTAAGGTGCATTGCGTTTTTGATAAGCTTTCCTGAAGGTTGTTATAATTAAGTCTGCATCAGGTTTTCCTGATATGTTCCATGCAATGATTTTACGAGAGAACAAATCCATAATAATGCACAGGTAATACCATTTATTTCCTGCTTTGATATATGTAAAATCACTTACCCAGACCAGATTTGGAGCTTTCTGGTTAAAGTTTTGCTTAAGATAATCCGTACATTCCCCATTATCGTTGTATTTTTTATGGTAAACCGGTTTAACAGTGGACATTTTGGGAAGTTGAAGTGATTTCATCAGGCGGTACACTCTGCCGACACTGATTTTAATGCCATAGTCACGTTGTAAAATGTAAGTGATTTTATTGTCAATCACGCTTAAATGAAAAAAGAACTGCTAACACGATTTGCATCGTATTAACAGTTCTCTTTTAAGTTCAGTGTCTTATATTCTATTTTTCACCATTTTTAACTTTGTTGAACTCGTCCATATCAACACTAAGTTTAATGTGTGAATCAGGCTTTGTCTTTTGGTTGCCCAAGAGGACGACGGTCTCCACATGCACCGTCCCCGGAAACATATCTACGCAGCAGCTTTTTTCCACTCTATAACCACGTTCCTGAAGCATAACCAAATCTCTTGCAAGCGACGTCGGCTTGCAGGAAATGTATACTATGTGATCAACTCCGTAATTTATGATTTTTTCAAGTGCCTTTGGATTAATTCCGTCTCTCGGCGGGTCAAGCACAATTATGTCTGGCTTATCTTTTATATTATCAAGTGCCTTTAACACATCATCTGCAATAAATTCACAGTTGCTAAGGCCATTAATTACCGCATTTACCTTTGCTGCTTCAACAGCCTCCTCAACTATCTCCACACCCACTACTCTCCTGGCAACAGGTGCAAGAATCTGTGCTATTGTTCCTGTACCGCTGTACAAATCAAAAACAACCTTGTCTTTAGTTGTTCCCACATACTCCCTCGCCTTTGAATAAAGAACTTCTGCTCCCAAAGAATTAGTCTGAAAAAATGAAAACGTTGATATCTTAAATTTCAGTCCAAGCAGCTCTTCCTCAATATAATCTCTGCCATAAATGATTGTCGTTCCCTCATTTTTAACAACATCCGCAATACTATCGTTTAAAGTATGTAAAATACCGACTATTTCGCCGCTAAGCTGTAATTTTCTTAATTTGTCGGCTATTTCTGTCATATCAAAATCAATCTGTGTTGTCGTAACAAAACATATAAGAATCTGACCTGTTTTTACTGATTTTCGTACTAATAAATGTCTTAGATACCCCTCGTGCTTAATCTTATGATAATACGACACATTTTTTTCTTTAAAATATTCAAGTACACACTTAAGCATCATACTATAATCACTGTCAACTATCTTACATCCGTCAACTGTAACTATATCATATGTACTGTTTCTTTTATGAAGTCCCAGAGCCAAATCTCCATCCTTTACCTCGTCACCAAAAGAAAATTCCATCTTATTGCGATACTCTTCAAAGCATGGACTCCCTATTATACCCTCAAATCCAAAATCACCATCTATAACGGAAGATAATATTTTTTGAACCTGTTCTTTTTTAAGCTTTAACTGCTCATCATATCCAACACTCTGATATGTACATCCTCCGCACACACCAAAATATTTACACACATTATTTGTTTCTATTGGCGACTTTTCCACAACCTCAAGCAATCTTCCCTCACATTTTCCACCGCGCTTTTTATTCACCATAAAACGAACACGCTGCCCCAAAATCGAGTTTTTAACAATAACTTTGGTCCCGTTATCCTCTTCATTTTCTGAAATCACTCTGACTACTGCTTTATTCGGAAAATCTATATATTCAACTACACCCTCGTAAATCTCACCCTTTTTCATTCCTAATCTCCATTCCTTTTGTCATTTAAATCTTATAATCCTATAAAGTAAAAATACCACTGGTCTTTCTGGCCAGTGGTATAACTAAACTAAAAACTTTCACTTAATTATCTGTCTCGTCCTCGAAATCATCTTCGAAGTCATCATCATCAAAATCGTCCTCAAAATCATCAAGATAATCCGGAGTGAAGTATCTGTATACAGCATATGCTATACCCGCCACAGCTGCTATACCCCCGATGATAGCAAGAATAATAAGAATGCAATTACAGTTCTTTTTACTCTTCTCTTCTACTGCATCCTTTTTTCTAAGGATTTCACCTATCTTTGCTGATGCGATAATGTCTTCCAACTTCTCTTTGCTCATAACTGTTCTCCTTTCCACTCACGCTGTTTTAATAAAAATATGGCGCAAGGTGCTTTGCACCTTGAATTGCACTTTGTGCAATTATACACCATGATTTCACTTCGTTATATCATGGTTCGCACACATTCGCCAAATGTCTGCTACGCAGCCGCTTGGCTCATTGTCTTTGCGTATATTATACCACAGCCACTTTATTTTTACTACTCTTTTTTTAATTTTGCAAATCCTGCAAGCATCTTTTTCATTCCGTAATCATCAAAGTAAACTGACACCATATAATCCTTTGTTGAAGCCTCGATAGATTTTACAATTCCCGTACCAAATTTGACATGAGATACAGTATCTCCAACCTCATAACCCAGCTTAGAAGCTCTTTCAGACAGACCCGAATTGCTTATTGCCGATGCCGAAACTGGCAGATTCTTTTTTATATCAAATATGTCCATAGGAAATTCTTTACCAAAACCGACTTTTTTATTCACAGGTGCTTTTGAGACAGCTTTAACAACTTCACTGTTTACCGCAGTACTGTAGTTCGTCGAACTTCTTGCATTTACCGCACCATTATGGCTCATTGAACTTCCACCGCTTACTGCCCCACCATAGTTCGTTGAACTTCTTATATTTATTGCACTTCCATAGTTCGTTGAAGTTCTGTTGTTTGCCGGATTTGAATAATTTGTTGTCCCGCCTGCGTACATTCCGTAATTTGTCTTAGGAATCGGTTTTCCCTCTATTCTTACCCTTTTGCTTTGTGAATTATAGTCAACATTTCCGCTTCCATATCTGTTTAGTGCAGCCTTGGCATTAGCCCTTATATTAAACCTGCTTGAAGCTTCCTCTGTTTCCTCTCCGCCAAAAGATATTTTTGACTTGTTGTAGCCCGTTGCCTGATTTGTTATCTCAAGAAGCTCTTTTGGTATTTCATTTACAAAGCGCGATACTTTATTCATCTGCGTTTCACCACGAACCATACGCTGTTTTGCACTGCTTATTGTAAGCTCTTTTTTTGCTCTTGTTATTCCAACATAACAAAGTCTTCTTTCTTCCTCTATATCGGTAGGATCATCTGAAACTATAGTCATATAGCTTGGAAACAATCCATCCTCCAGTCCTGTCATATACACAATTGGAAACTCAAGTCCCTTTGCACTGTGAAGAGTCATAAGCATAACCTGATTGCCAGATTCATCTAAATTATCTATATCGGCAATCAAAGCCACTTCCGATAAAAATTCGCTAAGAGACTTATTTTCATTTTCTTCATCTTCCTCAAAAGCGACTATTTTATTGATTAATTCATCGATATTTTCCTGCCTCTGCTCTACCTCATCTTTTGTCTCATTTTCTGCGAGATATTCGTAATATCCTATATCGCTTATAATAGTATCTGCAAGCTCCTGCAATGATATGTACTGAAGCTTCGCTTTAAAACCAAGTATCATTGTGACAAAAGCTTCCAATTTCCCTAATGCCCTTCCTATATCAGGAATATCTGAAGCCTGACAGAGTGCATCCCAGAAACTTATATCATGCAGATCTGCATATTCTTGTATTCGCTCTATCGTTGTAGCACCTATTCCTCTTCTTGGAACATTTATTATTCGCTTAACTGCCTGTGAATCCATACCATTGTCTATCGTTTTAAGATATGCGAGTATGTCTTTTATTTCTTTACGCTGATAAAAATTTACACCTCCATATATCCTGTATGGCACATTTCTGTATATCAGCTTTTCTTCTAGCACTCGCGACTGCGCATTGGTCCTGTACAAAACCGCTATATCATTGTAATTCCAGCCGTCGCGAACCTTTGCGCATATGCTTTCAACTACGCCGTCTGCTTCTTTATATTCTGTCTCATATAATGAAAAATTTATCTTATCACCCTCACCATTTTCTGTCCATAGAGCTTTCTGTTTTCTTCCAACGTTATTTTTTATAACTGCATTGGCCGCATCAAGAATTCTCTGAGTTGAACGGTAATTCTGTTCAAGCTTTATAACTTTTGCGTTGCTGAATGTATTTTCAAAATTCAAAATATTTGCAATATTTGCACCTCTGAACTTGTAAATTGACTGGTCATCATCACCGACAACACACAAATTTCCGTATTTTTCGGCAAGCATACTCACAAATTTAAACTGCACCGTATTTGTATCCTGATATTCATCAACCATTATATACTTAAATCTTTCCTGATATGCATTTAGGACATCCTCATTCTGCACAAACAATTCTACAGTCTTAAAAAGCAAATCATCAAAATCAAGCGCATTATTGACCTTTAACGTTTTCTGATACTCTCTGTATATATTTGCAATTCTTTTTAAGTTATAGTCACTTCCGGCATTTATCTCCATCTCATCAGGAGTTACCATTTCATCCTTCGCAGACGAAATAGCACTCATTATTGTGCGTTCCTTAAGCATTTTTGTATCTATATTAAGCTTTTTGCATGCGTCCTTTATTACACTTTTCTGGTCGTCAGTATCATATATCGTAAAATTATTATCATACCCCAACCTGTCAATATATCTTCTTAAAATACGCACACATGTTGAATGAAATGTACTAACCCATATCTGTCCGCCGCAGTCAACCTGCTTTTCCACTCTTTCTTTCATCTCAGCCGCAGCCTTATTTGTAAATGTTATGGCGAGTATATTATATGGATTGACACCACATTCCTCAATTAAATATGCAATTCTGTTAGTAAGCACTCTTGTCTTGCCTGAGCCTGCCCCTGCAATTATAAGCAAAGGACCCTCTGTACGTTTTACAGCTCTTTTCTGCATATCATTAAGTCCGTCTAAATTCATCCTAAACTCCATTCCGCAGACGCTTTTGCGTCGGAGGAATCGCGAGGCAAATCATAAATTTGCCTTTGCGATAAAAGCTACTTTGTGGCGCCTGCGGCACAAATAGCTGTGTGAAAAATCATCGTATCAACATGATTTTCCACACTAATCTCCATTTCTTCAATTTCCTATCACATAAAGAGAGGAAGCACTTTTGAGCACTTCCTCTCCCTCATAAGTATCTAAAATACTTTAAAATTTTATATAAGTTTCTTTCCGCAGTTTGAGCAGAATTTTGCACCGTTAACAGGTGTTCCGCATTCAGGGCAGAATTTAGGTCCGCTCACCTGTACACTGTCTGAAACCGCAGCATTTTGCTGAACCGGCTGATTTGCACCTGCAGACGATGAATTATTTAAATTATTTATCATCTGCTGACCCATAGCCATACCCATCTGAACACTTACCATATCACCGGCAATATTAGAACCACTGCCTTTTCCCATTGAATCTGCCATCGCAGTCTGAGTATACTTATTCATATCACCAAGCATTGACTGCGAAGCAACTTTATTCTGCATACGCTGTATTTCCTCTGGATACGAAAAGCTTGATATTGTAAAATCTGTTATGGTAAGACCTATCTTTGTAATCTGCATATCCAAATCATCTTTTATTCCCGAAGCTATTTCAAATGAATTTGCCTGAAGATTAAACATATCCCTGCCTTCTTTTGAAATCCACTTCATAAGCAACTGGTCAACCAAAGCAACAACTCTTTCCTTTACGTCGTCAACACAGTACATCTGCTTGATTCCTGCTACCTTATCAATCAGGGCTACATAATCATCAGCCTTAAAATTAAATGTTCCGAATGCCCTTATAGGCATTCCTCCCGGAAGTGCAGGTGTAGGTATTGATACAGGATTTTTTGTTCCCCATTTAACAGTAAATTCCTTTGTATTTATAAATAAAACTTCTGCACGTATTCCACTGTTAAATCCAAATTTGAAGCCTTTAAGTGTTGAAAGGAACGGAACAATATCTGACTCTATATCAAAGCTTCCCTCTTCCTTAAAAATTCCTTCTATCACACCATTATACAAAAAGATTGCATCCTGCCCGGGTTTTACTATAAGGCGGCTGCCTTTCTTTATCTCTTTGTTAGTCCACTTCCAAAACAACACATCATCGCGATATTCTTCCCATTCAACAACATTTGCAACCTGTTTTCTGAATAAAGCCATGTTTTCCTCCATAAAACAATTAATTACAATCCCATCTTAGCCTTCAAAGCTGCTAATTCATCATCGACTGCACTGTTATCAGGAGTTTCATCATATTTAGCAGCAAGATTATCAATGTCTGCATCCTCCTGCGATTCATTAAGCTGTGCCATTGCATTTGCCTCATCAAGCATACGATTTGCTTTCGCTTCCATCTTTGCAAAAGCGTCCATGCTGTTGTTAGCGCCTGATATACTTGAACCTACGCTGTTAATTCTTTCCTGAGCCTTTGCAGCTTTTACAGTAGCCTTAATAGCTGCTCTTCTTGATTCAAGACTTTCCATATCTTTCACAAGCTTGTCGTGCATCTGACGCATCTTTTTTGCATTTTCAGAAGCAGCATTATATGCGTTCTGCAAAGCTGTCTGAGTAGCTGAAAGCTCCTGCTTCTTTTCAAGAAAAGCTCTTGCATCAGCCTCATTTCCTGCTGTCAATGCTTTTTCTGCATATCTTTGCATTTTATCTATCTGTTCCGTACATTCATCAAGCTCTCTTTTAGCTCTTGTCTGTTCTGCCATAACTGAAGCTGTCTCCGCCTTTACTTTGCCAAGATCACTCTCCATATTACGCATGTACTGGTCAATCATCTTTTCAGGATCCTCACACTTATCAAGAAGTGCATTGATATTAGATGCCATAATGTCTTTAAATCTTGTTAATATCCCCATTAATAATACCTCCATTTTAAAGTATAATCTTTATACGATTTATTAAAACGACATTATAATTATATAATATACGCTTCAAAAAGTCACTAAATAATTTTTATTACTCAAGATTAACCTTTTTGCTAAGAATATATACAGAGATAATATTATAAATAAGCATTAAAATTACTGACAATATCGTCGCACTAATCACAACCCCGACAATATAATTTTTCGGAACCACACCTGAATTTATCGCTGCCATAACAGAACTTTCATTTCTGAATAAAATAAACATATAAACCAAAAGAACTACTGCTGAACATATCTGCCCTATCAGATATATAACGATATATGCCACAAAAGACATAACACCTTTATTTGTGTTGGAAAGACTTCCTATGTTAATTGCCACATAAAACATACTAAGCGCAGAAAGTATTGCAAGTATTATATAAATTCCGATAATTAAAAATCCTTTAACAGCATCAGCATTACTTATACCTGTAGTCTCAAGGAAATGCCTGAACCAGCTGAAATCCCAGTCACCCGTAGTCAATAAAATTGAAAATAAAAGTACAAGACCGTCAGCCAGAAACCAGCAAAGCGGCACTATAAGCTTTGTTACATGAAGACTTAAAGGTGAAACAGGCAGCGTATGCATAAGATATCCCTCATCCTTTGCCAGATTTTCATAATATCTTAACACACTCATAATAAGTGTTATCGCAAACATTACAATTATGGAAAGAACTAAAGTTACTGCAAGCATTGCATTTAATGAAGTTACAAACAGGTTTTCAGGAAATCTTTGATGTAAAAAAGCAGCCCCCATTGTAAGAAGCGACGATAAAATTACAATAATATATATTCCCAGATATAAGCCTCTTCTTGACTTAAATTCATGTTTTATCAATTTACCTAACATGCAAATACCTCCCTGAACAATTCATCAACGCTCATTTTATTCTTTTGTCTTATATCATCTACAGATTCATGAAGCACCATACTTCCGTTCTTTATAAATATAACTTCATCAAGAACTTTTTCCACATCACTTATCAAATGTGTTGAAATAATTACACTCGAATTTTCACTATAGTTAGTAAGTATAGTCTTTAAAATGTAATCTCTTGCCGCCGGGTCAACTCCGCCCATCGGCTCATCAAGCAGATACACGCTTGCCTCTCTGCTCATTACCAGAACAAGCTGTACCTTCTCTCTTGTTCCCTTAGACAAATGTTTAATCTTGGAGTTTAAATCAATATCAAGCTTTGCAAGCAAATCCTCCGCTGTCTCTCTTCTGAAATCAGCATAAAAATCTTCAAAAAAATCTATTGTTTCCTTTACTTTCATGGATGGTGAAAAATATGTCCTCTCAGGAAGATATGACACTATTTTCTTGCTTTCTATACCGATATCATGACCGTCAATACTAATTTCACCACCATTCTTGCTTAAAATTCCGGCAAGTATCTTAAGAAGCGTAGTCTTTCCGCTTCCGTTAGGTCCAAGCAAACCTATTATTTTCCCTCTGCCAAGTTCAATACTAAAGTCATGCAGTACATTTTTTCTGCCATAACTTTTATACAAATTCTTTACGTCAATTAAATTATCCATATTCTACTCCTCTCGATATTTTCTCTGATTATCGTTTTTTTCAACGTAACCGGCATATAATTGCACTGATTCTTTTGGCGAGTAACCCAGCTTTACCATATTTTCAGTAAACGTACTCATATAATCTTCCATTAAATCTTTCTTTATGGCATCGGACCTTTCGCTGCTCTCTGATACAAAGCGTCCTGATGTTCTTACAGAATGCAGCAGCCCTTCTCTTTCCAGTTCCGATAAAGCTTTCTGCATCGTATTTGGATTAACCTGCGCCTCAAGTGCCAATTCTCTTACCGTGGGTATTTTATCTCCCGGTTTAAGTTCTCCGACTGCAATCTGAGTCTTTATATGCTCCATAATCTGAAGATAAATAGGTGTTTCACCATTAAATTTCCATCTCAACTAACCACCTCTTTCTTATATGCTCAATTTACGCTTTGACACTTTACTTTTAATTTTAATACATGTATTATTGTATTAGATGATTAATACAATAATACAGTAGTACAATTTTTATATAATGTCAAGACATTTTTAAAAAACTTCTTTTTTCTTGATATATAGTTTTCAATACTATATAATATACATATTAATTCTTTATTTAACGATTTTTATTGTAAATACGTGAAATGTGTAAAAGAATGGAGATTTTATTTCTATGAATAAACAGAATACCGAACTGATTACAGATGTATTAAAAAAGCTTGCAAAGCTTAACTATATAAAACCGGGTGATGTTCCGAACATAAACCTTTATATGGATCAGGTTACTACCTTTATGGAAGAGCATTTAAGTGACAGCAAAAGGCATGAAGATGACAAGATTCTCACAAAGACTATGATTAACAACTATACAAAGAATAATCTTTTGCCGCCTCCCGTAAAGAAAAAATATTCAAAAGAGCATCTTTATGTTTTAGCTTTTATTTATTACTTCAAAAATATTCTATCAATAAGTGATATACACAAACTCCTTAACCCTCTTACAGAGAACTTTTTTGATGAAGGCAGCTCTCCTGAACTTGACTCTATATATAAAGAGGTTTACAATATGTGTAAGTCACAAATTGCCGGATTATCAAAGGATGTAATAAACAAAGCTAAGATGTCGGAACATTCTTATGAAAATGTTCACGATGAACACAAACGCGAGTTCCTGCAGATGTTTTCACTTGTCTGCATATTGAGTTTCGATGTCTATATCAAAAAATATATGATTGAAACAATAATTGAAGATTACTCAAAAAATGCAGCTGACAATAATAACGACAAAAGCAAAGGTAAAAATGATAATAATAAGCAGTAATAACAGCAGAAAATATTATTTTAAGTTTACCTCTTTTTATATATTATTTTACAAAGCAGCCCCTCAGGTATACACCTTGAGGGGCTGCTTATTTTAATATTTCGTTACTGCTCTTCTTTGACCGGATTTAAAATGTTAAGTCTTTCAAAAACCTTATCATATCCGTCATTACCATAATTTAACGACCTGTTCACGCGGCTTATTGTAGCTGTGGACGCTCCCGTCTTTTCAGCAATATCAAGATATGTCCTGTGTTCACGAAGCATCTTTGCCACCTCAAACCTCTGTGACAGCGATAACAGTTCATTGATTGTACATAAGTCCTCAAAGAATCCAAAACATTCTTCTTTATCTTTAATACTTAAAATTGCATCAAATAACTGATCTACCGCCGGTGTTTTTAACTTATTATTCATTCTTGACCTCACTAATATAAAACTTTAACAATATATTTTAAATATAAATATATACTAATTAGATATTTAACAGTTTAACACATTAAAGTTGTGTAGTAAAGAGGTAAGTTTAATTTATATGATTACAGTGTCAAAAGGTCAAAAGCCCACTTGTGCTTGCACAATGATGGGCTTTTACCTTGGGACACGCCCCTATATGAGCATAAAAGTGCAGCGTTATTATCACT
>USBB01000041.1 GCA_900552795.1 uncultured Eubacterium sp.
AAAGGAATTTTAAAATATGAAAATTAATATTAAAAAATTAAATAAGAATGCGATTATTCCTACGAAAGGAAGTGAATATGCTGCTGGGTATGATTTATATGCTTGTATTGATGCACCTATTATAATTACACCTCATTCAACAGTGAAGGTCGGAACAGGATTGTCTATTGAAATTCCTACAGGATATTTTGGTGCAATATTTGCGAGAAGTGGATTGGCTACTAAACAAGGACTTAGACCAGCAAACGCTACAGGTGTATGTGATTCAGACTATAGAGGAGAATACATAGTTGCATTGCATAATGATACAGATATTCCTCAGACAATTAATCCAATGGAACGTATTGCTCAGTTAATAGTTATTCCATTTTTGTCAATTGAGTTTAATGAAATTGATGAATTGTCTAAAACAGAACGAGGAGAGGATGGATTTGGAAGTACTGGAAAATAATATACCTATCAAAGATAAATTAAATTTAACTATTAAAGAAGCTATCATATATTCCAACATAGGTGAAACAACAATTAGAAATCTTCTCAAAGAAAGAGGATGTCCGTTTCTATTAAAAATAGGTAATAAACAACTGATTAAAAGAAAAGAATTTGAAAAATATATTGAAAGTAAGCATTACTTATAATTGTGATGAGAGCCTTTATGTGTTATTATAATTATAACATATAAGGGCTCTCCATCTAAATAGAAAGGAGTAAATATGGGTAAAAATTTAGATGGTAAAGAATTAGGTAACGGTATTATCCAAAAGAAAAATGGACGTTATGAAGCACGATATGTAAATAGATTCGGAAAACGTGTGTCTATATCGGGAAGTGATTTAAAAGATGTTAAACGCAGATATAATGAAGCAATTTACGAAAATGAAAAAGAAATTAATCTTCGTGGAAATATTAAATTAGATGATTGGTATTTAAAATGGATGAATATTTATAAATTCGATGTTATCAGAGAAAATAGCAAGGTTTATTATAATAATGTGTATAAAAAACATATTTCTCCTAAATTGGGTAATTTCTATATAAAGGATATTACTCAACTACAAATCAAAGAGCTTATTAAAAATTTAGATTATCAAGGATATAAATATGAAACAAAGAATAAAGTAAGAATTATACTTCTTGATATGTTCAATAAAGCAATAGACAATGAGTTTGTTAATAGAAATCCAGCCAAAGGAATAACAGTAAAACGAAATGAAGAGAAAAATATGCAAGTATTATCAGTAGAAGACCAGATTTCATTTTTTGATTGTTGTAAAGGTACATTTTATGATAATTTCTTTATTGTAGCAATTTCTACAGGAATGCGAATTGGAGAGATTGCCGCATTAAGAAAAGAAGATATTGATTTTGAAAATAAACTAATATATGTAAAAAGAACACTTATATATCAAAAATATGAAGGCGATACTTGTAAATCGTTTCATTTTGAATTACCAAAAACCAAGACAAGCGTTAGGCAAATTCCGATAAATAGACAATGTGAAGTGGCCTTAAAAAAACAATTTTTACAAAAAAATGTTATAAAAAATAAAAAACCCAAAAGGTGTGATATTCAATTTCAAGATTTATTATTTACAACTAAATACAATACTCCATTAAACGCTCAAATAATATGTGACGCAATTAAGAAGATTGTAGATGAAGTCAATTTAATTCGTGATGAAACAGAAGAAATGGAAACTTTTTCATGTCATTGTTTTCGTCATACATTTGCCACTAGATGTTTTGAGGCTGGAATTCAACCCAAAACTGTTCAGTCATATCTTGGACATGCTACATTACAAATGACCATGGATTTATACACATCTGTTTTACAGGAGTATAAAATGAGTGAGATGAATAAGTTAGATAACATCTTTACTCAAATATCTGAGAGTGGAGACGATATTTGTGATAAAAAATATGACAGTTTAATGACTCAAAACCACAATAATATTATAAATATTGGAGATGTAATGGTGGT
Source organism: uncultured Eubacterium sp. (assembly GCA_900552795.1). GTDB lineage: Bacteria > Bacillota > Clostridia > Lachnospirales > Lachnospiraceae > Lachnospira. The sequence goes on from USBB01000041.1 coordinate 1,982, forward strand.
ATAAATTATTTTATGGAGATTTGGAGTTGTAAAATACTGATAAAATGGGCATTTTGTAAATAATAAAGACAACATAACTGAAAACTTATTACGTTTATCAGGTGACGCCGTATATTTTGGAGGAAATACAGTAGAAACTTGCTATGTGTAAAAAGCAGCGCAGAAATGAGGTGAAGTATGAAAAATTATAAAGAAATTATGTTAAAGACAGCAGGCGTATTTGCAATGTTAGTCGGATTGCTTCTGATGTTTGGAGGATTTTATTATCTTTCAATATTTTTGGCACCTGAAAATATTTATAATCCAAATTATCAGAATCAGATTGTTACAATGAAGGTACTTACAGCTTATTCTTTCTATGTTATGGTATTTGGCATTGTAAACTGCGTTGCAGGGTTTATAGGTTTCGTTAATGCAGATGAGGCAGATAATAATGTAAAATGCCGCAATTATGGAATAGTTCTCTTTGTGATGAGTATTGTTAATGCTGTTGGTATGGCAGTATTTTGTAATTTGTCAGTGTTTGTGATTGCTGCAATTATTGTTGTTTCTTTACTTGCTGATACAGTATACATGGTGGCTGCAATTCTTAAAATGAAAGATAAGCAATAGACTTCAGCAATCAGAGCGTTTTTCTTTATTTAATCCGCCTGTCATATGATTATAATCGCTGTCTATAAAGCGTGCTCTTTTGATGCTGTCTTCACCGTATTTTTGTCTGATTTTATCAATGGCGGTGTTGAGCTTTGAAAGTTTAACATTTTTATTGTCGTCGAACATACTAATCTGATTAGATATTATTTTTGTAGGATGAGATGCAGATACACCGATAAGGCGTAGAGGTCTGTTATCCCACATATTTTTAAAAAGGTCTGTTGCTGCATCAAAAATTATTTCTGTTATGTTTGTTGGCTCGTTTAAAGTACATTGCTTTGACTGCTGGTTAAAATCAGAGTCAGTTATATTTACGCTTACCACGTTTATATAGGATTTTTCGGCGCGTATTCTGGCGGCAACAGTTTCGCATAAAGATAATATGACTATTTTTGCTGTCTGAATGTCAGTCACATCGCTTCCTAATGTTATTGAATTGCCGTAGCTTTTTGATACAACAGGCTTTTTAAAGAGTTCATCTCCGTTTAAACCGTTTGCATGATTCCATATATCTTCTCCCTGTTTTTTTAAATGCCAACATAGCAGTTGTTTGTCACAGTTGGCTATGTCACCTATTGTATGCAGGCCTAATGAATTCATTTTGGCTGCGGTTGATTTGCCTACAAATAGGAGATTTCTGATAGGGAGAGGCCACATTTTTGTTGATATTTCATTAGGAAAAAGTGTGTGCACTTTATTTGGCTTGTCAAAATCAGATGCCATTTTTGCAAGAAATCTGTTCGTGGATATTCCGATATTTACTGTAAATCCAAAATTATCAAAAATTTCATTTTTTAATTTGTTAGCAAAGACAACAGGATCTCCGTAAAGAGTTCCGGTTCCTGTCATATCGCAGAATGCTTCATCAATGCTGTATTGTTCAACTATGGGAGCATAATTTTTTAAGTAATTCATAAATTTGTCTGATGATTTGACATAAAGTGAAAAATCAGGCGGAAAAATCAGTAAATCCGGACACATCTGTCTTGCTTTTGCGAGAGGCTGTGCAGTTTTAATACCATATTTTCCGGCTGGTATTGATTTAGCGAGAACTATGCCATGACGCTGCTGCTCATCTCCTCCTATTACGGATGGTATAGTGCGTATATCAACTGCATCCGGTGAATTTTTAAGCTGTTTTACTGCTTCCCATGACAGGAATGCACTGTTTACATCTATATGAAATATAATCTGTTCTTTTTTCATGTCATTCTCCATTTTATTTTAATGTTTTGCAGACAAATTTAAATTACACGTTGGATAAATATATTGTATAATATTATATAGATTTTTTAAATAACTATTCAAATAATGTTATTATGGTTATAGTAATTTGTATTTTAGTAATTCAATGGAAAGGGATTTTCGTATGATAGATAAAGATAAAATACTGCCATTTAATTTTTTTAATTATGGCGGAATTTACAGCGGTGAGCATGGCGGGATGCGCTATATAATAAAAAGAGGCGGTGAAAAGCCTGATTATGTATTTGCGGCCGCAGTGTGGCCGAAACCGTATTCATATGATAATACGGATAAAGCTGATATTACGGAGGAGACTTTTGAGTTTAGTGATGCTGGACGTGAGGCAGCAATAGAATGGATTGGCAGTCAGTATGAAGATAAGCTTAATATGTGGGAATCGGCACCGTCAATTGTTGCGGCACCGATTGATTTAAATAAAACTTATCAGTCTGATGAGTGACTTTATTTGGCGTATCTTTTGATATGGCTGAATGGATTCAGCTTTAAATTAAACATAAGGCAGATTTTTATGTAGTAAACAATACATATAAATATATATGATGTCAAAAGTCCTGAAAGATAGGCTCCTATGTGATATTTCGGAACAAAAACAACAAGCGCAAATATACGGATTGCTATTGCAGCAGTGTTTGTAACACATGTGAAGCCTGTTTTTGACAGACCGTTTAATATGCCTGCGAGTGTTGTTGAAAGATAAAGAAAAGGGCAGAGCCATGCAAGAATCATTGTGTAATTGTATACGAGAGGTTCGTTAAATACATATGCACCGAGTCTTGCTCCTATGGTAAGAAAAATGAATGTGCTTACTATTCCCATTAAAATACATAATGTAAAGCAGTTATCGAGTGTATTTATTATATCATTTTTGTTTTTATCTGAATTAGATTTTGAAATTCTTGGTATAAGCATTACAGACAGTGAGTTTGTGATTGCGGTAGGAAATAATATTAGCGGCAGCGCCATCCCTGTTAAAACACCATAAGCTTTTAATACATCATTTTGCGGCAGGCCTGATGCTATAAGCTGAGCCGGCAGCAAGATTGTTTCTCCGCTGGACAAAAGATGCATTAAAAGTCTGTTTGATGTTATAGGCATAGAGTATGAAAGCATTCTTTTGATTTTCGACAGTCTTATGGCTGGAAAAGGTGATTTTGTTGATTTTTGCAGCATAAGGCATATAAAACAGAACGCAAAAGAAACAAATTCACCTGTAAGATTGCCGATACATGCACATATTACTGTAATTGGTATTGATAAAGAAATACAGATGCGGCAGTAGGCAAACACGGTAAAAACTCTTACAATTTGTTCAAGTAATTGAGAAACAGCAGGGATTTCGGCTTTCTGATGTCCATAATAATATCCGTTTACGCAGTTGTGGAATGTTGAAAAAGGAAACGAGAATGCAAGTACCTTAAGTAAATCAGTGCATGAGCTGTTAAGAAGCAGTCTTGCGGCAATGTAGTCGGCTGATGTATATATAAGTGCTGATACTGATATCGAAAGAGGAAGAGATATAAGAAGTCCGGTAAAGAGCCATCCGTGACTGTCATTTTTTTGGGCACTAAAGCTCGATATTCCTGTTTGGATTCCAGAGCTGCAAAGTGCAAATACTATTCCTATTACAGGAGTGACAAGCTGAAAAAGTCCGAGATTCTGCGCACCTATTGCCCTTGTTAAAAATATTCGGTATATAAATCCTATTATTCTGCTTATTATTCCTGCAGCAGTGAGTATGAAAGTTCCTTTAACCAGTGCGCTTTTATAAAAAGATTTCAAGATTATCTCCATTTCTCCGGATTTTGCGGTGCGTCTATGATTATTTGCTATCAATATATGTACTAAGTGAATATAATATTAATAACTATTATAAGAGAGGCGCAGCGGATAATGATATATATGGATAACGCGGCTACAACCAAGATGAGACCTGAGGTTTTGCGTGCTATGCTGCCATATATGGGGGAGCGGTTCAGTAATCCCTCAGGTATATATTCGTTTTCACAAAATGTAAGAAAAGAAGTAGAAAGAGCCAGAACAACAATATCCAATACCATAAATGCAAAGCCAAATGAAATATTTTTTACATCCGGTGGTACAGAATCTGATAACTGGGCTTTGAAAATGACGGCAAAAGAATATGGTAAAGGTCATATTATTACGACAGAAATCGAGCATCAGGCAATACTTAAGTCGTGTGAATATCTTGAAATGCAGGGGTTTGAAGTTACAAAAATTCGTCCGGGACCAAATGGCATTATAAATGTAGAAGATGTAATAGAGGCAGTTAAGGATAACACAATTTTGATATCTGTTATGATGGCTAACAATGAGATAGGCTCTATTCAGCCAATAAGCCGCATAGGTGCATTTGCAAGAAAACATGGTATACTGTTTCATACCGATGCGGTTCAGGCCTACACCAATATTCCGATAGATGTAAATGAAATGAATATAGATATGCTCAGTGCCAGCGGACATAAATTCAATGGTCCTAAGGGAACAGGTTTCTTATATATAAGAGAAGGCTGCCTTAAACTGCCATTTATAAACGGAGGAGGACAGGAAATGCATATGAGGGCAGGTACTGAAAATGTGGCAGGTATAATAGGACTTGAAAAAGCTGCTCAGATAGCTTTAAATAATCAAAAGTGGCGTGTCGGCAGGGAAATTTATATGCGCGATTATATGATACAAAGAATTGAAAATGAAATTGATTTATGTATATTAAATGGAGACAGAAATAGCAGACTGCCGAATAATATTAATTTCAGCTTTCAGTATGTCGAGGGAGCATCGCTTATTCTTATGCTTGATACGCAGGGAATATGTGCATCAGCCGGTTCGGCGTGTTCGTCTCACGATTCCAAACCATCACATGTTTTGACTTCTATAGGTATGCCTGAAGAGCTTGCTTATGGAACTGTAAGATTTTCCATAAGTGAGGATACAGGCAAAAATGAGATAGATTATGTTATTGAGTGTTTAAAGAAAGATATTTTTAATTTGCGTAAAAATTCGGAATCATACAATATGCATTAATAGATTAATTTGAATTATGTTCAGTTATTTATGCTTCAAAATAGTTTTATTAATAATCACACGGATTGCTTTGTGCAGTGCACTTACGCAATCCGTCGTAAATATATTTATGCAGTGAAAATTAAATGATTTTTATAAATTCAGGTTTTCTTTTATTAAAAATGGTATAGTACTTAAATCCGGCAGATTTAAGTAAATCAGGAAGTTTCTCAAAGCTATATGCAATATACTTTGGTTCATGGGCATCTGAACCTGTTGTTATAATCTCACCGTGAAGTTCGCTATATCTTTTGATAATTTCAAAACAAGGATTAGGAGATTGGAGACCATATTTTAATCCGGAAGTGTTAACTTCAATCCCTTTTCCCTGTTCTATCAATTCTTTTAATATACAGTCTATTATATCGAAGTAATCGGTCCATTTATATTTGTAACCCTCATTATAATCATCCTGGTTTGTCGGAATGTATCTTATAATATAATCTAAATGACCATACACATCAAAGTTAGAGCATGAACGTATATTTTCAAGAACGTTTTCAAAATAAGAAAGAATACGTGATTTGGTGGAATGGTTTTTCCAAAATTCGGTATAATAAGGGTCTTCTCCGTCAATAATATGTGAAGAACCGATTATAAAATCAAGAAAATTGTTGTCATCATAATTATCTGTTTCTTTTGAAAATTCTTTGCATAATCCCTGCTCAACGCCTATATTTATTAAAATGCGGCTGCTGTATTTTTGCTTGAGGTTATTAATATGGGAAATATAATTATTAAATGGAAGCTGGAACTCTTTTGTTCCGTTTTGCACAGGATAATTAAAATCATTGTGATCAGTAAAGCATATTGAAGAAAGGCCTATTTTTATGGCTTGTTCGATCATAGCCTCAGGTGAGGCATCAGAATCGCTTGAAAAATTGCAGTGTATATGAAAATCACAGTATTTATTGTTCATTTTTATCTCCTTTTCTTAAGCAGCTTCATTGCTTGTTATATGTATTTTGTATGCAGCATGCAGGGTAAAACTGACTTTACTTGTGTATATTACCATATAATACCTTAATATTAATAGAATTTTGTCGTATTTGTAAAAAAAGGTAATTAGCACTTGAAATTTTGGATATTTTTATGTACAATAACAATCGGTTGATTTTTTATTAACAAACTTAATTTCAATTAGGAGGAAATTTTTATGTCAGTAAAAGTTGCAATTAATGGTTTTGGCCGTATCGGTAGACTTGCATTCAGACAGATGTTTGGTGCTGAAGGATACGAAGTAGTAGCTATCAACGATTTAACAAGCCCAAAGATGTTAGCTCATCTTTTAAAGTATGATTCATCACAGGGAAGATATGTTGATTTCGGTAAGGAAGATTCAGTAGTAGCTGATGATGAAAAGGGTACTATTACAGTTGACGGAAAGACTATCAGAATTTATAAAGAGCCGGATGCTAACAACTGCCCATGGGGTGAAATTGGTGTAGACGTAGTTCTTGAATGTTCAGGTTTCTATACATCTAAGGAAAAAGCTCAGGCTCATATCAATGCAGGCGCTAAGAAGGTTGTTATTTCAGCTCCAGCCGGCAATGATCTTAAGACAATTGTTTACAATGTAAACCATGAGACACTTACAGCTGATGATCAGATTATTTCAGCTGCTTCATGTACAACAAACTGCCTTGCACCTATGGCAAAGGCTCTTAATGATTTTGCACCAATCGAATCAGGTATTATGTGTACAATTCATGCTTACACAGGTGACCAGATGATTCTTGATGGTCCTCAGAGAAAGGGTGACCTTAGAAGATCAAGAGCAGGTGCTTGCAATATCGTTCCTAACTCAACAGGTGCTGCTAAGGCTATCGGTCTTGTTATCCCAGAGTTAAACGGAAAACTTATCGGTGCTGCACAGAGAGTTCCTACACCTACAGGTTCTACAACACTTCTTTTCGCTGTAGTTAACAAGGAAGTTACAGTTGATGAAGTTAATGCAGCTATGAAGGCAGCAGCTACAGAAAGCTTTGGTTACAACACAGAAGAAATCGTTTCAAGTGATATTGTTGGTATGAGATATGGTTCACTTTTCGATGCAACACAGACAATGTGCTCTAAGTTGCCTGATGGTAAGACACAGGTTGAGGTTGTTTCTTGGTATGATAACGAAAATTCATACACAAGCCAGATGGTTAGAACAATTAAGTATTTCGCAGAATTAAACTAATATGATTACAGGATTGTAAGAGTGCAAAGCACGAAACAATCTGTGTAAAATATATGAATAACATGCACAGATGATAAATCTTAGCATGATATATAAGCGAATAAGAAAAACGCCAGAGAAATTAGCATTAAAAGGTTAGTTCCTCTGGTATTTTCAAATAATATGGAGGAAAAATATATGCTTAATAAAAAGTCTGTTGATGATATCAACGTAAAAGGACAGAGAGTACTTTGCAGATGTGACTTTAATGTTCCGTTGGATGGAGATAAAATTACTGACGAGACACGTCTCGTTGCAGCATTGCCTACAATTAAGAAGCTTATAGGAGATGGTGGAAAGGTTATTCTTTGCTCACACCTCGGTAAACCAAAGGGACCTGATGCAAAGTTATCTTTAGCACCTGTTGCCAAGAGATTATCTGAGCTTTTAGGTCAGGAAGTTAAGTTCGCAGCAGATGATACTGTTGTAGGCGAAAATGCTAAGGCAGCAGTTGAGGCTATGAATGACGGAGAGGTTGTATTGCTTGAAAATACACGTTTCCGTGCTGAGGAGACAAAGAATGGTGAGGCGTTTTCAAAGGATTTAGCTTCAATTTGTGATGTTTTCGTAAATGATGCTTTTGGTACAGCTCACAGAGCACATTGCTCAAATGTTGGTGTTACACAGTATGTTGATACAGCAGTAGTCGGATATCTTATGCAGAAGGAAATTGATTTCCTCGGAAATGCAGTTAACAATCCTGTAAGACCTTTCGTAGCCATTCTTGGTGGTTCAAAGGTTTCTTCAAAGATTTCTGTTATAAATAATCTTCTTGATAAGGTTGACACACTTATAATAGGCGGCGGTATGTCTTACACATTCCAGAAAGCATGCGGCGGTAATGTAGGAAAGTCACTTGTTGAAGATGATTATCTTGATTACGCAAAAGAAATGATGGCTAAGGCAGAAGAAAAGGGCGTTAAGATGTTAATTCCTGTTGATACAGTAGTTACAAAGGATTTCAGCAATGATGCTCTTTCACGTATTGTCAATGCAGGTTGTCAGGAAGATGACGATATGGGTATGGATATCGGACCTGAAACATGCAAATTATATCAGGAAGCATTAAAGGATGCTAAAACAGTAGTTTGGAACGGACCAATGGGCGTTTTTGAATTTGATAATTTTGCAGCAGGTACTATAGCAGTAGCAGAGGAACTTGCTAAGCTTGATGGTGCTACAACTATTATAGGCGGCGGTGATTCAGCAGCTGCTGTTAATAACTTAGGCTTCGGCGATAAAATGACACATATTTCTACAGGCGGCGGTGCATCATTGGAATTTCTTGAGGGAAAAGAACTTCCTGGTGTTGTTGCAGCTAACGATAGGTAATTAATCATAACTGACATAATGATAATATAAAAAATCCTGGGATTGCATAAAAAATTGTTGTAATTCCGGGATTTTTTTTGCGAAAAGTAGTGTTTTTTCTGAAAATGTGTTATAATTCATTTAAAATAATCGTGACGTAAAAAAATTTACGAATATATTTTCTTGCTGGGGAGGACAATTTTTATGCGTAGAAAAATGGTGGCAGGTAACTGGAAGATGAATATGACACCAAGTGAGGCAGTTAAATTCGCGAGTAAGTTAAAACCATTGGTTGATAACAGTGACGTTGATGTAGTGTTTTGTGTGCCTGCAATAGATATAGTTCCTGTAGTGGAAGCGCTTAAAGGGAGCAATATAGGTGTTGGTTCAGAGAATATGTTTTATGAGGAAAACGGTGCTTACACAGGAGAGTTATCGCCTAAGATGCTTGTTGATGCAGGAGTTACAAATGTAATAGTAGGACATTCTGAGAGAAGACAGTATTTTAATGAAGATGATGACATGATAAATAAGAAAGTGCGCAAAGCGCTTGAACATAACATTACTCCTATTATATGCTGCGGTGAAAGTCTTGAGCAAAGAGAAGCCGGCATGGAACTGGAATTTGTTAAAAAGCAGATAGTAAATGCATTTAAACATGTGTCTCCTGAACAGGCTATAAAGTGCGTTATAGCGTATGAACCGATTTGGGCCATAGGAACTGGGCGTGTGGCTACGTCCGAACAGGCGCAGGAAGTATGCCATTTGATACGAAGTATAATAAATGATTTGTATGGTGTGATTGTAGCCGAGAGAATAAGAATTCTTTATGGCGGAAGTGTTAATGAGCAGAATGCATTAGAGATATTTTCTCAGCCGGATATTGATGGCGGTTTGGTTGGCGGTGCAAGTCTTAAACTTGAATTTGCCAATATAGTTAATTACAATAAATAATTATAATACATAAATTTAATTATATGCAGATATACAGAGTACTGTTTTCCGGTTTTTGTATATCTGCTTTTTGTTATTATTTACATTTTTATGTTCTTGTGGTATCATTTCTTAGGTATTTTGATAACACATTTTATATATGATTTTAAGGAGAAATGCGATGAGAAAGAAACCTGTAGTTTTAATGATACTTGACGGCTATGGCTTAAATGATAATACAAAAGGAAATGGCGTTTTGGAAGCCAAGACACCTATAATGGATAAACTGATGACAGAATGTCCTTATGTAAAAGGCTACGCCAGCGGATTGTCAGTAGGTCTTCCTGACGGACAGATGGGCAATTCTGAGGTTGGACATCTTAATATGGGTGCTGGAAGAATTGTATATCAGGAGCTGACAAGAATTACTAAGGCTATTGAAGATGGAGATTTCTTTGAAAATAAAGAATTTTTGGCAGCCGTTGAAAATTGTAAGAAAAATAATTCAGACTTACATTTATTTGGGCTTTTATCAGATGGTGGTGTACACAGTCATATAACACATTTATATGCTTTGCTTGAAATGGCTAAGAGAAACGGACTTGAAAATGTGTATGTACATTGTTTTATGGATGGACGAGATACGGCTACTGACGGTGGAAAGGGTTATATAAATGACCTTTATGCTAAAATGGAAGAGATTGGTGTAGGTAAGATTGCATCAATTATGGGACGTTACTATGTTATGGACAGAGATAACAGATGGGACAGAGTTGAAGCTGCATATAAGGCAATGACTGATGGCGAGGGCAACGAGGCAGCATGTGCAAAATGTGCGATAAATGCTTCTTATGAGGATGGAAAGACAGATGAATTTGTTGTTCCTACAGTTATAAAGGAGGACGGAAAGCCTCTTGCTACTATTAAAGATGGTGATTCTGTTATCTGCTTTAATTTCAGACCTGACAGAGCAAGAGAGATTACAAGATGTTTTTGTGATGATGAGTTTACAGGCTTTGAAAGAGGTGCAAGAAAAAAGGTTCATTATGTATGCTTTACAGATTATGATGTGACTATCGGAAATAAGTACGTTGCGTTTAAGAAAGAGCAGATTACTAATACATTTGGTGAATTCCTTGCAAACAACAATATGACACAGGCAAGAATTGCTGAGACAGAAAAGTATGCGCACGTTACATTCTTCTTTAACGGCGGAGTTGAGGAACCTAATAAAGGTGAGGACAGAATACTTGTAAAATCACCTAAGGTTGCGACTTATGATTTACAGCCTGAAATGAGTGCTCCTGAGGTTTGCGATAAGCTTACTGACGCTATACGTTCAGATAAGTATGATGTTATTATAATTAATTTTGCAAACCCTGATATGGTAGGTCATACAGGTGTTGAGGAAGCAGTTGTAAAGGCTGTCGAGACAGTTGATGAATGTGTTGGAAAAGCAGTGGAGGCTGTAAAGGAAGTTGACGGAGTTATGTTTATATGTGCAGATCACGGTAATGCAGAACAGCTTGTAGATTATACAACAGGCGAGGCATTTACAGCACATACAACAAATCCTGTTCCGTTTATCCTTGTAAATTATGATGAGAACTATACATTAAAGGATGGCGGTCGTCTCTGTGACATAGTTCCTACTCTTATAGAGATTATGGGAATGGAAAAACCGGCTGAGATGACAGGTGAGTCTCTTTTAATAAAGAAATAAATAATTGTTGATATTTAATAGTGCTTATGTTAAAATTTATTTATTGTGTGAGTTTTCACCAAGTAGGAGGTGCGATAGATGTTAGATATAATTAGAATTGTTTTGATGTGCATTTTTATATTAGTATGTATTTGTATTACAGTTATTGTTTTGATGCAGGAAAGCAAGCAGGCGGGACTTTCAGGTACAATAAGTGGTGCAGCTGATACTTATTGGGGTAAGAACAAAGGACGTTCAATGGAAGGTAAGCTTGTTATGATTACAAGAATTCTTGCTATTGCTTTTGTTGTTATCGCAGCTATATTGAATATGAATTTCTAATAGGAAAACGCCTTCAAGTTTGTGCTTGTGGGCGTTTCTTTAATTTATTTGTATAGTGTCAAAATTTGAAATATGGTTATAATTGTAAAAGTACAGTGGTTTAATTTGAATTTTTAAGAGAATGAGGTCTAGTGTGAAAAATCATGCTGATATGATGATTTTTCTGCGGAATGGGGATTTTTATGGATAGAGAACAATTTAATAAAAGAAAGAAAATATTATCAGAGCTGATACTTGAAAATGAGTTATATGTTCCTATGAAAGCCAAGGAAATAGCTGTGCTTTTACAGGTGCCGAAAGGAAACAGAAAAGAACTTATGGATGTTCTTGACGAGCTTGTAAGCGAGGGCGTTATAGGAATTACAAAAAAAGGAAAATATTGTAAACCTGAGATAACTGCGCTTGTTGGTGTATTTGAAAGCACAAGGAGAGGTTTTGGATTTGTGAGTGTCGAGGGCATTGATAACGATATTTTTATAAAGGAATCTGACTCAAAAGGGGCTTTTCATATGGATAAAGTCCAGGTTGTCATCACGAAGCATGGTGATGGCAAGAGAAAGTCTGAAGGGAAAATTGTAGGTATAATCAAGCATCAGATTACACAGCTTGTCGGTACATTTCAGCAGTCCAAGTCATATGGTTTTGTGATTCCTGATAATGGAAAAATAGCGTATGATGTGTTTGTGCCTCTAAAAAAATCAATGGGGGCAGTGTCAGGCCATAAGGTGGTTGTAAAGCTTAATTCATATGGAGGCAACGGAAAAAATCCGGAGGGGACTGTTACAGAAATAATAGGCCATATAAATGATCCGGGTACAGATATCATGTCGATTGTTAAAGCGTATGAGCTGCCAATGGAATTCCCTGAAAATGTAATGAAATCGTTAACTGATTTGCCTGATGAGGTTGACGAAAAAGAGTTTGCGGGAAGAACAGATTTAAGAAATGTACAGACTGTAACTATAGACGGTGAAGATGCAAAGGACCTTGATGATGCGATAAGTATTTCAAAAGAAGATAATATATATCATCTAGGTGTGCATATTGCTGATGTCAGTCACTATGTACAGGAAAAAAGTCCGCTTGATAAGGAAGCTTACAAAAGAGGTACAAGCGTATATCTTGTTGACAGAGTTATACCTATGCTTCCTCACAAGCTTTCAAATGGTATATGTTCGTTAAATGCAGGCTGTGACAGGCTGTCGCTAAGCTGTCTTATGGATATTGATTTAAAAGGAAATGTTATTTCGCATAAAATATGTGAAACAGTGGTATGTGTTGACAGGCGTATGTCATATAATAATGTTAAGAAAATACTGGAGGATGAAGACAATCAGATAATTGCAGAGTATAAAGAACTGGTTCCGATGTTTAAGCTTATGGAGGAGCTTGCCGCGATTCTTAGAAATAAAAGATTCAAGAGGGGTTCTATAGACTTTGATTTTCCGGAAACTAAAATAATTCTTGATGAAAACGGAGTACCGACGGATATAAAGCCTTACGAAAGAAATGTGGCGACGAAGATAATTGAAGAATTTATGCTTATAGCAAATGAGACGGTTGCGGAGGATTATTTTTGGCAGGAGATACCGTTTGTATACAGAAGTCATGATAATCCTGATCCTGAAAAAATACAGAAGCTTGGCACTTTTATAAATAATTTCGGTTATTCAATCAGAATTGGAGATGAGATACATCCTAAGGAGCTGCAGAAGCTTCTCGCAAAAATAGACGGAAGTGATGAGGAAAATCTGATTGCAAGGCTTACCTTAAGATCTATGAAGAGAGCACAATATACAACAGAGTGTGTGGGACATTTTGGTCTTGCGGCAAAATATTATTGTCATTTCACTTCGCCTATCAGAAGGTATCCTGATTTGCAGATACACAGAATTATAAAGGAAAATCTGCATGGTGGAATTAAACAGAAGCGTATAGAGCATTATGACAGAATTCTTAATGAGGTGGCAAAACATACAAGTGAAACTGAAAGAAGAGCTGATGATGCAGAAAGGGATACTGACAAGCTGAAAATGGTTCAGTATATGGATAAGTATATAGGCGAAGAGTTTGAGGGAGTCATAAGCAGCATGACAAGCTGGGGGATATACGTAGAGCTTCCGAATACAGTTGAAGGAATGGTTTCACTTACATCATTAAAGGATGGTTATTACGTGTATGATGAAAATCATTACGAGATGATTAACCAGACTACGGGAAAAGTTTATAAGCTTGGCCAGAAGGTCAAGGTAGAGGTTGCTTCCACTGACAAAATATTAAGGACAATAGATTTTGTATTTGTCTAAGAAGGAGATAGTAAAAATGGCAAAAGAAACAGCGCCTAATAAGATTTTGGCAAACAATAAAAAAGCGTATTTTGACTATTTTATAGATGAAAAATATGAGGCTGGAATGGTTCTTTACGGAACAGAGATAAAGTCTTTAAGACAGGGAAAATGTTCTATTAAGGAAGCATATATACAGATTCAGAATGGTGAAGTTTATATTATTAATATGAATATAACACCATACGAGAAAGGAAATATCTTTAATAAGGATCCTTTAAGGCCTAAAAAGCTGCTTCTTCATAAGTCGCAGATTAATAAGCTTGCAGGACAGATTGCTCAAAAAGGATTTACAATTGTACCTTTACAGATATATCTTAGCAGGGGAAAGGCAAAAATACAGATAGGTCTTGCAAGAGGTAAAAAGTTATACGATAAGCGCGACAGCATTGCAAAGAAGGACCAGCAAAGAGAAGCAGCTAAAGAGTTTAAAATACGGAATATGTAGAAGTAATAAGCATTTGAGCTATGCTATAAGTTATAGTATTTATTTTATTTTCGGATAATCAGTAATTTGCATCGTTGACATCATTAATGGAAAGTGATACAATTTTTCTTGCTGTAAAATCCATTGTTTTAAACAGTTTCTATCAAGGGGTAGTAAAGGTTTCGACAGGGGTTTTGAAGCTGGTGAAGCTATTCGCAGGTGATGCGTCAAATCACAACAATAAATATAAACGCTAACGAAAAATTAGCTTACGCTGCCTAATGGCAGCAGTCTGACCTAAAGCACCTACACTTTAGAATTCAGGCTTAGACTATGTAGGAAACGACACTGGCAAAGCTTTGAGTCAGCGGGCGTATTATGAAGCTACTAAAATCATACGGGTGCCGCTTCCTGTGTGATGGAGGGAATGAGGGTAACCAAATTAACCGGCTATAATAGTAGAAGAACAGTGAATTGATCTTTGGACACGGGTTCGACTCCCGTCTACTCCACTAAAAAAATCAAGGCAAAATTAGGGAGAGAACCCGTTAGGTTCGACTCCCGTCTACTCCACTATCAGAAACCCTTGAAAACGCTGTATTTTCAGGCTTTCTAAAACAATTAAATTACAAAATTGACTATTTTAAACGGTTTTATACCGTTTCAAACTGAAATAATTGGGGTCAAAATTGTAAAGGTAATTTGAATCGAATTTAACATATTTTTAATGTGTAAAAACCGTAAAAAATAGGGTACTTATTTTTATAGATAAGTACCCTTAATTTTTAACTATAAAGGGCTGATTATTTTAAAAAAATTATTTAGAATGTAAATATTATTAATAT
>USBB01000042.1 GCA_900552795.1 uncultured Eubacterium sp.
TCACTATGCTCACGTTGACTGTCCAGGACATGCTGACTATGTAAAGAACATGATCACAGGTGCAGCTCAGATGGACGGAGCTATTCTCGTTGTTGCTTCTTCTGACGGTCCTATGGCTCAGACTAAGGAGCATCTGCTTCTTGCTCGTCAGGTTGGCGTTCCATATATCGTAGTATTTATGAACAAGGCTGATCAGGTTGATGACCCTGAGCTTCTTGAGCTTGTTGAAATGGATATCAGAGCTACTTTAGATGAATATGAATTCCCAGGCGACGATACTCCTATCATTAAGGGTTCAGCTCTTGCCGCTTTGAATGCTCCTGATGATATCAACGATCCAGCATACGCTCCTATTATTGAGCTTATGGATGCCGTTGATTCATATATTCCAACTCCTGAGCGTAAGGCAGATCTTCCTTTCCTTATGCCTATTGAAGATACTATGACAATTTCCGGTCGTGGTACTGTTGTTACAGGCAGAGTTGAAAGAGGACAGCTTAAGGTTGGCGATGAAATTGAAATCGTTGGTCTTAAGGAAGAAAAGGATAAGACAGTTGTAACTGGTATCGAAATGTTCAGAAAGCTTCTTGATGAAGCTCAGGCTGGTGATAACATTGGTGCTCTTTTAAGAGGTATCAACAGAGACCAGATCGAAAGAGGTCAGGTTCTTGCTAAACCAGGTTCAGTAACATGCCATAAGAAATTTACAGCTCAGGTTTACGTATTAACAAAAGATGAAGGTGGACGTCATACACCTTTCTTCAACAACTACAGACCACAGTTCTACTTCAGAACAACTGACGTAACTGGTGTTTGTGAACTTCCAGCAGGCGTTGAAATGTGCATGCCTGGTGATAACGTAGAAATGACAGTAGAACTTATCCATAGAGTAGCTATGGAGCAGGGCTTACGTTTCGCTATCCGTGAGGGTGGTAGAACAGTTGGTTCTGGTGCTGTTGCTTCAATCATCGAGTAATTATTTAATATAATTAGATTAGATTAGTAAACAAAAAGCTCCCAGGGGTTTCCTTGGGGGTTTTTTTATTTACATAGGAAAATTCTTTTGGCTCCTATGTAATAGTATAAAATGGTGATTATCAGCAAGCAGAAGTGATGTGAAGAAGCAAATATATTGTACGCAAGAAGCAGTGAAGGAATGAGGAAAAATGGAAAAGACCGATATAAAATACCAAAATTATTTACAGATATTAAAAGAAGAGCTTGTTCCGGCTATGGGTTGTACGGAACCTATTGCGATTGCTTATGGAGCGGCTAAAGCAAGAGAAACGCTTGGAGGATTGCCGACAAAAGTTATAGTTGAGGTCAGCGGCAATATTATAAAAAATGTAAAGAGTGTAGTTGTTCCGAACACAAACGGATTAAAAGGAATAGAGGCGGCAGTTGCGGCAGGAATTGTTGCAGGAACTTCTGAGAGAATTTTAGAGGTAATAGCAGATGTGACACCAAATCAGAAAGAGCAGATTAAAAAATATCTCGAAAACGTGCCGATACAGGTAAGTAGTGCAGATACGGAAGAAATTTTTGATATTATATTGACTCTTTGGAATGGCGAAGAATTTGTAAAATTAAGAATAAGCAGGTATCACACGAATATTGTATATCTTGAAAAGAACGGAAAAATTTTGTACGAGGCAGGTACGGTTTGTGCACAGGAGCCGGGGCTTTCGGATAGAAGTCTGTTAAATGTAAAGGATATAGTTGAGTTTGCAGATATGGTTGATATTAGAGATGTCCGCGAAATAATTATGCGGCAGGTTGAATATAATTCAGCTATTGCAGAGGAGGGGCTGCGCGGCAGTTATGGCGCAAATATTGGCAGGGTTTTGCTTGATACATATGGAGATGATGTTAAAGTAAGAGCAAGGGCAAAAGCTGCAGCAGGTTCTGATGCACGTATGAGTGGATGTGAACTTCCGGTTATAATAGTTTCGGGAAGCGGAAATCAGGGAATGACAGCATCACTGCCGGTAATTGAATATGCAAAAGAATTGAATGTGACTGAGGAGGAAATGATCAGGGCACTTGTAGTGTCAAATCTTATTACTATTCATCAGAAAACAGGAATAGGGCGATTGTCCGCATATTGCGGAGCGGTAAGTGCTGGTGCGGGCAGTGCGACCGGAATAGCATATTTATTTGGAGGCCGTTTTGAGGAAATCAGTCATACACTTGTGAATGCGCTTGCGATAGTATCCGGAATTGTTTGTGACGGAGCGAAAGCATCATGCGCAGGAAAAATTGCATCGGCAGTGGATGCAGGAATTATCGGATACTATATGTATAAAAACGGACATCAGTTTTTTGGCGGTGACGGAATTATCAAAAAGGGCGTTGAAAATACGATAGAGAGCGTTGGGCGACTCGGCAAGGAAGGAATGAAAGAGACAGATAAAGAGATTATAAATATTATGATTAACAGATAAAACATAATTTTTCAAAAAATATTTGAGGTAAGGAACTGTATTTGCACTAAAAAAGTGTGAATACAGTTTTTTTATAAATAAACAGGCAATTTCTGTGAAAAAATCGTATTAAATATTGAGAGGCTCTATTAGTAAATTTTACTAAATTTCTTAAATATCATAAATGCTAAAATTGTATTAAAATTTACCAATCACGTTATATGTGAGCCGTTCACGTTAGAGGTATTGAATTTTGAAGAATTAATTGTTAATTTATAATTGAAAGTAAAGATAATAATGGTAAACTTGTTGATTAGTATTATGGTTAAGGTACAAAGGGGGATGTTATGCAGAGAGAAGAATTTAGTAATTAAGAGCCATCATAGACTGTTTTATTCAGCAGAAGAGTGTTATGATAATGCGTATTTGAGCGAAGATTAATTAATATTAAACGTACATATCAGGTTATATAAGCCTGATATGTACCATAGCGAAGTAGGGAGGGATGATATCTATGAAAAAAATTATTACATGTATAATGTTATTTGTAATTCTTTCGGTTGCCTGTATTTCGTGCGGCAAGTCAGATGATAAGCAGGAAGATCAGAAATTGACAGAGCCTGTATATGAGACATCAAGCGTCAGTGGAACAGAAATAAAAGATGAATTGGAGATAGTGGATGGGTGGGTAGTAAAACCTGTTATGATTGATGGAAATACGGAGCATGTATATTATCCTTATATAGAGAATAAGAAAAAAGGCGTAATGTATTATGAAGATAATATGTATAATGACAATTTAAGAGAACCGTATGCGACTGTAAATTGTCCAAAGGGCTGTAAATATTTAGAAGACCAGGCCATCGGAATGTCAAGGGCGAGTTCTTCACAGCCTAAGCTTGGATACAATAAGGATGAGGATTTAAAAGAGGTTACTAAAAATCCGCTGCAGCTTGAATTTGAGGGAACAGAGGTTTATAGCGATGGAAATATTGCTTTTGATGAGAATGGCCGTCCTATCATAGACAATGATGAAAAAAAGATATGCTAATGAAAAGTCAGGATGTCCAGGTGTTATCGCTGGCTTTATATGAAGATTTTTATGATGAAATACCTCAGCTTACTGTAAAGGTGTATGGCATACCGCAGACGTTGTGGGATAGTGTGCTTGGTTCGGATATGAAATTTTCATGGAATGAATATAGTGCATTTAGAGAAAAACTGAATAAAGATAATTTTTCGGAGTGTGGGAAGCTTGCGGAGAAGAAAGTGACAGAAACAGGCGTATATTACATTGATTATAATGAGTTTGAACAGTCAGGGGATTATGCACAGTATCTGATTTTATTGGAGTTTGATAAATCAATGGAATATACATATAGTATTTACGGAAACTGGAGTTATGAAATATCAGATGCCGCGGAATATAATAAGTGGAAACAGGAAAATTCGGATTGGATGATTGATTTAGAATAAAATTAACGAGAGGTAATGATATGCGATGGTATAATAAGATTAAACTTATATACAGAATGGCAGTGAGAAGATTTTTTATAACAATGCTCCTTTTGTGCATAAACTTCGTTTCCTTTTACATGGTAGATACTGTAGCAACGTCTTATTACAGCGATGAATATGCAATACGCAGAATGACAAATATGTTTAATGAAGATCCGTATTGTGTAAATTATATAAAAATAGTCGGCACTAACATTAACAGGGCTTCGGCTCAAAAAATGAGCGGTTATGTAAAGACTGTTGATGAAGTTAAATATTGTGGATTTTTTAACAGTGGAACGAGCAACGATTTAATAGAGGGAGAGCAGGTAAATATAGTAATAAGCGATATTGCGCTTATGAATATGGGAAATCTTAAGCTGACAGAGGAGCACAGAGAAGTTGTAGAGAATGTAAAGGATGGATATCAGCCTGTTTTGTTAGGCAGCAATTATAAGGGAAAAGTTCAGGTGGGAGACATTTTTACGCTTTCAATAACGAAAGAAAATGATTGTGTCGTTGCCGGATTTTTAAGTAGAGGAGCAGCATGGCCAAAAAGAGGAAGGTTGTTTAATCAGGCATCCAACTTTGATAGCTATAATCTTGATAATTCGGGCATTCTTCTTACTAAAAATTATGAGGATTATGATACGTCGGCTATAGAAGATTCTGCATTTGAATTTTATTATGTGACGGACAGGGACGAAAATGATACTGTGAGGCAGAAAATCATAGATTATGCCACAGAAAATAAGATAAGTGTCGGCATAGTCAATGAGGGAGAACAGATACAGCAGGAAAAAGAAAATAATAATTTTACAAATGACAAAGCTTTTGTTGTGACGATACTGCTGCTTCTGCTTTCATTATTGTCAATGACTACGTCTTCGGTAGTATATTGTATGCTGAATAAGAAAAATTACGGAGTTATGATAGTCAGCGGTATGAAAAAGCGGGAAATAGCAGCTCTTACCGGTGTTTATAATACAGGATTATTTGTGGTATCCGCATTGATGGCGTGGATAGTAAGACAGTATGAAATATTTGGAAAACTAATTCCCGTAAGAGACAAGTATACCACAGAATTGTTGTATTTAAAGGATGCTGTGACACATATGCAGGTTATGCCGATGATATTTATTTGCATGATAATTGTTATGATTATAATAGTCTCTGTGGTACCGGCTGTGCTTATAAGCAGAATGGCTCCGGTAGAAATGCTGTATGAAAGAGAATAGTCAGGAGGTGTCAATGTATATAAAGCAGATGTTTAGAAAAATATTCAGATATAAGCTCACGTCTATATTTTTCCTGATTGGACAGCTGATAGTGTACGGAACGATATTCGGTGCGTTGGGGATATATAATAAAGCTTATGATAAAGAGACGGACAGGCTGAATTCAATTTATGAAAGCTGTATTCAGTTAGATGTTGTGACATCAAAAAAGATAGACATATTTTCGTATTTGCCGACAAATGTTGATACGGGAAATATGACGCTTAAGGGAAGATTGTCACTCGGTATACAGGAATTAGGCACTTCGATGAGGTGTGAGATGATACTTAAAGCCAATGAGCCCTTAAATTACAAGCTTCTATCAGGCAGACTCCCGGGGGATGCACCGGATGATGCAGGTAAAAATCTTGTTGCAGCAGGTATTAATAAAGTTAAAGAAGCAACAGAAAAAGACGGTAAAAAATATCTGACTATAGAGGGTGAAGTTTATGAAGTGGTTGGAGTTTTAGGTAGTGAAAAATCGGATTATTGGGACAATACGGTTGTATTGAATCTGAATTGTATCGGGGAAAATACGCTTAAATCTATTATGACAAAACAGGAATATGTAATAGAACTTGGAAGCAATAACGGTGAATTGGATAAAACATATTCTGCTGTGTATGGTAATATAAAAAGTGTTGACTCAGACGCAGTTATAAACGCTACAAAAATAAACTCAACAGGTGAAAGTACAATAGAGAATACTTTGGCGAGAGAAAATATAAGAGTGAATGTAATCGCTTATTTTTTCTGTGTATTGAATTGTATGATAATGTCTGAATTTTGGATGATTCAGCGCAGAAAGGAATTTGCAATAAAAAAGGCATTCGGAATGAGCAATATAAGAATTATAGGTCAGATTGCCGCGAGTGTGGCTGTGCTTGGAGTTGTAGCGTTTATAATTTTTATTGCGGGATTTTTGATATTAAAAATCTTTCCTGCAACAAACGTACCGGACATATCATTTTCAATAAATTCATTGCTTATAGCTGTATCTTCTATATTAATTACATTTATTGTGACAATGATTTATCCGGTATATAAAATTATAAAATTTGACCCGGCAGAGCAGATTTGACATACATGCAGTTGTGTATGCGGAATAGGGGGATTAGTGTGAAAAATCATGTTGATACGATGATTTTTCACACAGCTATTTGTGTCGCAGGCGCCACGAAGTAGCTTTTATCGCAGAGGAAAATGTGGATATTCGCAATTCGCTTTGCTGCTTGTGAATGAATATCATCATGCAAGGCATTCTGATATTCAGATTTGCCTCGCGATTCCTCCGACGCAAGTGCGTCTGCGGAATAGGGGATTATTATGATTAGATTGGAAAATATAACTAAAATATATGATATAAATGTCGAGAATAAAAAGGCGCTTGATAATGTTTCACTTACAATAAACGATGGTGAGCTTGTTTCGATAATGGGGCCGTCGGGTTCGGGAAAATCCACATTATTAAATATAATAGGCTGTATGGACAGCGCGACAAGCGGAAAATATTATATCGATGAGGTTGATATTACAGCGTCAAAAAAGGCGGAAATTGATAAATGCAGAAAAGACAAAATTGGATTTGTATTTCAGCACTTTGCTTTAATGGATTACTATACAGCTTATGAAAATATAGAACTGCCGCTGCTTGTGAAAAATGTAAAAAGAAAACAGCGTAAGAAAGTAATCGACGAGCATATGAAAGCTATGGGGATATTTGATGTAAGGAATAAAATACCTGCTAAGATGTCGGGAGGACAGAGGCAGAGAGTAGCCATAGCAAGAGCACTTGTTACAGGCTGCAGTGTTCTTTTGGCAGATGAGCCGACAGGGGCGCTCGATCAGGCTACGGGAAAAGAGGTTATGCAGATATTAAAGGAAATTAATACAAAAGGAACGACAGTTATAATAGTTACGCATGATATTAACATAGCTAACCAGACAGATAAAATAATAGAAATCTGTGACGGCAAAATAGTAAGCAGATAGATTTTAATGAGGCTTTAATTTCAAAATCTTATCCAAATAATGGTTGTAGTCAGACAAAAATTGTGCTACAATCCGTATTCGGAAAGTGAGATGAAATATAATGCAGAAAATATGGAGAGTACTAAAAGATATCATTAAGGATGCGTGCAGAGCGTATACAACAATAATGGAATAATTACATTACATAATTGGGGAATGGTTTTTGCTGTTCCCCAATTTTTATGCTCATGTTGGGGCGTGTCCCAAGGTCTTTTGCCCACTACCCTGCAAGCACAAGTGAACTCAAAACCTTTTGGCGCTGTAATCGTAATAAATAATTGAATTGCACGTTTTGACAATAAAGGCTATAATAATCCTATAAATAAAAGGGGAAACTTATATTATGGAGAATCTTAAGAAAAATCTTATAAAAAGAGGATATGATGTAAGAATATTTGATACGGCAGACGAAGCAAAAGAATATCTTTTGAAAGTTATAGATAAGAAAAGCACTGTAGGGATAGGCGGCAGTATGACAATTAAGGAACTGGCCATAGATGAAGAACTTAAAAATCGAGGAAATAAAGTTCTTTGGCACTGGACTGCGCCTGCAAAGGAAAAGAAAGCAGTGAGGGAGAGCGCAGGAAATGCGGATATATATCTGTGCTCATCTAATGCTGTTACAAAAGACGGTCAACTTGTAAATATTGACGGAACATGCAACAGAATAGCGGGGATGCTTCACGGAACCGGAAAGGTATATATGGTAATCGGAGTAAATAAGATTGCTAAAGATTTTGAAGAAGCAATAAGCAGGATAAAGAATGTGGCCTGCCCTGCAAATGCAAAAAGACTTGGTCTTAACACACCATGTGCAAAGACGGGGCATTGTACGGATTGTACAAGCAGCGACAGAATGTGCAATGCTACGCTTATTCTTGACAGAAAGCCGGGCTCACATCCTTTTGAAATATTGCTTGTTAATGAGGAAATGGGGTATTAGAAAGGCTTGAGGATTAAAATGAAAAATGTAAAAGTTGTAAAGACAGTATTTCTTGCAATGATGGTTGCAGTAGGAGTGGTTATTTCACCAATCTTGCGTGTTGAGGGAATGTGTCCTATGGCCCATTTTATTAATGTTACATGTGCTGTATTTATGGGACCGTGGTACGCATTTTTATGTGCTTTGCTGACAGCGGTTATCAGAATGATTTTCATGGGGATACCTCCTCTTGCTATAACGGGAGCAGTGTTTGGGGCATTGCTTTCCGGTATTTTGTACAGAGCTTCTAAGGGAATGCTTATATGCGCATTTCTGGGTGAGGTTATTGGGACAGGAATTATTGGGGCAATAGTTTCTTATCCCGTTATGACGCTTTTGTGGGGTAAGACAGGGCTTACATGGATGTTTTATGTTCCGTCTTTTATAGCAGGAACATTGATAGGCGGAAGTATTGCGTTTATATTTTTACTTCAGTTAAGAAGGATGAAGTTATTGTCAAAATTTCAGCTTATGTTAGGAGCGAATGTATATGATAAAGGAAATAGCAGATAGAAGTCCGCTGGTACATTGTATAACAAGTCCGGTAGCCATTAATGACTGCGCAAATGTTGTGCTGGCTATTGGAGCAAAACCTTTTATGGCAGAGCATCCTAAGGAAGTGGCTGATATAACAGCCGGGGCGCAGGCTTTGACAGTAAGCCTTGCAAATGTAACAGATGCGAGAATGGCTTCAATTATGATATCGGGAAGTGAAGCACATGACAAAAATATACCGCATATAATTGATTTAGTTGGAGTTACTTGCTCAAAGCTACGCATGAACCTTGCAAAGGAGTATATTAAGAAATATAAACCATCGGTAATAAAGGGAAATGTTTCTGAAATTAAGGCTGTTGCCGGGGTTGATTTTTCAAGTATAGGAGTTGATGCAGGTAAGGCGGATGCTGTGTCTGATAATGATGAAAGTGCAAAATCTTTTATGGCGGAGCTTACCAGGAATTATGCAAAGATAACAGGAGCGATAGTTGAGGCAACAGGTGCTGTTGACATAATATCAGACAGCGACAGGACTGTATTTGTAAAAAATGGTAGCAGCAATATGCCATATATTACAGGAACAGGCTGCATGCTTACATGTATTACAGGTGCATATATGTCGGTATTACCTCCGTTTGAGGCGGCAGTGAACGCAGCAGCGATGTTTGGAATTTGCGGCGAGCGTGCCGATGGGGTTATCAAAAGAGACGACATAATGTCAGGGCTTGGCAGTTATCATGTAAAATTGCTTGATGAGGTTTCTAAAATTACTAGTTTAGATGTAGATAAATACAAAAATATTGAGATATGCAGTTTATGAAGCAAGAGTGAAAGAATTTGCGGGAGGCAGAAATGGAAAAAAGAGAAATTTACCAGTTTACTGAAGATTGTATTATAGGAGTTGATATTGTAGATGAAGAGCATAGAGGGCTTTTTAATCTTATAAATGAAGTATTGAATTCTATTGCAATGGAAAAAGATAGTGCAGAAGTGACTATTGAATTGCTTGGTGAGCTTAAAGACTATGCTGATACACATTTTGCTCACGAAGAGGAATATATGGAGAAGATAAACGATCCTGAGCTTGAATTACAAAGACGTGAGCATCAGGCATTTAGGGAAAAGGTAAACAGTATTGATGTCGGAAGAGTCAAGTCTGAGGATGGAAAAAAGGCTCTGGAGGATATGATGAAATACCTTACAAGATGGCTTTACCATCATATTATAGGAAGTGATATTCTTATAGGAAAGATGAAAAAAGAAAGTATCGGTAAGAGGCGCAAGGTTGAATTTACTGATGAGTATAGAACGGGAATACAGATCGTTGATGAGGAGCATGAGGTGCTTTTTGATATAATACAGCAGGCAATGGATGCTGTATATGCCGAAAATCTTGCTGACAAATACGATGTAATTATGAATATTCTATATGAACTTAAGGAATATACAAATAAGCATTTTTCAGATGAAGAAGAACATATGACTAAAATAGGATATGAAGGTCTGAGAGCACAAAAGCTTGCGCATGAATCGTTTGTTGATAAGTTAAACGATATAGATTTGGACGATATGGATGATAATCAACAGGAATATCTTATAAATCTCGTGGAATTTCTGCTGACATGGCTTAAAAATCATATTTTGTCAATGGATAAATTTATACCTTTGTATTAATTAAGGATTAAAGGGAGGCTTTTATGGAGTATAATATTTTTACATATATATTCTTTTTCTTTGTTTATGGTTTTATCGGCTGGACAATAGAGGAAATTATAGCAGCTTTTAAATACGGCAGATTAGTGAACAGAGGTTTTATTAATGGTCCGGTAAATATCATGTTTGGTATATGTATGGTCATTATAGTTTTTGATGCTCATGATTTGGCTGAACATGCAATATTTCAATTTGTGATATGCGTTGCAGTAACAGCAGTAATGCAGTATGTAGCGGGTGCTTTGCTTAAGAGAATAACAGGAAGGAGATTTTGGGATTATTCCGATCATAAAGCAAACATTGGCGGTTATGTATCGCTTGGAAGTGTAGCAGTGTGGGGTGGTGCAGCTGCATTATGTCTATGGTTTGTACATCCTTTTGTGTGTATTTTATATACTGTAATACCGTATAATGTTATGAAAATCATACAAATTGTAATTATACTTCTTTTCTTTATTGATTTGTTTGTAACGATTGCGGCATCTTTAAAGTGGAAGACGACAGGCAAATTATATGGAAATGTGGCAAAATCTATAAACCAAACAAAAAATAAGCTTGGAAAAGGAATTTTTGGTATTGTACAAAGAAGAATGTATAAGGCATTTCCTGAACTTGAAAAGCAGGACAAAAGCGAGGCGGTTGGATTTGGGAAGCCTGAGGGCAGAGTGTTTGCCAAAGGTGTTTGTATGGATAAGCTTATTTGGATTTTCTTTATAAGCGCGCTGGTAGGCGATATTGTAGAGACTATTTTTGTGTGGGCAACGTCAGGCGTTATTATGAGCCGAAGCAGTCTTTTATATGGCCCTTTTAGTATTGTATGGGGATTAGGAGGAGCTTTTGCAACGGCATTATTATATCCGTTAAGCGAGAAAAATGACCGATTTACATTTCTTGGCGGATTTTTTCTTGGCGGAGTGTATGAGTACAGTTGTTCTGTGTTTACGGAAAAAGTATTCGGAACGGTGTTTTGGGATTACAGCCACCTGCCTTTTAATATAAATGGAAGAATTAATCTTTTATACTGCTTCTTCTGGGGAATAGCAGCCATTGTATGGGTTAAACTGCTGTATCCGGCTGCAAGCAGATGTATTGAAAAAATACGCCCGGTAATGGGTAAGGTTATTACATACATAATAGTTGTTGCAATGCTTCTTAATATGCTGATTTCGTCAGCAGCAGTTATAAGATATGTTGAAAGAAATCATGGTGAGGGGCCGAGTAATAGAATAGAAGCGTTTATTGACCAGATATATAAAGACAGTTTTATAGAACGTGTTTATCCTAATATGAAGATGACAGATTAGTGTAAAAAAATCTCCCGTTTATTCCTGTCTGTGCGACAGAGAGTAACCGGGAGAAAAACATACTGAGATTGAGATTGAGATTGCGTAAACGCAATCATTTTTATTTCATCCAGCGTCCGGATGCACCGCATGGAAGAACGAGTCCGTTAGATGAGACAGGCAGACCTACTTCCTCTGAATCAACTGTTCCGTTGAAGCGTTTTAATTCGGTATTTAACATGTAGCTTAAGACAGCAGGCTGAAGTCCTGTAGTGTAGGAATTTATAAGGAAAAACAGAGGCTCATCGCTAAGAAGCTGTGAACAAAGTTTTACAAGAGGATGGATTGCTTCTTCAATTTTCCATATTTCTCCTTTTGGTCCTCTTCCATAAGAAGGAGGGTCCATTATAACAGCATCATAATGGTTGCCGCGGCGGATTTCACGCTGTACAAATTTCACACAGTCATCTACTATCCAGCGGATTGGTGCGTCTGATAATCCTGATGATGCAGCATTTTCTTTTGCCCATGTCACCATGCCCTTTGAGGCGTCTACATGTGTTACGCTGGCTCCGGCAGCGGCACATGCCAAAGTTGCACCTCCCGTATATGCAAAAAGGTTAAGTACTTTAATTTGTCTTTCAGGTGAGTTCTTTTTTGCATTAACAATTTTTTCGCCAAACCAGTCCCAGTTGGCAGCCTGTTCAGGAAAAAGGCCTGTGTGTTTAAAGCTGAAAGGCTTTAAGTTAAATATAAGCGGTTTTTGAAAGGATGGGCTGTTGTAAGTAATCTGCCACTGCTGAGGCAAATCGAAAAATTCCCATTCTCCGCCGCCTTTAGAACTTCTGTGATAATGTCCGTTCATTTTTTTCCAGCCTTTTAAGGTCTTTGGCGTATCCCATATAACCTGAGGGTCAGGGCGCACAAGTATGTAGTCGCCCCAGCGTTCAAGCTTTTCTCCGTTTGATGTATCTATAACTTCATAATCTTTCCAATTATCGGCAATAAACATATTAATCCTCCATTCTTACATACGCTTTCGTCATCATTGAAATATTATATATTAAAATCATAGCGGTGACAACTGTTGTTGTGCTATACTGCTTTTATGGCAGAAGAGAAATCGCCTGCGCGAAAATCTCTTCGCCTCTTCGCAACAAAGTTATTCAGAAATAAGGAGTGCTATGAATATATTAAATGCAGAAAAGGTAAGTAAAACATTTGGAGAGAAAGTATTATTTGACAATGTTACTCTCGGAATAAATAAAGGTGATAAGATAGGCGTAATAGGTGTAAATGGCACCGGAAAGTCGACTTTTTTAAAGATTATTGCGGGGATTGAGGAGACTGATGCGGGTCAAATTACCAAAGGAAAAAATGTTACGGTGGCTTATCTTGCGCAGTCGCCGGATTTTCTTGAAAAGGATACTGTTATGTCGTATGTCTTGCGAGGCAAGAAAAATACGAGTGAGGCAGAGGCGAAGTCTATTCTTACAAAATTGGGTATATATGATTTTGATGAGGATATTTTAAAGTTGTCTGGAGGTCAGAAGAAAAGAGCGGCTCTTGCAAAGACACTTGTAGAGCCGGCGGAGGTGCTGATTTTAGATGAGCCTACAAACCACCTTGATAATGAGATGGTAATATGGCTTGAACAGTATATAAAACAGTTTAAGGGTGAGCTTATAATGGTTACGCATGACAGATATTTTCTTGATAACGTGACTAATAAAATTGTGGAGCTT
Organism: uncultured Eubacterium sp.; assembly: GCA_900552795.1. Taxonomy (GTDB): domain Bacteria; phylum Bacillota; class Clostridia; order Lachnospirales; family Lachnospiraceae; genus Lachnospira. The sequence continues at coordinate 13,450 of USBB01000042.1, forward strand.
GATGGAGGAAAGCTGTATAGCTATGAAACGAACTATTCGGGATTTTTGCAGCTCAAGGTTCAAAGAGAACAGATGGAGCGGGCAACAGAGTTAAAGAGACAGAATACTTTAAGGCGTGAGCTTGAGTGGATAAGGAGGGGCTGTCAGGCACGTTCGACAAAGCAGCAGGCGAGAATAGATCGTTTTGAAGATATGAAAGAAGCTTCGAGACAGGCCAGACTTAATTTTGAAAAGCAGCCGCTTGAGATGAATTCGGCAAATTCAAGGCTTGGAAAGAAGACGATAGAGCTTGATGGAATTTGCAAATCATTTGGGGAGCGGCATATTATAAATAATTTTTCATATATTTTCTTAAGAGATGACAGAATCGGAATTATCGGAAGCAACGGATGCGGCAAATCTACTCTTATGAAAATAATTACAGGAGTGCTTGAGGCTGACAGCGGAAGTATTGAGATTGGAGAGACTGTAAGAATTGGATATTTTATGCAGGAAAATGAGATGCTTGATAACAGTATGACTGTTCTTGAATTTGTAAGAAGCATCGGGGAATATGTCACGACTGCAACAGGCAAGGCTACGGCATCGCAGATGTGTGAAAAATTTTTATTCGGCCCTAAAATGCAGTGGACACCTATCGCAAAGTTATCCGGCGGTGAAAAAAGGCGTCTGTATCTTTTGAGCGTTCTTATGAGTGCACCTAATGTACTTATTTTAGATGAGCCTACTAATGACCTTGATATAGAAACGCTTGAAATACTTGAGGAGTACCTTGATGGATTCGCAGGCATTGTTATTGTTGTGTCGCATGACAGATATTTTCTTGACAGGACGGTCGACAGGATATTTGCTTTTGAGGAAAATGGGGTGCTGAAACAGTACGAGGGCGGTTTCAGCGATTATTATGAAAAACGTAATTCTTCTATATTAAATAGTGAAAAATCAGAAGCTAAAAATGAATTACGAAAAGAAGATTCAGAGAGCAGAACAAAATATATCAAAAACAGAAGTGGTGAAATTAAATTTACATATAAGGAACAAAAAGAATACGAAACGATAGATGGTGATATTGAGAAGCTTGAAAAAAGAATTGCTCAGTTAGATGAGCAGATAGAGGCTGCGGCAACCCAGTATGGAAAGCTTAATGAACTTATGAAAGAAAAGGCAGAGGCTGAGGCAAGTCTTGAATACAGTATGGAACGATGGGTTTATCTTAATGATCTGGCATTAAAAATAGAAGAATCAAAAGAAAAACAGAGATAGAATTATGTCATAATTTGGTATTTTTTTGTTGTAATAAGACTTGCTGGTATGATACTATATTTTAAAGCATATGCATGAAAATGCTAAGCATTAAGTGCTTTGTTATTATACTATATTAACAGATAAAAGAGGAGGAGATGGATTATGTTTTGTCCTAATTGTGGAGCTAAAAATGATGATACTTCTTTATTTTGCGAGGCATGTGGAACTTCACTTGCAGAAGCAGCGAAGGAAATAGCGGAAAGCCGCAATCAGATGGAAAACACAGTAAATGATGCGCCTGTACAACCAGAAGTACAACCACAGGAAGCAGAAGCAGTACAGCCGGAAGCAGCAGTGAATGACGCGCCTGTACAATCGGAAGTACAACCACAGGAAGCGGAAGCAGTACAGCCGGAAGCAGCAGTGAATGATGTGCCTGTACAACCGGAAGTGCAGCCACAGGCCGCACAGCAGGTACAGCCTCAGGCAGTACCTAAGAAGAAGTTTAAGATTCCTGCTTGGGTATTTATTGTGTCAGGAGCTGCAGTTGCCGTTATTATCGCAGCAGTAGCATTTGTAATGATTGGTATTAGCGGTTCTGATTATAAGAAGACGGTTAAGGCATATGTTACGGCTATGCAGAGTGGTGATTACGAGAAAGCTTACGGGTATCTCGGAACACAAAACAGTGAGTTTCTTACAAAGGAAGCGTTTGTAAAGGCACATGAGAATGACGAGAAAGGCAAGATAACAAACATTGTTATAAATGATTCTTATCAGACAGTACCGAATGCAGTGACTAAGAGAGTTGATGTAAATTATGTCCTTGAGTCAGGAGAAATAGGATATACTTCTGTGACTGTGCAGAAAGCACCTGAAAAGCATATGCTTTTCTTTAATAAGTATGACATAAATACAGAAGGAATTGTTGTGAATGATGCATCAATAACAGTTCCTAAGGGATTTGAATTGTCAGTAAACGACAGTAAGCTTGGTGAAGGTTATATTTCAAAGGATAATAGTTCTTCGTCAACTGATACTTATAAGCTGCCTAAGATATTTGCGGGAGAAATGAAGATTGATGTTAAGTATGCAGATATTGTAAGCCACAGTGAAACAGTTGAGGTTTATAGCGGAAGTCATAATTCTTCAATAGCAAATGTAGGCAGAAGTAAGCTTGAAATAAGTGAAGCTGCACAAAATACACTTAAAGAAAAAGCCAAAGCAGATGTTAAGACGCTTATGCAGGCGGCAGCAGATAAGAAGAACTTCAGCGAAATATCTTCAATGTGTTCAACGAATAAGAAGGATGCTGTACAGCGCGATTATGAAAATGGAATTTTATATGATTTGCATTCATCTTACAGAGATACAACATCGCTTACGGTATCTAATGTAGAGTCAAATATTAAATCTACAGCATATTCGTCAGATTACGATACAGCATTACCTAATGTGAAGGTTTATGTATCATATGATCTTGCTGGACAGTATAATACATCATACAGTGATACTCCGTATGAAGGATATCTTAATGTGAAAGGTTTATCATACAGCATAAGCTATATATATGAGGACGGTCAGTGGAAAATATCTGATATATATCTTGAGGCAAGTCTTAGAGCAAAGAATTGATAAATTTTAAATAAAATATTTAAAGGTCTGAATTTGTGATATGTACCCTCTTTACTGGACAACCAGTAAGGAGGGTATTTTTATGCGT
>USBB01000043.1 GCA_900552795.1 uncultured Eubacterium sp.
GAAAACAAATAGCTGTAATGGCAGACGCAAATCTTAAATTTGCGTCGCCTCTTCGCAACAAGTCGCTCAGAAACGAGGATTTTATGAAAGAAGAAACAAAAAAAGAGAAAAAAAGCAAAATGCCGAAAGAGCAGAGAACTCCTTTTAAAGAATTGTCTTTTTCTGAAAAAGTCAGCTACATTTTCGGATATTATAAATATCATATGCTCGCAGCGGTAATTATCATTGTTGTAATATTCAGCTTTATAAATGCTTACCGCAGAAATAACTACAATAATGTCGGAACCTTTGCTGTCGTTGATGGTAAAATTACAGGTTATGATAGTGCAAGTGATGCTATAACCAAAGGATTCACCGAATATCTCGGAATTGACGGCAAAAAGGACAGAGTTCAGTTCAACTATAATTACTCACTTTTAGAAAAGCCTATGGATCAGGAGATATCTGTAACGATCAACAAAATTTATATACTGGCTTCAACAAATTCACTTGATGGTTATATGGCTAACCGGGATTACATTGATTTCTTTTCAACAGATGCAGAACCGTTCCTTATGGATTTGAGAAAAATCCTCACACCTGAAGAGCTTGACAAAATAGGTGAGAAAAATATAATCAACTACACCAAAGAAGACGGTACGATAATACCTATAGCAGTAGATTTAACTGATACCAAAATCAAAACACAGACTGACCTTTCTATGGAAAGTCCATGCTACGGAGTTGTTGTCACTGCCCCGAACAAAGATAATGCCGTAAATTTCATAAAATATGCCTTTGAACTGTAATCTTTATAAAATTACAGTTTTGCGCCATAATTTATATACACATCCATTCCGTCCACATCGCCGACAAAAAGCTCAAATCCAAGCTTTCTGCAAAGTGCTGCGGACGGTTTGTTGTCTATATGGGTACACAAAAAAAGTTTATCGATGCCAAGATTTCTAAAAGCGTAATCCATGACAGCTTTTGCAGCCTCGTAGCCATATCCCTTACGCTGCCATTTTGAGCCTATAAGATAACCTAATTCCTGCCTCATAACTCCGTCAATCTCACGATTTTCTATACCTGCTCTCCCCACAATTTCACCGCTTCTTTTGTCAAATACAAGCCACAATCCATACATAAAAAAGCCATACATACTTTTAATGTAATTTCTTGTAAATTCAAGCTCTTCTTCATATTCATACAATGGCTCTATATACGGACAACCTTTAAGCGTATCGTACAGTTTATACATATCATCTAAATCGTTTACCGTCATCTCTCTTATAATGAGATTATCTGTCTCACATATCTTTAAAGGAGTAGCACTGATTCTTGCATACACAAGTCTGAGATACCAAACAGGTATATCTTGTATATCCTCAAGCACAAATCTAACCCTGCCTCTATAATCTGCCCCATACCCGACACAAAACCAGCCATTTACAATGTCAGCCTCAATATAACTGTCTGTTATCACAAGTGAGTCTTTTTTATCAGATCCCTCATATTTAACACCTGCATTATTTAACCCTACACTGCCTGCCGCATTTTCATTGACACTTTCACAATATACGCCGCCATCACAAACACAAATACTATCAAAATCAGCTTCCCTGACAGCTACAATCCCCTCTGCCGCCGCATTTTTCTTAAATTCATCAAAGCTTTCATCTGTTATATTTTCCCAAGATGCACAAATAATAATTTTGTTAAGCATAAACCCACTCCCGATTGACATTTCTAAATTCTATATATACAATATCATTATTCTTAAAATGATGAAAGGAACAATTTATAATGGCAAATCAAAATCCTACAGTTACATTTACAATGGAAAACGGTGACGTTATGGTTGCAGAGCTTTATCCTGAAATCGCACCTAACACAGTTAATAATTTTATAAGTCTTGTTAAAAAAGGTTTTTATGACGGTTTAATTTTCCACAGAGTCATTGCAGGCTTCATGATTCAGGGCGGAGACCCTGAGGGAACAGGTATGGGAGGTCCTGGATATTCAATTAAAGGTGAATTTTCACACAATGGATTTGAAAATAACTTAAAGCACACTAAAGGCGTTCTCTCAATGGCACGTTCAATGCACCCTGACTCTGCCGGCTCACAATTCTTTATAATGCACGAAAATGCACCTCACCTTGACGGTGAATACGCAGCTTTCGGTAAGCTCACACAGGGCCTTGATGTTCTCGATAAAATTGCAGTAATCGGTACAGACTGGAATGACAGACCTGTTGTTCCTCAGGTTTTAAAGACTGTCACAGTTGATACATTTGGAGTTGACTACGACGAACCTGAAACAGTATAAGATTACAGTAAAAATCTAAAAGCACTCCCAAAATGTCATATCAACTTATAAATGACATTTGAGAGTGCATTTTTATATGTATTACATTGTACTATGTGTATTATTTTATCAGCATTTTAGGGCCTTTTATCATATGTGAAGCCCTGTCATATACAATATCCCCCATAAAAAGCCTTTTATATCTGCCAAGTTTTCCTACAAGCATTTTGTCACAGGACGTTATATCGGCGTTATTTCGGTTCATAATTGCCAGTGCTTCCTGTTCCGACATGCTATTTACTTCATCTTTAAACAGATATACCATTATCAGTCCGAGCAGCACATTAATAACAATATCTCCGGCTATCTCTGCAAATACAAGATTATAATCATGCGGATTTATGAGATATATTATCACTTCAACAAATACACCTATGATTGTGCATAAAATAAAAGTTCTAAGAAATATGGTACTCCTTTTCATACCTCTGCCATTCCCCTTTACAATTATACATATAATGAAATAAACATTTATTATTTATCAATAATTAAAATGGTAAAAATGCACCTTTGATGCCATTTTTCAAAGCCCACTTTGCTGATGTTTTCCAAATATCGGAACTATCATTAGTATATGTACTTTTAATGGCTCCTACTAACATACCCATTCCAGCACCTACTACTACTCCAAGCGCTGCTCCTCCCACTGCACCACCATTAATATCATTTTTTTCATTAAGCGAAAGTTCGCAAAACTCATTATTTGAAACAATTCCCATGTTGTTTCTCCTCCTAATTATTATATATTTTTCTTTACACCTATAAGAAAAAGCTATATAATTTTACCCGGGTACTTTTTCATAGGTGCTTTCGTTTGAACTCTGATGGCTTTTACAACATTTATCAGAGTCCTTTTCATATAAAGTATCTTTACTATATGAGCAAGATACAATATATCATAAATCGGCTTTATAAATAAAAAAAAGCTGCAACATATATGTTGCAGCCGAACTATCATAGAATTATCTCCGTAGACTTCAAGCTTTGCGTCCTTACATTTCTGTAAGTTTGCTATATATAGTATATATAATATTTTTCATCGTTTGTCAACTATTTTTTCATAAATACTAATCTTTTTAGAAATGTCCGCCGGAGCTTCCTGAGTTGCCGCCCCCTCCTCCACCGCTGCTTCCGCTGCTGCTGCGTTCTATCCTGCGAGTTACTACAGTTGTATTAATAAATGTATCCTGTCTTTGATGTACTTTAAAGTCATTTCCGGAATAATTTCTTGCATTTACGGTAATTTTAGCTTTCGCAGAGCTTCTCATAATAAGTATTATTACCAGTGTCACTAACGCTGCTATAACTATTTTTATAGGAAGCTTATATGTAAGACGATAAAATATATTTGTATTCATATATCTTTCAACGCCCTTTATATACTTCTTGCAGCCTTCAAAATAATCTCCGTCAGCAAGCTTTTTCTCTGCCTTTTCCCTTATACCATCAAGCTGGGACTGGCTTATATCCGATTTCGCATTGCCTGATGTAACTATTCTGTCAGCTCTCGACACCATATCTATGGCAAAAACTATTGCATCGGAAGTTGTACTCTGTCCGTTATATCCGTAATCACTGTTTATAATGCTTCGTATATGATTGTCAAGTACACTGTAATCCTTACCCGTCTTAAGCGTTATTATGACAATATCGGTCTTGCAGCTTTCAGATTTTTTTGTACACATATTCTGCAAATACTCTTCCTCGTCATCCGTAAGAATATCCGCATCATCTATGACGTAATCCTTTCCGGCTGTTCCTGCAGTTTTGATATCTTCTGCCTTAACAGATACAGGCATACACACAGTTATCATAAAGAATAAGACAGCTAGCGCTTTAGCAAACAATTTATATCTGTTAAATACATTGTATTTATATCTTCTCATACAAATATCAAGCCTCCCATCATAGCAGCAATAAGCGCTACAACAAATATAGCGATACTCCACACAACCGTTTTAGCTCCGCTTATCGGTCTGTCTGCCACAATTTTTCCGGTCTGTCCGTTCATCATAAAATGAAAATCTTTATCTTTATACCTGCAATTAAGCACCCATACAGGCATAAGCACATAATCACACTTTGTGTTGACTTTTCTTATCATATTACTGATTACATTTACACTGCTGTATCCCACAATAGTGCTTTTTGTAATATCTGTTATATAACGCTCAACTCTCTCATCTGCACGTTTCTGCATCTGCTCATGCGTATAATTATATCTTTCTGAAAGATATCCTGAAAGATAAGGCATCTCAAAAGGTACAAAGCCTCTGTAATCATACGGTTCCATTTTATCCATTGCATCATCATTCATCTTTTCTGACGCATCTGCAGGTATCCCATGAAAATCATTCTCCACATCTCTGTAAACATGAAAATGGTCTGTATAAATATATTCTGTATCACCACGCCTTGACGTTCTGACTCTCTGTGCTCTCGCTGTCATCCTTGATTCAGAATTGTAATCATAAAGCCAAAAAGGTACATACAGTCCCGAAATTTTTTCAATAGTACTTGTCTTTGCCAGTTCCGAAGGCGTAAGCGGTCCCTGCTTTACCCATTTCTTATATGCAGCCTTTGCATCATCTTTGCCTATACTAAACGGTATTATAAACTTAGGCTTATATGCCCCAGTAAGTCTGTCCTCTACAAGCGATGGATTGCCGCAAAATGAGCAGATAACTGCTGATGTAAATTCATCAGACATCAGCTCTGCCCCGCAGCTGCTGCAATGATATACCTTTACATTCATAGTTTCAGGTTCTTCATTCTGCACATCACTGTTTTGCTGCTGTTCCTTTTCCCATTCCTCTTGTTCTTTTTGCTGCTGTTGTTCAAATTCCCTCTGCTGCTGCATAAAATCATCTACGCTAACCTTATAGCCGCACTGTCCGCATCCAAGCATTCCGCTCTTGCTGTCAAAAACCATTGCAGCCCCGCACATGGGACATTTGTAAGTTACCGGCATTACTTTTCCTCCCTAATCTTATATACCTATTGCTATGTTTATTCGTTCATAAATTATTCACATATCATTCAATGTTTTTTTACATTATGCACATTATTTCTTCACTTTTTGTAAATATAATGAAATCATAAAACAAAGACAGCTTACAAGTTACAAACTTTTTTTCATAATTTGAGTTGTTATAGTAAGTAAACAGCTCTCCTCCCTCTTTCATCGTCCACACCCCAGTGGACGATGTTTTTTTATAGGATTAGGGTGTCAAAACACCCTAATTATGATTACACGTATTGTTGCGTTGAAATCCTATAACAAGAAGAAAGAAACCACCAGAAGAACCACTCCTATTACCATAATTATCTTTCCAGCTTTTCTTTCTTTGACATATTTTTCTTCAGTAAAATCTTTTCTGTCACGCTGGTCATAAAATAAATTCCACTGTTTCTTAGCTGTAGACTGCTTAACATATCCGACAAATATAATCACTATTCCAAGAAGAAAGCACATAAATCCTATAAAAGGCCAATATGAATTTCCGACATGGCTTTCCGCGTCGTAGAAATCGACTGTATTTGCAGCTAAAATAAAATTGTTAATACCTAATAATATACCTGTCATATAGTATTCCTCCCTTTATTTATTGGCCCTATTATACACCTTTCTATTACCAACAAACAACAGAATTTTATGCTTATAATTCATTTAAGTACTTTGTCTACTGCTCAACTTCCAAATATATCTTTTATTTTCATATATTTTGAGATATAATATGCTCAAGAAATTATTTTAGGAGGAGGTATTTTAAATATGTTAGTTTCAGCAAAAGAAATGTTAACTAAAGCCAGAGCTGGCAAATATGCAGTTGGGCAGTTTAACATCAATAACCTTGAGTGGACTAAATCTATTCTTCTTACAGCACAGGAAATGAATGCACCTGTAATTCTTGGAGTTTCAGAGGGTGCAGGAAAATATATGGGAGGTTTCAAGGTAGTTGCAAACATGGTTAAAGCATTAATTGAGGAACAAAACATCACTGTTCCCGTTGCACTCCATCTTGACCATGGAACATACGAAGGATGTTTCAAGTGTATTGAAGCCGGATTTTCATCTATAATGTTTGATGGTTCACATTATCCTATTGCAGAAAATGTTGAAAAGACAACTGAATTAATCGGAATATGCCGCGATAAAGGAATGTCTCTTGAAGCTGAGGTTGGTTCTATCGGAGGCGAAGAAGATGGAGTTGTCGGCATGGGCGAATGTGCAGACCCTGATGAATGTAAAGCCATTGCAGATTTGGGAGTAGATATGCTCGCTGCCGGTATCGGCAACATTCACGGCAAATATCCTGCAAACTGGCCTGGATTAAGCTTTGAAACTCTCGAAGCTGTAAAACAAAAAGTGGGTGATATGCCTTTAGTATTACACGGAGGCACAGGTATACCTGAAGATATGATTAAGAAAGCAATCTCTCTCGGTGTAGCCAAAATTAATGTAAATACAGAATGTCAGCTGGCATTTGCTGCTGCAACAAGAAAATATATTGAAGAAGGAAAGGATTTAGTTGGAAAAGGATTTGACCCAAGAAAAATATTGGCCCCTGGCGTAGAAGCAATCAAAGAAACCGTAAGAGAAAAAATTACACTTTTTGGTTCTGCAGGAAAAGCCTGATTTATTCCAACTATAAATAAGTGTTTTATGAAAAAAGCGGATTTAAATGATACAGATGAAGAACTTGATTTAGATTTTTCCGATGATGAGGAATATGTTATTAAAGATGCAGATTCTTCCACAGAAAATGACACAGACGATGATAATATTGTATTAGAAAATGAAGACACTTACGACGAGGCTGATGAAGCTTTTGATCGTGCTGAAAAGAAACGTGCCAAAGGCTCTCTTATACGAAATGTAATCCTTGTTATGGCTGTGATAGTTTTTTGTTATTCAGCTTATATGCTTACAAATATTTTTCTTGAATACAAGAAAGGTACAGATACTTATAAAGAGATTGACAATACTGTAATAAATGAAGATTCTACAATTTCAGTTGATTTTGGCGAGCAGGAAGTTGAAATACCATTTACATACGACCATGAAACGCTTACATCAATAAACCCGGATGCTGTAGGATATCTTTATCTTCCTGCTATTGACATTCGTCTTCCTTTTGTACAGACGACAGATAATGATTATTACCTCTACCGTACATTTAACAGAACGGACAATAAAGCCGGATGTCTTTTTGAGGACGCCCGTTCAATAGGAGGTGCCGATGCCAAAAATGTCGTGATACACGGACACAACATGAAAAACGGTTCTATGTTCGGTAAGCTTCAAAGGTACAAATCTTCAGGACTTACAATGTCACCGGGCAACAATTATATATATATATATACAGGCAATGTAATAAAAAGATATCAGATTTTCAGTGTTCACATTTCTGACCCTGTAAGTGACACATACACTTTTAATTTCCCGACAGATGCAGATTTATTAAGTTACGCCGAGCAGATGAAAAGCAGGTCTCTTTTTGATACACAGGCTGATATATCAAATGTAAATCAGATTGTGACATTATCTACATGTACCAATTCAAGTGATCAGCGTGTTGTAGTACATGCTGCATATATTGATGAAGCTGCTATAACAGAATAAAAGTTAAAAAAATTAACTTACAAGTAAAAAATACTTGCACTTTCACCCATAATGGGTTATTTTAATTAATGACACGAGCGTCATAATTAAATAAAAATAATAGAACAAAGGCGTTCCATTTTATTACAAACAGTAAACTGGAATGCCTTTTATTTTAATTTACCATTAATATATTTTAAAGAAAGGCAATTTGTAATATGAGTGAAAATTTCAATGCTGCTGATATTTTCGGCGAAAATGTATTTAATGACACAGTAATGAAAGAACGTTTACCAAAAAACGTTTACAAAAATCTAAAGCTTGCAATGGAAGGGAAGCATGACCTTATCCTCGCAGATGCCGATGTGATTGCCAATGCCATGAAAGACTGGGCTATTGAAAAAGGAGCTACACATTATTGCCACTGGTTCCAGCCTTTAAACGGTTCAACAGCCGAAAAGCAGGACGCTTTTATCTCCGCACCTAATGCTTCAGGAAAGGTTTTAATGGAATTTTCAGGCAAGGAGCTTATTAAGGGTGAACCTGATGCTTCCTCATTCCCATCAGGAGGATTAAGAGCAACATTTGAAGCAAGAGGTTACACAGCATGGGATTTCTCATCTCCTGTTTTTGTAAGAGAAGATACAACAGGCGCAACATTGTGCATACCTACAGCTTTCTGCTCTTATACAGGTGAAGCGCTTGATCAGAAAACTCCGTTGCTGCGCTCAATGGATGCAGTCAACAAGCAGGCACTTCGAATTGTCAGATTATTCGGAAATACACAGGCAACAAAGGTATCTCCGTCTGTCGGTGCCGAACAGGAATATTTTATTGTTGATAGAAATAAATATCTTCAACGAAAAGACTTAATTTTTTCAGGAAGAACACTTTTCGGTGCTATGCCTCCTAAAGGACAGGAGCTTGACGATCACTATTTCGGTGCAATACGTGACCGTATAGGCTCATTTATGAAAGATGTTAACAAAGAACTGTGGAAATTAGGCGTTACTGCAAAAACACAGCACAATGAGGTTGCACCTGCACAGCATGAACTTGCTCCGATATATGCCCAATGCAACATTGCAACTGACAACAACCAGCTTACAATGGAAATTTTAAAGAAGGTTGCTTACAGGCACAATCTTGTATGTCTTCTGCATGAAAAGCCATTTGACGGAGTAAACGGTTCAGGAAAGCACAATAACTGGTCCCTTACTACCGACAATGGTGTTAATTTGTTGGAGCCGGGAAAAACCCCTCATGAGAACATACAATTTCTTTTAGTTCTCGGTGCAATCATGAAAGCTGTTGACACTCACGCCGATTTGCTTCGTGAATCAGCATCTGATGTAGGAAATGACCACAGACTCGGTGCAAATGAAGCTCCGCCTGCCATTATTTCAATGTTCCTTGGCGAACAGCTTGAGGATGTTATAATGCAGCTTATTGATAAGGGTGATGCCACAAGCTCTATACAAAAGGGCAAATTAAAAACAGGAGCCTCTACTCTCCCTGATTTTAATAAGGATGCAACTGACCGCAACAGAACTTCACCTTTTGCTTTTACAGGAAATAAGTTTGAATTCCGTATGGTCGGCTCATCAGACTCTGTCGGCCCTGCAAACGTCGTTTTAAATACAATCGCGGCCGAAAGTTTTAAGGAAATTGCCGATGAACTTGAAAAAGCCGAAAACTTTGACATGGCCTGCCATGACATGATAAAGAAACTCTTTACTGACCACCACAGAATTGTATTTAACGGAAACGGATATTCCGATGAATGGGTTGAAGAAGCCGAAAGAAGAGGACTTCCTAATATAACATCAATGCTGGATGCAATTCCTGCACTTACAACGCCAAAAGCTGTAAAGCTCTTTGAGTCATTCGGCGTATTTACCGAAGCAGAATTGAAATCAAGAGCCGATATTAAATATGAAGCTTATTCCAAAGCTATAAATATTGAAGCAAAGGCTATGATAGATATAGCCGGAAAACAGATTATCCCTGCTGTAATATCTTATACAACTGAGCTTGCAAATTCTGTACTCGCAGTATCAAATGCCGGTGCTGACGCATCAGTTCAAAAAGATTTGTTAAATGAAGTCGGCGGATATCTTACAAAAATGAAAAATGCTTTTAATACATTAAAAGAAGCATCTGCCAAAGCCACAACAATAACTAACCATGTTGAACAGGCCAAGTATTATAAAAATACTGTTGCTCCTGCAATGGAAGCCTTAAGAAAACCTGCCGATGAGCTTGAAATGATTGTCGACAAGAAATTCTGGCCATTCCCATCATATGGAGATTTGATTTTTGAAGTATAGCGTGAAAAAATATTCTGATGAGATATTTTTTCACACAGCTATTTGTTTTTGCTCAAAACAAATAGCCTTAATGGCAGAAGAGAAATCTCCTACGAGAATTTCTCTTCGCCTTTTCGCAAACTTGTTATTAAAATGCGTCTTTTACTCATTGATTTTCTTATACAGTAAAACAAACTTGCCGGAACCGATTGATATACGGTTCCGGCAAGCTTTTTATATACCTATTCAGCGCTCACTCCTGCGCTTATTTTTTTATCTGATTTTATCTTTTTGTGTCTTGTCAAAAGCATAGCAGTCACAAATGATGTAAATGGAACCGTAAGAATAATTCCCATTGTCCCCGCAATTCCTCTCATGAACTCAATAGCTACTGAATAAAGATTTAAAATCTGATGCATCTGATATGAATACGCATAAATAATCATAATAAGATTCAAACTTCCTCCAACATAGGCAAGAATAAGAGTATTTGACATTGTACCTATCATGTCACGTCCTATATTTATCCCTGAACGAAACATATCTTTTCTTGAAATATGAGGACTGTTTATCTGAATTTCCTGCAAGGACGATGATACTGACATCGCAACGTCCATGACTGCCCCAAGAGATGCAATTAAAATTCCCGAAAACAGCATTCCGCCTATATCAAGCTTAGAATTTTGAGCAACATACACAAGATTTTCAATATCATCAACATTATATCCTGTTATATGCGCAGCTTTTCCGAATATAAGCGCAATAACACCTGACACAACAACGCCGCACAAAGTTCCGAGCATTGCCGCCAAAGACTTCATTTCTAAATCAGCTATCAATAAAAATGTAACTACTGTAGTTATTACTACAGTAACAACTGCAGCAATAAACGGAGAAATACCTATATACATCATCGGAACATACATGCACACTACCATAACGACAGTAAATGCAAGTGCTATAATAGAATTTATACCTTTTTTTCCTCCGACCAGCCATATAACAATCAGAAATGCTGCCATAAGAAATGCTATCTGCAGTTCGCGGTCATAATTGTACACAGATACTGAAATATTGTCGTTATACGGGCTTATCTGAACAATAACCTTTGTTCCAACTTTGCAGTCGGCACCGTAAAGATATCCGTTTAAACTGTGTGCCTGCTCAACTCTGCCCTTGTACGTTCCTGAAGTTATACGCAAAGTAACCTCCTGACTGTCACCGACCGCAAGGTCGGCTCCAGTCTGAAGGTCTTCACCTGAAACTTCCGTAACCACCGCTTTTGCAAATTCAGTATTATCATCTGCAAGCAACGGTTTTCTTTCTACACTTATGCAGAACAGAATTACCAGCAAAGTAATAACAGCCACAATCATATATTTCCAAGATGAGCTTATTATTTTCTTCAGCAATTCTCTTCCTCTTTCTTTCTAAATGCTACATACACTGTTCCTAATGACAACACAAGTGCTGAACCATATATCACAGATGTCATTATACTGTCACCTGTCTTAGGTGCTCCATTGGCTTCTGCTTCATCATCAGAAGGAACATCCGGCGTATTTGTGTCTGAAATATCCTGTTTGACCGTAAGTGCAGAAATTGCATTTACAACCTCTGCCTTTGCAGTTTCAAGCGTATCTGCCGAAACTACAGGAAGCTTGGCATCAGCCACAACCTCCCCCTTTTGAAGCTGTGTATAAATTGTCTTATCAAGAAGTGAAGATTCACCCTGCTTTAATCTGTTAGCAGTCTTTCCATTAGCAAGTACATCCTTGTCCTCACTGTTTGCAATAGAACCATAACCCTTAATTCTGTCATTTTCTGTACCATAGTTCTTTGTAATATCCTCAATCATCTTATCTTCACCGGTAGTATAGGCATCCTTAATTGTCTTTAAATTATTAAGTGAACTTTCAAGTCTGCTTACACTGTCCTGTGTGTACTCAACCGATGTATCAGCAAGCTTTGATTCTGCTGCCTCAATCACTTCATCAACCGAAGAATTTTCTGAAGTCTTTTTAATCGTAAAGCTGTCGGCATATGTATTTCCATTGTAATCATAATTCTTAAGTGTAAGAGAATCATCCGCAAAATCTATTGTAGAAAATGCCGGAACAGTATCATTAGTTCTTTCTGCGATATAATATGGTGTGTACTTAAGTAAGTTGTAATACTTAGAGCCTGAACCTGAGCCTGTTGTAACATACAAAGTTCCCTCAGGATTTGTAACTGAACCTGAACTTAAATCATAATCAATCACATTTCCGTCAAGAATCTGATAACTTCTTGAATATGTATGGTCATGGCCTGTCAGACATATATCTATATCAAATTCATCCATAAGCGGTGCAAATATAATTCTATTTGTAGCCGCGTCAGTATCTGCATGAGGCTCACCTGAACCGTAAATATCACTATGGAAAATAACAACCTTCCACTTTGCATCACTGTTGCTCTCCATTGCCTTTTTCATAAGCTGTCTGTGTTCTTCCTGATTTCTGTTATTACTGTTTAATGAAATAAAAAGAACATCTCCATATGAGAAATAATAATCACTTCCTGCTGCTGTCGCACCGAGATTATCAGAAACATTAGGATTGTTGAAATGATTTGTATAATCAACACCTGCTGTATCATGATTTCCGATTGTTGATGCTACAGGCAGACTTCTGAATGTTGACGGATAAAAATAGCCTGCATACTCACTTTCTCTTGTCTTCAAATCATTTTCGCTCGCAGCTCCTGACTGGTTTATCTGATCTCCGGCTGAAAGCAAAAATGCCGCGTCAGGACTTATCTTCATAGCTGTTGTCATCGTCTTGTTCCAGCCATACGTATCTCTCGCAGTGCTTGCGTCATTTGCCGAATAATCTGAACTGCTTCCCGATGCTCCGATTTGAGGGTCACCTGTAAGAATTACCGAAAAGCTGTCTGATTTCCCTGTCTTGTAAGAATACTCATCTGACCATACCGATGTTCCGTCTTCTGAATAATTGTCCGTATACTGGTAATAGTACTGAGTATTCTCCTCAAAATAATCTTCAACAGATACCTTATTTGATGAAGAATATACGCTGCCCTGCCAGTTTTCTGCATTTATATCCTTAGCTGTTCCAGTCACAATTTTAGCTGATGCTTTCTGTCCGTCTTTCCAAATCATAACTGCAGGTGTTCCTTTTTGTGCTGAATACCATGCAAAATTTAAATCACTCTCATCCTTACCCGGTGTAAGTGCGATATTTGCTGAATTTGCAGAAGCATTTCCTTCTCCCCACCATACATTATCTCTCCATGTCTGAAACTCTGCAGTGCTGTCAGCTACCTTAGACTCATCTCCCTGCACCTCTTTTTCTCCATATGCAAATGCATTAAATGGAAGAGACGCAACTGTTAATGTTGACAGCAATGCAACTGCTGCCGCTTTTTTCAAAAGATTTTTATTCTTTCTCATAAATACCTCCGGTTTTAACCATTTCTCTTTCTTTTCTGTTTTCATGTTTTTTTGTCTGTCACTATGCTTTTAATACTCGTATTTATTAAAAAGCGTTTATGACAAACTCCAAAGCACATGGTTAATATATCAATTGCTATGTAAAGTAACTATCACAATCACCTAAAAAATGCGTAAAATAAATGTTAAAATTCAATCTTGACAAAATGAAGAATGAGGAGTAGTCTCTTGTAAAAACAAATAGCCTTTATGGCAGAAGAGAAATCGCTTATGCGAATTTCTCTTCTCCTCTTCGCAACAAAGTTGCTCAAGAAATGAGGAGGAATATGAAACTCGAAGAAATGCGTGTAATCATACTTAGGAAAGGGTACATCAAAGCAAAATGAACAGAATAAAAGATTGGATTAATAATCATAAAAATCAGACAATAGCCATTGTAATTATCTTAATCATCGTTGTTTGTTCAGGAATTGCCTTAACTGTAACGCTTATTAACAAAAGCGGAAAAAATGCTTACAGCAAAGAACAGTGGAAAACAGATTTTTCGGCAGGAAGTACAGACTCTGCCATTACAAATAAAGATGAGAATAACTCTACATTAGCTGATGATTCGAAGGCAACATTAACACAACCTGATACCGAGACAACAGCGTCGGATAATTCGTCAAATCCTGAACAGGGTAATAATGCTGACGTAAATTCAGGAGCCGGAGCTAACTTAAGAGGAACAAAGCCAAATCCAAATACTTCATCAAATTCAGGCAGCATATCCGGAAGCACCGGTCATGGTAATTCATCCGGCAATTCAGATAATACAACAGCGCCTCACGTTCATACATGGGTGAATGTAAGTCCGGAAAACAGTTATCATACAGAATATGCATCAGAATGTCGTATACATGGATATAGCGGAGAAGAACCTATGTTTTTCAAATCACAAAATGATTTATTTCTCCACCACGCCGCGGATGGCTGTAACTCAAGCTGGGGATGGGGCTTTAAAGGTATTGCGTACAAATACTGTTCGGGATGTGGGGAAGAAGTGATAACCGGACATGTTCATGACTTCGGAACAATCAAAAAAACGATTTATTCTGAAAAGATAATATGTGAATGTGGAATGTCATTTTCTGCCGGCAAAGATTACACTGCTCTCGAATCATGGGAAAGCCATGTTGAAAGCTATGTAAGTCACGGATATCCAAGAGAAGATCACGACAGCTATACAAACGACACAAGCAGCAGCACACGATACGAAGCCACAAAAACTTGTTCCTGCGGCTGGCGTCCGATTGATAACAGCCCTATATATTAAAAAAGATTAAACCGCCCTCAGTCCTTGATATTCAAGGTCTAAAGGCGGTTTTTATCAACACATTTTGTCCTATAAGTCCAAAGCCATAATTTCATTATATTATTGCGGATATTTAAGACGTTTCGGGTCAGGATTATCAAGTACCTCGTTCTTAAATTTTCTCATATATATCTTAGCCAGTTCAAGGTTGTTATCAAGATAATTGCCGCAGTCTCTTGGAGAATATCCCGGTATCTGTCCCTGATATTCAAGAACAAATTCTGCTGCTTCTCTCATAACATTAATTATATCCTCTGATTGTAAATCACCTGCAAAAATCACATAAAAACCGGTTCTGCAGCCCATAGGCCCGAAATATATTGTTTTACTGCTCCATTCAGCGTGATTTCTTAAAAATGTAGCGACAAGATGCTCTATCGTATGAATTCCCGGATTATCCATAGGCGCTTCAAGATTCGGTCTTGTAAATCTTAAATCAAATGTGGTAATTACCTCCTCGCCTATATAATCCTTTCTCGATACATAAATACCCGGAAGCAAATCTAAATGATTTACTGTAAAACTTGCAATTTTATTCATTTTCACATTACTCTCCATTTCTTAAGCAGCTTTGTTGCGAAGAGGCGAATAGAAATTCGCGTAGGCGATTTGTCTTCTGCCATAAGTGCTATTTGTTTTTT
>USBB01000044.1 GCA_900552795.1 uncultured Eubacterium sp.
GCGAAGCACGAAACAATCCGTGTAATCATAATTAGGGTGTTTTGACACCCTAATCTTTATAGGAAATTACTATATAGAAAGAAGAGAGGACTATTTTGGAGCAGAAGGATATTGATAACCTTATTGATTTGACGCAAAAAACCGCAACATTGCTGTATATGAATAATGCAGAGCAAGCACAGCAAAATCTTGGACTTATTATTTCAAGCGTCAGCGGTATTTATACTGAAATGATTGCAGATACCATAAGATATAATAATTTAGGCATTGAGATACCTGGCCGGATTTTGTGCGATCAGATACAGAATCTTAGTGAAGCTGTGGCAGAGAGTGATATAATTGCTATAGCTGATACACTTATGTATGAGATAAAAGAGGGACTGATGTTTTACAGGGAAGTAAAGCAGATGTTATAAAATAAAATTATATTGATTGCGGAATGGAGATAGTGTGAAAAATCATGTTGATACGATGATTTTTCACACAGCTATTTGATTCTGAGCAAAACAAATAGCCTTTATGGCAGAAGAGAAATCGCCTATGCGAATTTCTCTTCGTCTCTTTGCAACAAAGTTGCTCAAGAAATGAGGATTAGTGTGAATGATATATTGTTGAGGAATTTGTCCGGTATGAAGAAATATAAACCGGAGCTGTATGAATTGTGTACAAAATTGCTGTATGATAATGAGGCTGGCGGGTTAATTGACACCTGGCAGTCTGATTGTGTTTTTATGTCGTCATCTGTAAAGGAAGAACCGATAATAGGCGTTATAAGAGATGGCAGGGAATACTATCTCGCGAGCAGATATGATGCTGATGAGGCTGCTGATATATGGTGCAGACAGTTTAAAGATATAAATTATAAAGCCATAATAATAATAAATGGAATATCTAACGGATTACATATAAAAAAAGCGCAGAAAATTACAGGCAAAGACAACAGGATAATAGTTTATGAGCCTGATATTGATATATTTATGACCTTAATTTCAAATATTGATATAAGTGATATTATAAGCGATACTCGAATTGGGATTTTTGTGGACGGACTTAATATGGGCAGCTTCAGAGAACAATTTAAGATGATTTATACATATGAGCTTGCAGAACTTGTGTTTCTTATGGAAATTCCGGGATATTCAAGGCTTTATTCGGATAAGATAACTGAATTTGCAGAAGATTACTGTCGTAAGGAGATGCAAACTGCATATGTTGAGAAAAGCACGATTGAGCAGTATGGTGCTGAGATTGGTGATAATATAATTATAAATATGTGGGAATTGTTTAAAGGTTCATCAATAGACAATTTAAAGCAATATATGGTGGAAAAGAAAGTGGATTTGGAGAATATTCCTGCAATAATAGTTTCAGCAGGTCCATCACTTGATAAAAATATTGAAGAGCTTAAGCCTGCAGTAGGAAAATCAATGATAATCGCTGTGGATTCTGCTGTTCCAAAGCTTTTAGAGCATGGTATAAATATTGATTTAATTATAACAGTGGATTCTCATAAACCGATTTCTTTGTTTTCAGATAAAAGAATGCGCACAATTCCGTTAGTAGTGTGCGGTCAGTCAAGACACGAGGTACTGCAGAATCACGAAGGAAAACTTATGGCATTTTCGGGAGATTTGTTTATGTATAAGTTGTTTATGAGCGTCGGAAAGAATGTTGAGGGAATGCAGACAGGCGGCTCGGTAGCCAATAACGCATTTTATTTGGCGGAGTTTCTTGGCTTTAGAAATATTATTCTTGTTGGTCAGGATCTTGCATTTACGGACAACAAAATACATGCAAGCAATGTTTACAGAGAATTAAGTATTGAGGAAGATACAGAAAATGAATATACGTATGTTGATGGTCAGGACGGGAGCAAAATGCTTACATATGTAAACTTCAGACTGTATAAGGAATGGTTTGAGCACAGAATAAAAGATAATTCAGACATTAATGTTATAAATGCTACGCAGGGCGGAGCAAAAATATATGGTGCAGTGCATATGAGTCTTGAGGATGCGGTAAAAAAATATTGTGTATATGATTTTAACCATGAAATAATAGAAGAAGTTCCGTATTTATTCAGTGATCAGCAGCTTGATGAAGTGTATCAGTGTATTTTAGGTTTAAAGGAAAAATGCCTGGAGTTGTCAGAAAGGTTTGAGGATGGAAAATTAAAATATGAAAATCTTGCAAGGCTGATAAAAGAAGGCGCACCTTTGGAGCAGATAGATGAAATTAGTGCACAGATAGCACAAATAAGCAGTCTTGATGAAAAAGAGCCGCTGATTGATTTGCTTAGTATGTACTCAAAAAAAGAGGAATCAGAAATCCTTATGGGAATGTATGATGAGGATGATGGACTTGATGGGGCTGTAAGAGTGACAGAACATGGTATAAAGATATTAGATGTGTATAAGAAATGTCTTTGTCATATTGCAGACGAAATTGACAGACTTATAAAATATGAGATATCAAAAGATATTTATGACATAAGTAAGTATAATGTAATATTCGTTAATTATTGATGTCAGACTATGCAGAAGAAAGATTAAATATTATTCAGCAGATTATATAAGGCGTAAGGAGGAGCGGGTATGAATCTACTTAAAGAGCAGATAATTATTGATTTGATTAACAGGCAGTTTGATGGCTTTTTGGAAAAAACAGCTGATTATAAAAAACTTTATCCGTACGATACAGATATTTTTCTTATTGAGGGAAGTTACTATTTTTTCAACAGTCAGTTTAATAAAGCAGAAGAAATATTTATAAAAAGTCTTGAGGCTTACCCATATGATGTTGATGTGTACTTTATGCTTTCAAATACATACTTTAATACAGGCGATTATTTTGAGTGTATAGAATATGCGGCAAAGGCTCAGCTTTATGCATCGTATTTCAAAAGTGAATATCTTTTCTATAACGACACTGAAAATGAGGCTATCATTAATTTATCTTTTGAAAATATTGATAAATTAATTGAAAGTCAATCAGATAAAGAAACAAAGCTTTATTATAAAGCTAAAATGAAAAGGCTCAATGCAGGACTTAATGAGAAATTTTCGATATTTGAAGATATGGTCAGAAATGGAAGAACATATGTAGGACAATATTTTTATCATGATGATGAGCCTGACAGATTTGCCGGTTATTACAGTACAACTGATGCTTATTATTATGAAACTAAAGATGATAAGAGCATTATGGATGTAAAAACGGAATTTTTAAAGACAGCGGCAGATGGTAACATTTGTGTCATTCAGACAGACGGTCCGACTCTTGTGCCTGTATTGTCTAAACAGCCTGATACTGCAATGCTTTTTAAAGATAAAAGTCATGGTGAATATTATATCGGGCATTATATGCCTAATCATTTTAATTATTACAGAATTTCAGAAGATACGGCAATTAGAGCTGATAAGCCGATTGTAGTGGGAGAGCCTGTAAAGCTTAACATGGACGATAGTAAGAAAAAGCTTGTTATAAGTCTTTTTGTGGATGGGCTTGCTCAGGTTGTATTAAAAGAGGAAAATCTTGAAAATATTATGCCTAATACTTACAGGTTTTTTTCTAAGGGTCTTATATGCAATAATTTTTTTGTAAATGCTGACTGGACATATCCGAGTATTGCAAGCTATAATTGCGGACAGTCAATAATGGGACATAAAATGTTTAACAGTCAGATGAATCAGTCATTGCCAAAGAATGTGACAACACTTTTTGAACATATGAAAAATGGAGGGTATTACACTGCAATGATAAGCGGTGATTGGCGTGCTTCAGGCTCCTGTGGATATTACAGAGGGCTGGATAGATGTGTTACAAAACACCAGTGGTATGGAATGAGAACCGAACAGGTTATGTGTGATGCAATAGAGCATATAGAGACATTTAAGGAGACTAATCAGTACCTGTGGCTTACTGCAGGTGATTTGCATGATATAGCAGATGAAGTGTCGCTTGTTTCGTCAGTTAATGCTCATATTGATGCGTATGACCGTCAGTTTGAGACAAAATCAGAGACGTCTGTTAAGCAAAGATACAGCGTGTTAAAAAGAGAAGCGTATGTTAAGGCTGTTAAAACAATAGACAGATGGCTTCATATTTTATATAACTATCTTGAAAATAATTATTCGGATGATGAATATGTGTTGACAATATTCGGCGACCATGGGCAGACATATCTTACGAAACCGGGAGAACATCACCTTTCAAGGAGTCATACAAATACGGCGTTTATGGTAAGAGGCACAGATGTAAGAGGAATATCAGAAGAATATATGTCATCAGTAGATTATATAAACATTATGTGCAGGCTGGCCGGATTACCGGCACCTAAGGATGACATCGAGGGCAGACTTCCTAAGACGTTTGGCGGAGATAAAGAAAATGAGTATACTCTGACAGAGACAATTCATCCGGGAGACCCATATATGGCATCAATTCATTCAAAAAATTATACATTTTATCTCACGACAAAAAACAGAGTTACTCATCATTTTAAGCTGGATAAGGGGGAGTATTCCGTAATGCTTTACGATAAGGATAATAATAAAATTCAGGATGAGAACATGACAGACAGATTTACAAAGATAGTGTTTGAGCATATCGCTCCACTATTTAATTATTAATACCTGTATTTGAAATGGAGTTATATATGATAATAAGAAAGGGCAGCAACAATATACTTTTTAACGATTGTCGTTTTGTTAAAAAACTTAAGTTAAGAGGGGAAAGTGAGAAGAGTCGTATACATTATTGTTCCAACGGTGATTTGCTGTATTTGGGAGAATTTTTTAAGTATCCTGAATGGAAAGAGCTGTATAGCGGCGATAATGCAGGCAGTACGCTTTATACAAAATATACATACGATATAGAAGGTGAAGTTCAGGGGTTTTTGGGAGAATATGTAATTGATGAAAAACTGCATGATGATGAGGTGGTATTTTTTGATACAGGCCTTGTTAAGCTTGTAAAACAAAAAAGGCTATTTACCGTATTTCAGGTAGTCGATGATAATTATATAGAAACTGTAAAAAATATGAGGGAAAATAATCATATTTCTTTTTTATATAAAAATTTTGGCGAACATTCAAGAATCCGGGCGGCTTGTGCAAACAGCAGCAAAAATTTGTATGTTGAAAAGTTTAATAAATACATGAAACAGGATAAACTTATTCGAAAAGAGATAGATTATATAAACGGATTTGCTGCATATAGTCCTAAGAACGGTAAAATTGTATCAGATGAGAATAATTTTGAATTTGAGTACGGAAAGGTGGACAGATTGCTGTGCACGTGCAGTGCAGATAAGGAATATTCTGCAGGGGAGTGTTCTTATGTAAGTAAGGTAGCGGTTATATTGAAATCAGATGGCTATATATATGCAGAGCCTTTTAAGGTTGATTGTGACATAAAAAATTTGAATGTTGTAGCTGCAGCAAACCGAAAGCTTCAGGTGCAGTATTTTGATAATCAGTGCAGTGAATGGAAAATCTTAAAAGATAATGCAGCTTTAAATGTAAGATCAGGGGAAGAGTTTAAGCTTCGTTTAAAAGTAGAATTTGCAGACAGAATCAGAGAAGTGGTGTTGACAGATGGATAATACGAAAATGTTGGGCGGCCGCAGATTTTTTTCATCGGGGGCTTTAAAGATAATAGCGCTTACTGCAATGTTTATAGATCATTTTGCGGCAGTGTTTTTGTATAATTATATAAGAACAGCAGGTGAGAGCGGAAACGCCGCTTATTTGACAATAAATAATCTTGTCGTGTTTTATTATATATGCAGAATTGTAGGAAGAATAGCGTTTCCTATTTATATATTTCTGCTTGTTGAGGGTCTGACTCATACAAGAAATCAGTGGAAATATGCTTTGCGTATGTTTGTATTTGCAATTATATCGGAAATACCTTTTGATTTGTGTTTTAATATAAGTAAGAACAAGCTTCTTGGAGGGCAGTTTATAGAGTTCGGTTACCAGAATGTATTTTTTACATTGTTCATAGGTTTGCTTGTCATAATAGGAATTAAGGAAATATCCTGCCAAAATTGGAATAATTTATTAAAAGGACTTTGCAAAGCATTTTTTATTGCGGCAGGAGCATTGCTGGCGTGGGTTTTAAAAACAGACTATTCAGTGATGGGCGTGATTGCAATAGCAGTTATGTACATATGGAAAGAACGAAGAGGTGTAGGCAGTTTTTTTATGTGTATTGTACTTCTTGCAGGCAACCTGCTGGAGTTTGCTGCATTCCCTGCGATAATTCCGATATCAATGTACAACGGCAGAAAAGGAATAAGCTGCAAATGGCTGTTTTATGTATTTTATCCGGTGCATCTGTTCATCTTATGGGCAATATGTATGTTTTGCGGGATATTGTAAAGAAAAAGATTATAAAGAAAGCGAAAGAATTAGGTTATGCAGATATATAAAATATTGTGCGAATTAATGGTAAATATAGATTATCTGTCGAAACTGTTTTATTCACAGGATTATTTTGAAGGAAATCAGTTATCGGGTAAAATTATAAAAATGCTTACTAAGCTGCTTTCTGAGATGGGAGACTGCACATTTTCGCGGATGATAGGTGAAAGATTGCCATATCTTTTAGAATATCAGGAAAATAATGATTATATCGGTATGGCGGATTTTTACATTATGTATTTAAAGCCGGCATGCCGTAATTTTATAGAGGAGCTCAGGGCAGATGGTATCTGGCAGGAGGTCAGGGATTTTTATGATAGTAACTATGAGGCTGCTGATGAAGAAATAAGAGAAATGCTTTGCAGTATTGATGCCAAGACGGAGGATATACCTGATGGATATGAAATGCTTGAGACATCTGTTGGAAGTTTTACGCTCCAGGTAAAAGTGGATGATAATAAAATGCTTTTGTCAAGTGCATGTAATCCATATGATGAGGCAGAGATTTTGGCGCAGGAATATTGTGAAAAAGGTAAAAACTCATATGTAGTTTTGGGACTGGGTATGGGATATCTTATGTCAGAGCTTTCAAAGCATCTTGATATACGTGATATTGTTGTTTGTGAACATGATTTGTATGTTATAAAAGCTGTGTTTCATTATGTTGATTTAAAAGAAATATTAAAAAAAGGCAGAGTGCATATTTATTATGACCCTGACCTGAGGATATTTTCAAAAAGTATAGCGGAAAATAGTGATATGGGTATTATTATTCACCGTCCGAGTATGATGAATATTAAAGATTTAAGGATAAGACAGAAGGTGCAGGACTTTTTTATACATGACAGCGGTGTGCGCAGTCAGGGCAAAAAGCTTCTGAGAAATTTTTATATGAATACGTCAGAATCAGCTCTTGAGAGTGTACGTTCGGCTAAAGAGTTACGGAGTGTATTTGAGGGGCATGATGTTTTATTTATAGCAGCCGGCCCGTCACTGGAAGAAAATATACCATATTTAAAAGAATTGAGTCAAAAATATATTGTTGTGGCAGTAGGTACAGTTTTAAAGAGGCTGACAAGGCTTGGTATAAAGCCTGATTATGTTGTAATGACTGACGCACAGCACAATATGATGAATCAAATAAGTGGTGTTGATACGTCTGAGCTTTCATTAATTTATCTGCCAACGGTATATTATGAAGTGCTTAACGTTTGGGAGGGGGCTAAATATATGGCTCTTCAAAAGGATTTTGAGCCATCAGAGGTTATGGCACAGAAAAACAGCGATATTCTTTTTGAAACAGGCGGTTCAGTTTCAACGCTGGCACTCGATATTGCAATAAGATTTCTTAGCAGGCGCATTATTTGTATGGGTCTTGACCTTGCATATGTGGATAATAAAATTCATGTGGGCGAAAAGGCGTTTCGCAATGATATGGCAGGGCAGTTAAGGCTTGTTAAAAGTGTTGACGGAAAAGAAATTTATACCGCGGTAAATCTTGATAACTACAGATTGTGGATTGAGAGAAGGATAGAGCGGCGCAGTGAACAGGAGAAACAGGTGGAGCTTATAAATGCTTCAGGCGGTGCATTTATAAAAGGAATGATAAATAAGAAACCGGATTGGAAAGGCGGATTATATCAATGAAAGTGCTGTTTTTTGAGTGGAATGCATTTATGCAGAAGGGTATTCAGTCGGCAATGAAGCGTCTTGGTATAAAATATGACGTTTACAGATATATATTCACCGACTGGGATAAAGATGATGCGTTTGTGGATAAGTTTGAAAAAGAAGTCAGGAACGGTGGATATGATACAGTTTTTTCGGTGAATTTTTCTCCTCTTATTGCTGATGTTTGCAATAGCTGTGAAGTTCATTATATTTCATGGGTTTATGACTGCCCTCTTCATATAAGAAGAACTGAAACCTTACAATACAACTGCAATGATATATATTTTTTTGACAGGCAGCAGGCTTTAAAGTACAGAAATGATGGAGTAACGGGTTCACATCATCTGACACTTGCGGTTGATACCGGTTTGTTCGGAGCAGAAAAGACGCTTTCTATGATGCACACTCCGGGTTTTTATAATTGTGACGTTTCGCTCTTGGGTCAGCTCTACAAATCTGATTATGAATACCTTTTGGGGCCGCTTCCTTTGTATTACAGGGGTTATCTTGAGGGGCTGCTTTCGGCGCAGATGAAACTTGCAGGCGGATATATTTTAGATGAAATGATTACTGATTCTTTAATGGAGCAGTTAAATGTTTGGTATAAAAAATCTTATAATATAGATACAGAAAATGCGTCAGAAAAGGTTATGGGCGGACACAGTGCTTTTATAAAGTCAGAGATAAAGTCTGAGGGTGCCAAGGTAAAAAAAGAAGAACTTACGTATGCGATGTGCTGCGAGGCCACAGGCAGGGACAGATTTATGGCTCTTGCACTTTTGCAGAACAGATGCCGCGTCAACCTGTATTCATCTGACAAAAATGAAAAGCTTAACTTTGTAAATAATATGGGATATGCAGACTATTACACGCAGATGCCGCAGATTTTTGCAGGCAGCAGAGTAAATTTAAATATTTCTTTAAAAGCCATTCAGTCGGGAATTCCGCTTAGAATACTTGATATTATAGGCAGCGGCGGCTTTGTGATATCAAATATACAGACGGAGCTTTTTGAGTACTTTGAGCCTGATGTTGATATAGTTATGTATGAGGATATGAAGGATTTAATTCAAAAAACACTCTATTACATAGAGCATGAACAGGAAAGAATGGCTATTGTAAAGCGCAGTGTGCAGAAAGTAAAAGAAGCATTCTCCTTTGATGAAAGAATAAAGAAAATGCTTCTTGATTAGTATTTGTTATAAAAAAACAATATCAAAAATTTCATTGAGGCGCACTTTGTAAGTGTGCCTTTCTTCAATTATTCCATGTCCGTTTGCAGCAATCTGCATGCGTTCTTTTTCGTGCTTTAAATAGTAGGCACATTTATTTATAAGGTCATCCTTTGATTCAAACAAAACCATATCTTCACCGGGAGTAAATACATCAAAAAATCCGGATTGATAGTTTGACAGAAGAAATCCGCCGGAGCCTAAGATATCCATTGCGCGAAGCGGTATACCCTCGCGTATGCTTCGTAAGCTTATGTTAAGGTTAATTTTGCTTTTCTTAAAAATACCCGGCATATCATTGTAGTAGTCAATAGCTCCCATGTTTTTGATATGGGGAAGTGCCGGAGTAGGATTAGGGGTGTAAAGATGTGTGTCGAAATGTTCTGAGACTGCAGAAAGCAAATCATGTCGTTCCATTTCTGCAAGTTTTCTTGCAATAAAATAATATGCGTAAATGTATGAAACAGTCTCGACACCGTCTTTGTTGGGTGAAACAGGAACGCTTTTTTGAAGTTCATTTATGATGTTTTCTGTCAGCAACTCCTCAATAAAGAAATAGCCATACACCTTGAGCTGGGCCTGCATAATTGCATCAAGATATCCCTGTACAAATGCCGGCAGGTTTTTGAAACGCTCAAAAAGGTTATGTTTTTCGTTATACATGGAGCCCACGAAAGAAACGTCACAGTTAAAGCCGCTAAGCTTACCTGTCTGCTTGTTTAAGCGGTCGGTGTTTACTGCTAAAGGAGCGTAATATACTGTATTTATTCCCTCTTTTTTTAAATCAAAATATTGTGCTCTGTCAAATATAAATACATAATTGCATGGATTTATTATTGTGTAGGAGTAGAGCGATACAAGCGGGCTGTCATATATAAATGAAATATATGGGATATTTCGCTTGCTGCAGTTATTGGAAATAACAGGGCTGTAATTAAATGTAAATACACAGTCGTAGTGTGCACTCTCAGTTTCTTTTTCAAAAAGTCTGTCAAATTCCGGGGATACGCGCTCGCGAATAAGCTCTGTCTGATTGCATTTGTAAGTGTGGCCAAGCTGTGTTAACGCATCGCATATATCTTCAATTCCAAAATTTTTCCATTCAAATATAAGTACATTCATAATGTTTCCATTCTTTGCGGCAGTTTTTAGCAGTCCGCAAGTCTATTTTAGTGTTTATTTTTAAAAATTTCTGTGTTAATTTTTATGTCAATTTATATATTAATTGGTATATTAATTTGCTGGAAACGCCATGTCTATCATCTGCAGAAGACGCACGTCATATGAATGAAATTTTTTAACTTTTTCATATCCGTTAGAGGCAATTTCCATGCGCTCATCATCGTGTTTCAGGTAATAATCGCACAATTCATAAAGATGCTGCATGCTTTCGTAAGCAACAAGGTCTTTCCCGATTTCAAAAATTTCAGGAAGTTCGGCCTGATAGTTGGTAATAAGAAAGCCGCCGCAACCTAAAACATCAAACACTCTTAAGGAAAGTCCTGAGCGTATTGATTTTGCTGTAATATTTAAATTTATTTTGCTCTGGTTAAATATTATCGGCATTTCTTCAAGTGATTTTGCGAAACCACGGTTGTGTATGTTTGGCATTAAGGATGTGTCGCTTCCAGTATATATATCGACATTAAAATTATCGGAGAGCATTTTTAACACGCGCAGGCGTTCCTGCTCTGCGACCTTTACGCTTAAATACTGCTGTGCGACCAAAGCTTTGTTGTTTCCGTGAAAGTTTTGAGGGAAGCGGTATGAACCAGGTGTATATTTTAAAAAGGTTTCGGCAAATTCATCAGAAATTACATCTTCTATAAAATTGTAACCATAAACCTTTAACTGTGCTTCAATCAGACCATCGGCAAAGCCTTTCTCAAATTCAGGCAGCTTTGTGCGGTTAAAAGGGCACTTTTCTGCATATGTGGAACCAATAAACGAAATATCGCTTTTAAAGTGCTCTTTGGTTTCTGCGCCTGCATTATTGATGACACTGTCGTTTCGTACTGTATTTGTTGCGAGCGGAATATGAAAAATATGTCCTGGGTTTCGCGGCTCAAATTCATTAAAAAGCATACGGTCAAATAAAAATACACGATTGCACGGATTAGTTAGAGAATCCGAATATAGTTCAAGTACGGGACTGTCAACTATGAGGCTTATATATGTAATATGAGCTATATTGCATAAATCGGAAAGCCATGGAAAAAAATTAATGGTAAAGACAAAGCTGTAAGTTTGTGATAAAAGTTTTTGGGAAACAAGGTTGACGCACTGGGCAGGCAGTATATTTTTGTTGTAAATTTCAGCAATTTCCTCATCCACTTCGAGGCCGAGGCGTTTAAATGCGTCTATGACATCAGGTTCACAAATGCTGCCGTACCTGTAAATATATATTTTCATAATGTTCTCCGTTCTGTAGAAATATATTATATCACATTCACAATATGCAAGGCGGATTGGTTTGCACAACGTGGTTAATGACCGTTTGACTCTGGCATTATAAATATATATTAGTCTATAAAGCTGTGCTTGGCAAATTATTTATATAAGTGCTATAATAATTTTTAAGTAAATTTTTGATTAAGATGCAGAGGTGAAATATGCAGAATAATACAACCTTTTATGAGATACTAAGAGAAAATGCAGTTAAATATGCAGACAGAACGGCTATTTTGTATGATACGTTTGCAGTTACATATGAAAAGCTCTTTGATGATGCGGTGAAAAAAGCAATGCATCTGCAAAGGTTTGAAGGTAAGAGAATTGCTATATATGGGCCATCATCTTATAGATGGATTGTAAATATGTTCGGAACTATTATGGCTGGAAAGGATGCCATTTTAGTTGATTTCTTTCTGCCTAAGGATGTAAGAAAAACGCTTTTAAATAAGGTTGGTGCGGATTATATTCTTTGTTCTACAAATCAGTATATATTGTCGGATTCAGATGCTATTATAATAGAACACGCAGAAAATGATGATGTGGATGGTCTTGAGTATAATACGCAGACGAAGGAAGGAAATATGCTTTTCTTTACTGCTACGGATACGGAAAGCGATAATGCAGTGGTGCTTACAGTTGATAATATTATGAACACTGTAAGAGGCTTAAGCCGGTTCTGTAAATGTGATGAAAATGATAAGGTTCTTTCACAGATAAATCTTGACCATGTATTCGGATTTATATATACACTTATATGGCCGCTTGCTTCCGGTGCATGTGTGTGCGTTGGAAGAGGATTAAGACATATAGATGCAGATACTTATTATTATAATCCTACAATACTTCCGGGAAATCCTTCTATTATAGAGTATTTAAAGAAGATAAAAGGCTTTAATCAGGAGCTTAAAACTATTATAACGGGCGGTGCAACTTGTCCTGCAAGGCTTATGGAAAGCCTTAAGGACAGGGAGCTTGAGGTCATAAATGTATACGGCATGACTGAAACTGCAAGTTCATTTGCAATAAACCGCTCTGCAGATGGTTCATTTGAACCGATAGATGATGGAGCTGTTACAATATCTGATGACGGGGAGATACTTGTAAGTGGTTTAAGTGTTATGCAGGGATATGATAAGGATAAGACTGCTACAGAAAAGGTTCTTCGTGACGGAGTGCTTCACACAGGTGAAAAAGGGTATTTTAATGAGGATGGGCATCTTGTCATAACACAGCATAATCCTAATATTATTCTTCTTCCTACAGGGGAAAAAATATGCAGAGCTGTTACAATAAATGAAATAGATGAGCTTAGCGGAATAAAAGAAAGCTATATTGAATTGTTTGATGATAAGCTTACGGCAATAATAGTTCCTATGGATAAAAATCAGCATGAAGATAAATTCAAAAGACTTATTGATAAATATAATGAGAAAAAAGGATACAGGTGGGAAATACAAAAAATAATTGTAAGACATGAAGCATTGCCAAAAGATGAGAATGGTAAGATTGATGCAGCGGCTATAAATAGTATAATCTGCTAAGCAGTTAAAATATTCTAAATATAGCCGTTAAACATCATTCCGCTGTAGGCAGACAGATTATATGGGTCTGTAGTTGGTCTTAGCGGGTTTTTATACGCGATGATTTTGTTGTTAACATAATTCATCGGGTTTATATCTATGTCTTCTGCTTTTTTCTGAATTGATTTTTTAAAATCATTGAGTTCTAAGAAAATGTTGTTAAGAGAACCGTTGTCAACAGCGGTCAATATAGACTCTTTGTTTGCGTGGACAAGGCCGTTTTCATCAAGTTCAAAACCGTTGCCGGTCAGCTTTGAACGGTGAGACTTTACGATGCTTAAAAATTCGCGTCTTAAACGTTCATTACCTGCAAATTCTCCGCTGTTGTCATCGTTTACTACAGATAAGAGGTTGTTATAGCTTGACAGTAAGGAGTCAATGCTTTCAACAATAGAGTCTCCGTCTGTTTTAAGAGTTATTAATGCAGGCTCATCCTTTGTGGTATCAAGAAATTTGAGCGCAAATTCTTTATTAAGTGTAAACTCATTGGTTGTAGAAAAACGTTCTTCCTTATTAACGGAAAAGACAGCGTTTGACGGATACTGAGTTACGCGGTCAAGCCCAAGTGTATCAATAAGTTCTTCGTGACTGGAAGAAATACGAAAAATGGTAGGGCTTATACTTGAAATTCCGGTTGTGTCAGAAGCTATTGAAATAGCTGTGCTGCCGAGGCTGTCTGTCAGGATTTTAGAAGAAAGACCTATATTTGAGCGGTTTATAAGCCTTGAAATTTTGCTTTGTACATCTTTGTTTGTCTCTTTTTGTGAAACATCAAATTCAAATTCATATGTAAGATTGTTAATGTCAAGGTCGAAAGTGTATGTGCCTTCTTTAAACAGCTTTAAGTTTGGGCGCAGGTAGTTGCTGGTGTTAATCTGGCAGGCGGCTAACTGTGACACCTCAATTTCAAAAGATGAAATATTAGGTTCGTTTGAACTGCCTACATATTCAGCATATACAGCATCAGGCTTACTTGAAAGAGCGGATTTTTTAAATGTTATTTCGCCGCTGGTGCTGTCTGACAAATCATTTGCAATGTTGTTTAATTCTCTTGCGTGTTCCTTTAAGTCAATTGCATATTTCTGCGCAGATAAAGAAAAATCTACCTTATATATTGGGGAATGACTGTTGTTTTTCAGCATTCTATTGTATGAATTTATAAGCTGTCTCTTTGTGTGTGTATCATATTTTGTATTTGCCTTCGGTCCATAATGAGACATATAATAAGTATATGCATTGCTGATCATAAACAGTCACCTCCTTGTGATAAGATTTATAATTTATTTAACATCCATGTAAGGACACAATATCCCACTTTTATGTTTATATTATATATCATACAAATTAGTTTGTCACGTTTTTTTATAATATATAAGATTAGGGTGCCAAAACACCCTGATTACGATTACACGGATTGTTTCGTGCTGTGCACTCCCGCAATCCTCCCCAATATTCGCATATCGCGAAGCTTACGCTCCACTTTTATGCTCATTTTGGGGCGTGTCCCAAGGTCATTCCC
>USBB01000045.1 GCA_900552795.1 uncultured Eubacterium sp.
CGACGCTTGCAAGATTTGCTTCGCAAACTTGTTATCAGAATGCGTCTTCGACGCAGTTTCTGCACAATGGAGGATTATCGTGAAAATTCTTTTTTATAAATGGCAGGTTTTTAATCAATCAGATATTAAAAATGCATTTGAACAGGCAGGATGCAGTATATCCTTTTATGAGGAAGACTCTGAAACAAGAAAAAGTACTGATTTGCGCCTGCTTACGGATGTTATAAAAGAATATGATTTGGTTTTTTCAGTCAATTATTTTTCACGTCTTTCAGATGCATGCATGCTTGCAAAAAGAAAGTACGCTGCATGGACTGTTGACAGCCCAATGATTTCAATGTATCACAAATCTGTCTTTAATCCATGCAACTACTTATTTATATTTGATAAATTCTGCTATCTTCAATTTAAACAAATGGGTGTTAAAAATATCTTCTATCTGCCATTAGCTGCTGATGCAAAACGAATTGAATTTCTTATTGAGCAGACACCTGATTCGGATCTCAAAAAATTTGAAAGCGACATCTCTTTCGTCGGAGGAATGTATCACAAAAATTCATATGACGCTATCTATGACAGCTTACCGGATTATCTTAAGGGATATTTTGATGCTGCAATGCAAGCGCAGCTTGATATATTCGGTGAAAATATTTTTGACAGACTGTTAAGCGTCGACATTCTTCAAAAGCTCTCAGATTGTGTACAGTTTCAAAATGAGCCTGATTCATTCTCAGACTTAAAACTGATTTTTACAAATACTTTCTTAGGCTTTAAAATGGCTCAGATAGAACGAATTGAGTGTCTTAATATACTTGCAAAGAACTTTAATGTAGATTTGTACACCGATAAGAGCCACGATGCTTTACATAATATAAACATACGCGGCACTGTCGATTATAATATAGATATGCCAAAAGTCTTTAATCAATCAAAAATCAATATGAATTTCACCATAAGAAATATAAGAAGCGGCCTGCCCTTAAGAATATGGGATATTCTTGCAGCAGGCGGATTTCTTCTTACAAATTTTCAGGCTGAAATTCCTTATTTTTTTGAAAATCAGAAAGATATCGTATATTACGAAAATCTATACGATATGCAAAAAAAGGCTGAATATTACCTTGCACATGATGATGAGCGCATGATGATTGCGGCAAACGGACATAAAAAGGTAAACGAGTTCCACTCATATCATCAACGAATTGCAGCGATACTTTCAGCCATAAAGTAACATAGTATGCAAAAAAAATTTATCTTACAATTATCATACTTTCTCGTAGCGGTTCCATATCTTATCAGCTCCGCAGACATGTTTTGAGCCGTCCTCCTCAATAATTATGTAATCGTTTTTGCCGATAAATATATATCCCCGCCTGTTTTTAATGTATGGACACACGATTGTACCGCTTTCATTTTTTAACTTTACAAGAAAATCCGTCACAATCCACCCCTGTGTCACCACATCCGTCCAAGGGGCAAAACCATCCTCAAGCCCCTTGCCTGACTCATATTTTATAACTTCTGCTTCCAATCCCACTCTTCTACACCTCATAATAACCTCCATTCTGCAGATACTTTAACATCGCGTACAATTAAAATTAATCCTCTGTCACAAAATCAACATTTATACTTCCAATACCACTTTCAACATCAACTTTAATGCCTCCGCTGCCAAAGTGATCATCATCATCTAACTGCTGACCATCGACACTTATATTGCCAAGACCTTTTTCTGCGCTTATCATATAATCATCATCTGTTCCTATCAAATGAAAATCAATCGATCCTATTCCAACCTCAACATCAGCTTTTCCCGTGATTGCAGCTTTAACATCTGCTTTTCCTGTTCCAACCTGCAAATCCAAACCATTGATATTTCCGAAAGAAACCTCGATTTTTCCTGCGCCGACTTCCATAACACTCTTTCCCGAAACATTAAGCTTACCAATATAAGCCTTGCCTGCTCCTACGTCAAGATTAAAGTGTTCGCAGTCAATTTCTTCTGCCTCAATCTTTCCTGCGCCGGCACTTATATCAATATTTTGAAAAACTGAATCTACTGGTATGTAAAGCACTATTTTTTCAGAATTATCCCTGCCAAACCAGCTCTTCCTTTTCTCAATAATACGCAGACTACTGCCATTTACCTTATAATATACATTATCGCTGTCTGTCTCTGCCTTTAACTCGTCACCATTTCTTATAATAAGATTAATGCCGGTGATATCTATAACAATACTCTTAATTAAAGCCTCATCAAAAGTCTCGCTATTAAATTCTTCTGCATTTTCAAAACCCGGATCATCATCAAAAGAACTGCCGATATTAAAACTCATTTCAAAAATCTGCGCAATACCGTAAATTCCATACGCTATCGACGAAAATATCGTTATAATAAGGAACACAGCCAATGCTACCGCAAAATATTTTATTATCTTATTGGTTGTCTTCATTTGATTTCAACACCTCCGAATACACATGTGGCATTAATGTAAAGCGTCGGCACCCCCTCTATTACAGGTCTTTTATTTTTGTCTGACACGCCTCCGAATATAGATGAAGATTTCACTTTCACATTAATATTATCAGGAACTATTATATCAATACCACCAAATATAGCTGTTGCATTAACTACTATATTCTCTTCTATAATAGAATTTCTAAGATCACATTTCATACCACCAAATGTTGCAGTAAGGTTTGTTCCCTTAAACACCTCCGAATCAAAGTTAATATTCTGCCCTGAAAATGCGGCAAAGTATTCGTTATCAGTGTCATAATTATTCTTTTTATTAATCTCGTCTATCTCTTTTACTATTTTTTTGCCTGCCACATCCTTAAATATAAAAGAACAACCTATAATTACAAGTATCGCCGGCAGCATCAACTTCCATATTAATTCAAACGAAATCACATTCTGCGCAGAAAGAAGAATTGCAGCACCTATAAAAATACCTATCAGATTACCTGTTTTAGGACTCTCAGTAAAAAATCCTATGGTACACGGAATAATTATAAACAATGTCCACCATCCGTCAAAAAATATATTTACATCAATTATTCCGGTCACCTTTAAACCAAGCAAAACGCCAAGTGATATAAATACAAGTCCCCACAAAATGTTTTTAAATTTTTTCATTCTAAAATCTCCCCCTTTATATTATTCCAAGACCCTCAAGCAATATTTTTAAACCTATTACTATAAGCACAATACCTCCGGCAAGCTCTGCCCTTGATTTATATTTTGCTCCGAATATGCTTCCTATCTTAACACCTGCTGCCGAGCATATAAATGTTATAACTCCTATAAATGAAACAGCAGGAACTATTGAAACACTTAAAAATGCAAATGTAACGCCGACTGCAAGAGCATCTATACTTGTTGCCACTGCAAGAATAAACATTGATTTCGCAGACATCGAATTATCAACTTTTTCCTCCGGTCCGAAAGACTCCTTAATCATATTTCCGCCTATAATAATAAGCAGAGCAAATGCAATCCAGTGTGAATACTGCGTAATCATTTCAGAAAAGAAGCTTCCTAAAAAATATCCTATAACAGGCATAAGCGCCTGAAAACCGCCAAACCACAGCCCAGCTATGCACATATGCTTAAACTTTATCTTTCCAAGTGAAAGTCCTTTGCATATTGAAACTGCAAACGCATCCATTGACAATCCAACTGCCAGTACAAACAACTCAACTAAACTCATTTCCTCTTCATGCCCCTTAACATTTCTTTATCCTTATCATCAACCCTGTAAGATTCAAGCATTTTTTGAATAGACTTGTTATATGTCCAGTTATCAAGACTATTGTTGTTGAGATATTCATATGTCTTCTCAGGATATTTTGCATAGGCTGTCGCAACACACCACGCCACGCCCATTTTCGTATAATATCCGTCAAATTTAAGTCTGTCCAGCACAGGATATATCTTCATATAATAATCGTCATTTAAGAAATGACTCATTAAAAGAACTGCTACTACGCGCTGCAAAAACTCATCTTCCTTCGGCACATACTTCATTAACCAGACAAATACTTCCTCAGGATATCTCCTTGCTATGGAAAATGTCTGACAAAACGCATCATTTACGCTCCAATCACATATTTTAGGTACAAATCTGTCTGCATATTGAAGTATTACCGATATATCATCCTTTGCGTAGCCTATTACAAATGCCTGAAGCATCTGCTGCTCATAGTAATCATCAGGACATCCTTCCAAAAATGAACGATAATCCTCTTTCGCTATTCTTTTAGCAAGATTTCTTAAATCCGGAACTCTTACTCCTATACATTGCTTACATCCAGGAACCACATTTTTTACATATTTTTTGCTGCTCTCGGCTGCAAGTGTCCACAATTCTTTATTTATATCATTTATATCCATTTTTCTGCCTTTTTGAACATTTTTAATTGTTATTACACTGTAATCTGTGTATTTTAGTTTTCAAACTGCTCAACCCAGCCGATGTCCTGCTTAACAAACGTACGTCCGATCGAAGCGTGTATATATGCCATTACATCAGGACATATATTGCAGACCGTATTTAACGCACATACCGTAGAATTATTTGGATTGCTTATGTACTCCTCTGTCTCGTCACCCTTAAAAAATCTCCATCCGCTGTCAGGCATTCCCTCCTGCGGTTCCTCTCTGTACATATATCCCACACTTTCCGTATTAAATGCTTCCTTAGAAATTATACAGCCGAGAGGAGAACCTATAAGAGAACTCCATTCACGTTCCTTAGGAACGTACCATTTGTTTTGACCCCACGGTCCGTCATCACTTAACAACACATCAATCACTCTGCAGTTAATATCAAAAAATACGCTGACATCAGGATTATGTTTACCCATGTCATAAACCGCACCGCAAAGACAGCTTAATGCGTATTCTCCAAATGAATTATAAAATACCAAAGCAAGCCTTACCCAGTCATCAGTAATCTCAAAAAACTGCTCCTCCGATATGATTCCGCATGCTGCAGCACTTCGGCAAAGTCCTATTCTTTCGTTTATATCCCATGCATAAAATCCTTTTTCACCGACAAATTTATAAAACTGCGACGCGAGCTGCCTGCAAAATGTAAAACTTTCCTTACCCTGCTCATTTAAATCATTAACATCAAATGCAGGAGCATTTTTCCAGAAAGTCATAAACTGCTCGTACTCATTGCTGCTGTGGAATATTTCATAGCAGGCATTTATGAGCGTATCCTTATCGGTAACTCCAAAAAGCCTGTCCAAATGTTCCTTCACCTTATTTTCATCAGCCTCGCTCCCGCAGTGATAAAGCTCCTCAAACCCCATATATTCTTCTATTCCAGGCACTTTTCTAAGAGAAGATATACCGCTTAAAAGAAGTGTAAACTCTTTTCTGTCAATCTCTGACTTTTCACACGACTTATTAATATTAAGATATTTTTCTTTTAAATCTTCTATTGCATCTATAATCTGTTTCATATTTTTTACAATGCCCCAATCCTTAATTTTTTTCTATATAGTCACAAATCTGTTTTCCTGCAAAAGCATTTATCTGCCTCTTTTGGTTACTGATAATTTTGTCTCTGACGCGGTTATCTTTAAGCTTATTTATGGCAAAAACGATATCATTTTCATTGCTGCTTACGCCCAAGCTCAAACCGTGCTTTCTGAAAAATTCCTTATTATGCGTCTCACACCCAGGAATAGGCGATATATGAACTATTGGCGTATTTGCTGCCGCCGCTTCTGTGGAAGAGAGTCCTCCCGGCTTCGTAAAGAAAATCTCACTTGCTTTCATATATAAATGCATCTTATCAGTTTTCTTTATAATTACAGCTCCTTGAGCGTATTTATTTTTAAGCTTATTGTAAAGCTTATCATTATTTCCGCAAATAACTATCATTTCAAAATCAGAATCTGATTTTGTATAATCAAACACTGTTTTTGTTATTTTGTCGATATTACCGGCACCCATGCTTCCGCCTGCCACCATTATGTATTTCTTATGAACATTAAGACCAAGCTGTATTTTTGCCTTATCAGGAGTTATATCTTCAGTAAATGCTGCATTTACCGGTATTCCAAACGGCAGAAGCTTATCCCTGCTTATTCCCCGATACATGAAGTCACTGCAAGAGTCCTTATGCGGCACTATATAGTAATCACAGTTTGTCTCTTCCGTAAACGGAATACATACATAATCTGTAGCTATAAAATAAGTCTTTGGCAGCTTGAGTTTTTTATTTTTTAAAACGGTAATAATCTCAGCCGGAAAAAGATGCGGCGTTATTATCACATCAAAATGATGTTCATTAAGATACTCATACAACTTCATTGCAGGCTTTTGGTTTATATAATATACAGGCGACTTAAACGGTAATTTCCTGTAACAATCCCCTATTTTATATATAAATCCAAAAATATCCGGAGCTTTCTGTACAAGATTTATATATGTATTATTTACTGCTCCGGAAACGTTCTTTCCGACAAGCATATATGGGTCAAACATCTCCACATGATGTCCTCGCCTAATAAGTTCTTCCTTTATTGCATATCCTGCGGCATTATGGCCTCCACCCGTTCCGCATGACAAAATTAACGCATCCATAATAATTCTACCTTGCAGTTTTCTTTTTCTTCCTTGCTGTCAAATAGCCTCTTTCCTACTAAAAGTGCAATCACATCAAAGCCTATTTTTATTGCAAGCTGTCCTCTGACAAAAATCAAGGCAAAAGCTGTCATCGCATATGCTCCGATTGTTCTGTGCAAATGTGGAGTTATACGAACTACAAGTGAAAAGAATATAAAAAAGAATGCAAGTATAACTACAGCAGTTATATAAGGATAGCACCCAAGAAGCACTCCAAACGTAACTGCAATACCTTTTCCTCCTTTAAAGCCATAAAACAGCGAGAAAATATGACCTGCAACAGGTGCAATAATTACAAGTGCCAGACCTATTTCCGACGGATTGACTTCATACTGCATCTTAAGACAGCACAACACCGGTATCAGACCTTTAGCAAGTTCAAATACAAGTGTAAACACACCACACCAAAATCCGCCTCTCTCAAATGCATTTGCGACACCGGGATTACCGTCCTTAGTATTTTGCGTAATATCTTTGTTTGCAAATATTTTCCCAAATATTTTTGCATACAACACACTGCCGGATAAATATGCCGCTATTATAAAAGGCAAATACTGAAATAATACAGTTAAATTTTCCATACCCATAGCTTTCCTCCATTCTACCGTATGTTTTACACATAACGGATTTATGTTATCCGTGATATTTTTGCTGCACTTCGTTTAATGCAATTATATCTTTTATTCACCCTTATAGCAAATATTATTTTTTGATTACAATGTCAAAAGGTCTTAAAAGCGCCTGTGCTTGCACAAAGGTGAATTTAAGACCTTGAGACACGCCCCAAAACTGCTTAAATATCATATATTAAATAAAAAAGAGATTTTTTATGGATGAACTTACACCTAACAATATATTTATCCTTACAATGCTCAAAAACAAGCCTGATGCTACCGCTTCAATCAATGGCAGCAGCGATAACCCCGGGCTGTTTGGAGAAGTTAATTTCTACAAAACACAATTCGGTGGTATTATAGTAAACGCTGAAATCTACGGCCTTCCGCAATCATCAGATTTTTATGGATTTCATATCCACGAAAACGGAGACTGTACGCCGCCTTTTGACAAAACCGGTGAACACTACAATCCCGATAACTTACCTCACCCGTTCCATGCAGGGGATATGCCCCCGCTTCTTGGCAGCAAAGGATATGCGTGCCTCTGTTTTTATGACGACCGCATCTCAATAGATAAAATAATCGGAAAATCGGTAATAATACATGATATGCCAGATGATTTTTCTACCCAGCCTTCCGGCAGTTCAGGTGCCAAAATAGCATGCGGTATAATTAAAGCCTAAATACAAAAACCGCCACTGCGCGAAATGAAATATCCTGTAATCATTTGCGCAATGACGGTTTTATATTTTATTTATATTACTGCTTTCTACACAGAATATTTAATAACCTGCTTTTTTAAGATTCTTGGCAGCTACTGCTGCTGTTACGATATCTTTTATGCCAATAACCACCCTGTCACCGTCAACCTCTATTACATCATATACATCATAATAGCTGTCAAATCTTTTACCATTGTCATACTGAACCGCATTAAGAACTTTTACTCTGTCACCCTTTTTAATATCAAATGGTGCGCTCCCTGCACTGTCAATACTGTCATCATCAACCCATCCGGTACCGTCATTAATAAGGTACGGATGCGCTCTGCCCGCAATCACCTTTGTGATAACGCCTCTTGTAATATCAGGCTTTAATGGTTTATCCGATGTGGATGATTCATAAATCTTAGTATATGACACTTCATCACCCACTTTATACTTAGTTTCTCCGCCCGTATTTTCATCCGGCTGTTCAATTCCTGTATCAGGCAGTTCACCATAATAATAATCCATATCTACTTTTTCGGAAAAAACTCCGTCAACCGAACCATTTGAGGTATATTGCCAAATCAGACAATCCATACTCGGTTTATCTGCTCCCCAATGTGCCAGCCAGATAGGATAGCTTAAGTTTCTTATGTTTATAACGTTTTCAAAATAACTTTTATTAGAATACACACCTGTCCTATAGCCTTTTGAAGCCACTTTACCGCAAAAGACATTGCACATTTTTGTTATAAGCTCTCTTTCTTCGTATGCATTTATTCCATTTTTTTCCTTATACCCGTCTGAATCTTCCATATCAATCCATATACCAAGCGACGGATTAAATTTATCTGCAACCCTAATCGCATGATCTGCCTCACTCTCCGCATTTCGGGTATTAAGTGCATATGAATATAAATATGCCCCATAAGGAATACCTAATTTCTCACACTCCTGCATATTACGCACAGCCTGCTCATCGTCCTGACTCTCAATGTCAGAACCATAACCGACCCTGATAATTGCAAATTCGATACCTGAAGACTTAACTTTCCCCCAGTCAATAATTCCATTGTGATTACTTACATCAATCCCCTTATAAATGGCGCCTTACCTCTCTTTCAATTAAAAAATCAACCATTTCTTAAAAATATATATGTATTATCAGGGATTTTATGCTTTAATATCCACTTTTTCTGCTTTCAGCAATTCCGTTAAAGTATTGCTCAACAGGTTCATATCTACAGGTTTTGCTATATGTCCGTTCATTCCGGCTTCCATAGCCTGCTGTACATCCTCACAAAATGCATTTGCTGTCATTGCCACTATCACAATTTCTTTTGCATCGCGGCGAGGCAGCCTGCGTATTTCACGCGTCGCATCATATCCGTTCATCACCGGCATCTGTATATCCATCAATATTGCATCATAAGTACCCTGAGTACTGCTTTTAAATTCTTCAACTGCTTGCAGCCCATTCTCTTTTAAAACATAAGTTGCTCCGCGCATCTGAAGAAGTTCTCCTAATATTTCAGAATTAATGGCATTATCTTCCACCAACAAAAAATGTCTCCCCGAAAGCGATTCCTCCGTAATACTTTCCTTTATACACTCTTTACAATCTACTCTCTCCGCTACCATTTCAAATTCAAGCTCAATTTTAAACGTCGTACCATGGTTCAATTTGCTTTCTACATGTATATTACCGCCCATAAGTTCTACAAGCCGCTTTGTAATACTCAGTCCCAATCCTGTTCCTTCTACATTTTCTACCTTCTCCCCCCGGCAAAACGGATCAAATAAATGTTCCATAAATTCCTTAGACATCCCTATTCCTGTGTCGCTTACAGTAAAACAATATGCAACCTTTCCATCAACAGATGCCGGAATTTCTTCAATTCTAAAAAGAACTCTTCCGCCCTCAGCGGTAAATTTAAATGCATTACCAAGAAGATTAATAAATATCTGTTTTATTCTTAATAAGTCACCAAAAAAAGACGAGTGCTGAATTTCTTCTCTTTCAACTACAAATTTTAGCCCCGCATCTTTTGCCCTTAATGTCATTATTGACAATATCTGATTAACCACTTCATCCAAATCAATTATCTGCATATTCATTTGTATTTTAGACTGCTCAATCTGGCTCATATCCAATATATCATTAATAAGGCTCAGCAAATGCTGTGAAGATATCGAAATCTTTTCTAAATAATCCTGTATTTTTTTAGGATCTGAAATATTTGCACTTGCAAGAGCAGTCATTCCTACTATCGCATTCATCGGTGTACGGATATCATGGCTCATCGAAGATAAAAATTCACTTTTAACCCTGTTGGCTTTTTCTGCTTCAGATAGCGCCTTTTCCAACTCATACTTAGCTTTTCTTTCGGCTGCAAGCATATCTGTTACATCCGTCCTGACAAAGCAAATTCTGCCCAACCGCAAATCAATAGCAGATACAATCACATTCTTTGTTATAATCTTA
Source organism: uncultured Eubacterium sp. (assembly GCA_900552795.1). Classification (GTDB taxonomy): domain Bacteria; phylum Bacillota; class Clostridia; order Lachnospirales; family Lachnospiraceae; genus Lachnospira. Next base: position 10,456 of record USBB01000045.1, read on the forward strand.
TTTTGTGCGCTTTTTATTGAATATCGAAATGAATAGGATTCCCTATCCTTTAATCTTTCCTGCATCTTGGACGGATCTAACATATCTTTTACATAGTCACTCTCCGCTTCTGTCACAAGCTCATAAACTAAGCGTTTAATTCTTGCAGCATGACTTCCTTGAGTTCCCTGTACATTTGCATCATCACCGCTAACAACTTTATATCTGTCATTTATCAAATCCACATCTGAAACAAGGTCATAATTGAGAGATGACAGCATTCTGATAATCTTATTCTGAATTGTTTTTTCAGTAATATCAGTAACTGTCAAAATTCCCGTTATATCTGCGCTGTCCGGTGTTTCTACAAGATTTACTTTAAACTGAACATATCTGCCATTTTTTCTGCCAGGCAGCGTCACATAACATTGCATCAATATTTCTCTGACACCACTTTTAAAGTTTTTTATCGTAGGTTCATTCAAATACTTCTCATAAAATTGCTGACGTTCCTTATCATCTTCAATAAATGTTCCAATTCCCGTAAAAAAATCTTCTCTCAAACAGCCGAATCTCTCAATAAGTCTTGAATCAGTTCTATCCTCAATTTCTATAATTCGATTTTTTGTAACATTACAGTGTCCAAGAATCAGGATATTTTCATCTGTCACCAAATAATGCTGCAAAATCTGATTCTTATACTGCTGTCTTAACTTTTCCTGCATTTCTTTCTCTTCAGTAATATCATTATAATCCGCATATACCATAGCGTCGCCGCCATCACGCTGAATAACGGAAAACTTTGCATCAACCCATATATAGCCTCCATTTCCGCTTTTTAACCTGTATTGCAGTGCTTTTCTTTCGCAGTTTTCCCTTATACATCTGTCCAAATTCTGTTTCAAATATTCTCTGTCATCCGGATGAACTCCGGATAAAGCATTTTCCCTGTACATGTCCCATACTTCTTCCATAGGCATATTAACCATATCTGCAAACCCATCCGACATATACTCAGGTGTCAGTTTTCCGGTTAATTCATGATGAACAACGGCAACTCCACCCGGAAGGTATTTAAGAACTGTTTCAAAATATTTTTCCAGACGTTCTTTTTCTTTTTTGACCTTTACTTCCTCTGTTATATCTCTGACATATTTTATGTATGTAGGAATACCATTCCAATCCCCTTCTCTGAAACGTGTTCTGAAACAACGCCCTCTTAATTCAAAATTTGTTTCCGTATATATTCCGTCTTTGTCACAAGAATTAACAGTGCAGTGCTGACAAGGCTGTGATTTACCGCATATATATTCATAACACTTTGGCAATTCCTCCCCCTCCTCATTCCATAATGCACGATTTAAATCATTTGCATAAAGGAGACTGTAATTGTTTTTGTCTATCACATAAATATTATCTGCATTTTCGTCTGCTATGCTCTGAAACAATTGTGTGTTCTGTGACATACCTCCTAAAAGAAGATAATAAGTTCCATCATCCTCCCAACATTCCATTTCAAAGCATTTAAGCTTGCTTACTTTCTCTTTAACAGGCGAATAAATTCTTATTCCTTTTTTCATACTCTTTGCCGACATTATAGCTTTTTCGACTTCTGCCCTGTCCTCTTCAAGCAAAAGTCCTAATGCATCTTCCATAAAATGTTCATCAAAATACAAACTCTCATAACCCAAAAGCTTTTTCACTCTATCAGGGCAATGCTCAAAACAAAATGTTCTTTTTCTTTCATCATATATGGCAAGCGCCCCCTGAAATATATCAAGCATTTTAACACCAACACTATTTATCATTTCGTCTCCTCCAGAAATTTTTTAATAGCATTGATATGTTTTTCATAAACTGCTTTCAAATCCGGCAGCTTCTTTTTTGCCTCCTCGAATTTATTTGCCCTTAGTAATTCTGTTATATTATTTACAACCTTGTACATTCCCTGAAATCCAAGATTTAAACATACTCCTTTTAATGTATGAATTGCCAGAAAAGCCTCATCTGCTTTCTCTGCCTGCATTGCCTGAATATACGCTTCATAACTGCCGTCATTCAAAAATAACAGAACAAATCTGATAATCTTTGATTCTGTAACAAAACGTTCTACAACGTCACTGTAATTTCCCTCAATTTCAAAATATAAGTCTTCTACTGTCATAAATTTTCTCCCCTTGTACATTAAGAACTTTTCCAACAAAAATATTTGTCTTATAATTTACATTATATTAATTTACACTAAGAATTACAAGCGCTTTTCTCGAACATCAGTTCTTTATTCATTATAAAAAAGTCGCCTCTTTTCGACATTTTTTGACATATCCAAGATGTTTTTTCAAAAAATTCCGCTATATATTTCAATTAAACAAAGAAACAAAGTAAAAATTTTTATCCGATTAATCTCGTCAAATAATATTTTTTGTAACCCAATTACATGAGCAAATAGTAACTCATTATATAGTAAGTTATTATTATAGTAATCTTTATATATAATAATA
>USBB01000046.1 GCA_900552795.1 uncultured Eubacterium sp.
TAGAAGATCTTATTTACAGACTTTTCTTCATAGTCTCGATTCAAAACTAAAGGAAACGTCGAAATGGTTCCGCCACTGACAAAACAGGTAATAAATTTTGACAAATAATAATTCTTCCTGTTCATTCTATATATTAACTGATTAATCAATCCATTCTTTTTATCATATAAATATGATGTTCCATAAGGCAGTGCACATAACAGAGGTAATATTGTTATCCACAAATAATAAAATTTGCTTGAAGCACCGTATCTTGGCATCCATATTTCCAATGGTGTATCAACAAATCCCATATGCACTGCACTTTCTACCGCAGCGCTCTCTCCTGCCATATAGCTTAGCCAGTATTTACTCAATGTCCACGCCTGTGTATTAAAAAAAGCCAGTACAGCCATTATACCTCCAAGACCTATTGCAATAATAAATCCCCTGTTACAAAATGCCCTTCTTAATTCAACACTCAATGATTGTCTCATTCTACATTACCTGCTTTCTCTATATTGTCCCGCTCAATCAGCACCGCAACATCCATATTCATCCATCTATTTGAACCATTACAATATAATACATAATCCCTTCCTGCCGCCAGCACGTCCTCCTCTATCTTTATCACAAACTTGCCCGTAATCTTATCACCCGGTGCCATATATATACATGTATCTTCTCCAGGCTCCGAGAATGCAAATTCATTCCCGTCTGTTACCGTAATAACTCCGCGCGTATCCTGATCCACATCTATAATTTCCTCACAAATGAGCTTCTTAATTCTATTCTCCTTTTCAAAATCCACATAATTTTTATGCATATAATCTTCCCCATTCTCATGGTCGGTCAGATAATAATTTCCTGTTATTTCCCATGCATATCCAAGGTTGTAATCGTTTTCTGCCGCAAAATATATTGAAAGATATTTATACCCCGTTTCCTTTTTTCCTTTATACGCATCTGACTCCACCGCCTTACTTACCGAAAGCTTAATTGTTGGCTCTGGTTCGCCTTTCTTATACCCCTCAAAACATTCCCATACTGGAAGTACTGCTTTAACCATCTTTCCCCCGGCTGTTGTAACCTGATACTTTTCAAAATCCGTCTTTGAAATCATCATACTATGCTCATAAAACTTATCTGACGGAACATCTCCCTCCTCCTGTTCATAACTTTCTGCGGGACGAAGTCCGTCAACTATTCCGTTACCCTTATTATCATTTTTGTTATTCTGAACAACAATTAAAACTGTGACGCTGATTACAAGTACCAGAAAAAGTGCTGTCTCAAATTTATATTTTTTAATAAACCCCATATTATCACCCCTACTTAATCATATGTAAATATATTTACTCTACGTTAACAGCTTTCTCTATCTTATCCTGTTCAATCAGTACCGCAAAATCCCAGTTCATCCACCTGTTTGAGCCATTACAATATAATACATAATCCCTTCCGGCCGCCAGTACATCCTCCTCTATCTTTATCACAAACTTGCCCGTAATCTTATCACCCGGTGCCATATATATACATGTATCTTCTCCAGGCTCCGAGAATGCAAATTCATTCCCGTCTGTTACCGTAATAACTCCGCGCGTATCCTGATCCACATCTATAATTTCCTCACAAATGAGCTTCTTAATTCTATTCTCCTTTTCAAAATCCACATAATTTTTATGCATATAATCTTCCCCATTCTCATGGTCGGTCAGATAATAATTTCCTGTTATTTCCCATGCATATCCAAGGTTGTAATCGTTTTCTGCCGCAAAATATATTGAAAGATATTTATACCCCGTTTCCTTTTTTCCTTTATACGCATCTGACTCCACCGCCTTACTTACCGAAAGCTTAATTGTTGGCTCTGGTTCGCCTTTCTTATACCCCTCAAAACATTCCCACCACGGAAGCACCACTTTAACAGTCTTTCCCCCGGCTGTTGTAACCTGATATTTTTCAAAATCTGTCTTTGAAATCATCATCTTATGCTCATAAAACTTATCTGACGGAACGTCTCCCTCCTCCTGTGCATAGCTTTCCGCAGGACGAAGTCCGTCAATTATTCCATGGTCATCCTCTTTTTTCTTTGTAGCCAGCACATTTATCAGCACAGCGGAGACTGTTATAAGTACCGCCACAAGTAGCAATTCAAACTTATATTTCTTTAAAAATGCCATAAATACCCCCTGTAAAGAATATGTGATATATACCGTATTTACCCACTCTTACAAATTATTTGTCCGCCTGAAAATATCCGTATGCACTTGTGTAGCTGTCAGTCACTGCCATTCCCATAACACCTGCATAGCGGTAATTCCATTCATTTACAAAATTTACCAGACTGTACTCCACATCATCTGAGCAGGCATATGCTCTTACAACTCTTCCTGATGAACAGTCCGAATACGCTGAACCCGGTTGCTCACTAAGTGCGCCAAGCGCCTTAAAGTCCATCGGCCCATTACTTGACTTAATCATAAGGCGGATTGATGAGCTTGTATCCTTCCTTATAAATTCTGAAACATACGTCTCATCACCATAATATGCATCAACATTCCAATGACAAAACTTCTTTTCTGAATTTGCTGATGCATATGTTGTGCACGAAACAAACATTACCAACCCCAATAAAATATACGTAATTGCGCTTTTAATAGTTTTTATTTTTTTGCTTACCATAAATGTACCTCCTCATATCCGCGTAAATACGTCTATATCACATATCCAAACGCATTATAGCATTTAAAAATACGAAAAACCGGATTTGTAAAAAATAACAGTTTCAATGTAACGAAATGCACATTTTTATGTCCATTTTAAATTCTCCGCCCTGTTTTTCTACAATTATATATCCGTTATATTTATTTACAACTGACAATATATTGCCAACACCTATTCCGTGATTATTAACATCTTTCTTAGTTGTCTTTAAAAAATCAGGAAGTTTTTTATCATCCAAAGAATTATAATAATATTTTTGTCCATCATCAACACACACATTTTTGACAGAAAATTCTAATCTTCCCCTCGAATATCCAAAAATAAAGTTAATGTCTTCTTCTGGCTCACAATTACTTCTCGTCTTAAATTCAGTCACCGCAGTTATCGCATTATCCAATATATTTCCTATTATAACTATACAATCCACAGGATCTGTGTTAAGTCCTTCCGGAAATGTAACTTTATAATTGACGTTAATATTTTTATTTTTCATCATATTAATTTTGTTGTTTATAATCGCATCTATCTCTTTATTCCCTGTTGTCACATGCACCGCCGAAAAATTCACAACCTGATTTAACCGTTCTATATATTCAGCTGCCCTGTCGTTCTCGCCCTCCACAACAAGCTGCTTTAACACACTCATATGATTTTTTAAATCATGTCTTATTCTCCTTATTTCTGAATTATGCATTTCAAGATAATCCAACTCATTTTTGTAATAATCTATCTGCTTATTCAATGCATTCTGCATTTGAAGCTGTGTTCTTAACTTAACCACCGCATCTACTGCAACTGCTGCAAGGATATGCAAAAAGACAAAGCTGACAATAATGCTGCTGTTGTATCTGCTTTTTTCATATAATGTCAGTAATATATTTGATACTCCCAAAAAATATATCATCAACAAAAAATACACTATTTTTTTGCTTGACGTACTAACCATATCGCCTATTTTTTTCACAACAAAAAATACAGTTATTTCAAAAGTGTCAAGCATCAGCATATGATTTTCAATCCTGTATTCCCTCATACCCACAGAACAAACCAAAATGCATGAAACCAATAAAATTCCCGTTCCTGTAAATGCAGCATAAACCCTGTCTGCTCTTTTACAATCATATGCAAATAAACCAATCAGAAATATAAATACATTCACAGCTATCATATCAATAAATCTGCGATCATCAAAATAAAATACGGCCGCAATAACAATATATATTAAATATACCAATATCACACGCAGCCTGTATGTATGTTCCTTTTTTATCTGTTTATAAAACTGAGTGTATATATAAATCTGTATAAAGCAACTCAGCCAAAATTCAACATCTCTCATTTCCATAAATCTCTTATCTTGCTTTTTTTACTCCTGCTAACCGGCAGTTCTTCTCCATTATCCATAACAACACTGTTTGCCTTAAACTGCACTATATGCGCATCATTTACAATGTATGATCTGTGTATATGTAAAAAATTATTATTCTTTACCCTCTGATACAACGAATCCATTCCCTCATAAAAATCAATTTTTGACTCTTTTGTAACCATCTCTACCTTTCTGCAATTGCAGACAAAATAATATATTTTTGAATATTCCTCCCTGTAAATACATTCCCGCACTTTATATTCAAAAAGATTTTTGTTATTACATATTAATTTTACACCTGTCATAAACACATTTTCTATCTGTACTGCATCAAAAGGTTTTATAATGAAATTCAACGGTCTTATATCAAACAATTCCATTGCATACCTGCTTTCACCCGATATGTATATAATTTGAGTTGTATTGTCATCCAATGAATTTCTTATAAATTTCCCAATCTCCACACCGCTCATATCAGGCATCTGAATATCTAAAAATATCATGTCATATCTTTCATTATTTTTTAAAGCATCAACTAATTTTTCCGGCTCACAATATCCGTCAATCATTATTGTTTCATTACATTTTATTGCTATCTTTTGAAGTATTTTATTCAAATTATCAATAAGCTCTTTTACGTCATCACAAATTGCTATCCTTATCAACCTACTCACTCCCAATGATTTTATCACTATGTTTTTTTATTAAATACACTAATATCTATTACAATATAACCAACTCTTCAGGCAATTTCAATACTTCAAACGCAAACGGCCTCCATGTGAACGCGAACGGCAAAAAAGCAGCAGATTACTGTTATAACGTAATCTGCTGCTTTAAATTTTTACTTATTTAAATTTATTTTTACTTATCAAATTTGTATTTCTTTTTTCTTCTGTCCCAAATAATTACAAGCAAACCGCCGCTGATTATAAATGTCATCATAACCATCAATATACTTGTGCTGTCACCTGTTTTCGGTGTTTCATCCGGTGTATCAGGAGTGTTACCCTCATTCGGTTTCGTATCATCCTCGCCCGGCTCTGTATCAGGCTCTGTCGCTTCCGGCTTCTTTTCAAGCGCATCTATTGCATCAAGAATTGCCTGTGCCATTGCGTCTACCTTTGCCTGATCACTCTTAGGTAAATCTCTTACAACCGCATTGATTGCATTTGTTACACCTGTAAAGTCAACATAATCCCCAGGCACTAACGCATTTGCTGCCTTAATCGCGTTATCTACTGCTGTGTAGTCTGCTTTTTCAACTACCGGCTTCTTTTCAAGCGCACCTATCGCATCAAGAATTGCCTGTGCCATTGCGTCTACCTTTGCCTGATCACTCTTAGGCAAATCTCTTACAACTGCATTAATTGCATTTGTTACTCCTGTAAAATCAACATAGTCATCAGGCACTAACGCATTTGCTGCCTTAATCGCATTATCTACAGCAGTGTAATCTGCTTTTTCAACTACCGGAGGTTCTGCCTTTAATTCTGTGCTGATACCCTTTACAGTCCAGTTGTAATATGCCATCTTATCATAAGAACCCATTGTCTGAGCTGCTTTCCACCATGTATCACCGGCCTGGATTGTAAATGTATGGTCCTTTGTCAAATCAAGACCGCTTATTGTATAAGTAGTTTTATCTGTTGTCTTATCTGCATTTACAGGATTGAATACATCCTCAGCATTAGCATAAACAGGCTTTCCGTCTACATATACACGATAACCGTTAACTGCCGTATCATCAACTGCCGCATTCCATGTAAGTACAACATCACCATTAGCCTGCTTTGTAGCAGTAACCTTTGCTGTTTCAGCAAATACAGGTGCTTTATAATCATAATTTTCAAGTGTCTTAACCGTTACAGGTGTATAAGCATATTCAACGCCTGCATCTGTAAATGCTACTATCTTTATTTCATTATCAATACCTGCTTTCATACGTCCAATCTGCTTTGAAACTGTATCTGCTGTTTCGTATTTAGGTATCTGATAATTGTAAATTGTCTTTGTCAGTTTACCGTTTACATAAACATCATAACCGCGGACTCTCTTATCTTGTCTGCTAAGTGATTCCCATGAGCCCTGTGTATGTGTATAAACTGTACTTGCAGCTGATACCGTAGAATCAGCTGGTGCTTTGATCGCTTCTGTATCTTTTTCTCCGTCTGTTTTAAATGATGTTTCACCTATATAGGTCTTGTTCCAGCCCGTAAGATTCATGCTGTTTGCACTGTCACCGTTTTCACTTACATAAACTTTAAATGTATAATCAACACCGCTTGAAAGTCTGTCTATAATTACTGATGTATCCTTAATACCGTCACGCGCGTCAACCTTCTGACCTCCTGCGTAAACATCTACACCATAGAATACTTTTTCTGTTCCGTTATCTACTGCATTCCATGTAAGCTTTACATTCTTTCCGTCTTTAGCCTGTGGTTTTTCAGCTCCGTCAATCTTTTCTGAAAGCCATACCTTAAAAATATTATTTGTAGCTCCATTCGCATATATGTAATATGTCTTTCCTTTTGTAACAGGAGTTGTAAGAATCTTATATTCTGTAGCTCCTCCCTTAGGATTTGCGTTATAATGCTCTGCGCATACCTTTCCATCTGAATCTACAATATAAAAACGCTTTGTTGCAAGTGTCTTTTCAGCAACGCTCAACACACCGTCCTGTGTTGCTTCATATGTAAGATATGCACCTGATACAGGGATAGTTCCCTTAGACTGTGTAACGCCATCTGCATCCATAGCCTTATTTCCGCCTGACTGACATGCATATGTTGTACCTGCATTTTCACCTTCCCATGAAGCTGCGCCATCACTGCCAGTTTTCCATGTATTTCCATCGTCGCAATTAGCTGCCAGTCCCTCGTCAGCAGTACCAACAGTTCCGCTCTTATTACTCTTTGTTGCAGCAATATCCTTTGCGCTCCATGACTTAATTGTAGCACCAACTGTGTAATCACCAACAGGCGGCACATAATTTTCTGCTTTAACCGTATTGTCTGTTACTGTAATACCGCTCATTATATTCTGCATCTTTTCTTTATCCGCATTAAGTGAATCCATTGTTGTTCCCTGGAAACGAATATTCTTACAATACTGCAGATTATTCCAAGCCTTGTCTGTTCCTTTGCTTACTGCCTTAGAACTATATGAGTTTGTTTTAACATTATAGAAAACTGCATTTTCACAGCCTATCAATGTCTCCCAGCCATTTTTATTTTTATAACTTCCGTTAGTTCCTACATTTCCAAATGTGACATCCTGAAAATAAAGGTTGTGATGTGTATGCCATGGCTTCTGAGGATTATTTACCGTATCCACGTCTGCCAATACCTGTATTGTATTATACTTAACTTCATAAACAGAAATATTTACTGCCGCAAAATTATAGAACTCTGCAACCTCTGCTGCCTCTGTAGACGATGCACTGTTAGGGTCGCTATAGCTTGTTGTGAGCACGAATCCCTGATCACATCCGGCAACCGCACAGTCGCGCATTGTAATGTTTGCAATAAATCCTCCGTTCGTAGGAGCACTCTTAAATCTGAAAGCCGCATCAATATGATTCATTACCGTATCTTCAAAAAGTACGTCCTGAATACCGTTACCTGTATGAGAACCTGCTGCAAGACCGCCATGACCTTCATGCAGATAGTTGTTGAACATCCATAATTCTGAGTTTGTCTGAATTTCTGAATCTCTTGCACCCTCACCTACTGATGCACCAAATCCCAAGTTATCATCACCTGTATCTGTGAAGTTATTCCAACAGATAACATTCTGTGAACAGCCAAATCCAAGACCGTCACCGTTGTTTCCGTCATAAGAAAATACTTTTACATTTGTTGCAGAAATATTTCTTGAATCAAGAATATTAACAGAATGGTTAGAAGGATTTTCCACTGTAATATCACCAACATATACATTAGTGACATTCTTCATAATCAAAAGACTTGCTCTTGCTGCATATGCGTTCTTTAAATCCTGTGTCTCAATTTCCGAAAGCTTATCACCATTGTTCTTTGCAATTCTGTCTGCAAGGCTGTCAACGAGTTCATCGCTGTACTTTCTGCTGCCATCCGGATTTGTGCAGTTTTTAAGCCACTTTGTACATGTATCTGCCGCCTGCACACCAAAATTATAAACCTTTGTGTTGCTTCCTGCCACCCATCTTGGCAATGTATATTTTTCATTTCCCGGAGCAGATGTATCGACATCGGCAGATTCACTATAAGTATATCTTCCGAATCCGTCACCTTTTATAGTATTACCCTCACCATATTTCCATCCATTTCCATAAAGTGTACCTGTACCTGTAATACGGATATTTTCAAGCGGTGCATTTTCATCAGCGCTTGTTGCATTTACAAGTCCCCATACTCTTGTATCAGTGTAAAACGGATACATAAGGAAACCGATTTCAAAATGGTCACTGTTAGGTGATGCCCATAATGTTCCGTTAATTTCAAGTGTCATATTACTCTTTAACCAGAGAGCTCCTGATACGAAAGTACCCTGAGGAATAACTACCCTGCCGCCCTCAGGACATGCATCAATAGCTGCCTGAATAGCTTTTGTGTTAGCTTCAATGAAAGCATTAATCTCATCATTATATGTCACATAGCCTTCTGATGTCTTTGCACCATAGTCTAAAATATTGACAGTTTCCGGAGTCTTTGCTGTTCTTTGTTTAATTGTCTGTGCTGTTCCCAACTCATTTCCTGCCGCATCCACTGCCACAACCTTAAATGTGTATTCAGTATCCGGCGAAAGGCCTGTCGCACGGTAAGAATGAATATCAACCTTAGTCATATCTACGTCACCATTTTTGTCATAGTAATCATAGAAAGCTTCCATATATTTTGCAGTCCATTCTGCATTTACCTTAAAATTCTCTCTTGCCGTTCCTGCATATGTATTATTAATCCAAATCTTGTAGTCCGCAACATTATCATATTTTTCAGGTTTCTGCCACACAAGTCCCACACTTGTATCATCGTACGCAAGTGTCGGCACCTGAAGCTCAGTAATATTCTGACTTCCCTTTGTCTTATCAAATAATGGTCCGTCCAAATCTTTACTTCCGAAGTCTTTTGAACCAATCACGTCAAACGCTGCCTTATTGACATATTTGTCATGTCCGTCTGTTGTCGGCAAAGCTGCATTTACAGTGAAACCGCTGAAATTAACACTGCTAAGCAGCATTATCGCGGTAAGCCCGGCCGCTGCTGCCTTTTTAAAACCTTTTTTCATAATGCCCCTTTCCTCACCCTTTTACTGCATTTATTATTTCTTATAAGGATTAGTGTGTTTTGACACCCTAATCATATGCAGCGGATGAATACAATAAATTTAATTCTTATACGCAGCTTAAATAATAGACATAATACATTTCGTGTGGCAACACTTCATTTTATCAATCACTTTTATAAATGCCTTTTATCTAAGTCTGTATATATTATATATTTTCTGTCTTTTATAGTCAATAAAATGTTAAATTTTTTTATATATATGTGCAATATTCACAACTAAAATATCATATATCAATACATTATGTAATATGTATTTTTACATATCTATTTTTCTGTATTTATCAAATATAAAGCTACTTTTTATATTGATATTACATATTTTTAATAGTAAACTATGCTAATATAATCAATTTAACAATTTAATAAGAAAGGGGAAGATATCAATGGCAAATAACAACACTTCTGCTTTGTCAGAAAAAGACAAAAAATTCAGAGAGTTTGCCTTAAATGGAAATCTCTGGAAAGTCATATTTTACGTATGTATCCCTTTATCAGTATTCCAGCTGATAAATCACCTTTTTAACATCCTCGACACGATGATGGCTTCTCACGTAAGTGCTATCGCCGTATCAGCTGTAGCTTATCTTACTCAGATCCAAAATATGATAAGCGCTTTAGGAATGGGACTTGCTGTCGGAAGCTCCCTGAAAATAAGTGAAGCTTATGGCGCCGGTGACTACAAAATGGTTAAAAAACGACTAAGCACACTTATTACTATATGCACCGGACTTTCATGTTTTATTCTTTTAATGCTACCTTTTGTTCCAACACTATTAAAAATTCTCGGAACTCCTTCAGACTTTATAGAGATAGGCACTAAATATTTTGTAATCACACTGATTTCAACAGTTCTCAGCTTTTTCAATAATGTTTACATAGCTATTGAGCGTGCAAGGGGTAACTCAAAACGAATTTTAAGACTTAATATGTTTGTAATCATACTAAAACTTTCAATAACTGCATTTTTTATATATGGATTAAATGCAGATATAACAATGATTGCAGTGGCAAGCGTAATATCGCAGTCATTCCTGCTTATAATGGCAGTTAAAAATTTATGTTTCGGTGATAACGCATTTACTTTCAGCCGGAAAGCAATAAGCTTTAAAAGAAATATTGTAATGCCGATGCTTAATTTGTCACTTCCTGTAATCATTGAAAAAATGGCATTTGCTTTCGGGAAAACCGTTGTAAATTCAATGAGTAAGGAATATGGTTCAACTACTGTCGGAGCTCTTGGTATTTCAAGCAACATAAACGGTACCGTAACACAGCTGCAAAACGGTTTTCAGGATGGCGGAGCTTCAATCATAAGTCAGAACCTCGGCGCCGGAAATAAAAAACGCGCACTAGAAACATTCTGGAAGCTTCTTATTATCGAATCAATAATCGGGCTTATCGGTTACATATTATTAAATGTATTTATCGAACCTATAACTTATATTTTTGCAAACAGCACAGAAGGCTTTAACAGAGAATTCCAGCTCACAATCATCAAAGTATTCAGATACGACTCTTTCGGCGGTTGCGTTCCTTTAGGCGTAAATGCTGCTGTAATGGCTTTATTATTCGGCTTTGGTAAAACAAAACTTACACTGCTTTGTAACTTCTGTCGTGTATTTGTATTTAGAATCCCTATTCTTTGGGCATTACAGAACTTCACTTCCTTAGGAAGCGAAAGCGTCGGTATTGTAATGGGATTAAGTAATATTTTAACTGCTTTATTAGCCAGCGTCGTTGCATTTTTCGTAATCAGGAATATAAAGAAAGATATGAAAGATAAAGAGTAGCAAAATCAGACCTATAGGACAAAATGTGTTGATAAGAACCGCCTTTAGCCCTTGAAATACAA
>USBB01000047.1 GCA_900552795.1 uncultured Eubacterium sp.
AGAAACAAATAGCTGTGTGAAAAATCATCGTATCAACATGATTTTTCACACTAATCTCCATTTTTTTTGCGTAACATGATAATGTAATCGTGTATATATAATTATATCATAATTTATAACAAATGCACAAAAAAATACAGATAATATTTGATATAATGATGAAAAGTTAAAAAATCGTCCTAAAAATTTAAGTAGTGCGGCTGATTAATGTCTAATTTTAAGTAGAAAAGTTCCCCTTACAATGATAATCTTAAGACTATAGCTTGGGTATGGCTAAAAGTATGTAAGGAGGATTAAGTTATGAGAAAAAGTTTCCTAAAGAAACTAAAAAAAGGTATTTCAGTTGCTGCTGTAGCTGTTCTGGCTATGACTGCATTACCTGTTACGGGTGGCTTGTTTGTTGCTGATGCGGCAGATCCTGAAATCAAAGAGTCAGTTAAGACTTATGATATAACAAAGGAAGCAGCCAGCGGAAAGTACAAAGACGGCGATGTCATTGGTACTACTGACATGATTGTAAAGAAAGCGTTAAACATTAGTCTTGATAAAGGGGTTTTAAGATTCAGAGCGGGCAACGTGATTTTAATGCCTGTAAAGGATGATACAACTAAGATTGAGTTTACTATGGTATGTAATGGTGATAAAGCCGACAGACTTGTTATATTGGGTGAGGATACATCTGATACAACTTACAGTTGTGCAATGTCAAAGGCAGGAAATTCATTTACTGTGGGTGATGTTACAGATTACATAGTTGAAGAGGGAGGAAAGAAGTACATACCTCTTATTTCAAACGGTGATGTGAAAGCAACATCATTTACTTTAAAGGAATACAATCCTGTCAACAGAGTTACAGTTACAGGTAAGATTGAGGGCGCAGCAGCAGTAGGTATAGATTCTGTTAAATTTGTTAATATGGATGATCCTAAGGCAGAAGTTATAACAGCGCCGGTAGACGCAGAGGGTAAGTATACTGCAACTCTTAGAAGAGTAGACGGAAATACTAATTATTTTGCAGCTGTATCAAAAATCGGTTACAAGATAGACAATACAGATGGAGCTAACAGATTTACACTTACAGGTAATGGTTCGGCAGCAGAGCATAACTTTAAGATTGCTGATTCACCTGTTGCAACTATCAGCAACGGTACATTCGAGGGCGTTATGGACGCTGATTTGAAGGGTGAAATTAAAGTAGTTCTTACTCCAAAGGACAGCACAATGGACAGCTACGAGTTAGCTCTTCAAAAGGTTGAGGATGGCAAGTATACATTTGGTGAAATTAAGATTACAGCTAATGTTGATTATGAGGCAGTAATTACAAATGCTGATGATTACGAAGTAAAAGCAGCAGTTAATAAAGCAGAGGGAACTTATGCAGATGTTGTGATTAAAGCTGAAAAGAAGCCTGTATATGCTGTAAGCGGTACATTTGTTGCATCTGATGATAAGAAAGCAGATGTTAAGAGCATAACATTTAAGAACATGGATACACCTGATTATTCATATACATTTTCTGTAAATGGCACAACATATTCAGCCGCATTAAGAGATGGTGAATATGAGACGTCAGTTGAGTGTGACGGATATACAGCTTATGATCATGTAAGCGTTAAGGGAGGACTTGTTCTTAATGATGTATACCTTGTTTCAGGTGCAGCAGAACCTGTAAATGCATATGCAGCAGAAATTAAGGTAGGAAAAAATGAAGATATCAAGACTATTGCTGATGCAGTTAAGTACATTTCTAATATGACAAGAACTGATGATCAGAGAGTTACAATTGTTCTTATGGATGATTTGTACAGAGAACAGTTAGTAATAGATACACCAAATATCACATTAAAGAGCAATAATGAAAATGGTTCAACTATTACATGGTACTACGGAGTTGGTTATTCATATTATAGTGCCAAGATTTCTGCTGATAAGAGATCAGCATACTATGATGAAGCATGGGCAGTAGATAAATATTATCAGACATCTATTTCGCAGAATCCGGGTCACTGGGGTGCTACAGTTAACCTCTTTGCAGGCGCTAAGGGCTTCAAGGCTGAAAACATTACTTTTGAGAATTCATTTAACAGATATATGACAACAGAAGAGGTTGCAGACGGTGTAAGTAAGGGTATTGAAAATTCTAAGATAGATCGTTCTACAGCTAAAGATGCTGATGTTATTACAAGAGCAGCAAAGGAAAGAGCAGCAGCACTTTATATTCAGGCAGATGATACAGAATATAAGAACTGTAAGCTTTTAAGCAGTCAGGATACACTTTATACAGGTGATGGTGAGGAGAGCTCTTACTTTACAGATTGTGTTATCGAAGGTTCTACAGACTATATCTGCGGCGATGGTAATGCAGTGTTTGATAATTGTACATTAAGTATGTATGGTTACAGCGATGAGGAGGCTTCCGGAAGCCTTATAGTTGCAAATAAGAATACAGGTAAGCATGGTTATCTTTTCTATAACTGTGATATTGTAAATACAGATTATCCTGGTATTTTACCTACAGCAAGCTTCTATTTTGCAAGATCTTGGACAAGAGGCTGCCGCAATACATTTATTAATACAACTGTTGAATCAGAATCAATGATAGTACCTGCAGGTTACACAAATATGAGTGGAGATTCAAACGATGTAAGTGATTCATTTATGAATGAATTTGGTACACATACAGCTGACGGTGTTATGGTAGCTACAGCTGAAAGATGTAAAGGTACTAAGATTATGACAGCTGCTGAAGCTGCTGCAGTTGATCCAAAGACATTCTTTGATGATTTTGATGCTACATATTATACAGCTGTCGCTGATTATACATCGGTATATAAGGCAATGGAAGAAGCTGCAAAGTATGATGCAGATAAATATGAAAATTTTGATGCTGTAAATAAAGCTATTGCAGCAGTTGATGGTTCAAAGAAATCAGCACAGCAGACAGAGGTGGAAGCTATGGCAAAGGCAATCAATGATGCAATTGGTGCATTGGTTGAAAAGTCAGAGGTAGTTCCTCCTGCAGAAGAGCCAACAACACCACCGGCTGTTGATGAACCAACACAGCCTTCCGAACCGGGTTCGCCTGATTCAGAGACACCTAAGACAGGAGACGCAGCACCTGTTGCATTGTATGTTGCACTTGCACTTCTTAGTGTTCTTGCACTTGCAGGCGTATGTGTGTTAGGCAAAAAGAAATTTACAAAGTAATTTGTAAAATAATTTTAAAGCGATTTTAAGTTTAAATTGCCAATACTTATCTTTCTAATATAATTTTGGGATTCGCAGAGGTCAAAATGGCCTCTGCGGATTTTTACTTTATGGGAATAACGTCGCAGATGCATGAAAATCACAAGTTTGCGAAGCAAATCTTGAAATCGTCGCTTGCGACGATTTTTTATGGTATAATAATTGCACAAAGTGCAATTCAAGGCGTCAAGGCGCCTTGCGCCGCTAAAGCGGCGATTATACCTGTGACCCATGGCTTGAAAAGTAAATGCCCTTACGGGCGCTTCCTTTTTTTCGCACATGGTATAATGTACGCGAACACAATGAGCCAAGCGGCTGCAAAGCAGACATTTGGCGAATGTGCGCGAACCATGATGAAACATAGTGAAATCATGGTAAAAAATTGCGGACACAATGAAAAAGGAGAGTTAAGTTATGTATATAATAGCAGGGTTGGGAAATCCGGGTATGCAGTATAACGGAACAAGGCATAACGCAGGATTTTCAGTAATAGATGAGCTGGCAGATAAATATAATATTAGTGTGGACATGTTAAAGCATAAGGGGATGATAGGAAAAGGCGTAATTGAGGGGCAGAAAGTGATTTTGGTAAAGCCGCTTACTTACATGAATAAGTCCGGGGAGTGTATACGTGAGGTTATGGACTATTACAAGGCCGATATAGATGATTTGATAGTTATTTTTGACGATATAAGTCTGGCACCGGGAAAGCTCCGGCTAAGGGCAAAAGGCAGTGCAGGCGGCCATAACGGAATAAAGAGCATAATAGCGCATCTTGGAAGCGAGGGATTTAAGAGAATTAAATTCGGGGTGGGTGATAAGCCTAAGGACTGGGATCTTGCCGACTGGGTACTGGGAAAATTTCCAACAGAGATTTACAGTGATTTAAGATCAGGAAATGAGAGAGCATGTGATGCGGTAGCCTGTATTGTGACAGAGGGAATTGACAGCGCAATGAACAAATTTAACGGATAAAGCTTGTGACATAAAAAATGCGGAATGGAGGTAGTGTTAAAATGAATTCGTTTTATGGTCCGATTGTCGGTATGGCAGGCATGGAACAGGTTGATAAGATGCTTGAACAGCCTGGAAATGCTGTTATGGTAAGCGGATGTATCGATACGCAGAAAGTGCATTTTATAGAAGCGGCAGGACGGGGCTTTCCGATTAAAGTCATAATAACTTATGATGAGGCCAAAGCGCGTGAGATAGTCGAAGATGCAGCTTTTTTTGACAACTGCATGTATTATCCGGCAAAGGATTTTATATTTTACAGTGCCGATGTTCATGGAAATCAGATAGTTGGGGAGCGTTTAAGATGCATAAATAAAATTCTTATGGCTGCAAAAAAAGGCGGGAGATTTACGCTTGTAACGACGATTGATGCTTGTATAGATATGCTTCTGCCTCTGCAAAGATATAAAGAAATGCAGATAAGTCTTAAGTGCGGTGATATAATTGATACAGACAGATTTGCGGCTGATCTTGTGAATCTTGGGTATACAAGAATGCCGATGGTAGAGGAGCCGGGGCATTTTGCAGTGCGTGGCGGAATAATTGATATTTATTCATACACTGACGAGACACCTGTCCGAATTGAACTTTGGGATGATGAAATTGACTCCATAAGGTTTTTTGATGTGCAGAGTCAGCGTTCAATAGAAAAATGCAGTGATTACACGGTTTTTCCGGCAACGGAATGTATTCTTAAACAGGAAGAAATTGAGGCAGGATTTGACGTGTTTGAAAAAGAATACCAATCACAGCTTGATAATTTTGGGATAAATAATAAAAAGAAAACGCCGGAACAGACAGAGGCCGTAAACAGGCTTAGAAAGCTTAAGGGAGAGCTTGAAAATAACAGGGATTACAGTAAATTTATAAATATATTTGCACCGGAGTGTGAGAGTCTTATCTCATATTTTCCGGCTAAAACCACGTTGTTTGTGCTTGATGAGCCAAACAGGATAAAAGAGCGTATGGAGCTTGTATCATTTGAATATGAGGAAAGTATGAAAAATCGTCTGGCAGGGGGGTATATTGTTCCAAGCCAGACTAAGCTTATGCGTCCGTTAGCACAGGTTTATGCAGAAATTGCAAAAAACAGGGTGCTTATGGTATCCACGCTTGATTATAAGCCGGATATGATAAATGTTGATTTATATGAGCGTATCGATGTAAGAAGTATAAGTTCGTATAACAACAGCTTTGAATATTTGTCAGATGATTTGAAAAAATACGGACGGAGCGGATACAGGTGTGTGCTTGTCTGTAATTCGAGGACAAGAGCAGCCAGAATTGTTCAGGATCTTGAGCAGCTTGAGGTAAGGGCTTATTTTAATGAGGATTACGAAAAGGAAATTGTGCCGGGAACGGTTATGGTTACATATGGTAATATTCACAGAGGTTTTGAGTATCCTCTTATGCAGTTTGTTGTTATAGCTGAAAATGATATTTTTACTAAAAATAAGCGTGTAAAGAAGAAAAAGCGTTACGAGGGCAAATCAATTTCGGGCTTTAACGAGCTGAATGTCGGTGATTTTGTGGTTCATGAGACACATGGTCTTGGAATTTACAGGGGTATTGAGAAAATAACCGTTGATGGTGTTGAAAAGGATTATGTAAAAATAGAGTATGCGGGTAATTCAAATTTGTACGTGCTTGCAACGCAGCTTGACAGACTGCAGAAATATGCCGCGGCAGACACAGAGAAGAAGCCGAAATTAAATAAACTTGGAACGATAGAATGGAGCAGGACTAAGTCAAAAGTAAAACGTGTTGTTGAGGAGGTTGCAAAGGATCTTGTAGAGCTTTATGCAATAAGACAGCAGCAGAAAGGTTATCAGTTTGGGAAAGATACTGTATGGCAGACAGAGTTTGAAGAGATGTTTCCTTATGAAGAAACGCCTGACCAGCTTGCGGCAATCGAGGATACCAAGCGGGACATGGAAAGCGGACGCATTATGGACAGACTTATTTGCGGCGACGTTGGATACGGAAAGACTGAAGTGGCAATAAGAGCTGCATTTAAGGCAGTTCAGGAGGGAAAACAGGTTGCGTATCTGGTGCCGACGACAATTCTTGCACAACAGCATTTCAATACATTTGAGCAGAGAATGAAAAGCTTTCCGTTAAAGGTAGCACAGCTTTCAAGCTTCAGAACAAATAAGGAAATTAAAGAAACACTGTCTGAGTTAAAGAAAGGTTTTGTTGACGTGGTTATAGGAACACACAGATTGCTGTCAAAGGATGTGGAGTTTAAGGATCTCGGACTTTTGATAATTGATGAGGAACAGCGTTTTGGTGTGGCACATAAGGAAAAAATAAAGCAGCTTAAAAATGATGTTGACGTGCTTACGCTTAGTGCAACTCCTATTCCGCGAACGCTTCATATGAGTCTTGTCGGAATCAGGGATATGAGTGTTTTGGAGGAGCCGCCGGTTGACAGGGTTCCTATACAGACGTTTGTGACCGAGCATAACGATGAGATGATACGAGAAGCGATAAACAGAGAGCTTGCAAGAAACGGACAGGTTTACTATGTATATAATAAGGTAAGAAATATAGACGAGGTGGCGGCGCATTTACAGGAGCTTGTGCCTGATGCAAATATTGCGTATGCACATGGACAGATGGATAAACGTCAGCTTGAGAAGATAATGTATGAATTTATAAATGGTGAGACAGATGTTTTAATTTCAACCACGATAATAGAGACAGGTATGGATATATCCAATGTAAATACAATGATTATTGAGGATGCGGACAGATTTGGTCTTTCACAGCTTTATCAGTTGCGCGGTCGTGTCGGAAGAAGTAACAGGACTGCATACGCATTTTTATTGTATAAAAGAAACCGTATGCTTTCAGAGGTCGCAGAAAAGAGGCTTAGTGCGATAAGGGAGTTTTCTGATTTTGGTTCAGGATTTAAGATTGCCATGAAGGACCTTGAGATAAGAGGCGCAGGAAATGTGCTCGGAAAGAGTCAGCATGGACATATGGCAGCAGTCGGATATGATTTGTACTGCAAGATGCTTAACCAGGCAGTAAATGACTTAAAGGGTATAAAAAATGAATATGAATTTGAGACAAATGTTGATTTGAGTGTGGATGCATATATCCCGTCGGCTTATATTAAGAGCGAATACCAAAAACTTGATATTTATAAGCGAATTGCGGAGATTGAAACAGAAGAAGAATTAAGCGACATGAAAGATGAGCTTAACGACAGATACGGAAGTATACCGGAATGTGCAGTTAATCTGCTTAGTATTGCACTTATAAAGTCTAAGGCGCATAAACTGGGAGTCATGGAAATTAAGGGAAATATTGATGAAACGCAGACACCGTCAGCATGGAAAACTATATTTAAAATGTATGCAAAGGCAGATATCAATTCAGAGGCGATTTCCGGTTTTATAGATTCGTTTGGCGGAGCGGTGCGTCTTGTGAAAGGCACGGAGCCATTGTTTGTATGGCGTGTTACAAAGAAAAAATACAGCAACGCTAAAGAATATCTTACAGGACTTAACGATATGATGGATATAATGCAAAGTCATCTTATGCCATAAATTTG
Source organism: uncultured Eubacterium sp. (assembly GCA_900552795.1). Taxonomy (GTDB): domain Bacteria; phylum Bacillota; class Clostridia; order Lachnospirales; family Lachnospiraceae; genus Lachnospira. The sequence goes on from USBB01000047.1 coordinate 7,823, forward strand.
AAAAAAACCTTTGACATCATACGCTTTTGTGCTATAATACATTAAAGTTTAACGCTTTAAAGCGCAAAAAATATGCCGCATGGCAGGTGAATAATGATAACACATAGTATTTATATATCATATGAATGCAGGGCAGCATAATTTTAAGGCGCATTTAAGGCAAATTAAAATTAAATGAGAGAAGGTATAAATATGGAACGCAAAGGTGAATTAATGTCATTCAGACCGGATATTAAGGTCGTCGATTGTACTATCCGTGACGGAGGTCTCGTAAACAATTTTGAATTTGATGATGAGTTTGTAAGAAATCTTTACAGCGCAAATGTGGCAGCCGGTGTTGATTATATGGAGTTTGGATATAAGGCTTCAAAGGAAATATTTGATGTCAAAGAGTTTGGTAAGTGGAAATTTTGTGACGAGCAGGATATACGCGACATAGTAGGTGATAACAACACAGATTTAAAGATATCGGTTATGGCTGATGTTGGAAGAACAGATTATAAGAAAGATATTCTGCCTAAGTCTGAGAGCGTAATTGATATGATACGAATTGCTACATATGTTAATACTATTCCTGCGGCAATAGAGATGATTAACTACTGTGCGGATATGGGCTATGAGACTACTGTAAATGTTATGGCTGTATCAACATCAAGCGAGAGTGATCTTGATATGGCACTTGAAATGCTTTCAAAGAGCAAGGTTGATGTGATTTATCTTGTGGACAGCTATGGTTCAATCTACCCTGAGCAGATAAGACGTTTTATGGATAAGTATTTAAAGATTGCAGAGGCTGAGGGCAAGCTTGTGGGAATTCATGCACATAATAATCAGCAGCTTGCATTTGCAAATACTATAGAGGCATGTGCATTCGGTGCAAGTTACCTTGATGCGACAGTCGGCGGCATGGGCAGAGGTGCAGGAAACTGTTATATGGAGCTTTTGCTCGGATTTCTTAGAAACCCTAAATACAGTCTTAATCCTATATTAAAATTTATACAGAACAGGCTTCTTCCGCTTAAAAAGTCAGGAGTGGTTTGGGGGTGTGATGTACAGTACATGCTTACGGGACAGCAAAACCAGCACCCTCGTTCAGCTATAGCTTTTACAGCGGATAAGAGGGAGGATTACTCAAATTTCTATCAATCACTGCTTGATAGAGAATAAATGTAAACTGATATTGACTTTAATGTGGTGACGCAGTAAAATTACAGAAAAGCATTGATTGAAAGTGGTGAAAAGACACATTTTCTAAACAATCTATCAGGAAAGGAAGATTATCATGGAAAAGAAAGAAATTGACTGGTCGAATCTTGGTTTTGGTTATGTAAAGACTGATAAGAGATTTGTAGCAAATTACAAAGATGGAGCGTGGGATGATGGTGTCATTACAGAAGATGACAAGGTAGTAATCAGTGAGTGTGCGGGTGTGCTGCAGTATGCACAGACTTGCTTTGAAGGTATGAAAGCATACACGACAGAGCAGGGTAAGACTGTTATATTCCGTCCTGATTTAAATGCCAAGCGTATGGCTGATTCATGCAAAAGACTTGAGATGCCGGTTTTTCCTGAGGATAAGTTTGTTGAGGCAGTTGCTGCTACAGTAAAGGCAAATTCAGCATGGGTTCCTCCATATGGTTCAGGTGCTACATTATATATTCGTCCGTATATGTTCGGAAGTGACCCTGTTATAGGTGTTAAGCCGGCATCTGAATATCAGTTCAGAGTATTTACAACGCCCGTAGGTCCTTACTTTAAGGGTGGAGCAAAACCTATTACAATTAAGGTTTCTGACTTTGACCGTGCGGCACCTCACGGAACAGGACATATAAAGGCCGGACTTAACTATGCTATGAGTCTTCATGCGATTGTTACTGCACATGAAGAGGGTTATGCCGAAAATATGTATCTTGATCCGGGAACAAGAACAAAGGTAGAAGAGACAGGCGGAGCGAACTTTATATTTGTAACTAAGGATGGTAAGGTTGTTACTCCTAAGTCTGACAGTATTCTGCCATCAATAACAAGACGTTCTTTAGTGTATGTTGCAAAAGAATATCTCGGTCTTGAGGTTGAGGAAAGAGAAGTGCTTCTTGAGGAGGTTAAGGATTTTGCTGAATGTGGTTTATGTGGTACGGCAGCAGTTATCTCACCTGTAGGAAAGATTGTAGACCATGGAAAGGAAATCTTTTTCCCAAGCGGAATGGAGAATATGGGTCCGACAATTCAGAAATTATATGATACGCTTACAGGAATTCAGATGGGAAGAATTGAAGCACCACAAGGCTGGATTTATACAGTTGAATGATTTTGATGGATTGATTTTATGTAATAATTATGTTTGATTTCTGTGGATTTTTTGTGATTAAAATGATACAATTATTGTCACAATCTAAAAAGAAAGAGGCTTTGGAATATGACTGAAATTGGTACGAACGAGAGATTATTAAGTTCCAATGTGACACCTGAGGAATGCAAAAAGATAGAAAAAGTCTTGCGCAGGAATAACATATCATATTGTGAAAGGTGGAAGCCGCGTTCAGGATTATTTAAGATTTTTGATGTCGGCAGAGCTGATAAATGTGATATTTATATACATATGGATTCATTTGAAGAAGCAAAGCGTGTGCTCGCAGAGCATTCGTGATAAGTATAAGCCGTGGCATTTTGTCGCGGCTTAATTATGTTGGTGGAGGATTGTGGGAGTGCGAAGCACGAAACAATCCGTGTAATCATAATCAGGATGTTTTTGATAAAATTGCTAAAGAATGGAGATAGTGTGAAAAATCATGTTGATACGATGATTTTTCACACAGCTAT
>USBB01000048.1 GCA_900552795.1 uncultured Eubacterium sp.
CTTGCCATAGATATCGCCTCCTCTTTTTTCTTCATTATATTTCGTTTGATTGCAAATTGCAAGCAGTTTGCAAAAATCCTGTGTACCATCAGTACTATCGACGAAATTAACAGACTTTATTCAGAAGCTGTCCGTAACAGGTCTCAAATAATGCCAGGCCGTACTTTCAAACGAAAAAAGAATAAAGCAAAGGGACGAACACACTTTAACAATCAAAAAGTTTCTTTTTGATTGAAATAAAAATTATACTAATTAATAGGACTTTCACGGAGTCCTTGTTAAAGTGCGTCATTTTCTGAATTACTTTATTTTTTAACTTCTATTTGATAACTTTATCTTGCATCAACTTAAGACTTTTTCTTAAGTTGACACTATTTTGACCACATTGATGTTACCCTCCAGAAATTTTGCGACTAAAACTCTTATTTATAGCTTATTTCCTGGATTCTCGGAAACATGACGAGGTTTTCAAGAATCCAGGAAATATATAGCTTTGCCTTGCAAAAAATGGATGGAATTATAATTTCATCGTACTCAGCTAAAACATTTCTCGTATTTGAAGAAGGGTTTTCATAATAGTTTTTACTGCAATAAAGAAACTGCCAATGGTAACTAAGAAAACTGTAATATTTTCAATCATCGCTTTTATTCCTGTTGATGAAATGTTATCTGTATTAAATAGCTTCATTTTCAATTTAACAAAAAGAGCATTCATAAAACTATATAAATCATTTAATTTTGTTATTACATAAATACAACTGACAAATACACCTAAACATGCCATAATAAACCAAAAAATATTTAACGATGGCATATTTAATAAATAATTCATTGAAGGTATCAATATACAGAAAAATATTAAAAACCTAAGCGACTCATATCCAACATATTCTAATCTCTCAATTCCTTTAGCTATTAACATCCAGCACGCAAATCCTATTGAAGATGCATAGGTAAAAGCCGTAGTTAAATTCTTGTCATCTTTATATATCCACGTAAAAATCCCAAATATTATTGCTGAAATTAAAAAGGCTGATGAAATTTTGAAAGAAATATTCTCATCAGATCCAAAAATTTTCTTAAAAAAATTTTTTCTAATTAATGTATCGGTCTCCATTGTCTTACCTCCTAGTATTCATTATGTATACACCTTTCGTTGCCACGATGTGTGATGAAATTTTCCACATAAAATAATATCACCCTGAATTAACATACATCCGCTGCAATAACATTCAATACAAATCTCTGAGCCTTTATCCTCGCCGCTATCATCAAAATTATATATATAAACGCCAAGAAAACTATTGCTTTCCATTTTAATGCAAACATCTGCAACACAACTGACAATCCTAAATACATTATCAATATTATAATGTTAACTGAGGTAAGATCTCTGCATAATAAATAATCGCGATTTGATACTTCAATCATCTTCTCTGTTTTGTGCTTTTTATATATTCCGTACCACACAGCATTCTCTAGCTTCTTACGCTCTTTCTCTGATGATATTCCACTTAATTTGTCATAAATCTCCGAATATTGATATAACACTGCCTCTCTGGTAAATCTATCATCTTTTATTTTTTCATTTTTGATATCCGAAAAGACTGTGGTTCCTGGCATACTTTTCTGCCAAAACACAATTCTCTCTTTTACTTTGTTATCTATCACACTATCAGCTATTATCACAAAAATAATCATGATTGAAGTAGATAGAAGCGAATTGATAATTGTAGAAAACAATTGTAGCATTTCCAAATTCAAATTATTGAACGACCATATTCCTTCTATATACATGATTATCAATGATATTCCCAAAACGTATGCTGTTAATTCCTTACTTCTATAATCCTTGATATCCATTATAATTCCTTTCATCTTTAAGCAATATAAATTGCTGATACTTTATCAAAAGCCACCTTCAATGCATTCATAAACCCTTTTTTCCTATTTTTAAAAAGTATTCGTTCTGATTTCGACGTAGGAAAGCCAAACATCCCTTTATTTTCCAGTTCATTTGTCTTTCGCAGAGCAAGTCCGCTTTCCAATGATACCACTTGCTTCGCATACCACAATATAATGTCTTGTCTTGCATACATCAGCTCTGACAGAATTTGCTTTTCATACCCCTCTTCCCATATGCATGTATTTGCAACAACAAAATCAAATTTTCCAATACCGGGAGACTTACATATCTCCCACACCTCACCAACATGTCCAGTAATAAACAGACCGTTGATGTCATCAATTGTATTACATTTATAATAAAATCTATTATTAATATCCTTAACAATGATGTGCCACCTTGATGGTGACACACCGGTTATCATACCAATAAACTCCCTTCTGGCAGCCAATTCATCTTTACTACATACAATACCATTCCCATTTGTTACAATCCATTCCACCTAATTTAACCTTCCTTTCTGATGAACTACCGTTTCCATATCCATCATAGCCCGTTTCCTTTGGGAGCTTTATAACTCCATTTTTAGTATTGTAAGCAGCATTCATTTTTTCCGTTTTCATATACTCTATAAGCTTATCTGATCCACCACTTGTTGCTCCGCTTCCTGTATTATCAGATACTAAAAATTCCTTTATATATGAATCTTCCAAAGCATCAAATATCTTCTGAGCACTTTCCAGCTTTCCATGATGAGGTAATTGAATCAGGTCATATTTATCAAGATCATGAAGATATACCGGGGAAGCATCGCCACATAATAAAACTTCCGATGCATCATCAATCTTAATATTTAGTTGGACACTAGCTGCATTCATAACCGTTTCGTCATCTATTTTCGCACCTGAGCTTTGCTTTTCAATTGCCTCAGCAACTACTGCTGTAAACTCATCTACTGTTGGTCCTACTATTTTACCGGTTGACACTTTTGTATCTACCTCTGCATTCTTTACAGTAAATTCATATTCCTCTGCCTTCTCCACAATATCCTTAATATTATTGAACAATTCCAATATATGCTCACGAGTTGCCTTTTCAGTTCTCCTGTCATCATCTAATATATCCAAAATCTCCTTAGTTGCCTTAAGATATAATGAAGTATACAACGTAACAGTATAGTTATTCTCATATAGATACTCCATTAATGCTGATATACCATTGATATGATCTGAATCATTATGCGAGATTACGATATGTACATCCTTTATTGCTAAATGCTTTTCCAAATATGCTTCTACCTCATCAGCATGTCTCTGATGGCCACAATCATACACTATCAGGCTTGTATCATCTAATAACATAATACAGTCCCCGTATCTTGTGTCCATATCATCATCGTAATGACTTAAAGCTTGTAATTTCATATTCTGTTCCTCCTTGTTCATGAAATTTTTCGATTTATTAGCACTCATCCGTGTCCTTTGCTAATAAAACAATAGCACCTTTTTCCATACAAGTCAACATGGTAAAACGATTTTTTCGTTTTTATCCAACCTTTTTTTATTTGTAAGCTTATATTTTTATCATTTTAAATTGACAAAAGCGTTTTTTTCGCTTATTATAAATAAGCGAAGGAGATTAATATGTTAATTAATTTTACTGTTTCAAATTTTCTTTCTTTTGATGAAAAGCAAACATTTTCAATGGAAGGAGGAAAAGCACGAAAGCACTCAAAACGATTATATAAGGACTCTCATGTAAAACTCACCAAATGTAAAGCTGTCTTTGGAGCTAACGCTTCCGGTAAATCAAATTTAACTAAGGCATTTGAATTTGTACAGGATATCATTCTAGATAAAATGCCAATTGGTTTTACGACAAAATATTTCCGACTCAAGCCGAACAATCAAGAGCTTCCATCAACATTTGAAGTTGAGTTATTATTGTCAAGAAAACGGATTGTTTATGGTTTTTCTGTTTTACTTAAAACCGGAATAATATTAGAAGAATATCTCTATGAAAAAACTTCAGATTGTACAAACAAAAACCTCTATAACAGAAACACCGCTGATTCAATTTTCACGGTAGGTGATTATTTTAGGAAAAGCAGTTCCAAGGAAAAGCTCCTCACATATGGTGAAGACAGTTCCTCTGATTCGGAAATACTATTTCTTTCTATAATAAATCATGGTAAATCCAAGATGTATGAAGATAATCCGGAACTAAAGATACTGCAAGATATTTATCGTTGGTTCAGCAGAAGCCTGAATATAAGCTACCCAAACAGTATTATTACCGGATACCCTTATTTTTCAAATTCGAATCTCAATGAAATAGCAAAACTACTGAATGCACTCGGCACTGGAATCAGCGACCTCAGAATAGTAACTGTTCCTCAGGATGTTATAAAAAGCCGTGTTCCAGAAGACGTGTACGATAAGGTTCTATCTGATCTCGAACGAAAAAAAACAAAGCTTCCAAACAAGCCAATTACGTGTATGCTTCGTTCATATAAGGAATTTTATACCTTTGAATTAAATGAAAATAATGAATTAATAATTAAAACAATTGAATTCAGTCACGAAAAAGAATCTATATACTTTTCTTTAAATGAAGAGTCTGACGGAACAGCCAGAATTCTAGACTTAATTGAAATATTGCTAAAAATATCTGATAATAAGACTTTGATCATTGATGAAATAGACAGGTGTCTCCATCCTGCAATCACAACTAGGATTATAGAATTATTTTTGAAAATTGCTGAAGAACGGACCACTCAACTAATTGTTACCAGCCATGAATCACGGCTCCTGGCTACTGAAATACTTAGAAACGATGAGATATGTTTTATTGTAAAAAATAAAGATGGAGCTTCAACACTAAATCCACTTGAGCGCTACCAATTGCGCGCGGACAAAAAGATATATGCGGCAATGTTTGACGGAACACTTCCAGATGTTCTTCCTGCATATGACTCCGATAAAATGGAAGATATTTTGAAAGATGACAGAGCATAGTTTTTGATATGCTGGTGGAAGATGTGTTCCATATCGTTGATTGAGCACAGGCTCAATATAGTTGAATACGATAAAGAGCTGGGGGTTAGAGTGTGTGAAACTTTTTCTGTAAATAGCTAATAACAGCAAGGTCTTCTATGGTAAAATATAAATCATAGGATGCCTTTTATTATGGCAAGAAGAGAAAAGAAACCTGTACACAAAGTAGTAATGACAGAAGGAAAGCGAAACATCATTCAGCAACTTCTTCAGGAGTATGATATTGAAACCGCTGAAGATATCCAGGATGCGCTTAAGGATCTGCTTGGCGGCACCATCAAAGAGATGATGGAAGCAGAAATGGATGATCATCTTGGTTACCAAAAATCTGAACGATCTTATAGCGATGATTACCGCAATGGCTATAAATCAAAGCGTGTAAACAGCAGCTATGGAAGCATGGATATCGATGTTCCGCAGGATCGTAAATCAACATTTGAGCCACAGATTGTAAAGAAACGTCAGAAGGATATTTCTGATATCGATCAGAAGATTATTTCCATGTATGCAAAAGGGATGACGATCCGGCAAATATCCGAAACCATCGAAGATATCTACGGTTTTGAGACATCAGAAGGCTTTATTTCAGACGTTACAGATAAAATTCTGCCTCAGATCGAAGACTGGCAAAATCCACCGCTGGATGAGGTATATCCGATCCTCTATATAGATGCCATCCATTATTCCGTACGCGATAATGGAGTGATCAAAAAGCTGGCGGCCTACGTCATTCTTGGCATCAACACAGAAGGAAAAAAAGAGGTTCTTTCAATCACTGTCGGTGATAATGAAAGTTCAAAGTACTGGCTGTCTGTTCTGAATGAGCTGAAGAATCGTGGTGTAAAGGATATCCTGATTATCTGCGCTGACGGTCTTAGTGGCATTAAAGAGGCAATTGCCGCTGCATTTCCAAAAACAGAGTATCAGAGATGTATTGTACATCAGGTAAGAAATACGCTAAAATATGTTCCGGATAAGGACAGAAAAGCGTTCGCTTCTGACCTAAAAACGATTTACCATGCTTCCGATGAAGAGAAGGCTAGACTGGCTCTGGATCGAGTTACTGAAAAATGGACTATGAGCATTCGGAACTGGGGACAGGTCTACGGCGAACTCAGCATTATGTATGAGGGACGGGGACGCCTCCCAGAATAACAGAATCTATATGCATGATGAGAAAAAGATGCTGCACTAATTTCCTCTGCCGATTTAAAGCTGGGTTCCCGAATGGGAGTAGACATTTAAGCGCTTAGAATTCCTTTGCTCCTGTGGTTGATTATTTTTTTGCACATCTTTCTTTCAAATCATCTAGCAATGTATTTGGCGCTTTTCTTAACTCATCATAAATAAAATCAATTGCCTGTTGTGAATAGCTAATCTTCATTATAATCCCAATCCTTCTTTGATATCAGCACAATTGCTACTATTAAAGGCAACAAAACATATATCCCAACAGTAATTATTCCCATAATACGATCTTCCAATTTTAACTTCTCAATTGGTATAATACCAATTATATTTTGAAAGCCAAAAACCAAAATTCCGCTTAACGAACACGTTTCAAAAATCTTTTCTAAACTTTTCTTATTGTGAATTTTATTTATAAATGCATTAGAATATTTACTTGATAATCCTAATAATATAATTATAGCAAGTCCTAAAATTAATCCAATAATTTTAATACAACTATCATTAACCCCACACAATTGTAAGATAAATAAAACTGCTGAAAAAAAAGCACATATCCCTGCAACAAATCCCATATATAATGACGTTAATCTCCATTCCTTCTTTTTATTTTCATTTTTTTCCTTTTTTTTAACTATTAATTTTGACATATTAAAGTCGACTCCCTTCCTAATTTTAATTATTTAAAATATATTATATTCTATTCTATAAACTCTCGTTAACTTCACGAATCAGAAATTCCGATAACTTCCCATATTTCAGAAATAATTTCTATTTTCGATTGATCCGTAGATAATAAAATATAGACCTCGCTTGATATCCACAACCAGCACACTCTGTATATTTATTATTATTTAGCACCTAGTCAAATCTCTTCATATCCTTTTCTTTTTTCTGAATACTTACAGTATACCCGGCTCCTGCTAGAAACCATTCCTGTAAGCGTATACTACACTCCCCAAAATTCTTGACTTCATTGGCTTCAAAGGAATCCGCATGATTTTTACTAAACACAGAATTGGTTGATGCTATAATATCAAACTCTTCTTCCAAATAATCCAAAAAGGAATATATCCACCATACCTCCCTTTATTTTATTATAGTTTAATATAGTTATATATTACCATAAAACCAAAGTATTTCCCTTACTTTTTCATCCAGAGGCGGCATTATCATGGAACTTCTCATATGACTAAGCAGCGAAATGCCTGTTTCCGGTAGTTCCTCTCTTAATCCAAGCAGTCTATAACCTATCGACTTCATATATCCCTTGTATGATAATTAGGAAGTTAATTATCATTCTTTTCTATAATTGAATAATCAATATGAATATTCTTATGCAAGCGTTACCTAAAATCTGTAAACGCTCCATAGTAAGTACCTTATTCCGTGGTTTGCCAACCATTCTTTTATCTTAAGGCCTGAATGCTGACAATCGTGAATCATCCCTGCCCAGTATTGTAGTTTTGCTTAATCAATTTTTTGTCTACTCAAAATATCTGTCTCCTGTTGGGAAATTCACAAAATTCGTCACAAAAACACGAATTTTGCTAAAAATATTTTATTACAGATGAATACTGATTTTAAAGGTACTCCCATTGGAGCATTTACTCTGATTATCAATTTTTCCAGCGATTTATTGTTACAGAATTTACACCTAGTTCTCGTGCCAGTTGTTCTTGCCTATAACCTATTTAAATTCTTACTTTATTAACTTTTTCCTGAAATCCATATTATTCCCTCTCTCGTTAGCTCTGTAACTGTTATAACATAAATCATAACATTTGTTTTTTTACTTACCATCCGCATTTTTCATATAAAAATCTAACATAACTTTATAATAAATTTAATAACTAATGAATGAATGAGCGTAATCCCTAAAATCCAATTTTTTATCATTATAATATTCTTATGATATATTTCTTCACTATCTTTAATACTACTAAAAGCCTCCCTTATTTTTTCACTACTATCTCCAGTATCAAACCAAATATACTTGCCTAAAAACAATGAAAATGCCATCAGCGCAATTTGTAAATTATAAAAGCTTATAAATAGAGAACTAATAAGTGCTGACCATCCCCAAATATATTGTTTTTCACTTTCATTCAATTTATCTTCTGCTTTTTTGTCCTTAGACCATTGGTATAATAGATTAAATAATTTTCCACTGACTACTAGCATAATACATAATACTATTCCCGATGAAATCAATATTCCATTAAAATTCTCACTCAGCATATAATATACACAATCTACTATAACAAATATTGTTATCACTGCCGTATAATAATTTATAATATTTTTCACAACATACATTCCTCTTGGCAGTTTATTCATTTTTAAACATACAATTCCTCTAACCAATACCATTATTTCAATAATATATATTACAATTGAAATTAAATGCACAAAATAACCAATCATTTTTCTCCAATCATCTGCCAGATATGTAGCAAAACTTTTATATTTTTCATGTAAATAGACATAAAAGAAAACCAACTATGCATTTTTTAAATAAGTTCAAACCATTTATCCATAAATTAAATATGGTAAACTATATATCAGCAACTGCATCACGCACCCATTTGCCGACATCCGCAAAGCCTTCTTTTTCATTGCAATTTTCAACTGAATGAATTGGATAGATTTCATCCAAACTTTTTGAACCAATCTTGTATTGCGATAAGAAATCCTTATCATATTGTCCAGACGAAATATCTATTAACACAAATTTATTGTTTTCCTCTATGCTCTTTTGTATTTCTCTGCCAACCCATATACTTTTTGTCATTCCTTTACTCAATATCAGTATAGTTACGGAAGTACTTTTTATTTTTTTATCAATCCATTGTTCAATCTTACTCTCATCACTTATCTTACCAGACTCCTTAACCGGATTTATTCCCGGTTCATCATCCAATACCGATAAGATTAATCTTGACTGCTGATTTGCTCCAGCGAAATGAAAACTAACAAAAACATTTATCTGATTATATACATCATAACCTGATGTGTCATCATTTGAAAAAGCATCTTTCATCAATGTCTTTTTCAAATTTTGTTCTTTCTTATGTTTTTCGCTTTCAATCATCGACATAATATCATCAATCAATTGCATGCTATTGATATTCTCTTTATTTAACCTATCAATAAAAGGTTTATGTTTGTTTTCTCTATATACTTCATTATAAATATATCTTGATGTTAACCCTGTAGCCCCTACCGGAATAATGTTTTTGACTTCTTCTACTGCTATCTCATATTCAAGATATGTACCGTCTTTATCTAATTCATCCTTTTTACTATTATTATCCTCATATAATGTCTTTCCAAATAGAAAAATGACTGTTCCACAGTCCCGGATCAACTTTCTTCGTACTTCATTTTTTATTTTTAGTAGCAGACTGTATCGTATGTATGAAAGTATTGTAAAATAAGCATTTATTACTTCTTTTACATAAAATACTGTCTACTACGTTCTCCTTTCCTAAAATTATTCTTCATCCAATAGCTCTTGGCAGGTCATTGAGATGAATACGCCTAACTCAATCAATTCATTAAGATGTTTTTCTGAAAGGTCAGCATCTTTTTTCATAAGTTTTGATATTTCTGCACTCAATTCATCTGCCTGTTGCTGTATATAATAAATCTTTTCTTTATGTTCATCATTCATAAGCGTACCTCTATTTCTTAGCTAATTGTTTCTTCAGTCGTTCATTCTCGGATTTTAGTTCCTCATAATCGACTAACTGAATAATCAGTTTCTTTTTGTCATCCTCTAACTTTTTAACCTGTTCCCTAAGAGTAGCAATCTTTTCGTCCTTGAGCTGTATCTTATCCTTTTTAACAGCAACCAAATCATCTAAAGGGCTTGCCTTTGAGATTGCTCTAAGACTTAAAATACGTTCCTTAAGCTGTACATTGTTGTAAAGAGTTGCTCTTGATACGCCTGCCTCTTTGCTTACAGTTTCAAAGTTAATAGGCTTGTTCTTTCTTTTAAGTTTATCAATAGCCTTGCTGACCTTATCAATAGTTTCTTTATTCTTTGCCTCTGCATGAGCCTTAATACCTGCAACCTGACTATCCGACACTTTCTTTGCCATTTAACTGCACCTCCAGACTT
>USBB01000049.1 GCA_900552795.1 uncultured Eubacterium sp.
TGTGCAGCGTTGTTTGCTTCGTTCTTAGCAGCGCCCTGTGACTTCATTGTCGGGAGCTTGCAGCGAGATTTTATATATATCTATTTGCCTCTACGCTTCTCTATTCTTCAAGCTTCTAATAATCTACATTTTTATATAACTCTACAACTTTTATTACAAGTTACCACCAATTTGGTGTAAAAGTGGTGCAGTTGTTGGTGTGCGTCCCTTATTATGAAATTTTAATCTTACCGCATAAATCTTCAAATGATTTAACTTTCGCCTCTTTTGTTGCTTCCGCATAAATTTCCATCGTTGTTGCAATATCTTTATGTCCCATAATTTCCTGAATTACTTTAAGGTTTGTTTCATTCTCACAATATCTTGTAGCAAATGTATGTCGCAAATTATGGCAAGAAAAGTTAGGCAGTAAAACTGGTGCTCTACGTTCTCTTTCTGCTCTTTCTATTTCTTCTTCATTATATGCCAAAGTTATACGTTTGATTGTTCTATTGATTGTCTGAGGATTATGTGCAAAACCATTTCTGTTCAAGAAAATAAAATCTGTATATCCATCAATTGATGCCTGACAAGTTAATCCTACTTCCTCTTGATACTTTTTCTCATTCAAAAGTGCCTGTTTTACTTCTGGCAACATTGGAATAATTCGGTATCCTGCAGTAGTTTTTGGTGATGTTACTGAAAAATAGCACTTGCCTTTATCTCTCTGGTAGTACACCATATTGTGATTAATTTCAATATAATTCTCATCCATATGAACATCTTCCCAACGTAACCCAACCACCTCTGATACACGACATCCTGTTCCCAAGAAGAATGTAAACAATGGAAGCCAATGTTTATATTTTTCGCTTTTATTTATATAGGAAACGAAAGCTTCTTGCTGCGGAATTGTAAGAGCATGACGTTTAGGTGTTTCAAAATTATGGGATCGTTTCACATCTCCTAAAACTAAGTCGCTAGGATTTATCCTAATATAACCATCTTCAACCGCTAATATAAATACTTGATGAAGCACCGTATGAATACTCTCCAATGTTGCAACTGACATTTTCTTAGAATCCACAATGCCATTATAGTATCTTCTCACATCTGATTTTCGGATTTCCTTTATCTTTCTGTTTCCAAAATCATTCATAACAAAATGCTCATACATATAAATATAATTATTACGAGTAGTTTGCTTTAATCCCACTTTATCATTTTTCCACATTTTATAGACATCATTCAATGTAATGTTTGAACTTCCTTGTTGGATCCCATCCCGCAGATCATTCTGAATTTCTTTTTCTTTTTCACGCAAACCTTCTAATGTAGAACAATATATCGCATGTCTTTTTTTATCTCCACCAATCCAACGATACATATAAAGTCCATCATTTTTTCGATAGGTTTCTCCGTCTTTCAACACTCTCCCTTTATGATCTTTTCTTTTTTGCATTCTTTTCTCCTTTTCTATACAAAGAAAAGGACTCTGCAAACTTATTATAACGCTTGCAAAGTCCCTTTTCTACGCCTAATCATTCATTTTTTTACACCAATAATTTATATAGAATATGCTGTTTCCGTATATTCATCTAATTTTTTACGTTTAATCAATCGCTTTGTTCCATTCCATAAAACAAACTGGCAATTCTGCTCATCCGTCATTTTGCGGAGCTTGTTAATTCCGATACCAGAATATGCAGCTGCTTCCTCAAGAGTTAAATTACTCTTTTCCCAAATAGGAACTTCTTTTACCATAGGCATCTTCCTCCTTCCTTTTTTATAGACTTATTTTTCCTAATTTCCCCGACAGAGAGAGAAACTTGTTTTTCAGGTGCTTTTATCTCATCAAGCTCCTGGCAACAAACTATTTCAAAACTTTTTATTTCTTTCATACCGAAAATCAATACATTATCTTCTTTCTTATTTTATTTTTTAATGTTCTTTGTTGCCATCTTAAAAAACAGTATAAATAACCAGTAAAATCAATGTTTTCATATGTCATCAAAACTGGCAACAAAGTTCGTTTTTTGAATAAAACAGCTGTATTATCAGGAAGATTTCCTCTCTCTTGTCGGGCTAATGGAACGGAAGTTCCATTTGTTCTGTTGCCGAAAGTTCTCTAAATCCATCTCCGCCAATTTCGTTGCCGCCCTCTATTTCTTCACTTTTTCGAGTCCAACAGCGTTGTCTTCCATACCCTTCTGAGGTAAATCTATGATAACCACCTCGCTTCCATCCAATAATCTGAGTATCCATGATTTGACAAATTTCATTCGTCTCATACTTCTTAGGCTCACGATCCCCGTGATTAAAAGCCTCACTCCAAATCTGAATAGAACATACATAATTTCCTTTATAATTATCAAGCCACCCTTGGATTGTTCCTGCCAAAGTATCCTCTTGCATAAACTGTTTCCGGTACTCATCAATTTCCTTTTGCATTTCTTTTGTGAATTTCAGAAGATTACCTTTGTTTTCTTCATTGTGATAAATAATCATTGCTTCTGCCCACAATTGATTAAAATATGCTCTGGCTTCTTCTTCATCATCTAAAATATGTTTCTCTGCTTTTGAAGCATCAATCATGATTGGAAGAAACCTTCTTGCACCAGTTCTATCAAACGGAATAAACTGATAGGTATTCGTAGATCCAGCGAATACGCATTGCCTTTTTCGATCTTTTTCAAAACGTGCATAAGCCGTTCTATATGTATCCTTTTGTCGGCTCAAAAATGATTTTATTTCTTCGTTACTTTTTGCACTGATAGCAGCAATCATTTCAGACATTTCTATGATCCAATGTCCTCTAATTGATTCAAATACCTTCTTATCACCCAAATCTCTTAAATCATCCGAAAACCAATTATCTTTCAAGGATAAAAAACGAAAGAACGTGGATTTTCCTGCGCCTTGTTGTCCCACAAGACAAAGCATTTCATCCGCTTTTATTCCCGGATAAAACACTCGCAATAAAGCCTCCATCATAAAGTGCTTTAATACTTCATATACATAGTCTGAATCATCTGCCCCCATATATTTTTTCAGCACATATCGTATTCGTTCTTCTCCATCCCATTTTAATGTTTCTAGGTATTCGCAAATCGGGTGATACGCTCTGTTTGCAGCTTCAATTTGCAATGCCTTATACAAATTTTTTTCATTTCCTAATCCATAGTACACTTCAAAATATAGATAAAACTGATCAATCGCATTGTCGGTCAGAATCTCCCAATCTTCATCCCACCAAAGTTTCCTCGATATATCGACTCTTTCAGACAACCGATTATATCGAAGACAACCTTTAATCAATGGATCATCTCGAAAAATCATCATATAATTTTGAACCGTTCCTTTGATATCTCCCTTTTCATTTTTCAGTAAACATTCCTTAATTTGTCTGATTGCATTTAAATCTGCCATCTCGCCCATCCGTTTCAAAGTATCCTTCTTTTTATTTTCATCCATTTTTTCTGCATCTTCTCTCAATCTTTTCAACCTCCTTCTTAATCATTTCAACAACTTGCTCTTTTTCTTCCTCTTCTCCGAATAATAAAAGATCTAAGTAATATTCAACAATGGTCAGATATTTCAACGCCTCTACACATTTTTCATCCCACTCTTCTTCCGGCGATTTAGGTGCAAATTCTTTTTTCCATTTTTGCAACAATATACGGTAATCCAACATCGCACGAACACATTCTATATACTCTTGTTCTTCTGATTTCACTAAATTTTTTTCTGGTTTGCTCTTCAAAATCTTCCTTGGTTTTTTTATTTTTCTTCTGTCTACTCTAGATATTTGAATTCCGAAATCATCTGCTAATTTTAATGCAGCCTCTTTTAAGGAAAGTCCAAAAAGCTGTGCTGTGAAATCTATCACATCACCAGTCACTCCACAACCAAAACAATAATATCTTCTATCTACTTTCATGCTTGGTGTTTTGTCATTATGAAAAATACAACTAATCAGCCCTGATTTTGTTATCTTAAATCCATATAACTCAGCCGCCTGCCGAACTGTTACATTTTCTTTCACTTCATCAAATAATCCCATAATCCCTCCAATCAAAAAAAGAGCACTCTGTTTATTCCAACGGAATTCCCAAAATGCTCTTATCGCTCATTATCTAATGAGGACTCTTTATTCAATTTTCCAGTTTCTCCATTTCTTGTTATACTTGCTTTCTTCTCAGATAATTTTTTTAATATAGATGGTTTTACTTCTTTTTTTATTTCTTGAACCATGATATTTTTGTTTTCCGGTTTCAATAATCTGTTTTTCATTTTCGAAATCGTCTTCGTAATTGCATATTCAATCTTTTTAACTACTCCATCTAAACGATCAATAGCATACTGTTTTTCTCTTTTAGATGCCTTTCTTTCTGGTCTTAAAACCCATTTCTTACTATCCTCAACTAATTTAATATCCTCTTTTCTAGTAGCGATCTCAATTTCATCTGCAATTCTTTCCACCGCCTTTTCATAAACCTCATCTGTAACATCATCTATCAGTTTTTCTACATCTTCAATTTTAAATTCAAGCTGTTTCAGTGTTTCGTCTTGCTGAAGAATTCGCTCCGCATTATCAAAAAATTCTTCTGACTGTGCTTTGAGCTTTTTCTCTTGATCAATAATCTTTATGCTGTTTTCTTTGTACTGAACCTCTTGCTCAAATATCTCATATTTTTTCTGATTAACCACTTCTATCTGACTCTGAATTGATTCTTCCAAAGATGCAATATCCTTTTTCTGCTTCATTCGAATATAATCTTGCTTTTCAAGATATTCCCTTCCTCCATAACTTGGTTCTTCATCTAACTCTAATCCATGCTTTTTACAAATATCAAAAAGAAGTATTCTGCAGGTAGCGTCAAAAACCATTTTCCTATTGTTAAATCTACCAGTCTTCTTTTCTGGATTTGGCAATTCAAAACCTAATGTTTCAAGTGCTTTTTCCTGTTGGGGAAATATTTCTCCATAAGCATTCTTACAATCAAAAACATGACGCTCATGAATGTGTGGAGTGGATTCATCTAAATGCAAGGACCAGTTCAATAAATGAAAATGTTCTCCAAAACGATCACTAAGTTCAGTAATAAATTCTGTTACGATAGTCAACAACACATCTGGATCAACATAGTCATCTTTTGTTCCAATCTGATAAATGGTTTCTTCCGGACATGTTTTCTTATGAGTCCTAATATCATCTGTTGTTCTGTTTCTTTCAGGATGATGATTTTTTAAATTTCTTGCATTCTGTCCTTCCACATAGTCTTGATAATGAATCTTATAAAAAAGTTGTTCTACTTCTTCAAAGGAATCGACAATCTCATCCTCTTTTCCTGGTACTGAAGCAGATCTGATACCATTATAACAATCCCAATATACATTTCTTTTAACTCGTTCCAGATCAATATGATCACTATTATCAATATCGAACTGTCTATCATTGTGCTTAGGATTATAAACACCATTCTTTCCAGTTCTTCCATTATGTCTAGTTAGTTTCATTTTGTCGTCTCCTTTCTTTTTGTTCTCGCAGAGAACTGCAGCGAAGCTGCCCTAAATCCTGCCTTTATCGTCAGGAAATACCCAGTACTAAGTGACGAAACGTCTCTTAACTGGGCAATGGCTGCCGCCCTTAACCTGCCAGGGACTTTGTCCCTTGACCCTAGCAGAATGTTCGCCACTTCCTGCACCTCTGGCACAAAGGGATTGCATCCCTCTGTACACCCGCTCAGCAAAATTCAAAGTTCTTGATTCTGTCCAGCAATCAATCACATCGACTTTCGCTGTTTTTCTGATTTGTGCACCAATCAGAAAGTTTTGCAAATGAGCAAAACAAAAGCGACCAGCTGAATATTACAGTTGATCGCCTTTGGCTTACTTATCTGAGTCGAAAAGATACATTTCTTCCATTTATGATAATATTTCCATTTTTCAAATTTTTATTCAAAAATTTATATGCCCATGGTTGTAAATTATATGCAAATTGATACCATTGACTGACATTAGAAGAACGATAAATAACATAGTTATTTTTCAACCCTGCTCCTCTACCATCACTTATTTCAATGCCTGCTGTATTACGAAAAACATTCTGTTCTGAATCATAAAACTTTTCAATCAAGAACATCATTTCATCAGTAGACATTACATTCTTTAAATATTTTTTTCCTATTCTTACTGGTCCGAATAGTTCCGCTTGTATACGTTCAACTATCCATGTAATAAGGCAAAAAATATAAAATGCTGAAATTATAATTATTCCAATACTAATATAACTTTGATAAGTTTCTCGAAACACATTTATCCCTAATTTTTCTGCATAATTTGGGGGCATAAATGTGATTATAATTCCTGAAATAAACAATACTGCACATATTTCCTTAATTTTCATTTTCTCAATTATAGTTTTGATTACACTCATTACTTCAAACATCACCCCATTTATTTCAAATAAAAAATTTATTAATTAGTCATTATTATGAAGTAATTGAGCGTATTCCTCTACTCGTTTTTTTGCTTCTTCCACATTATTTTTTGCTCTTTCTGATGCTACGTTTGCTTTTTTTAACCCTTCTTCTGCATTCAGTTTTTGCTTTTCAGTTCTTGCTTCAGACAATTTTTGTACCCACTTCAATACTCGTTCATTGCTTTTATTTAAAGCTTCTTCCTTTTCCGTCAAAGTTGACATTGCTTTTTCATATCTTCTTATAACACCAACATCATACTTATCCTTAATATCATTCCATCTTGGTATATTTAATTCTCTTCCATACCTAGCTTTATATGCTCTATTAAATTTTGAAAGCCATGTTGAAGCCACACTATCTCTCAATTTTGGCTCTTTAAATGTTGTTTCCTCGATAGCACAAATAAAATCTTCTATCGATTCAAACATTTTATAATCTTTTACTTTTTGAGAATACCAAACTCCTGGACGAATCTTATGGATAACACCATCTTTTACCTGAAGATTAATTGGATAATTTTCCATACGGCGAGTAATTTCCCATACCTTTTTTAACCACACATCTTTGATAGTAACAACACCTTCTAGGCTCATATCATATCCAAAAATCAAATAATCCACATCCAACATATATGGTTTTTCTAAAATTTCAGAAGCATACATTCTAAAATCTGCAATATCAAATCCCGGACTACTAGATCGATTAAACGCTTTAACTTCTAGTAAATTGATTGTTTTATCATCTGGATTGAGATAAAAGTCTGGTGGCATCTGTGAATTAGTATCTGGAGCATATTCTATTCCGTTATAATCCATCCATCCCTGCAACCATTCTTGCATGATATTTCCAACAACATCTTTTTGTTTGACAATTATATTAACATCTCCCAAGTAAAATTTAATTTGACCTTCCAATGTTAAAATTGCATCTTCATGTAATAATTTATCGTATATTTCTTGAGCTGTTAATCTCATTGTGTCCTCCCCCTTTACTTTTGTTTTTTATATATTTCACCTAGTCGTAATGAAATTTCTTTGATTACTGGAACACATACTGTATTTCCTAGCAAATCAAATGCCTCTGACTCACTTACGTTATCAAGGGAATAATTATCTGGATAACCACACAATCTTTGACATTCCCTTATAGATAATCTTCTTATTCCATCTCCATCAACTACCCCAAGTTTTGAAACATCCATAGCAACTAAGGTTGGGGCCATTTCACTAGGGCTTAAAATTTTGGAAAATTCGAAAGAAAGTTTTCCTGCAACAATATTATATCCTTTAGGTAATGTTGTATCTGGAATTCTAGCTTTTGTGCCATCTTCTTTTTGTATCTGTTTCTTAGGATGTTCATATGCTAAATATCCCATTTCATGAAGATGTATTAGCATTTCGTGTAAGTTTGGAATATTAAAAAATGTTTGAATTTGCTGTTCTGTCAAGGGCATCCCGTCCATCCAAGCAATTCCTATTTCTTCTGCCCAGTGTTTCTTTCTTCTTTCTTTTAATAAAAGTCCTAAAAATTTCTTTTCTTCGGGTGTTGTAACTCCTTTTAGATCTATATCCCAAGAATGTATATTGTTTTTTCCACCTCTTTTATCTTTGATGGACTTTCCTTTAACTTGATCTGGAGTATAGTATGTCAATAATTTTTTTGTAAAGTCAGAATTAATCGTAGGTAGTCCTTTTTCTAACACACTATCTAATGTTTTAATGCTTTCTTGAAAATTATCTAGACTGATTTTATCAGTAAGTGTTCCAACAATATACACTCTTTTACGACTTTGTGGTAAACCAAAAAATTTTGAATCTAATAACCTATAAGAAACCATATATCCCAAAGCTTCCAAATGATTGATAATTGTTTTTAATGTTTCACCACCATCATGGTTAATCAAGCCTTCAACATTTTCCAAAAGAAATCCCATTGCTGGATGTCCTGCATCTATCTTTCCTTTAAGAATTCTTTCAATTTCAAAGAACATAGTTCCTCTCGTATCTTTAAAACCTTTTCTCGTTCCTGCAGAACTAAAAGGCTGACATGGAAACCCAGCAAGTAAAAAATCAAAATCTGGAATTTCTTCCACTTTGACCTGAGTAATATCTCCATTAATAATCTCATTTTCTCCATAAAAGCCTTTGTATGCCTTAATTGCATATGGCTTAATTTCTGAAGAAAAAACACATTCTGTTTCTAAACCTAGGATATCCATAGCTTCTTTGAAACCTAAACGTATTCCTCCCAATCCTGCAAATAAATCAATGATTTTAGGCATTTTTATTCTCCTTCATTATTATTTTCCCGTTTGTTTTGAGTTGCAAGTACATGAGATGCTTCTAAAAGTGCTGTTCTTCTTACAAACTCGCTATAAGATGAATACGCTTCTATTCGAGCTGCTTGTTTTAATTTTTCTAGTTCATCTTTTGACACTCGAATACTCATTGAATAGGTTTTGTTTTCTTTATTCATAAGTAATTCCTCCGTTTTAAATTATACAATTTTCGTGGAACAAATACAATACAATCACCCACGTTTTTATCTGCCATGACCATTATTATTTAATCCATACTTTTTCGCATATTTACTTGCTTCTTTTCTTCTTTCCTCTGAATACGGTGCCGTCAATCTTATAGAAAGTCTACCTTTGTCTATCTCAAATGTCATTCCCCCCTCATTGTTCCGGCTCTTGAATCGACAACTTTCTGGATGTGTCTCAGTAAAAATAATAAACTTACGTTGCAATCGTTTGTTATAAGTGAACACATTCCAAAAATCATCTTCCTCATTTGTAAGAATAATCGTTTCCTTCTCATACTTCGTTAATCTTGTCATAAATATCGTTCCTTTCAATTCTGTATCAAAAAAAATCAAGTGTAGATATAGTTTTTTGCACTTCATCACCTACACATATAGTTTTTATTAAGCTATCTCTTTCACAGTTAATAAATCCTTTTATTACGCTTTCAAATATTTCCGTTCCCTAACCCTCTTCTTTTTAGGATTGTATGCTCTGAACAGACACGCCGCATGCATATTCAATTCAGGTATCTTCATATTCAAAAGCTATTCAATTATCAATGTGCAAAGATTGATATATTAAATACCCTTCTATATAACAGATCGCTAAAAGGCATTTTTACAAAAAAGTCTTAGAAATTTATAAAAATTTTAGAATTGTGATATGTGTTATAGTTCAAAAAACAATTAACTGAAAATTAATTTCCTTAATTTTGATGCATGCTTTAAAAAACAAGCTAAATGCATATTCAGTTCAGGTATCCTCATATTCAAAAGCTATTCAATTGTCAATGTACAAAGATTGATATTATTAAATATCCTTCTATATAACGAAATGCTGAGAGGCATTTTTACAGGGTCTGCTGGGAAATATATAAAAATTTTTGAATTGTTGATGTGCAATATAGAATAAAAAATAACCAACTACAACATTGATTACTTCCATTTTTGATATTTAAATATTTTTAAGAAACAAAAAACAGCTGGGTGCACCAACTTTTTTGGTACACTCAACTGTTTCTTTTATTACTAGTTTTCTTTTACACCGTTCTTTTGCAGAGTCCTTCTCTTAGACTTTTAAAAAATTTGGTGTAAATGTGGTGTAGTAACCTGTTTTTCTGTTTAAAATATAGCTTAAAATTTCTTGCTCTTAGTACAATTTTGCTCCTGCCGGAATGTGATCATCAAGGATCAGAACGTTCAGTCCTTCTCTT
>USBB01000050.1 GCA_900552795.1 uncultured Eubacterium sp.
AAATTACATGAATACCAGAACAGCTATGCCAAGGCCATGAAACCGTTCGGGTTGCAGCGTGGAATTGTCGGATCTACCGCCAAGCATCAGGCGAACTCGGAATATTACAGGCAGCAGGTAATACAATATGAAGAGGATATTGCCAAGTTGCAGGCCGATGTGGAGAAGACGCGAGAAGGCAGGAACACCATCCTCGCGTGGTTCGGCAAGGGGGAGCTTTCCAAGGCGAAGAAGGAACTGGCTGACAAGGACAAGCTGATAGCCGAACTCAATAAACAGATTGAGGAACTTCAGGCAGAAAAGGTACGGTTGCAGGAACAACATAAATCAGAAATCGGAAAACTGCGAAACGGCTATCAAAAAGAAATAGACAAAGCCATTCATCAGGCGGAAGCGGCAGAACGGCAGTTCAAGGAGAAGGATGCAATCATAGATAGACAGAGGAAGCAGATAAGTTTGCTTGACCGCAAGGCCAATCCCCAACGTTACAGCCTCTCGTCCGGTGCCGAGCTTGTACGTATCAATGTCTCAAACTATCGGAATCCGTCGCTTCACATCTGGACACGGGTCGGAGAGGAACTTTTTGAGGACACCAAATTCCAGATAGACTATGATGTGGCACAAAGACATTTCAACGGGCAGATCACGGACGAGGAGTTTGTCAATGCAGTATTCGAGCCGCAGGAACAGGTAAGCGCAAGACAAGCGGAGCTATTGGGAGCAGCGTTCACCCTTGCAGTCGGAGGCCCGGCACAAGTGCATGTCGGTACAGGAGGTGGAGAGGTGTCTTCGGATTTGCCGTGGAGCGAGAAGAAGCGTGATAATAATATGACTTCATTCAAACGAAAACGATAACAAATAGCGTTGTTTTGTAGGCAAACAATCTTTCTCACAAAAGAATTGCAGTTTTTCGAAGATTTTCTCGAGAATCTGCAATCCTTTTTGTATATTTGTGTCCAAATATTGACAATTCAAAAAGAAGACAATAGATAAGAGAAAAGTTTTATGGATAATAAATCTGTTATACTTCCTAAATGGATTGATAAAATTATCTTTGATGATTTTGAGGCTGTCTATGAACCATGCCCTATGGAGGTGGTTTATAATCCAGATCAACCATACGAATTTGTAAAATTATACCTAGGAACATATTTTCCTAGAAGTTTTGCGGAAGCTTATAGTATTATATCCTCTCTAATGACAAATGATAAATATAAACAATCATTGTATAATTTGCAGGAAATAAACGTGTTAGATTTTTGCTGCGGAACAGGTGGTGAAATTGTAGGCTTACTTGTTGCTTTAAGCGACAATCTTCCCAATTTAAAACGAGTAAATATAAATGCGTACGATGCAAATCCGGATGCAATATTATTTTTATATCATCTTACGGAGTTGATGGAAAAAGCACCAGAATTCAGACTTGAAATCCATATTAATCCTCAATGTATTTATATTGAATCTGAACTGGAAATACAGGATGTTATAAATATGTCAAATGTGCAGTATCATTTTATAATGTCGTTTAAGGCAATAAATGAGTTTGTACAACGTGGAACTTTTAATAAAAGTAATCCGTATGAATTGATAGTTTCGTATTTTTCTCCATTGCTTAAAGCCAATGGAGTCTTTATCATTTCTGATGTAACAACAAAAGTAGATAATGGTTTGTATTATCCACAAATGATGAATAGTGGAATAAATAGATTTTTAAAGAACTCACAGCAATATAAAAGTATCGTGCCAAATGCATGTTACCACCTCGAGAACCAATGTTCCGGTTGTTATATGCAAGATATTTTTCATGTATCCCACAGGGGAAAAAATAGTGATAGAAGTAAAATCGCATACAGAATAATTTGTAATAAATCATTTGCTCAGGAAGTAATGGCTGGATATACTCTAAAAACATGTCGTGCAATAAATCCGTTAGCAGATAAAAATATACCTTATGATTTATGGCACTAGATAATCTTACACCAGACAAAGACCAGCAGATAATCATCAATATGTCTGCAGAACGAACCGCAATAGTTAAGGGAATTGCAGGTTCTGGAAAATCGTTGACTCTTCTAAAGAAGGCCAAACAAGTTTCGACGCTAACTAGTTCCTATGCAATTATAGTTTATACAAAATCACTAAAACAATTTTTTGTTGACGAATTAGCTGAAATTGGACAAAACGAAGGCCATGTATATTATTTTGAAGAATGGAAACGTTCTTCAAAACCGCAATTCACATATATGTTCATAGATGAGTGCCAGGACTTTAATGCTGATGAAATTGCAGATTTTAAGGCTCATGGAAAATACTGCTGGTTTTTTGGAGATTCTAATCAATCAATAATGGAATTCCCAAACCATCCAGTCCAAAGTGTAGAGGAAACAGCTAAACAATTAGGAATTCATCCACAAGATTTGTGTATTAACCATCGTCTCACAATCGAAAATGCAAAGGTTGGTGAACATATACGTCCCGCATCTCGTTTGTCATTTGCATGTATCAAACATGGTCCAAAGCCACGTTTAATACAAACCAAATCGCAACTTGATAAAATTATAGAATACGTTAATAATGGTTTAATAGATGTGGGTATTCTTGTGTATTATAACGATCAAGTTACTATGATTCGGGACTATTTTGTGTCAAAAGGCATACCTGTTCAATGGAAAACACACGATTATATGGATATAGATTTCAAATCAACAAGTCCTAAAATAATTACTTGGCACTGTGCTAAGGGATTACAATTTAATGATGTATTTATTCCATGCTGTGGGCTTAATGAATTCAGGAACTATGTTTACTGGAATATAGAACCAATGACTGAAAAAGAGTCAGCATTATATGTAGCAACAACACGTCCGTTGGAAAATCTTTATCTTTTATATACTGATAATCTAGCACCCAGATTGCCAGCACCTGATTCCCATATCTATGCAGGGAATGAGACTGATGCCAATGGACCATTCTAAATATATACTTTATGAAATTCTATATACCGACATCAAGTTTAAATATGGACAATCTACTTCAGTCTGAATGTATTTTGCCTATATCACATTATGTTCAACGGCTAAGTGGGTATAAATTATATGAACAAATAGAGGAACTTCGGCCTTTTAACGCTATCGTATTATTTAAATATCCAGTTCAATTTACTATTAACGACGTTGGACGCTATAACTATCCAGTGCTTATTGAGTTTGAAGATGATGTACAAACTCAAGATTTTTATGAAAACGAAATACAAGATGGTGTTTGTATTTGTTCTCATACTCTGAATCTGACTCCTACAAATTGCTGTTTCTATTTTTTCTCTGAGCAAGCATATAAAATTACTTTAGTAAATACCCGAAGTAATAAATCCATCAAATACTATAATAATTATTCTATAGTCCCAAATGCCAATAAGTTTAAAACAAGACCACTTCCGAAACTTACGTCTATTTCACATTATGAAGTAGGAGTATTTGAAGATGGAATTATTGATAAACAAAAGGGCGTATTATATGCATATCTCTTAGGAGAGCAGAAATCTGTTAATCATGATTTAGCGGTACAATTAAGGCTTACTCAAGATATATACAACATATTAACCAGTCTTATTTCTACTCCTTCATCTATAACTGTTTTTGGTGAGAAATTATCTTTTTTGTTAGATGAATATAAGAAAATTGATTTAACAGAGAGGAATAGTACAGAACAATTTGAAGTTAACTTGAAGAATGAATTGGGAAACAGATTTTATTTCCTTAAAGGATGTTTAATAGGATTTCTCAAGAATATAAATTGTTGGGATTATATATTCACCTCTTTATGCAAAAAATGGGGATGTTATTTTCTCCCCCAAGTTCCGGAGCTACATACTAAAGATGATTATTTAAGGCTTCGATCTGACATAGAAAAGAGAACAGCATATGCAGTTGATGTCTTACAAAAAAGTCTACCCCCATCTACTTTGAATGATATTTCAATGAATGGAAATACTATTTCAATTTCTAATGCTCCATTAGTTAATGCCGTTATCGATTATGTAATAAAAAATAAACAAACAGTAGAAAAGTTATATGCTAATCGCCTTGGTTTTTATATGGGAGTGATGGAGACCATTGTACCTATATTAAAGGGACAAATAGGTGAAATCAATTGGAAGAAGTCTAAAGAACGAGCATACATAAATGATTTACATGCATTTATTAACGATCCGGCCATCCATTTTGAAATAAATAGAATTGATAACATTGAACTCAAATCTATAGCTGCATTTATATTAAAAGGCCAAAGTTACAATGATTGTATGGCTTTGTGCAAAATGGCAGAATTTGAAAATTATCGTTATATTCTTTCCTTGTGGGGTAGCTTATGTGGTTATATGGAAATGAATAAGGAGGCATTATCCGATATTCTCAACATGTCAACATATTCACTCGTATATAAAAAATTATATGGGAAAAACATGGGAATCTTGTCTCATGATATTGCCAATTCAGAATCTTTTATTAATTGCAGCTCAGAAGAAATTGAAAAACGATCTTGTAAGTTTTCAAAGGAAGAATTATCTTTTATTCTAAAATCAGTAAACTTCAAGGAAGTCACTCAATTGGTAAATAAATTAGAATCGTTTTTATCCGTTTCATCAAAACCTATAAACGAGTGTTTTGAAGATGCTATTAATGAAACGCTATCGAAGAGAGCTAAGAAACAAAAAGAGTTAGCTTGGTTGTCCTTAAAAATCTATCAATCTGTAGATAATTATGATGCATTTTGCACAATATTAGAAAAGAACAACTTGTCTAAAACTGTACAAAAAAATATTTTGAGACATTTTGGTCATAACGAAGAGAAGAAAGGCAAAATCAAAATAAAGAAACAGGATACTCCTTTGTTATTTCCCGAAATGAATAAAGCAACTTCTATAACCCAAAGCATATCAAATCGTTTGCCTAACATTCCGTCCTTTGTAGGATTAGATAAGAATGTATTAAGACGTCTCGAACAAAATTGGTCATTTACAGCATCAAAATATCCTAGCAACAAAGAAGAGCACATTCGTTTCTTTATAAATCTTTGCAAGAAAGAAGGCTTTTCAGGAAATGCAAAAGGACCAACGTCCTTAACATATGTGTTTACACAGGAAATGGCATCTAAAGTTGAAAAAGAATTATTAATATACTATGATATTAGATAAAATTACAATAAAGAATGACTCTGGTATGATTGTAGAAGCAACAGCTCCTGTTATTATTTCAGCAAGTCGTTCTACAGACATACCAGCTTTTTATGCCAAATGGTTTTTCAACCGTTTGACAAAAGGTTATTGTGTATGGTACAATCCGTTCAATCAACAGCCAATGTACATTTCTTTTAAGAATTGTAAGGTTATTGTTTTTTGGACAAAGAACCCCAAACCGATATTGCCATATTTGCACAAACTTGATGAACGTAGAATTCATTATTATTTTCAATTTACTCTTAACGATTATATAAATGAAGGATTTGAGCCAAATGTCCCGTCTATTGAAGAAAGAATCGAAACATTTAAGCAATTATCTCAAATGATAGGTAAAGAGAGAGTGATATGGAGATTTGATCCACTTATAATCACTTCATCTATAAGCCCAAGAGAGTTGCTTAAAAGAATATGGAATGTCGGCAATAAACTGAAAGGATATACTGACAAGTTGGTTTTCAGCTTTATAGATGTAAAAGCATATCGAAAAGTTCAAAATAATCTCGTAAAAGAAACAATGTTCTTTACGAAAGAGGATGTTGAAAATGCAGAAGCAAACCATGCTCAGCGAATAGAAATTGTTGAAGGTCTTCAGAAAATTCGATCCATTTGGAAAGAACAAGGATGGAATGTTGAAATGGCAACTTGTGCAGAAGATATAGATTTAGAGTCTTATGGCATAGAACATAATCGTTGTATTGACGGAGAACTTATGAAACGCATATTCTCTGACGATAAAGAATTAGTTTATTATCTTCATACATTGAAATGGCCGGAAAGAGATATGTTTGGAGAACTTCCGCCAATCCCCCAGAATACGAAAAATGTTAAAGATTCCGGACAACGCAAGGTTTGCGGATGTATGGTGAGTAAAGATATTGGAATGTATAATACTTGTCGTCATTTCTGTGTATATTGTTATGCCAACACAAGTAAAAAAATGGTAATGGACAATATGAGAAAGCATTCTGATGAAAGTGAAAGTATTATTGAATAAGTGTGTCAGTGTAATCCAAAATGCATAAATAGATCAATGTTAGAACTTGAACTACAACAATATCTACATCGTGAATATCCGCAAGAAAATACTTATTGCGAGTGGAAGGAATTTAAGAATTTGAAGAACTCATTCTGCGGGGACGAGAAAGATGATGTCATTTCGTATGTGTCTGTCATTGCCAATATGGAAGGTGGACACTTGGTGATTGGTGTACACGATAAAACATTGAAGATTGTCGGAACGGACACATACAATTATGATAAGCAAAAAGCAATACTGCGACTGACAGAAAGATGCGTAAATCTTTCAACAGAAGGCTTGGATATAGATGAGTTCATCACAGATGATACCAATCGTAAAGTATGGGTTATCCATATTCCTAAACATCTACCTAAGCGCCCTGTGTTTGCGCATAATAAGGCATGGCAGCGAATTGAGGATTCTCTCGTAGAAATGACTACTGAACGCATGAGTGCAATTCTTGATGAACCTATTTTCAGCGAAACGGATTGGTCCGCACAAATCGTACCTGATGCTACGATTGATGACCTTGATGAAGTTGCCATAGCTAAAGCTCGTATGATGTTCAAGAAAGTACATAGCCGAATACCTGAAGCCGAAGTAAATGCATGGACTGTGGAAACATTCTTGAGCAAATGTGGCATAATGAAGAACGGAGGAATTACTCGTGCCGCAATAATCCTTCTTGGTAAATATGAAGCTGCTTTCAAGTTACGTCCGGCTGTTGCACAAGTGACTTGGACAAGGCGGGATGAAAAGCAGGATGTAGTGGATTACGAACACTTCACCGTGCCATTTATATTAACCGTAGATGAGATTTTATCAAAGATTGAAAATCTGACAATGCGTGAAATGCCAGGAGGTACACTCTTCCCTGACACTATGAAGCAATACGATGACTATACCATCCGCGAAGCACTTCATAATTGTATTGCACATCAAGACTACACGATGCAGCAGCGAATCAATTTCGTGGAAAATCCGACATACCTCTATTACTCCAATGCAGGGAGTTTTATTCCTGGCACGTTGGAGAATGCTTTAACGAATGAGGAACCTCAAGCATATTTTCGCAATGAATGTCTTTGCAGGGCAATGGTTGATTTCAACATGATAGATACAGTAAGTAGGGGCATAAAGAAGATGTTCAATGAACAATGGCGTCGCCATTTTCCAATGCCTGATTATGAAATTGACGCTAAAAACAGAAAAGTATCGGTACGCATTTATGGCAATGAGATAAATGAACAATATACCAACTTGCTCAAAACAGACAACTCATTGACCTTGTGGGATTGCATATCATTAGATGCCATCCAAAAGGGCAGAACCATTCATGAGGACATTGCGCATGATTTATTGAACAGAGGGCTCATTGAGGGCGAAGCCCCCAATTATACAATCTCTTTAGGGATTGCTAAAGCTACTCGTCAACTGCAAGGTTACACCAAGCAGAAAGGACTTGATAAGGAAAAAATCAAACAGATGATTTTGCAGTATCTTAAGAATGCTGGTACAGATGGAGCCAAGCGTGATAGCATTTATGAGTACGTCAAAGACGTAATGCCGCAAGTCAAGACAAACGAACAGCAATTGAGACTATTAGGGGATATACTTAGTGCGTTAAGTGCCGATAAACTTATTTATGCAAAAGGGCGGATATGGTTCTTAAAAGAATAGTCATAACGGAAGATTATGACGGTTTATCCCAATTATAGCGGAATTTATAACGGATTTCGTCATATTATAGCGGATAATGAAATCCGATTAACTCATGTCAAATTCGTAAATTGAAGAAGTATGTTATTAGGAGAAAGAATAAAAGAGTTAAGAGAGCAACACGGAGTACTGCAAAGACAATTAGCAGCCTTGCTTGAAATAGATACTCCGATGTTCAGCAAAATAGAGCGCGGTGACAGACGTGCCAAACGAACACAAGTAATACAATTGGCTGAATATTTCAAGGTAGATAAGAATGAACTTCTCACTCTGTGGTTAGCAGACAAAGTATTAGATGCGGTAGAGGATGAAGATGAATTAAAACACGATGCGATAGAGGTCGCACAAAAAAGAATAGGCTAATACTTACAATTGTCGGGAACTATATGGTATCATAATAATCTAATTTCCGACATTATTATTTGATACTCAAATTACTAAATTGCAATATTCGGTTCAAGCGTGGAACTGCAATGCCATGTCTTAGTTTGAAGGTCCTGAGAAAACCTGAGATACAGATATGGATATAGCAGCCCACGCTATAGCGTGAGAACCACTATGCCCTCCTTGTATCTCATTTTGAAAGTTTCTCAGGTTTTCAAACTACAAGATAAGCATAACGCTTCTTTAATTTCTATATGTATTGGAAGAACCTAACGTTCAATCCAATGCAAATGTAAATGAAATAATCAAAAAATCCTATGAAACACAATGATATATTTTCACTTGTTGTGTTTTACATTCTTAATCCCTGCTTTGGTTTGTCTTCTTTTTGGGTGTTGTTTACACCCAGTTTTTCTTTAAGTTCCTGAAACTTCATTCTGAACCATTCAAGTATCGGCATACCGTCAATGCACAACTGGAACTGTCCTTTCTCCTGCGGATTTCTCTCTACGATTGCCGTTGAGTGCTCCGTCCTGAACCTCTCCTTGTGTTCCTTCGAATAGAGCCTGCCTTTGAACCCTACGGGCTGCAGGCTGACGATTTGCCTTGTCAGTTCTTCGGTGAACCCCACTTCCCGGCATTGTTCGGCTATGGGCAGCAGTTCTGTTACGATAGGGAAATAGGTGTCTATCTGTTCCAGTCTATTGGCGTACCCTGCAATTTTCTGTTGGTAACTCCGGTCTATCTTGTTTATCTCGCTGTTGTGGCGGTTCTCCATTTTTGTCTGTTCCCTCTGTTCGGCTTGTACTTGTCTTTGCAGATTGGCTATGTCCTGCTTCAACCCCTCATTCTCCGCTTCCAGCCTCTTGACCTTGCTGCCGCCCAAAAGAGAACTTACCCCGTCCGCTATGGCTGTGGTGGCGTTCACCGCTGCGCTCTTCATCTTCTGCGTGTTGATTTCCCCCTTGACCTGCTTTAACTTCTTCTGTGCTTCCTCTTCCAGCCCCAGCAGGGTTTCTATGTTCTCCTGCAGGCTGTCCTGTTGCTCTACCAGTTCCTTGTAGTATTGCATGGTGGAGATGTGTTTTGCCAGTGAACCGTCTATTCCTC
>USBB01000051.1 GCA_900552795.1 uncultured Eubacterium sp.
ACCCGCGACCCCCTCCTTGGCAAGGAGGTGCTCCACCACTGAGCCACTCGCGCATGTAATATATTCTGTTGACATTTACCGCGTCAACATCAAATATATTATCATAACAAATCATCATTGTCAACACATTTTTTCGTTTTATTTTATCAATCCGGAGATAGTTTTAAACATATCACTTCCCGCTCTTTCAAGCAGTTCAAAGAGAATCGCCTCGCTTGTAGTAATCATCGCCCCCTCCTGCCTTGCTCTTATTAAAGCAGCATCTTTATCAGATAATTTTCTTGAAGCAACACAATCTGTTACAAGATATACATTATATGCTTCAGCAAGCAGGTCAATAACTGTCTGCAATACACATATATGTGCTTCACAGCCGCACACAATGACATTTTTTACATTAAGCCTTTCAATAGCTTCTGCAATATTATCATCTCTTATACAACTAAAGGTAATCTTATCAAACGCATCCGGTATTCCATCTATATCTTTGATACTGCTTATAGTCTCGCCAAGTCCACGCGTATATTGTTGTGTTACAATAACAGGAATTCCAAGCTCGATAAGTCCCTGCAAAAGTATCTTTGACCTGCTTATAAATTCAGAACTGTCACCCATTACAGGAACAAGCTTTTCCTGATAATCAATAACTAAAACTGCTGTCTCATCAGCATATGCCCTCATAAATTCCTCCAATCAACTTAGGATTACTTTGTATCATCCTCAGGAATGTATACAGAACATGCTATAGCTATGGCTCCATATCCTATATGACATGCAACACTAAGCGACAATGGATCCATATGAAAATCAAGTTCAGGGAAAGTCTCTCTTACAACCTCTGCCCACTCATTAGCCTCTTCTTCATTGCCTGTATAAGCAACCTCCATATGGATACGTCCTTTTTCATAATCTGCCTTAAAACGTTTATTCAAATCTTCCTTCATAGCCTTAAGCATGATTTTCTTCGCTGCTGCTTTTCCTCTTGATTTAGCAAAAGCATCAAGCTTATCACCCTGTATCTGCAGAACCGGTTTTATATTAAGTACAGTTCCCACAGCAGCTGCCGCAGGAGTTATTCTTCCGCCCTTTTTTAAATATTTAAGCGTCTCCAGTGTAATATAAATACTCGACTGCATTTTTTCTCTCTCAAGAATTTCTTTAATTGCCGCTCCGTCATAACCTTTATTTATAAGAAGAAGTGCATCCATAACCGCCTGTCTCATAGTTACAGAAATACGCTGATTATCTACAACATGAACTTTTCCGTCATAATCTGCCGCAACCATTGATGCAGTCTGGCATGTCCCGCTAAGACCGCTGGACATTGGTATAAATACTATTTCATCATATTCCTTTAAAAGCGCATCATATTTATTTTGTATCTCTCCTATAGAGGGCTGCGATGTTGAAATATCAGCATCATTTACAAGTAAATCATAAAATTCTTTCTGAGAAAGATTAATTCCTTCAAGATACTGCGTACCGTCTATATAAAAAGGCATCGGCACAACATAAACACCAAGCTCTGCCGCCTGTTCCTGTGTTATTCCGCTGTTGCTGTCTGTCAGCACTGCAACTCTACTCATATATATCTCCATTTCTGT
Source organism: uncultured Eubacterium sp. (assembly GCA_900552795.1). Classification (GTDB taxonomy): domain Bacteria; phylum Bacillota; class Clostridia; order Lachnospirales; family Lachnospiraceae; genus Lachnospira. The sequence goes on from USBB01000051.1 coordinate 1,605, forward strand.
ACAGTTTTTACATAATGTGTCTATTGTACCTCACTTTCTCATTTGCTACAATAGTTTTAAAAATAATTAACAAACTGTTAATTAAACGCGGTTAGCAAAACTACTAAACATAGAGGTAAACATGATTATAAAACAACTTGAATTTTTAGATGAAGTAAATATCAAAGCCATTTCAGAACTTATAAAAGAATGTGATGGATACGAACCTTTTTATACAGATATATACGATTTTAATATGATGAAAAAAAATATTGATAAAAATACCCAAAAAAATAATGATTCTTATGAATCGGATATATTACAGATTGCAGCTTTTAAAAATGATAAAATGATTGGCTTTGCATCCTGCCTTACTAATGCACATGACACTGAGCTTACCGCAATGGTTGCTCCCCATGAGCGAAACAGGGGTATTTTTAAAGAAATGTATTATGCTTTAAATAAATCACTCACACAAAAATACGTCACCAATGCTCCAAAAAAGCTTTTATGCAGTATTTCCGATGAGACCGCAAAATTCTTAATTAAGTCATCACTAAAACCTGAGTACTCTTTTTCAGAGCTGTTTTTTGAACTTAAAAAGCCGCTTCATACAGAATCCGCCAATAAAAATAATGATTATGATTTCTGCTTTTCAGACGACTTCATGAATTACTTTCTATATATCGGTGATGATGATGAGCCTGCAGCAGTGTGCTGCCTCGATTATCAGGATTCTTTCACCAACGTTTACTCTGTATTTGTAGACGAAGATTTGCGCGGCAACGGAATCGGAACTATTTTTATACAGTCATTAATCCATGATTATTTTGCAAAAGAAAACAGACCCCTTTTTCTTAATGTCCAAAGCACAAATGCACCTGCTGTCAGGCTTTATCAAAAGTGTGGATTCAAAGAGGTCCGTTGTATTAAATATTATGCCATATCAGCAGGAAATCAAGCGGCTGCAAAGCAGACATTTGATTTCACCTGATATGGTAACGACAGAATCAAAAGGCTGTCTCTGACAGCGGCAGATGTGCATAGCACATCTGGATTCTGGAGTATAATTGCCATGTAATATTAAAAATCAAGCGTCTGCGAAGCAGGCATTTGATTTCACCAGCCTTACTTTCTTGCAGCAATAACATCTCCCATATCGTACATTCCTGCAGGTTTTCCTGCAAGATATTTTGCAGCTTCAACCGCGCCTGTCGCAAATACAGACTTTGAATACGCAGTGTGTGTAAATTCGATAACTTCGTCCTGCCCTGCAAATATAACTTCATGCACACCGACTATTGAACCGCCGCGTACTGCACTGATACCGATTTCCTTCGGGTCTCTTTTTTCTCTCTGTGTGCTTCTGTCATATTTGTAGTAATAATCCTGCCCAAGAACTTCCTTTATCGAATCAGCCAACGCTAAAGCAGTACCGCTTGGAGCGTCTATTTTCTGATTATGATGTTTTTCAACTATCTCCACATCAAAACCAGCTGGTGTAAGAACCTTTGCCGCGTCCTGCAAAAGCTTGAACAGTGTATTAATTCCCAGGGACATATTTGCGGATTTAAGAACCGCAACCTTACATGCAGTCCTTCTTACCTTATCGAGCTGCTCCTCACTTAAACCTGTAGTACATACAACAACAGGCACCTGATTCTTTTCACAATAATCAAGAAGCGCATCCTCAGCCTTAGCTGAAGCAAAATCTATAATTACGTCAGCCTTTACATCACATTTTTCAATTGATGAAAAAACCGGATATGTATTATGACCATCATCAAACGGGTCTATACCTGCAACTATATTAATTTCATCGTCCTTTGCAGCTATATCAGTTATAACTCTTCCCATATGGCCATTACAGCCATGCATAATTACGTTAACCATTTTAATCCTCATTTCTTAAGCAACTTCTAAAATATTTATTTAATCAGACCATAATTTCTCATAGCTGTTTTTAACTTATCAAAATTTTCCTGTTCCATAGGACAAAGCGGCATTCTAAGCGGACCGACTTCCATTCCCATAAGATTTAAGGCATGCTTTACAGGAATAGGATTTACTTCACAAAACAGCGCATCAACAAGTTCAAGTGCATCAAACTGCATTTTTAAACTTCCCTCAATATCCCCCACAAAATATTTTGCACATATATCGTGTGTCTGCTTTGGCGCAATATTGGAAAGAACTGAAATAACGCCCTTTGCCCCTATTGACATAAGCGGAACTATAATTCCGTCCTCGCCCGAATACATATCAAGGCATCCTTCTGCAAGTGCCATAGTCTTTATTTCCTGTGCCATATTTCCTGTGGCAGCTTTTATGGCCACTATATTTTCAACTTCCTTTGCAAGCTTAACTGCTGTCTGCGGAAGAATATTACAGCCGGTTCTTCCCGGAACATTATACATTATAATAGGTAAATCAACTGACTTTGCAATTTGTGTGTAATGCTCTATAAGACCTTTCTGAGTAGCCTTGTTATAGTAAGGCGTAACCACTAAAAGTCCGTCAACACCAGCCTTTTGTGCCTCCTGCGACAAATATACCGCTGTGTGCGTACAGTTTGAACCTGTCCCTGCAATAACAGGAACTCTCTTATTTACATAATCTGCCACAAAGCGTATAGCCTCAAGATGCTCCTCATGCGTCAAAGTTGACGCCTCACCTGTAGTTCCGCACACTATGATTGCATCTGTTGAATTGTCAATCTGAAAATCAATCAATTCTTTAAACTTGTCATAATTAATTTCTCCATTATCTTTCATAGGTGTCACAATCGCAACACCGGCACCTGTAAATATTGCCATATAACCAACCTTCTTTCCGCTGTCAACAGCTATTTTCTAAAGTAAAAAGTATAAAAGGCTGGACACAATGGACCAGCCTAAGAAACTTAATTTCTAAACGTAGCTCCCCATCATAAGATGACAGTCACAGAATTATTCAAACTGTGCCCAGCAATGTATCTCCAGCATACATCACTTCGGCGTCACAACCTTTCAAACATCTTCACAGGCCTCTGGAGCCTCCAACGCCATACTCATTAACAACGCAACCTCTACTTAATTTAATAATATTATTACTTTATTGTTTATACCGAAATATCACATTTTTTAAAATATCATATTTCTCAATCATTATGACTATATCACTTGAATATCATAATGTCAATAAACAGCTTTTTAAGATAAGATTAGGGTGTCAAAACACCCTAATTATAATCAGTCATCTAACAATTCTATTTTGCTTACTGATACTTCATAAGCAACTCTCTTCTCCACCTCTTCATCGCTTATTTTCTTTGTATACTCACGGCTCTGCACTCTTCCGCTTATCTCAATATGCGAACCAACCTCTATTGATGCTGCAAAACGTGCATTTCTTCCCCATGCTATACATGGTATGTAATCAGACTTGCCATATGGTCTGTTAACTGCAATAAGTATATCTGCAATCTCTCTGCCCAGCGGAGTCTTTCTATAAACAGGCGGCTTACATACATAGCCTCCAAGAACTATCTGGTTAGTCTTTGACTGATCTACCGGAATATCCTCATCATCAATAAATTCAAGGCCTCTTACAAATATAGACAATACAAGCTTATTCTTTACGCCTTCATGTCTGTTGTATGAGCGGAACTGTCCGGAAACCTCGACTTTCATACCTCTGTAGTCTTTTGTAACATCTATCAGTCTGTCTGAAACCATAAGCGGTATGATATCCACCATATCACTCAATCTGTCGACTGATACATTTACAAGGTAAAATCCCTCTCCAAATACTTCGTGACTGAATTGTAACTCTGAAACAATTTCTCCAATTATACTCACTCTGTTGTTCTCAATAACCTTATCAAGCATCTTAGTATTTCTCCCTTCTTTTACCGGACTTTAGTTTTCCGGAATTGTGCTTTATTTTTTGTTCTTAATATGTATATGTGGCATCTCTCCAATATATTACCAAAAAATTTCAAAAAATTGTGGCAAAAATATATAATTAATATTTTTTTAATGCTTTTACTTTTCATTTTATAAAAATATTACGATTATGTATTTTCTATTTAAATAAAAATATATCTAAAAAATATATTTTGCTATTGTATTTTAAAAATATTGTGATAGAATATAAAAGTTGCTAATTATATGGCAGTACATTGCCATTATTATTAAGAAAGGACAAAATAATGAAAACTAATCGAGAAGATATTCGAAACATTGCCATTATTGCTCATGTTGACCATGGCAAAACTACTCTCGTAGATGAATTGCTTAAACAGAGCGGTACATTTCGTGATAATCAGGAAATTGCCGACCGTGTTATGGATTCAAACGATATTGAGCGCGAAAGAGGCATTACCATTCTTTCAAAAAATACCGCAATCACTTATAAGGATACTAAAATCAACATTATTGACACTCCGGGACATGCTGATTTCGGCGGCGAAGTTGAGCGTGTACTTAAAATGGTTGATGGCGTTGTCCTTGTCGTAGATGCTTTTGAGGGCGTTATGCCGCAGACAAAATTTGTTCTTCAGAAAGCACTTGACCTTGAATTATCCGTTATTGTGTGCATCAACAAAATTGACCGTCCTGAAGCAAGACCTAATGAAGTTATAGATGAAATTCTTGAACTTTTTATTGACCTTGATGCAAACGAGGAACAGCTTGACTGCCCATTCATATTTGCTTCGGCTAAATCAGGCTATGCATTGGCTGACTTAAATGATGAAAAGAAAGATATGCAGCCGCTTTTTGACTGTATAGTTAATAATATTCCGGGACCTTGCGGAGATCCTGATGCAGACACTCAGATGCTTATATCAACTATTGATTATAACGAATTTGTCGGACGAATCGGTATAGGTAAGATTGAAAATGGTAAAATAAACGTTAATCAGGAAGTTACTATTGTAAACCACCACGACCCGTCTATCAGAAAACGTGTTCGTGTTACTAAGCTTTACACATTCAACGGACTTAACAAAGTTGAAGTGACTGAAGCAAAATATGGTGATATCGTTGCTGTTTCCGGCATTGCCGATATACGTATCGGTGATACTTTATGTTCTGTTGATAACCCTGTTGCTCTTCCTTTCCAGAAGATTTCAGAACCTACACTTTCTATGGATTTTATGGTAAATGACAGCCCTCTTGCCGGAAAAGAAGGTAAATTTGTTACATCCCGCCATATCCGTGACAGACTTTTTAAAGAATTAAATACCGATGTCAGCTTAAGAGTTGAGGAAAATCCCGGCTCAGAAAATTCATTTAAGGTATCAGGACGAGGTGAGCTTCACCTTTCCGTTCTTATTGAAAATATGAGACGTGAGGGCTATGAATTTGCAGTCAGCAAAGCTGAGGTTTTATACCACACAGATGAGCGCGGCAAAAAGCTCGAACCTGTTGAACTTGCTTATATTGATGTTCCTGATGAATTTTCAGGCTCTGTCATTCAAAAGCTGAGCCAGCGTAAAGGCGAGCTCTTGGGAATGACACCTATTAACGGCGGTTACACAAGACTTCAGTTTTCTATACCATCACGCGGTCTTATCGGCTACCGAGGAGAGTTTTTGACAGACACAAAGGGTAATGGTATTATTAATACATCTTTTGAAGGATATGAAGAATACAAGGGAGACATTTCTTACAGAAAAACCGGCTCATTAATTGCATACGAGGACGGTGAATCTGTTACTTACGGTCTTTTCAATGCACAGGAGCGCGGTACATTATTTATAAGTCCTGGCGAAAAGGTTTATGCAGGCATGATCGTCGGTGAAAACCCTCGTACAGAAGATATCGAAGTAAACGTATGTAAGACAAAGCATTTAACTAACACTCGTTCTTCAAGTGCAGACGAAGCTTTAAGACTCGTTCCGCCTAAGATTTTAAGTCTTGAACAGGCTCTCGATTATATCGATACAGACGAGTTATTAGAAATTACACCTAAACACTTAAGAATCAGAAAGAAAATTCTTGATTCTACACTTCGTTACAGAGCTAATAAGAAGTAAATATTAAATTAATAAAATGAATAAATTTTTAAATCACGGAGGTAAAACATGATTGATAATGATTTAGGCGCAAAAGTAAAAAAATTAAGAATTTCTAACGGACTTACACAGGAAGAAGTTGCAAAGGCTCTCGATGTAACACCTGGTTACATCAGCAATGTTGAAAATGGCAGAAACTTAATGACATTAAGAATGCTTTCTTACTATGCTGAATTGACAGGAGTTTCTTTGGACTACCTTGCAGGAAGCGTTGACAAAAACTATCAGAACACTGCTTTAGATAACGAAATCATGCAGCTTGTTCAGAAAATGGATGCAGATACAAAGGAAAAGCTTATTTCTACAATAAGAATATGGCAGGATGCACAATAAAAAATTAGGGTTATAGGACAAAACGTGTTGATGGGTTAATCCCATTCAACAAACGTTTT
>USBB01000052.1 GCA_900552795.1 uncultured Eubacterium sp.
ACAAATCATATAAATATTTTTTTCCATCTTCATCATGTCTCACTAACATCCTTGCTGAAAAAATATTATATCTGACTAACTGCCCTGTTTTATCATCATATACTGGTAATGCAAAACAGACATCATATCGGCACCACCCATATTTTGCATCCTTTATATGCTTTTTTTTGTGTTTTCAGAAAATTCCTGATTTGTTGCAATCTGAATCAATTCCGGTATTCCCTGAACTGCATTTGCTTTAGCTTTTGCCACTGCACCTTTCAGAGCCATTCTGCTTTCCGAATTTGCATATTCATCCGGAAAATCTGTAGAAATAAATATTTTTTCTGATGTTTCAGCAATTTCATAAAATTCCTCCACATATTCTTTCAAGTATTCTTCTACATCTTTCCAATCTTCCTCTTTTTTATTTTGACTGCTAATTGCCTTTAATTTTCTGATATCCCTTGAATCAATAATGCACGATTCCTACTCACTTTATTTGAAAATACAATCTAAAATACTCAGTTCGCTAATCCCCCCATCTCTGTCCTTTTGAAATATATACAACTGTATGCTTTTAAACGAGAGACAAAAAGTGTGCCATATGTCCCAGACTCCAACCGACTTAGTTCTCCGTCATTTTTATACCTGCGATTGTAGCAGGAACATATCACGCTTTATATCCATCACAACTATAATAATTGATTTATTATCCTTTCAACCCCCTCAATATATTCATCCATTCGTTTTCTTTTATAAACGTAAATATAAGATGGATGGTGAATTGGTACATAATAAGTCCCTTCATATTTTTTATAATGATATTCAAATTCATCCCATTTTTCAAAATTGATTTTTAAATGTTTTCCAACAGATAAATAAACTTTTTCTCCCAACAAAAAAACTATTTTCGGAGACATTGCCTGAATTTCACCAACCAAATGTTCAAAACAACTATCGATTTCTTTTCTATTAGGATAACGCAATTTTTGTTCCTCTGTTAAAGGAAGGCATTTTACTAAATTTGTTTTATATGTGATTACCTCTCCACACAATTCCTCTATCTTTTGAATCAACATTCCTGTATTTGTTTCCGGGGACAACGGGACTTCTTCATCAGATTCCATTTTTTTTGCCGAAAGACCTACCCAAAAAACCTGACATTCTTTTTCTGTATCTAATAGCGGTTTTTGGTTAAAACACAAACCGCACTTTTGACATCTACGTATTTGCTCAATCATTGTTCTTCCTCTGTAAGTTTCTGTGTTTTTATAATATATTCATTTAACATTTCATCTATCTCCGCACTATAATTCCCAAATTCAAAATTGAACTGTGATCTTCCCTCAAATTGACTTATTGATTTATTAAATTCACACCCATGAATAATTCCAGTGCTTTTTACTATTTCATTATATAACTGTGTTCCATGATATGGTCTAAATTGGAACACACTAGTTCTAAATGTTCCAGGAGTCTTAAGCGATATTTCTTTTATTTTAGAAGCCAATTCATATGTTTTTTGAAAATCTTCTTTTTTTTCTTCTGGAAAACCATAAATAAAATACCCCTTCAAGTCAATTCCATTCTCCAGAATTTCTTTTGAGACAGTTATAACATCATCTGAACTACCAAGCTTATTTATTTTCTTTCTCATTCTTTCTGAACCAGATTCGATTCCAATAAACAATTCCCTACACCTTCCATTGTGGAGATCCTTCACTTTTTCAATATTTCCAATTAGAGACAACACATGAACCATTCCTCGCCAACTCAACTGTGGAAATTTTGAAAAAATATTATTTGCCATATCTATACTTTTACCATTTCTTAAAAACAAGTCATCTAAAATTCGAATGCTTTGTATATCTGGATATGTAGATAATATTTCTTTGATTTCCATTATAACACTTTCTTCTGTGCGAATTCTGGTTGTAACATCTTTATTTAAGCTCCTTGCCCCTCCGCAAAACGCGCAATCAAACGCACATCCTCTCGATGTAATGATTGCTATTTCTTTCTCACCATAATGATTGTCTACTATCTCGTTTCCCAAATACCTCCTATCCAAAAAGACATTTGAAATGTCCTCTGGAAAATATTCCGAATCTTTATTAACTCTATATACAAATTTTTGATTCTTTTGTTCCTCTGGAATCTGATTGCATAGTCCTAAAACAAGGGCAGGTATTATAAATTCTCCCTCACCAATAATTATGTTCAATCTATTTTGGGTATCCCATTGAAGTATATCAAAATAAATACTCTTAACGGCTTGTCCTCCGATAAAACAATCACATGGGATCTCAATACTTTCAATAATAAACTTCACCATTTCGTAATTTTGCGTAAAAATGTTTATTCCAATATAATCTGGATGCATTTTATTAATAAAATTCGCTATATCTGTTACAGATTTTCTTTCTTTTACGCAATCTACAATAGTAACATCTATTCCCGCTTTTTCTAAATATGTTGCTATATATCCTAATCCCAGTGGTGATAAATACTGTTCTTTCTCTTTTGTGGTATCCCAAAATATAGGAGAGTTAAATAGAATAAATTTTTTCATACCTTCCTCCAGTTATTAACTACATAAGAAACCACTTTTTCTACATTTTCTTCCAAATTGTCATTGTTATAAATATTCATAACATCGATATTATATTTCCTTAATTCTATAATCCCTCTCTCCATAAAATCAAGTTCACTTTTTGACTGATTCCCTTTTTCAAATCTAGTCAATGTATCTCGTTCTGATAATCTTTTTTGCAAAACCCTTTCATCTGCAAACACTGCCAATTGCAAATCCGGCTTTATTATTTCGGAATTTACAGTCAACACAAAAGTATCACTAACACCATCCATTTCTTGCAATATTAGTGATGAAAGTATATACCTATCAGAAATAACCAGTTGTCCCTCTTCTAATGCAGGTATAATTTCATTGGTCATATGCTCATATCTATCTGCCGCAACCAAACACGCCAAACTTATCCCTGAATGTTTTTCTGCAAACTCTCTTAAGAAATTTCCCAGTTTAGTATCCGTGGGCTCCCTTGTTATATATACAGCATATCCCAATACTTCCAATTTATTTTTTATAGCCTCTATTAGTGTTGACTTTCCAACACCATTAGGACCATCTACAGCTATAAAATAACCGTCTAGTTTTTCCTTCTCTAACATATAACCACCATCTCTATTGAAAAGAAAATATGTGTATCACAGTATCAATATATTTATCATCACTTTTGTTTATAATGGGATTTTCCAAAAGATTTTACCCCTGCTACAAGGCTTCCTGTCTCTGCCTTTCTAAAATTTCTGTATATTGTTCATACGCAGCTGTTTGGAACATTTTAAGTATTTCCTCCTGCACATCTAACATTGCCGGATGAAGACGAAGTCCATCAGCATCTGAATCATATTCATATGTTTTACATATATCTATTTTTAAATCATCATATTTAAAATTAATTTCTACAACCACCTCACGCAAATCAGCTAGACTCTCAAATTTATATCCCATAGTTGTAATATAAAAATCATTTTGCAAACACTCTTGCACAAATGAGTTATTCCGAATACTAGTTCCACTCAAGATAGCACTTGTAATTCCCTGTAGATTTGATAATGCAGAATCTTCCTCTTCATCTAATTCCTTAGTCTCATCGTCCTCGGATCCTTCATACCTCTTTAATTCCACCTTTGTTACTGTTTCAAATCTCCAATCTAAAAAATTTCTTTTTATAAATTCATCAAAAAATGCAACTCGATTCTCATTTGTCAAAACCTGCAAAGATATATGTCTGGTATGTACTGCCGCATCCTTTCTTGTTGCTTCTTCTAAAAATTTGTTAATTTCTTTCATTTCTGATGTAGATGCTTGTCGAACATCAATTATAGCCTTTTCTTTTGAAACTTTTGTAACAATAATATCAGTATTTTTATATTGAGTGGATATAAACTCATTTCTTCCTGGACGAATTATTGAATATCTCAATTTTACTATCAATTTATCATCATTTACCCGACTTACAGCAGAAAGTCCGTAGCGTGTCATTCCAAAAGAGGCATTCCCCAAAAAGTCTTCCAACTCATCCATAATATTATCAGAATCCTTGATTTCCATTTCCATCACTGAAGATTTTATATAATTTGCACCATCATCTAAAGATTGACTCAATTTTTCTATATCACAGTTCCCCCACAATATAGGATATACTTGCTCTGCAATTTGTTCTGAATTAGTAGATGCAAGAATAATGCCTTGATCTTTAAGTATTTTTCTTATACGAAACGGTTTCAGTTTTCCATCCTCAATCGCCCTTTTAAGCTCTTTGTTGTCAATATATTTTGATATCATCTTCTCCACCCCGCAATTAATGATTATCTACCACATTTAATTTTCGGTTCAATAAAAACTTAATCCTAATAGATTTTGTTATATCTTGAGATATCTTTCCATCATCATAATTACTTAGGATAGACAAGAAGTTTTCATTGATATAATCATTCTCCTCTTTTGTTTCTGTCCAAAAGCATATATCAAATCCGTCATATTGATTTTCATATTGAAAAGCTCTACACATACTCCACATATATTGAAAACTATCAGCACTAATTTTATCAAAAAAGAAGATGACTAAAATTCTATTCACACGTATATCTCCATTGCGACCAATTGGCACTTGTTCTCTTGCTTCACAAAAAACATACTTTGAAAACAGATGATTTATACTCCAATACTTTTCAGAAATCGGTTGAGAATTATTAATGCTCGGATATAAAACATTCACCCCATCATGATAAGATTCTTTAATCATCCGGCTGATTGCATCCCATCTTTCAATCATATTATTCCCAGCAATAAAAATCTTATATGGATTTCTTTTATTAGGAATTTGAATACCCGATAAATACTCATCAAATTTGGTTTGATTAAATTTTCCATCATTACAATTAACCAAAAGTAATGCACAATTTTTATCGGCTCCTTCCGCATAAAATTCTTGTAATTCGCTATTATTTCTAGCACAATCAATCAGGTTAAGCTCTTCATTAACCCATCTTTCAATTTCCTTTTGATTAATTTTACTCCAAACTCTGTTTTTACATTCAATAAAAACGCCTTGCACAGAGCCTATGTATGGATCTTTATACTCCATGTATAAATCAATCCCATGTGTCTGCTTAGGTTTTCCCTCAGCATTTTTGTGTGTACTCCGAGTGCATTTTATTTCTTTATCACTCATTTTCTTATTCCATTTAAACATATCTAATAAATCAACACCCAGTTGCTCTAATTTTTTTCCTATCTTCTGTGCATTTTCTCCCACATCAATCACCTCCCGCATACAACAGCATTTTATATATACATTCCAGTTCATTATCTTTTATCATTCTGCGCGCTTTATAAATAGTAACAGTTCCTGACATATGAATAACCATTCTGATAATTGACTCTGTGCATTTCCACCTGAAGGATATTTTTTGAATATTCTTTTTGTATTTGTCAATCGTTTCAAACGGCATTTCCTCACGGGACAAATCCAAAGTACAGTCCGCTAATAATCCATCATTTAAAACAACTTGCCGTGCTGTAACTTTTCCAACATATATACCTTCCTCTTTGCTAAGGTACTCAATCATCCGCGTAAATTTCATTTCAAGTGCTTCTATTACAATATGATTGTCAAAAGCTAATGATATGGATGTAATAATTTTTTGTGCATTTTTGGTTGTTCCCCAAATGTCCATATAGTTATTTTTCATATCAATATGGAATTCTGTAACTACATATTTCTTTCTTGTAATAACCTCAAAATTATTTATCTGAAAATTATATTCTTGTGATTTATATATTTCTGCATATATATAAATACCAGACAGAGATGTTTCTGTGTAATCTTCTACCACAATTCTTGTCTCATCCAAAATATCATTTTCAATTCTGTTTATTATTTCATCTATATGATATTCCTGTTCAAATTTAATTTTATATAGCAGTATACTACTCGATGCCATACCATCGTCCCCTTCAGTTAAAGTCTTTTGTTTATTTATTATACACCTTAATCTTCGTTTAGTCATTATATATCTTGGTCTCCTTCGTAAATATTCTCGTTACTAGCAATCAGTAACAAACTCCCAATCGGCATCTGTTCTTACTCCTCTTCATTTTTACGTTCAATCTCCGTTCCGTCCAGGAAGACCACCAACAATGTTCCATTTTCAAAAACCTTGATGTGGTCCAGTGTTTTCAGCATGAAGTCCGTATCCATCTGCGTCAAAGTCTTTGCCCCATCGGTATATTCTATGAACTTCTCCGCCCGATAACTTTCCAAGAGGTTCTCGCTCTGCAGCTGTTCCGTCCACTGCTCCATAAAGTCTTCTCGGTTCTCCACCAATGCGTTCCAAGCCATCAGATAAGCCTTTATCAGCGTTTCTTCCTCTACGCGGCGGTTGGCACATCCCATAACTCCTTTGATCTTGTAGCGTTCACTGCATTGCCATATCTTACGGTCAACTCCCGTACTGCTCCGCCAGCCTTTCCGTGCAAATACTTTATTACAGTCTCCGCAAATTATCTTGGATGCAAATGGATTGCTTTCCGGCCGGTGGGAATAGTAGTTTGTCCCATGCTCCTCCAGATACTTTTTCCTGCGTTTTATTTCAAGCTGTATACATTCCAATATCCGCTTTGAAATGATGGTATCGTAGTCATCCTCCACATAAAACATCTGAATTTTCCCTTTGTTCTGTATACGTTTCTTGGTGATGAAATCCACCGTATAGCTTTTCTGCAGCAAGACATCACCCTTGTATTTTTCATTCTCCAACATACTCATTAAGGTTGTGGACTGCCACTTCGTACCGCCATCCCAATTTTTCACACCTTCCCATTCAAAAATCCTCTTAATGTAATCGGTTGTTTTTCCGTCCATGAATTCCTGATACAGCCGAGCCACAATCGGCTCCTATGTCCTATTGATTACCAGCTTCCCCGTTTCATTCGTATCGTAGCCAAGAAAACGCTTTGTACTCATTTTGTGCTTCCCTGTCTCAAACCTTCTGCTGATTCCCCATATGCAGTTCTCTAAAATGGATTGGCTCTCATCCTGTGCCAGTGAAGAAAGAATGGTAAGCAGCACTTCACCCTTTGCATCGAGAGTATTGATATTTTCCTTTTCAAAAATAATTCCTATCCCCAAATCTTTCAACAAAAACTGTTATTGATGCTACAGGAATGTGATGAGCAAGAGGTAGCCGAGATTCTTCCAGCAATTGAATACCTCTTAGCACTCATACATAAATAATCCGTTGTGATTCTGGTTCTTTTCTTTTTGTTGCCATCTCTAAATCTTACCCTTGTAATACTTCATTTATTACACAAGTAAGATTTCAAGTCAATATGTTTTTTCTGAAATTGACAACCACATAAATAGCGTCTATAATATATTTATTACAGCCGTAAGATTTAAGGAGAGAATTGAAATGAGCGATTTACCACAGATTTCTGAAGCTGAATTTGAAGTTATGAAAATCGTATGGAAACATGCGCCGATCAGTACCAATGAAATAACAGATAAATTATTACAGACCACAAGCTGGAGTCCTAAGACGATACAGACTTTAATCAAACGTCTCGTAACAAAAGGCGTTCTGACTTATGAAAAACAGAGCCGAGTGTTTGTTTATACCCCAGTCGTGAAAGAAAGCGAATACATCGGCCAGGAAAGCAACTCTTTTCTGGAACGATACTATGACGGGGATATCACTGCCATGCTGTCTGCCTATATAGAAAATGACAGACTGTCTGAAACAGAAATAGACACCCTACGTTCCCTTC
>USBB01000053.1 GCA_900552795.1 uncultured Eubacterium sp.
TGTTGATATGTTTCCGCAAACAAACGGAGATATTTTGCTACAGTCCACATTAGTCTGGAACGGTTACCGAAAACTGACATCAATCAGGACGTATCGTGCCATGTGGAGACGGTCACTCTTCTGACGAGAAAAGCCCGGTAAATCAAAGGGGTGCGCCGATTTGTGGCAAAAATGGTTGTGTGTTTCAGTTTCCGCAGAAGACACATGCGGAAACTGATTTACCCCAGGGGTAAGATTTTCGGAATTGTTGATATACATTTTGGCAAAAGGCAAAGTGTAGGGAGGATACATATGAATTTAAGTATTTTATTAACTGACTTTATTGATACGAAAGGAATGCTCAAAACATATAGGTTTATACCCATTAATCAATATAATAGAATAGTGGTTGATAGATTATCTGATATTTGTACAGATGTAAAGGGAAATACAGATAAGGATGTGGGATTGCTAAGAGTATATAATTCTGACAAATGTCAGTTGCTTTCTACTACTTGTAAAATTAAAGATTTTACAGACAGTTATGGTAAGATTTTTTTTTGTTTTGAGCATATGTTTATACCTGTTGAGAGTTCTGGATATGGAAGCTGTGGTATTTATAATTTTATTTTACCTGTAGACTATAGATTGACAGAATTACATATTGTAGATCCTTTTGATAATAATAAAAATTTAAAAAAGAAAAAGCACTTTAAATATGATGTTTTTTATGATTGCGAAAGCCATATTCAAGTTGTACAAATGCAGTTACGTTCGGCAAGAGGAAATTTTTCTTTTATTCTTACAGGAGAAGCATGTATTGATGATGGTAAGAGCAAATTTATAGACTGTAAAGAGCAAAACATATACTTAGATGAGGATATTCGAGAATTCTTTTTTGATGATGGTATAAAGAAGTCATTTTGGAAAAATTTGAAAGAATCAATATTATTAGAGCCTAATTTTAATGGGATCGGGATAGATTTAAAGAAATTATTTCAAAAATAGTATAAGATTGGAGGGTAAAGATTGAGAACAGCGAATGAATATGAGATTGCAATTTTTAAGAAAGAATATTGTAAAAATGGAGAGGCTAGAATCAGTATAGGAAAAGATTTTGAAGTTGATGTAGAGTCTTTTGAAGAATTATTGCCTGGGAAAATTGTCAGCAGTTATGCAACGGGTAATCGTGATATTGAAAATTCTTTCATAATGTTTAGAGTTTGTGACATAATCAAGGATATCCAATATTTCCCGGTTTTTTCAGAGACAGTTGGAAGGAAAATGCTTAAGAGTTGGAATAAACCAGTACCAAAGAAGCGAAGTATTTTCATAGAAGATAACAATGGTGTAGGAAGAGGTAATGGTGGAACTGGAAATAGGAATAAAAAAAATGTAGAAAATTCTAAATTAAGAAGTTTGATTTTGTTTGCACGTTCATTAATGATTTTACATATTAATGATCCGCAACCAATGAATGGAATGCTAAAAGAAATATATGAAAAATTAGAATTACATCCATATTGGAATGTAAGAAATTATGAGGTCAAAGCTGTAAATACTGCGATAGGAAGTTTTTTACGGAAAGATATTAATGTTCAAAATGAAAATTTTCAAAACTTGCACGACTATATACTTTATTTGCAAACAAATGTAACTGGAAGGCGTTTAAGAAATACTAATTTCGATACGTTACGAAATATTATGAGAACAGAATACCCGGCAGAACAAGTATATTTTTGAGTTAAAAAATATGTGAAGAAATATCAAAAAAGTAAAACACTACCCCAATCCTGAATATACATTGCACGGAAAGGGTGGCGGAGCAGTACGGGCGTTGACCGTAAGGTATGGCAGTGCAGTGAACGCTACAAGGTCAAAGAAATTATGGGATGTGCCAACCGCCACATAGAGGAAGAAACGCTGATAAAGGCTTATCTGATGGCTTGGAATGCACTGGTGGAGAACCGAGAGGATTTCATGGAGCAGTGGACGGAACAGCTGTAGAGCGAGAACCTGTTGGAATGCTATCGGGCAGAGAAGTTCATAGAATACACAGATGTGGCAGAGCCTTTGACGGAGATGGATACGGACTTCATGCTGAAAACACTGGACCACATCAAGGTTTTCGAGGATGAGACATTGTGGGTGGTGTTTCTGGACGGGACGGAGATTGAATGTAAAAACGAAGAGGAGTAAGAGAAGAGACCGATTGGGAGATTCACGATCCCTGATCGGTCTTTTTCTTGTAAATTTATGCATTGTTTACTTGTAATATTTTCCAGAGAGTGTTATAATTTAAATTAGCACTCGGCAAGATAGAGTGCTAACAATAAAGTGACTATTAAGTATTATGTATTGAGAGGATAGAACAAAATGAGTAAGCAAGTATATATAAGTGCAGATTATTCGATGTACGATGGTGATCGTGACGTTGTTGAAGAGTTAAACAAATGGGGAAGCGATAATCTTCACAAGGTGGATTTTATTGATATGTCTAAAGTGGCATCGGGGAGCGTTTCAAAAGATCCTGATTGCCGTATATGCGATTTAAAACGAGAATTCAATAGACAGATTAATGCTTCATCTGCAGTTATTTTTGTTGTTGGAGATAAGACTGCTTTGCGTACTGCAGGGAGTGCTTGCAGACGAGCTGGTAACGACCAATTGCTCTGCGATTGTACACCTTATAAACAAAATACAAATGGCACAAAACCATGTAAGGTGTATTTTACTTCCACTCCCGGTGAGAATGATGATGTAGGATGTATTAATTCGTTTTCATATTTGAAACATGAATTTAAACAGGCTGAAAAACGAAATAAAAAAATTATTGTGGTTTATAATTCTTTACGAAAAGAGCCAGATTGGCTTCCTTCTTATATGAAAAATTATGCAGATAGCGCAAGACCTTTCTGGACGAAAAATTTATGGGGAGAAAAAGTGGGAGATTATTCATACATAAAAGAGGTGCTTGGCTTTTGAGTGATTTATTAAAGAAAAGTGCGGCATATGCTTTTGCCGCCATTTCTGTAGTTTTTACTTTCGTACCGGAAGCTATATTTGGAAAGGTTATATTGATATCGGAAGGCGTTCTTAAACAGTTTGGCTTAAGGGACTATACTTTAGAAATCAATATTATCATGAATCGTGTACTTACTTTTGTGATTATATGGTTTATTACAGCGATTGGATATAAAGTATATTTGCTTTTAAGAAATAAAATTAGTATAAAAGGGAACAATTATAAGATTACAGTGGAATATGGAGATTTGCTCAAAACTAAAAAATGTAAAAGGGTAATTAATTTTGATGAATGTTTTTCAACACATATTGGAAATGCGCCGGCTGATATAAAATCGACTTCGATTTGTGGACAATACTTAAGTGCTAACCCGAATATAAATATACGATCATTAATATCAGGTTCACAACTAAAGCCCCTTAAGAGTAAATCGAAATACCAGAGTAAAGAACGGTATGAATCAGGGAGAATAGTACCTAATGGGGATGACCTGCTGCTGGCATTTGCTAAACTAGATAAAAATGGATTAGGTAGATTTTTTACACGCGAAGAGTATTTGGAGTGCTTATCAATATTATGGGAAGAAATAGATAAGTATTATGGGCAACAAGATGTGTGTATACCGATTTTAGGAGCTGGATTAACTCGCTTTGACGGAGGCTCAGGTGCATCAATTCCTCAGCAGGAATTACTTGATATGATGATTTGGTCTTATAAATTAAGTTCGTATAAAATAAAAGCGCCTTATAAGTTGCGTATTATATGCAGAAGGAGTGAAGATTTTTCATTGGACAAAATTGATTCGCAAATATAAAGCAATAAGTTATGACTAATGTAAAATTCTTTATCTACTTTTTGGAAGATAAATTAACAGATGTAGATTGGAGTTGTGATTCTTGATTGTTTTTATTTATTGAAAATGCTGAAGTGAAAAGTTTATTTTTACTTTGAAAACAACGATTTTCCGATGGAATTTAATCATGCCGGAAAAAAGAGGGTAAACAAAGGAGATGAGGTGATTTCAACTTATACGTTTTCTCTACCCATGAATCGCTTGATTCCGTAGGGTAAGACTAAGTTCCATTTTATCCCTGGGGAAATAGAAATAAACTTTTCACTTCTTAATGCCCCATTGGGCGGTGGAATTTAGAAATTCATTTTTGGATTTATTGAAAATAATTAAAAATAATTGACTTTTTGCTGTAGAGAGGGTACAATAAAAATGATATCCGTAATCTACTTTTGTAGGTTGGGCAAAGAGTTGCTCTGTCTAATTGAAGTTTTTCTTTCAATTAGACTTTTTTTGTTTTGTACAAATAATATGAAAAATACGTTGTTAATAGTTTAAGAGGAAAGGTAAACAATAAATAATATCAAGTTGAACACCTTTTATCTGATAAGTGGGAGGTGACTTTGTGAGTATTGAATTTAAAGATTGTTTCCTTCATTTCTTAGATCGAGAATTACTAGAAACGCAGGGGGCTTATAATAGAGTTATAGAAGAATCAATTAGTAGGGATGTACGTTTTATTTTATTAAATTCACCAGGAGACTTGATTTTATCGGCTTCTTTTCTGTTTGAAAGTAAATACGCATATGCAATATTTGAAGAATTTTATAATTTTTTTGTTGAAGGTAAATTTGTTATAGCAATTACATATGACAGCATTATAAAGATGGTTAGTGCCAAGCAGGAGCAGTATAAAGGAAAGGCTTCTCTTTTTCCAAATTATTTTAATAACTTATGGCATGTATTAGCTGAGAGTGGTGTTATGTTTGTGCCTAAGAAAGAGAATACAACAATATACATAGCCAATGAAATGCTGGATAAATTGCAAGTGTATAATTTGATTGAAGAAAAAAGTAATATCCCTTATTTACAGGAGGTTATTGAGGAACGTGGGAAAATGGCTATTACACATCATTTGTTTGATCCGGTATATCAAAAACAGGGTGTTTCAGAAAGAGATCAAGATGCAGTAAATACATTGATAACAGAGTGTTATATTAGATCATACATGGAATATTTTGATGCAACAATACCAGCAGGCTTAATATGTGGAATATATACGTATGACTATTTATCGAATAATGCTCCACTAGCAGATATATCTTTTTGGGTTAAGTTGTATAAACAAATTGGACTGTATAGATTTGTATGTACATGCCCGACTATTTTATTAGAGATGATTATAAAAAGTGATGAGCAGTTAATATTTTTACATAGTATAGAAGTTTGGGTATCATCTTATGAAAAAAAATATAGAAATCCAAAGGAAAGAATTGTTAGTTTTAATAAACTAATTAATAAATTGAACAGATATAGTGATATATTTATGCAAGATTATAATTTGTATATAAAAAGGATACAAATTGTAACAGATGAGATACAGAAACTAAATAAGAGTCAAGATAAGGAGAGGTGTAATATGGAAGAAAAGGAAAAGACTGTGTTCGTTGTACATGGTCGAAACATGAAAATCAAACAAAATGTTTTCATATTTTTGCGTTCATTGAATGTTAGACCTTTGGAATGGGAAAGCGCAGTCAAGATGACAAACAAAGGAGCGCCAACGACATTAGAGGTAATTAAGGCCGGAATGAAAAATTCAAATGGTATTATAGTATTATTTACAGGAGATGATTTAGCTAAATTAAAAGAGGAATTTTGGGAAGCAGGAGAAAACTTTGATTTTGAATCACAGCCCAGACAGAATGTACTTATTGAAGCTGGTATGGCTATGGCATTATATCCAGATTCAACAATAATTGTACGTATTGGGAAGCAAAGGGATATTAGCGATTTTGCGGGTATTAATTACATTAATTTAAATAATCAACCGGAAAAAAGGCAAGCATTTGTGTCGAGGCTAAAAACAATTGGAATAAAAATTGATGATTCAGGTTGCGATTGGCTATCTGTTGGAGATTTTAATACATAAATATAGATATGGTGTGGGAAACTTCAGAATGGGGATTAATATGACAGGATGTATTATTGGAAGTTTTAGAAAATATTACAATGATATTATATCTGCTATTCAATTGTTTGAGGAGAACGGGCATAAAATCCTTTCTCCTAAAAGTTCAAGGATAGAGCGAAATGAACAAGGATTTGTAATATTATCATCGGATAATCCTAATTATACTCATGTAGATATACAAACAATGGTTTTTCATCGTGCATTTCAATCAGACTTTGTATATGTATGGGATCCAGGAGGATATGTTGGTAAAACAACTTGCTACGAAATAGGTAGGTTGATTGAGAGAAAAGTTCCATTATATTATATGGAATATCCTATAGATGTACCAATTTATGTGCCAAAAGGTAGTGTGTTATCTATAGAGAATTTTATCAGTTATATTAAATATAACAAAAAATTGCCACCCTATTTGGAAGAAGATAATTTAATTACAAGAGAATTAATAAAAAATTTGGAGAATAATAAGTTTTATTATTAGAAAGGATGAGGACTTATGAAAAATATTGTTATATCAGGAAGCATGCAGTTTTTAGAGGATATGAAGAAATATTCTACTCCTATAGAACAAAAGGGATTTAGAGCAATATTACCAGAGGAAGATGACTGGGATAGTATTAAACCGGAGGAAATTAATGCCTACAAAAAAATGGTTTCTCAAAGGCATTTTGATGCAATTGCAGATGATAATACATATGCAATACTTGTTGTTAATAATTTCAAGAAAGGAATTCAAAATTATATAGGTGCTAATACATTTGCTGAGATTGCGATTGCCTTTTATTTTGGTAAAAAGATTTTTTTGCTTAATGATTTTTTTGAACCATATGCTGATGAATTAGTGGCTTGGGGAGCAATCCCTTTAAAAAAGAATATAGAAAAAATTCAATGATATTGGTTCTTTCTCGATTTTGAATATATTATGCAAGCGGTATTGTTAGCGTAAACGATGCTAGTTAAGTTGTGTAGCCATTATAATATTTAAAATATAAAAAAATATTCTTACAGGGGTAAAAATTTACCCCTCCAGTGAGGCATAAACTTTTTCGCAAAAGGTGATAGTTTCGCTATTTAGTATAAGAAATAACTTTCACCGCATGTGGAGACTGTGGTAGGACTACACAGAAAGGATATGTAGAAATCCTTGAATTTACGCACTTTGTAGAGCTTTTCAGCTTCAACAGGATTGCTGAAAATCACAGGGAAAAAGAGCTTGTGAGGAAGGTAACGGTTGTTGTGGCATTAGACCTCGGTTGTGGGAACACAAATAATTCTGAATATGAAAGTAAATAGAGAACTATCAGATATGTTGATAGAACGTAGGGATACTTGAAAGAGTGTCCCTATTTTTTATATTAGGGCATTCCATTAGGAGTGCCTTTTTCAATTCAGTTTAAAAGGAGGTTCACTATGAACAACACAGCGTTAGGAGCAGAAAACAAAAAGGAACAGACAATCAATTTTATCAGCGAAGCACATGA
>USBB01000054.1 GCA_900552795.1 uncultured Eubacterium sp.
ATCCGGTGAATTTAGCAGCACTCATAATCACATGTCCAAACGGGGTTCACCTTACCTGAGACATGCAATCTTCCTTGCTGCAACCACCTGTTCTTTTCACAACAGTCCTTTAAATGCCTATTATAAAAAGAAACGGGAGCAGGGAAAGCACCACTTAACTGCCACCGGTGCAGTGGCAAGAAAGCTTACCACCGTAATCTATGCCGTATTACGGGATGGTAAGCCTTATGAGCCTAAAAGTTTTTGTTAATGTCTGGTAGTAAGACTAGGATTTATGCCTGCCTGTGGGGAGGCTTAGTTGTGATGCTCATTTATTGAAACACTCCATTTTTCTCTTAGTATATCTTCTATATTTGGATATTCTATTTCTCCATGTTTATTTCTTGTTCCATTGATACCTTTTAATGCATCCTCTGGATTATTCCACTCTGCTTCGCATTCATCACAACATATAAATATTTTTTTAGTTAATTTATCTTTTACAATTTCAAGTAAGCCTTGCTTGCATATCTTACAGTAACCAATATTATACATTTTAGGTTCCTCCTATCACTTATGATAATCTCCAAAAGACGGAAATGCGGTTATTAAATCAGTACTTTCATCCAGCGTTACTATTGTTATATAATCCATTTGAGCACCAGTATTAATATATCCACTTTCATAGCCTGCATTTTTGTACGGAATGTTATAAATTGTTCCTCCCATTCCATCCGATATCGGTTCAACCAAATGACGTTGTTCCCATGCATCATTTACCATATCTATCGGATTCCCGTTAAATACACTATGTGTTTCTCGACTATTATTTTGAACCGTATGTCGCTTAATATGCTCAACCCTGGTTTCACCTTTCTTACTAACAATTGCGTCCCAGTTTAATTTTTCGCTTGACTTCCCATAGCTGGTCTCCCCACATCTTCTACACTGTCTTCTGTTGTTTTTCTTACTACTTCAACATCAGACTTTACCGTCTTATTTCGTATCCTTAATATCCCATTATAATCTATCTTATTCGACTGAATAAGTTCTTCTATCTTCCGCACTGCTCTAAGTTCTGCCTCTATCATTCCCGCAGTACTTCCACTTTCCAGAAAATGCAGATACACCTCTGCTTCTTTTGCCGATACCAAATCTGTTAAATTTGAATAATTCCCTTCCTCTATCGTCTGACCAATCCTCTTAAGCTCATCATTATTCAGTGTCCTAGTCCCTATCTCTATCCCCTCTGCATTTTTAAGCAACAGCTTATTCCCGGAAATACTTACCGTACATGATTCATTAGCATTAATAGAAATCTATCTTCTTTGCCATCTCCTATTCAATAATATTAAAGTCGTACTTCTTGCAATAGTAATTATTAAAATTTTCAATATTTTTCCATGGATTCTTTTTTGTCATTCCATTCTTATATGTAACACTTTCCTGCAATTGTTCCTTTTTTTCATTTAGTGCTGTTCTTATCTTCTCTGCAATTATTTTTCTGTCTAATGTAAAAGTCGCTTTATTTCTTTCTTCCTGAAAAATACAAGCATCAAAGTATAACACTGCTATATAAACATCACTGGCATCTCCTAATAATAATTTTTCAAGTCCTGTTGTAAAAATCTTTTCAATATTTTCAATCTTTTTAATCTGCTTATAAAAACACTCTACTAACACAGATGTGATATCTGTTGGAAAAATATCTGGTGAAAATTCTGACACTATAACTTCATATTCTTTTTCTCCACGTAATAACTGTAAAACCTCATTTTTTTCAATTGCAGTATTAATTAAAACATCATAGTTCATAATTTTCCTTTTTTTATTTGTGAAATCGCTCCCAATACATGATTCATTAGCATTAATAGAAATCTATCTTCTTTACTATCCCCTTCTAATTCCTTAAAATAAATACCCTTTTTGGTTTTTAGATACACCCTTACATTTTTGCTTTCGTAATACTCTATGTTCTCGGTTTTTTCCATACTGCCCAGTACCTGATGGCTACTTATAAGTACAGATTGCATGGCTTTCATTACTTCTGCATTTTTCTCTAAATCTACCATAACATTTCCGCTCCCATGGTAAATATGCGTATTAAGTCCAAAAACCAGTGCTAACGTTTGTGTTTGAAAACCAATAATATTACTTTTTAATGGTATATCAAACACTGCTATATACACCTGCTCATCGTTGTCCAAACTTAAATTCATATCCCGATATGAATATCTTAAAACCCGTTCTCTTAATGTTAAGTATCTTTCTGAGACCTTGTTTTCCATTTATATACCTCCATAGTCAGTCTTTTATTGACTTCTTTTTACTCTTTTTATTCTTTTTACTCCTTGCTTATTCTTAATATAAACTTTATCATCCTTGTATATATACAAATCAAAGTCATTTTCTCTTAATACTTCTTTTAATAAACAAATAACCTCATGTATATTATCTTGACTTAAACCACTTTCGTATTTTTTTATTCTACTTAAAGGAGTCGAAGCCTTTTCTT
Source organism: uncultured Eubacterium sp. (assembly GCA_900552795.1). GTDB lineage: Bacteria > Bacillota > Clostridia > Lachnospirales > Lachnospiraceae > Lachnospira. Next base: position 2,495 of record USBB01000054.1, read on the forward strand.
TATCCTCTATGGTAACATTAAATGTTCGCATCTCATTTTCTATAGTAATAATATAATTTAATGGAACATACTCATAAGATAAAATAAAACTTCCCATATGTTGAAATGCACAAGTTTTTACTCGCTGTTTCATATCTGTTCCAAACATATCTTTTATACTTTTTTCAAATGTATTAACATATAACTCGTAAAATTCGCTATTGAACAGCATGCCATATATCTCCTTCCTTCACAAAATGATATCCATGCTTTTCTAAATACTGAAGCTCTTTAGAATAAAATGAGGTACCATCAATAAATTCTTCTGGATTTGCAGACAAGTATATTTCTCTACCAGATGCAATTTGAATATCTAAAAATTTTTCATTTATTTTCCAAATTTCATTATCATCATATTTAGCAGCAAGTTCATCCCAATTATCCAACTGAAAATACTGTGCTCCCATTTGTTCTGCAACTTTATTATAAGATTTATCTGTTGGTATAAGATTTCCATTTGCATCATAAACAAAATTTTCATTTGCATCTTTTAAAGCGTCGAATTTACCCAATACAACTGTATCAGCTTTATCTGCCCCCTGAATTGCATTAAAGGCTATTTCTTCTGCCTCTTCACTTGAAAGAATTTCCGTTCTGGTATTTTTTTCTATCTCCTTTTCAACAATCTTAATTTCATCATCGCTCAGCGTCTTTGCCCCAATCTCTATTCCATCTGCATTTTTAAACAGCAATTTATTTCCCGAAATACTTACCGTGATTCCTACTGCAAGACTCAGCATCATTGTTATAGGCACCGGCCAGTCAAAGGTTTCTCCCAGTGCTCCCACATCACAGGTTGCATTTCCTAATATCCATAAAACTATATCCTGTCTATAGTTCTATCTTCTCTTTTTCCTCTATAATCTCCACGTCTTGCTTAAGGAGTTTTTCACAAAATAATATTCTTCATTTTTTCTACATTAGCTTTAATGTTTTTTATAATTCCATACGTTCTACACCTATATAACTCTCACCGTAATTTCTATTGCAACTCCAACATTATCGTTATCATTACTGCCCAGTTAGAGGCAAACATATTAACAACATCGTTTTCTTGTATTCATAACATTACTAAAACATATATGCATTTACAATATCATTTTCATCAATACTTAATAGTTTTAACACTTCCTTATACTTATTACAAAAGTCTATAATTTTTTGATAATTTTTACAATAGTTAAAAGCTGCTACAAAGGCTCTACTTAATGACGCTTTTTCAACTATTTTGTTGTCATTAAAAATAACATTGGCTTTTTCATCCTCTTTTATAATACATATCTTGTTTATTTGAAAGAAGCCTTCACTAAATATGTTTGTAAATTCATCAAAACATTGGTTTACAAATTTTATATCATTTTCATTAACTGCTTTACGCAATTCTCTTACCTTTTCTCGATCTATAATTTTATCATTTAACTTCTTGTAACTTACTATTCCAAATATAACTGCCTTTTCATAATTATCCGTTGTATACTTTACTTTTTTGCTACCGCGATGATTTTCATTAACAACATATACATCGTTTTCATTGACTATAGAAATATAGTTTTCTAGGTCTACTTTTCCTTTCATCTCTGTAATTATCTTGTTTTCTATTTTTAAATTTTCTTTATTCAATACGTGTTGTGCATTACTCAATTACAATCTCTCCTTTATTTACCAACTCTGTGACATCTTCTATTATACCTGTTTCTTCCAACTCTTTTATAGTATACTTTGATCCATCTGGCTTATAAACAACATACTGTTGTGCTCCTCCCTCACTTCCAAACCAAGGTGCATCTTTTCCAGTTGTAAATTCATAATCTTCTACTAATTGATAATAATGAATTTCTGCCCCTTCACTATGAGGTGCTAATGCCCTTGATTCAAACGAATCTACTGAGTTTCCTAAAAATTCTCCTCTTTGTAACCCCAAGGCTCCTGCTACTTTACAGTCTGCTGTTCCCACAAAATAATATTCTTCATTTTCTTTTTCTACGTTAACTTTATAATTATTTATTACTGCATATGTTGCATATCTGTACAACTCTTCTATTTCTTCTAATGAAACTTTTTTACTATAAACACCACTTCCGTTTTTATCTATAAATGTTGAGTCGATTATTTTATCATTTTTAGTAAGGATAATTGTATTTCCATCACTATCCCTATTTACCTTAAATTCATTTCCATTATATATACAAAATCTACCGTTTTTTATCGTTCTTCTCATAATTACAATACACTTATTATATTTTTTCTTTTAATACTTCAATTTCCGCCTCATTTTTATTAATCCATTTTTGATACATCCCCTTATCTATGCACTCCATCCCTAAACGAATCCACTCTTGGTAATCACCCTTCATTGTTAATATTAAAATTTGTTTTTCCGTTTCATCAACTACTATAAACTTATATCCTTCATAAACAGCATATGTTTTTTTATCATATATTTCCTCAATTTCATCTTTTTGAACATACTTTATATATATTCTATTATTTCCAATCTCTTTTTCTACAAACCCCTCTTTTTTACTAGCATCATCCTCTGACCGCAAAACAATTCTACCATCTTTTTTAATTCCAGCAGAGTATTCGATTCCTTTGTAAATTGCAAAAGTAATATTTCTCATTTTTCCTCCCTTTAGATAAAATTTTATATACAAAAAGGCTGCAGCGTCCGATATTACCGGATGTTGCAGCCGATCTGTCGTTACATAAATGTTACTCCGTGTTAGACTCTAGCTTTGCGACCTTACGTTTCCATAAGTGTGCCCTTTTATACACAATATTTTATCGTATTTGCATTTTTATGTCAATTTTTAGGTTAGTAATGTTTTATCATATATTTTCCTTATATGGTGTCCACTTCTGAACAATACAATCTACATCTTTTAATTCTACATACTTATATTGCTATTTTTCCTAATGTTTTCATTTTATTACTTTCTATTCACCATTTTTCAAGTTTTCCCGTGCAGTATGCATTATTTTGATTCAATCATACTTCTATTTTCTTTTTTTCTTGAACTACTTCTATTTTATCCTTGGCAATTTCTTTCTCATACAAGTACTTATCTGTTCTATTCAATCCAAGTATATCAGCAATTTTTCTATCACCTGTGCCTACAAAAAAAGTATCTTTCAACTCTTTCCTAATACTAACCTTATAACCATTAATCAAACCATAAGTTCTACACTCATATGCTTCTTGAATTTCATTTGGCGAAATTATTTTACTATATACTCCGCTATTATATTCATCAACAAACGTTGCATCTATTATTTCGCGATTTGTTGTAATTATTATTAAGTTTCCATCATTATCCTCATTTAATTCGTACTCATTTCCATTATATACACAAAATTCTCCATTTTTTATCATTTTCTATTTTCCTTTCACTTCTACAAAATGTTTACCATCAAATATTGCAACAACAGTATCTTTTCCATTAACAACTTTATGTAATTCCGCACCTTTCTTAGGTTTTACATATTCACCACTTAAAGACCACTCGGGTATAATTTGCCCATTCCTTGCACCTGTAAATCCATTTAATGTACAAGGAGGACCATCTGTATTTGTTCCACCGAATATTTCCCCATATGGTGTCTTTATTTTTTCTGCATCTGTTGTCTTGAATTTAATATATGCATAAGTATCTCCACCTTCCGGATACGGTCTTACTCCATCACCTGTTACATAATCAAGTCGCGACGACTCCACAACATTATCATATCCTTTTATGTGTGATACATCATCATATATTGCCACATAACCGCCAATTGTAGACCAGCCATCTTCTCCTATATACTTGTCTATATCCGAAGCCGGTATTGTCTTTTGAATATAAGTGTTAGCATCTATCTTTGGAACTGCCTCGTGTATTGCCTTCATCTGTGCGATTTGCTCCTTTGTTAAATCCTTTACATCCGTCAATCTTAACTTATTAAATTCTTCTAATGTTAATCCCTGCTGTTTTAACACTTCTCCCAAATTTTTATTTGCAAAGCTAGAATTTGTTGTTTCATCCAACACATCCCCGATTTTTTTAACCTCAGCATCACTCAGCGTCTTTGCCCCAATCTCTATTCCATCTGCATTTTTAAATAACAACTTATTTCCCGAAATACTTACTGTAATTCCTGTTGCAAGACTCAACATCATTGTTACCGGTACCGGCCAGTCAAAGGCTTCTCCCAGC
>USBB01000055.1 GCA_900552795.1 uncultured Eubacterium sp.
TGCCAAGCCTCCTTAAAATATTATCTTGTGAATAATTCACAGAACATATTTTATCGCAAGGCTTTTAAAAATGGAATAGATTTTACCAAACGACAGTTTTCAAAAAGGCTTATCTGTCAAAAATTAATTTCTCCCACGGTTCATATCCTGCCATGTAGCCGAATTCTTCCTCATTTCTGAATCCTTCAAGAAGTTTTTCTTTTACACCATCTAATATAGCTTCATCAATATCTCTGAACTTCATATGCTTATATAAACCGGACTTTCTAAAATCATACATAGTACCCACATTATCAAGAAGATGTTTTACCACCTTATATGTTCCCTCTACATCTTTCCCTGCACATACAATATCAAGCATTGGCGAATACTCATTATATTTTCCCATTTCCAATGTATGGGCAACTGCCTGTACTTTCCCTGACAGAAATCTCGCATAACCGATATCATTTTCCCGCAATGCCAGTCCAGCCATTGTGGAAAGAACAAAATTAAGTGTACTAAAGCCGTAAAAAATAACATTTTCATATTTCTCATATGCTTCTTTGATTTTTCCCTGCTCATGGAGTAATCTTCCCTGATAATAACTTTTCATAGGATCGTGTTCTGAAAAATAGTCCAGATATTTTTCCGCCTTGGTGTAATTCTTCTTACGTAAATAAAATCCAAATAAGGAATCTGCTGCATGATGCTGTATCTCTTCATTCTCATCATGTAATGCCAGCTCATACCATGCGTTAATCTGCTTATCATATTTTTCCGGATTTCTTCCAACTCTACAATCGTATCATCCCCAAAATCTTCGTCATTAAAATCAAGTTGACAATCGTTTTTTGTATGAATTTTCAATTTAATAGTAATCGTAATATGATGCCATTTCTGCTTCATAATCCTTAATTTCACTTAGCATACTATCAACAGCATCCAAAAAATTGCATAGTTCTTCAAAACAAGAAGCTACATTCTCTATGTCTAATATCTTTTCTTCTGAAAAGTAAACCTGCAAATTTTTATTACATGGATACCTAAACAAATCAGAACTTTGGTCAAAATCATGAAACGCTTGGATATACTGTGTTGTATCATTTAAAGTAGTATCATCATCTGGTGCATTGGAATATTTGTCAACTTCATCGACAATACTGTTCCAAAGTCCAAGTATGCTATGCTTTTTTCGTCGAAGTATCTTCAACGCCTTTGTTCTCTCTATGTGGCTATCTTCAATAATTATCCTTTTTAAACCAAGCTCAACTGCATTACGATACATATAGCACATTGGCATAAACAATTCTTTTTTATTGTCGTCCACAATTTTTTCTTTTAAAAAATTCCCTACTTCTTCATACGAGGAATAGTAAGGGTAAAACGAATGCTGTGCATATTTATAGCCGACAACGCTTTGCTGGTAGTAATGTCCACCTTCAATAATTAACTGTGGTGAATATGCTTCATATTCCTGCTCTGTAAAATTTCCCGTCTTATATAGCTCACTCAAAATATTAAAGGCTTTATTCATATTATCATGAGTTGCCGCTAAAGAAATATGCGTCTGCTTATCAAATAAAACATTAAGATTATTGCCAAAAGGATAACGGAACATATCAGATTCTTTATCAATCCTTGAAATATCCGCTAAATATTTCCATAACCAGTTAGCATTATCGTTATCTGTATATTCTAAATCTTTTAGCTCTAATAATTTGTCATACCCTTGTTTAAGGTCATGCCGTATGTCACCGATTATCAACTTTCTATCATTTTCCGCTGTGACAATCTTAAATATATTTGCCTTCAAAAGAAGTTCCATGCTTTGTCTATATAAATAGACCATCGCAAAATACCATAAATCAAGTTTTTCTATATCACCGTTTTCTGCTGCATCTTCGCCCAAATAATGAATTACGCTCTCTGCCGCATTGAAAAAATCTTCTGCATATTTATTAAAGTCGTCTGCCAAGTTACCACTGTTTAATAATGTTATTGAGAATGGGCTGTTTTTATCTATATGATATAATGACATATTAGGGCGTATCCATTTGAAATCATAATCCACACTTGTACCTCCTCGCCATATAAAGACTTATTATTTACCGCAACATCGTTTATATTTTTTTCCACTGCCACACGGACAAGGTTCGTTTCTTCCGATTTTCTTTTTCTTTTGCTGTTGCTCATCCACTCTTATTTTACTGGCAACAAAACTCGGAGCAATCCCCTTTTGTATAAAATCTATTTTTCTCAAGTTATATACTAACTCTAATACATAAAATATAATGCGGAAATTTTCTATACATAAATCCGCAAAATCTATTAAATACAAATCAACAGACTTATTTCTGTCTTTGAAAGTAATCAATTGTGTTTCATAGTCAATATCACTATCAAAATGTTGGATGGCGTTTCTAACTCGGTTGTTCAAACTACTAATAGGTTTGCCAAATGGTTCTTTTTCGTCTACATATCCATTTTTCATTTTATTTCCGTTAGATTCCCTAATAAAATCTTGATAGGTCTTGCCATTAACACATTTTGTTGAATCATTCCGAACAAAAATGTTATTAAGTCCCAAAATCACTTTAAGATTATCAAATATCCACTCATAACTTTTGGCATAAAAATCTGTTAGCTCATCAAAATTAGCCGTCATAATGCCAAATTGATTTTTATCAACATTTTCAAGACAATCTCCATTTTTTAGAGCTATTACGGGAATTAATTGCTCATATACCTTAGCAAATAACTCAATTAGTTTGAATCCTTTTGTTTCAATGCTATTGAAATCAATCTTGCTGTTAGCAATAAATTCGCTAATCTGGGTAAGATAATTTCTATCCTCAATTACTAATTGTCCTATTTTCGTATACTCTCCTAAAGTATCTTTGCCAATAATGATTGAAATGCCTGTTGTGGTTAGCAAAAGTTGGTGTAACGCTACTGCCGCATCAAAGTTGTTTTTTACTTCTGAAAAAGGAATATACGGGTACTGTTTAATCATGTCCGTAACCCTTGCAAAGAGTATCTTATCTTGGTTATTCCAAAATAACTCAAAATTTTGTTTCATCTCACTCAATCCAGACTTAACAAAATTAGCAAAATACATGGTTTTTTGTGTTTCCTCTATTGCCTTTTCATTACTCCCGTAAAGTAAAAGATTTCGCATATATGGAGAAAGCTCAATTTCATTTAGTTTTTTGTGGGTGGCTTTTCTGGTAGGGAATTCGGCTGATAATTCAACCGAGTAAAATTCCTCATCATCACATTGTACAATATCAGCATTTTCAACATTGATATTATTATCTTCTACAAAAACTTTTCCATATATAGTAGAATGACACTTGGGGCAACGGACATGAAAAGGAATATCAAATAATCCAATTTGAACACGAAGATTTATCTTCATTTTACAAGCATTACACTGAACAAACACATTATTGACCATATTTTACCTCCTCTCGTTTTTATAATTATATCAGTTTCCTACGGAAAACTCCATAACTAATACCCATATGAAAAGCGGCATCAGCTCCACGCCAATGCCGCCGTTGCTGTCTGTCAATGTGATGCTGTACTTCCATAATTTTCCTTCTATATTAACTGAAATATCATACACACAAACCACAGAATAACTGTTGCTAATAAAAATTTTATTCCCTTGTTATACCATTTTGCTTTTAGACTACATATTTTCGAATTTGTATGTATCTGTTCTTCTAAATCATCTATCATTTCTTTTTCGTCCATATCTTTTACGGCACTCTTATAATTCTCCAATGTCATATTTCCAATAGAGCCAAAGAAAAAAATAGATGGTGCACTATTAAGATTTTTCACTCTTGCAATAATAGATAACATAAAACATAAAATAGAAATAAAGCTTGATAAATATAGCAGTGCAACCAGAATGGCTGCAATAATTTCTCCTCCAGATAATTCTGCCAGTTTTGATACCTCTGTTATTCTTTCAAATGCACTGGGCATGCCCTTTTCAAATATAACACCTATTAAAACTCCTGCTAATGCTAATGCAAATGAAACCTTGGTATCCATATTTCCTATCCATGTATTTATGATACCCAGTGTTTCATAAGCATCTTCTTTTTTAAACGCTCTATTTTCTTGCTGTTGATTGTCATTCTGTGCCATAATTTAAAATCCCCTTATTTTCTTCAATTTACTAATTTTTTCTTCATAATCTTTTATATGTTCATATCGTATTTTATTATTTTTAAGGCTATTCTCCATTGCATCAATAACTTGCCAACCTAGATTCTGTTCACATGCCCATTTAAAAGTCGATTCATTTATATATACCCATGTATCATTTTCCTTTGCCATACTAACCATATATCTATATGACGCACGATATCGCCCAAAGTAAGCATATATCTCAATAAATTCAAAAACACTATTATTTATTATATCTTCATTATATCCTTGCTTCTTTCCTAATTCATGATAAAATTCGTCTATATCTAACCATCTATTAATACCAATATTATCGATATATTCAAGTTGTCTACAAAATGACCCACTTATTATTTTTTTGACAAAAGAATATGTAGTCTCAATTTCCGTTTGTAGCTGTTCTTCCGCTTTTTCCCTTTCATTTATCGCCTTTATTTTTTCGTTATTTTCATTCGAAAACCTTCTCTTTAATTCATCATTTTCTTTCTTCAATCTTTCTTCTAAAATAGCTAATTCCCGTTCTCGTTGAACCAGACTATTTTTTAATCTCTCGATTTCTCTAATGCCATCTGCCAATCCTTCAAATGTATCCGATTCTACTGTTGTATCTTCTTCTATTTTGATTGGTTTTCCTAAATCCTCTGAAAACTCCAAATAATAATCCTTTGCCACATAGCCTTGGAATAATTTTCTTCCTTTATATTTTGCTGATTTTACAAAAACTTCCCTGTACTCATCTGACATTTGCTTGAAAACATTATTTGAAATAAATATTTCTCCGCCAGATGCTATATCTGAATATTTGCTTGCATAATTTGTTGTATTGCCAACCCATACACAATCCACTTCATTCTCTCTATTTTCATCACTTTCTAGGCCATACATACCAACTTGAGTGACAAGAACCTTTCCATAATCAATACCAATACCACATTCAATAACTTTCCCATTAACATTAGTTTTCAAATATTTATTTAAGCTATAATCAATCACAGTCTGTAAACTTCTTGCCGCATTGATTGCTTTATCTGCTGCACTATCCACTATACTCCCGTTTTTATCAATGGAGTCAATAAAGACACCCATAATTCTGTCACCCAGAAATTGTCTTGTAACTCCTCCATTTTTTCTAACACAATCAACTGCCATTCTCATAAATGAACGATATATTTTAACCATACTTTTTGCTTGACTATTTTCCGTTAAGTGTGTTGACTTACGAATATCGATAAATAGTATGGCTGCCATAATGGAATAGGTTTTATTATTATCTTCTAATTGCTCTATTGTTGGAGGCAATTCTGAATCTACTTCTATTTGTTCAACAGTCTGTTCTGTTATATTTTTAATCCGCAAATCTACTTTGTCAAAATCATTTTTAGAAAATCCCATACTTATTTTACTATTCTCCTCTATATAATCAAGATAGCTTTTTTACACATTTTCACTTTGTCCACGTATATTATACAACCTTTTCTGCTTATTCGATAGTTCTAAAAATCCAGATAGCCAAATAGCCGCCTATTCAAAAACTGAACAAACGGCTATAATGGTATCCGATTTTATATTTAGATTAGTTCAAAATGCTTCAACGCGTCCTTTATAGCTTCCACTTTCTCTGGTGTCGGATGTTTCCTCGGCTGCTTTAATTCTTCCACCGCATTAGGGGCATCATACATCGGCAAGCCTAAATCCCGCTTTACTTCTGCGATGTATGCGGTATGTACTTTGAAGCCGTACTTTGAAGCCGTACTTTGAAGCCGTATTTTGCTTCTATGTACTCCTTAATCCTCTTATAGGTCACTCGCTCTTTCGGCTTGTACGCTTCGGCTCTCTTGGCAATATTATCAAGCGGCACTTTGCCCTCCCCCTCGCCAAACTCGACTTTTACGTTGATTACGCTATCAGTTTTTTGTGGGAAAGCATTACTACCGTTTCATTTTGTGTATCATTGTCCAAACTTAGTGTAAACTCTTTTTCTATAATCGGCAACTTAAATTCTATAGATTTCAGCCACTGACCATTCTCTTTGCGTTCTTCGTAAATCTGCACATTATCCACTAACTGCGACAGGAACTCCCGTTTCTCTGCTTCGTTCATTTGAGCATACAATTTATCAAAGAACACGAGTGCCTTGTAAATGTTATCACCTGTAATCTTATCTGCCAGCAGAGAACGTTTCTTAGCCTTTGCAGATACCAGCAGTTCCTCTGCATCATCTATTTTATCATAAGTCTTGTACAAATGGTTCTCTAAATCTATTTTTCTTCGCTGATAATGCTTATCCTCATAATCAAGAGAATCCATATCTGATAAAATAGTATCTTTATTATGATATAGCTTTCTTAATTGTATTTTATAATTTTCTATTTCCTGATCTAATGCACTAGTATCTACTTCCATATTTATTTTGTTGCGGATTAAATCCGAAAATTTAG
>USBB01000056.1 GCA_900552795.1 uncultured Eubacterium sp.
TCATGGGGCATTCGGATATATCAGTCACAATGAATGTGTACACGCATATCGGATTTGATGATGCTGAGGAAGAACTGAAACGGCTGGAATACTTCCGAAAGGCACAGGCGGAGATTGAAAAGAAGAATGAGAAACCGATGTCGCAGAAGATGTTTAAAGTAATTTAATGGAGAGGATGGATGACGCTCTGGTTTGACTGGGGCGTTTTTCTATGGAAAAAAGTCGGTTTTGAGGATATAATATATATTGTATTTTTTATACAAAAGAGGTGGTATCAATTAAATTAAAAATAGATTTTTTTAAAGATGATTTGAAGTTGTTAACTGTAAATGGGCAATTTTTTCCTGAACAAATGAGTTCAAGATTATTTATGCCAAAGGAAGATGTAGCAAATAAATACCAAATTGCATTTCATGAACGATTTCATTATTTACAATATATTTTTACTCCTTATGGTCATATGAAATGGGGAGCAAATAGAACATATTCATCAGAGATTTTAGGTATGTGGTTAGAGAATAATTTGGTGACAAAAAAGAAGATTCCGGTATCAGAATATCTGGAAAACAATGAAAATAGTATAAGGGTACTTTGTAGTATTATGATGCAAGATTTTGCTAAGAGGTTATCTGATGTTACCGATGGAATTGCGCTTACAAAAGAAGAACTGAAATTGTTGGGAATCGATAATAAAAATGATTTGCTTCCGCAAATTAAAGTTAATGGAAAAAAGTATTTATTAAATGGTCTTGATATTATTGAAAGTTTTGCAAAATATGAAGAAGCCATATTAGCTTTTTTGGTGGAAAACAAAGATATCAATGATACAATAAATCCAGATTTTCTTTCTCCAAGATATTATGTTGTACTGTATTATTTTGTTGAGCAACTAGGTATGGATAGATTAGAAGAATTTCCCATTGCTTGTGAGTTATCTCTGTGTTTTTCGCATTTACCAAGAGCTAATGATAGAGCAAGTATGGTAAATTATCATCCGGGATGGAGATTTATAAAAATAGTTGAGTTTCTGAAAGATAACAGACCAGAATATAATATATTTGAAGATGAATCATTTTGGCAATATACATCGCAAGTGTTAAAGAAATGTCAATTTGAGGGATGGGATGAACTTTGGAAACCAGCAGAAGAGTATGCAAAGCAATGTGATTTGTCCATAAGTCAAGAAATGTCAAGAGCAATTCATTACAAAAAGAAACATCCATGGTGTTTAACGTATCCGATGGCTAATCCAAAGGAATTTACAGGAGAAGAGTTTAATAGGTTTTATCCGTTATTTACAATAACGGATAACGAAGTTTTTTATAATGTAGCAGGAGTTAATCAAAATGAAATTTTTTTGGAAAATGAGATACAATCAGTTGTAAATCAGGTAATAGGATATAAGTCAAAATATAATTTATATCCTAATTCCATACAGTGTGCAGATAGTTATTATGGCATTAAGTCATGTAAACATTGGATAGATGGAAGTTGTGATGGTCATTTATGTGCTGAGTCGGAAGTACCTAAGTTAGTTATGGATGATAATTCTAATATTATAGATGGCTGTATGTTGGAAATATGCCTGAATATCTGGGAAACTTCAATTAGAGAAATTGAAATAGGTAATACTGGGAATAGAATTGAATTTTCAAAATTGGCATCAAAAGTGAAAGAAGTAAAAGAAGGGAAAATCCTTAGTAAGAATTTCCATTTTACTACCAACTTTACTACTAACAGCTCGCAATAACTTGCTCCATCTTGCCCTATTTTGCCAAGATGTCAGCCAATACACACATTTCACAAATCCCCGAAATCCTTTGCAAAACAGGGCATTCTGGGGCAAATCAAGGAGAAACAAAACTATGATTAAAATACTTTTCATTTGTCACGGCAGTATTCTATAAAATTGTGGGAACTTAGTAAAATAGGGCTTTTGAATAATTTGTAATTAAGTTTTTACCTCTGATTTACTTATTTCGGTTTTGGGATTAAGTAAATGAATTTGAGGGTAAACAAAGGAGAAAAAATGAGTTTTTATAGTAATTTGAAAGAAATATATAAAGATACAACGCAAATGATACAAGGAAAGGATTCGGCTGGAAAAATAGTGTACTTGTTAAAGACGCTTTCTTTTGTGGCTGTATGTTTACTATATTTAATGGAGAAATGTGGACTTAAAGCAATGATTTCATACAATGCCGATATGGGGATTGGGATGCCACAGGAAATATGTGATTTTTTGTCTATGCACAATATGTTTAGAACTATTGTTGCATATTTCATTTATTTTTTAGTAAGTAAACCAATAATAAAGATAATAGCAGTTGAAATGAAAACTAGATGGGATAAAGATATATTTCCAGTATGGCTTACGGCAGAAGATGCTTTTGAAATATTTTTCCACAGCACAATCTTACTTAAAACAGTACAAGATATTTTACAATGCATAAAAGGTAGCAATGTTATGCAGGGTGAGAATTTATGGGTTTATGCTTTTGTTGCAATAGGTGCGTTGTTTCGTTTTATAAGCAGATTGTATAAGCAAAATGAAAATAGATGGTATTACAATACTATTCGGTACACAAATTTTTTTGATTCTGATGGAAAACGAATAGCTAAGGATGATAGCGTTGTGTATAGAAATAAAATCTATGAAATTTATAACGATAAAGGAATATGGTATTTGTCTGATTCTCATATAGGAACGGATATAAAACTTGAGGATGCAGTAATGGACAATGAAGGAAAGATTAAAGTTTATTTTTTCAATATGGGAAGAAGAAAAGAGGATGACGAAGTCTGATATGTATTTGTGAGCGGTCTTTTGCTATAGATTTGGAAGGGTTTAAGGGAAAATGGATAAGCTGAATAACTGTATAGGCAATTAGAAAAATACAAATACAGAAGTACACAAAGATTTTTCAATTTTATTGAAATTGTTGTTTCCTTGTTTTATAACCGGAATTTGAATTGCTGTTATAATAAATAATTTTATAACGGAGGTTCGGTTACATGGAAAACAACATTGTAAATGTATATGGTTACATAAGGGTATCAACAGAAGGACAGGTCAAACAGGGATATTCCCTAGCGGAGCAACGTGCAGAGATTGAAAAATATTGCAGTTCCAAAAGTTACAACTTGGTAGAGATTTTCAAGGACGAGGGTATCAGCGGAGCGAAAGCCAACGAGGACGAAATGAGTATTGAGCGTGACGGTCTGCTTGATATGCTTGCTTCATTGAAAGAAAATAAAATTCAATATATTATTGTGCTGTTCACAAACCGTCTGTGGCGGTCAGACTTGGTGAAAGTTCTGTTACATAGGGAACTTAAAAAGAACAATGTAGATATCAGAGCAATCGACAGACCGAATTATTCTATCTACACGCAAAATCCTAATGAGATTTTTGTAAATGGTATGTTTGAACTGTTGGACGTGTATGAGCGGTTGGAGATAGCATTGAAATTAAAACGTGGACGATTGCAGAAAGCAAAGGGCGGTGGTTATGCAGGCGGTGGCGCTCCATTTGGTTATGAGTGTCTGCGTGGTGGCAAAAAATTGTATGTAAATGCAACAGAGGCAAAAGCGGTACGGAGAGTATTTGAGATTAAGCAGAGTTTTCCAGATATGACGCTGAAAAGCATAGCAGAGTTTATGAAAATGGAAGGGCACAAGGGCAGAAAAGGTGCTGACTTTAACGCTATGCTTTACTTATAATACTTTTATAAATATGTAAGAGCATATAGTAGTAATTAGTATGGGCAGTGCCGATAGGCGCTGCCCTTTTGCATTTTCTACAACATCTCTAATTTCAGTATGAAAACTCTGGCTATTCCCACTACTGACATCCAGTTTTCCCAGCGTTATTGTATTAAATGTAAGGAGGACATAAAAAGAAATGTCCAGAAAAATAATAAATGCGAAATGCAGGAGGAAAACGATATGTGTAGAAAATTAATCATTACAAACGAGATCTTTTTAGGAAGCAGACCGATATGTTTTGAGGCTTACAGCTTACCAAAAGGAGAGGTCGTGGAGCTGACAGAAAAGCAGATAAAGGATGCGCTTAAGGGCATTACATCGGATGAGGTTTATGGTATGAAAATAACAGAGGCTGGTGAGTTAGAGCTTGATACAGAGAATTTCTTTGTAACAAACATGATGAAAAAGATTCATACAAATACATTGATTCCAATGGTCGAGGATGATTGTTTAGCGAACCAGTTTTATATTGTGATAGGAACCCATAAAGATAAAGGCATTACAATGTATGATGTGATTTCATCACGATATGAGCGAACAAGCTTCACAGAGGAAAAGGTGAAGACATTACTTGATATGCATATAGTCAGTGGTGGAGCAAAAATACAGGGCGATAAAATAATTGTAGCTTCACTGGAAAAATCAAAGCAGTCAAAACCAGAGCAGTCAGCAGATAAAAAGAGTGAGAAAACAGCAGTAGCAGATAACGAAACAAAATAACCCAGTAAAAGGCAGGTGCAAACAGAGCACCTGCCACATTTATTATAAGGAGCACATTATGAGAGTATATGGATTTAAGAAAGATGAACAAGGTTTCATGGATATAGAAAATACGCTACAGGCAGAGCAGGAGTTTGTCGGTGGACTTATAGAGTGCACTGCCCTTACAGAAGAAATAGACTTAGTCTGTAATGAAGAAGGCTGGTTGATTGGTTTAGAGCCTAGGGTAATGATACGCGAGTTAGAAACAATCATAGTAGGTGACTGCTTTATTTGCAGACACGACAGGCAGGGGAATTTTAAGAGCATAAAGGATGAAGATTTAGAACTCATAAATTCCAAAGTAAAACCAATATCCGAAGAAGCATTATTCAAGGCAGTATTGCTAAATTACTTCGGACTACTATAAATCGACTTGATACAAAGCAAAGCCGCCGACTATAGTTTTTAAGTAGTTTGTGGCTTTGTGTTTCAATAGGGTATACCCATATGAAATAGTTGGTAATATAGTGAAAAGTATTTCAATAGGCTATAAATTGCAATTTTGAAATATTTCAAAGAAATCAGATACCTTATTGAAACAGAACAGGGCAAGCATGGCAATTTGGTTTAGGCATCCTCATCAGCAGTGAGATTAGATAAGATATAATTTTTATTTTATTGCTAACTTGAAAAAGTAAATTCCAGTGTAGAACTAAATTCCACTGATACTTTGGGCATGCGGACATTTAAAATTTCATTTTAGGAAAAGTAGATTATTCACGAATTTATATTGAAAAAAATATAGATAGTGATAAAATATATTATATTTATATGCTGTATTTGCTTCGAAAGGAGAAAAACATGGATAGGAGAAGAATAGCTATTTTTTCTAATGAGTTAAGAAGGTTGCTAAATAGTCAGAGAATGGCAGAAGTTATAAATAGAATTAATCAAGCAAATTTGTCTCAACAGGAATTGGAATTTTTGTTTGAGTGTTTGCATACAGATGGTTATGATGAGACTACAGATTCATTTATACTTTGTGAATCAGACAATTCTGCTTTCTTATCTCTTGTTAATATGGTTGAGAGTAAGGTAAATAAGAGAGAGTAGGTACTGGCAAATGGATTTAGCAATGGTTATATTAACAGCACTTGCCGTTTTGGTCAGTGTTATAGCACTATATGTGAGTTTTAAGGCATCTCAAAAGGGAAATGAGTTGGCTTCAGTTGCAAATGATTTGACTAAAACTGCGAATGATATGCAGATGGCTCAGGTTGAGATGCAGATACGGGAATTGATTTTGAGTGCTAGAAGTCGTTATGAGGATAAGGTTGTTCAATTTAAGAATGATGAAGATATTGAATTGTGTAAATCGATGCTTGATTCCGCATTAGAAGGGGTTTTGAATGCATACGATGAGGCTTGTGCCAAATATTTAGACGGAAAAGTTGACAAAGAGCGTTTTAAGAAGTTGTATCATGATGAGATTCGTCAACTTGTTGATGATGCAACAACAAAAGAAAAATATATGGAGCCTCAAACGAAATTTCATGCAACAGTTAAAGTATATACAGAATGGAATAATTTAGAGAGCTAATTTGAAAGAAAATCACATAAAATTATAAAGAGGACATCATAGAGCTGGTTCTATGGTGTCTTTTTGTGTGAAAAAATAATATTTTTTTAGATTTTAGTTGACAAAAGCAGAGTTTTGCGGACTTACGTTAAAGGATATAGACTTGGAGAAAAGAACAATCAACGTGAATCATCAGTTACAGTATGTAGGGAATAAGGGAAAGTACATAGAAAAAACAAAAACTGAAGCTGGAACACGAGTATTGCCAATGTCGGATGAAGTTTATGCAGCATTCAAGAGGGTAGTACAGAACAGAAAGAAACCTAAAGTCGAGGAAATGATAGATGGTTATACAGGTTTTCTGTTCTTGGATAAGCGCGGGAAACCAATGATGCCTTATCAATGGGAAAAACGCTTTCAGCATGTGGTTGAGAAGTACAATAGAATTTATCGAGTGCAACTTCCAAAGATAACACCGCATGTGTGCCGCCATACATTTTGTACGAATGCGGCAAAGAGAGGAATATCTGTAGAAACAT
>USBB01000057.1 GCA_900552795.1 uncultured Eubacterium sp.
GATATACAAGGAAAAACGAAGATATGCAAGATAAAATTAAAGTGCTCATGGTTTGTCACGGCAGTCCAGTTTTACTATAATGCAGGGCTTTGTAAAGCGGGGCAACACAGGGCAAAATATGGCGGAAAGCCTTGGAATTACTACGGTTTAGACTACTAAGGAACATGCAAGGAATGGGTATATAGCCAAAGAAACAGCCACTACTCGTTAGTAGTAATCTACTACGAATGGTGACTGTTTTAATGTCAAAAGGTGTGTTGTGTATAATTCGTTGTCGTAAAAACCTTTAAAACATCTTTATAAGCTTCTACTATACTGATTACAATCTAACTGTGGGCAGTAAATTATAATTGTTTTTTATACTCAAAGATATGGTCTTTCATTGATCCGTCTACAATTCCTTTAGAAACAAGTTTATCGATATATTGTTGTGGCTGTTCAGATGTCATATTAAACAGTAAATCGTCAATAGAATATTCATTCTTTTTTATATGTATAGCAAAATGCCTTAGGAGTGTAAATGTTGTAGCATATATTTTCAAATGTTTTGTATTTGGAAATTGGTTTATTTTTTCGATAAATGTATATATCTCTCTAGGACCTTCTTTGGGAAGATTATTTAATACCATAATACCAGCATCCATTTTTCTTTTAGAATTATGGTTTTGAGAAACAATATCTCCTAATAACCTACGACAGCTTTCCAATGAATCGTCATTAGCATCAACTTCAACAAAATACCAGCTATCATCCTTGTCACATACGAAACCATCAAAAGACATTGCCTTATTTATATTTGTGTTTGCAGCAAAATCAAATAGCAAGTCAAGGTAAGATAATGCTAAGATATTGCAACATCCCCCGCTTTGTTTTTCACACAAAGACAAGGTAGTTACAAAATTATCATTTGCTTCAAAAGAATAATCTATAACCTCAATATTATCCTTGCTGCATTGGATGGCGCATAAGCAACAATACATACATCCAATGACATCTGCACCAAACGATATATCAATATATCCTTCATCTAATTGCTTATCAGTTGGACCGTACTGAAATAACCTTATAGGACAGGTGTATCTTTCAGAACGAAATTTAGCAAATGTATTCTTTTCTATAACATCTCCGCTTGAACACGTTTTCTTTGTACAGTTATCACATATAGCAGTATCCTTTATTCTTATTCTCATTTTTAAGCCTCCGCAATCCCATAGTTTTTAAATAAATCGTCAAAATCAATCATTTGTTTATCCCAAATAGTTCTTACGCACATTTCGATAATAGTTTTTAAATCAAATGCTATTATTTTCACATGCCATTCATCAAAAGCTGCATCTATGAAATCCTGGATTTCTGTCGTGCTATTAGGATGAGAGTATCCAATCAGTAAAGAGGCATATTCTAAATCAGAGTCCGCCTTATATGAGCATATTTTATTTTCAAGTGCTTGTCTTGCTCCCTTCATATTGTAGGAAGGAGTTTCTGTAAAGGATTTAATTTCTGCGGGAATAATATGTGTACCATATTCGACATAAGCATCATATCTACCGACTTCCCCACGACACTCTAAGCCTAATGCCCCCAAGAGAGAATGGACAAATGGATAAAACAATTCTTTATCACTGAATTTATGTCTGAGCAATAACTCATTAATTAAATCATCTTTAGTTTTTTCTGTGTCTTTGGCCTTTAGTATTTCTGATATTATTGTTGTTTTGCTGGAATTACTTTTTATAAAAATATCGTATTCTTCTTGTGTTCTATACTCTGGTTTTAATCGAAGAGTGTCAGTTGAAATCTGGCTGTTTAAAATTTGCACTTGTGTTTCTCTTGCTACAGGTGGTTTTCTCAAATCTTTTTCAAGCAACCAATTTACATTTGTTTCGGGAATAAGCTGGTAAGGCGAAAATATAGTTGTAACATCTTTTGCTGAATTAGGTACATCATATCCCCCTCTATCAAGCATATTATTATACCCAAGATTGCAATACTTTTTCTGAGAAATTAAATTTTCTTTTCTAAAAGTCTGTGGAGTCCAAAAATGCTTGCGCCCGAAGTTTCTTTTTACCTCATCAACATATGCCTTTCCGTCTTCTGTGCAAACATAGTAGTTAATTCCATTTTCTTTTACATTTTTTCGTTCGAGGATGCCGCAAATTCTTAAGATTTGATTTATTGTGCGAGTAATATTAGTTACATCCTTAAGAGGAGTCCCTTGCTGAGTCTTTGGATAATGCTCATGTGAAGTAGGTATATTTTGATTTAGACTCCTATAATGTATTACATCGTTAACAAAATTATTAATTTCTGTTATGTCATATGTAGCCAGACATGGCATATCTTTAACCGCTATTTTGTAATCAAGACATGCAAGGGCATAACAAACACCATATCCTAGATAACAATTAAAACTTATTTCGCAATTGTAGTTATAAACTTCGGAGGTCGTAGATATTCCCATAAATGATTCTCGGAGCAATCTATAGTCTGGTAATTCACTAGGTGTTGTTGGAAATACTCGTTTAAGAACTTTCTGCCCTAAGTCTGTAATAGCATATTGCTCAGCATCATAATCTGATGCAACTAACCCTAAAACCCTTAGTATTTGCATTCGTTGTTTTGCATTTTGTAATACCGAGTTTCTAGACTCATCAGAAACTGTATCATTTACTAATGCAATAATATCATCCCCCATTTTTCCGGCACTTGTTACAACTGCAGAATTAATGGCAATTTCAGCTACAGCTCGCTTTGAAAAATAGCCATTTTCATCGGCATATCCGATTGATTCATTCATCTCGTTAAGTAGCATAAGGTTTTGATATATATTTCCTTGATTTTGTAATTTTATATAATTCTTACTCATTGGTTGTACCTCCACCAATATTATTTAACCTTTGTCTAGCTATGTCACACCATTTTTCTTCAAGTTCTATTCCAGTCCATTTTATATTATTGCCTTGGAGATTTAATTTTTCACAGCATACGCCAAGAGTTCCTGAACCATGAAATGGGTCAAGGATTTTGCCTGTGTATATTCCAGATTTCATAGGACAAAAAGCTTTTATTAGTTCACTTATTAGAGATTCTGGTTTTTGGGTAGGGTGCTCTGTTCGCTCGTTTTCAAATCTTTTTCCGGCTAATGTCGGGAAATCCCATATATCACTTCGCATAGAGCCTTTAGGATTAGGAATCCATGTTTTCTTTTCGCCTTTAGCATTCGTATAGTTTACTGCTGATTTTAAACGATTTGTGCTTTTGTATGGAACACGAACCTCATCGACATTATATGTCCATATTTTACTATCGTTTGAAAACCATAAAAATGGTTCATAGTGTGTAGCAGGTTCTTTTTTTGACCGTGAAAATCCATTTTCATAATGCCAAATATTCATTCTCCTATAAAATAGTCCGGCGTCGTACATTGCGATTTGCACATAGCATATATAATTATGAATTCCAAACCAAATAATACTCCCAGTCGGAGTTAGTAACTTCTTTAATTTTTGTACTCGTAATTGTGTAATTTTCCTAAATTCATCTATTGTTAAACAGTCGGAAGTATTTCCAAAATCCTTATTTATATTATACGGAGGGTCGGTTAGTATAAGGTCATACCTAACACCCTTTTTTATTAATTCGTCTAATATAAAATCAGAATCACCATTTATAATTCCATATATATCATTCATTATCTTTTTCCTTCCTGAAAATCAAAATGTACTGATGGTGAATATTTTCCACATAGGCAAAAGGATATCCATATGGCAACAGACTTTTATGATTTTGAATCAAAATTTTTGTCCCCTGAAGCTTAAGCGTTCCACCACCTGGAATTTGAGCCTTATTTAATCTGCAAATTAGATCCGAATGGAAACTTATAAAATCAGAACCATCTCTGAAGTCTGATACAATAATAGCCATATATTTTTTATCTTTAATTACTCTAGCACATTCTAAAAAGACTTTATTTATAAGAATATCTAAAAATTGGTTATAATCTTCAATATTTCCTAAATCGTCATCATTATCTGAATATTTAGTTTCAAGGTTATTAGCAACTCTGTTCTTTTTAACCTTTTGATCTTGCTTATTTAAAATACCCCAATAAGGAGGGGATGTTACCATAAAATCGAAACTATCATTTGCTAATTTGATTAATTCTTTACATGAATCGCCATTGATAAAATTATGATGTTGGCTTGTTCCGACACCAACCTCTGTTTCTAATCTTTCGATGGATAAATCGTGCCATTGTTTTGAAAGTTCAATAGATGTGCAGATACGATTATTCACTTCGCAGGCCTTAGCTGTAGAGCCAACACCACCAAACGGATCTAAAACCAGCATACCTTCTTTGGTAAAGAAACGAATCAAATGACCAATATCCTGAAATGAATATGGTGCAGGATGCTGTTTTTCAATTTGTGCCTCTGGGCTGTCTGCACCAAGTCCCCTTTGATATAAATAACTTTTAGTTTCAGGTAGCCATTCTTTTCCCGTTAAATCATTTAAACTATTTCTTTTATCCACGACACCATTAAATGCAGCCTTATACTCTTGAGTTGTCATAAATTTTTCTAATTCAGAAATATAATAAAATTTCTTTTTCTCTTCTTCATGAACAGTAATAGATTTATCTTCAATTAATTTATCAAAAGTATGTCGTGATAAACCTAAAATTTGCATAGCTTTATTTCTACTTACTTTTTCGAGTACCTCTTCCATATAATCATTCCTTTCCGTAGGGGGATTAATAATCTCTACAATCTTTCATCTTGAAGACCGATTTCCCCTCAAACGCATATTTCCGCGAAATAGCATAGGGGGTATTCCGTCAGCCAAGATAAAAGGCTATTTTCTTATAATTATATATAACCACATACAAATAACTTATAGAGAATAATGTACATTAATCTGGTCTTGTGTCAGATTGTTTTGATTTTTGTCTCTTTTTCTGTGCCAAATGAGCCTTTTCAGATGCTTTTCGTTCTCGATAGGCTTTCTGCTTTCGAGCATTTCTGACTTTCTGACATTCTTCAGAATCACAAAATTCCTGTCTGTTACTTTTCCTTATTATAAATTTGCCACAGTTACGGCAGCATATCATAATGCCTTCTGGTCTTGAATCATTATTGACTCTATTTTCAAGAGCAGGGTCTTCTGAAATCATTCTTGCGAGAGTGTACCACGCTATATCAAACACAGAATCAATATCAGCAGAAAATTCGTATCTTCCGGTAGTAGAATTAAGTTTTAACTTCATATTGAATTCCGGGATAAAGTCTGCAAGCGTTTTCCGAAGCTCATCATAATCATAATAGGGATTATTGTTAAAATCAAACGAATCTTCCGGCGGTTGTTCTACATGATGTTCTTCTATGTACTGATTAGTACGCATCATGCTTTCCAACAGTTCCTGAGGAGTGGTTGGCTCGCCAATTACATCTTCCGGTACTTCGGGAACTGCGTGTTTGTATTTCTCAAAATAAGAATAGCTTTCAAAATATTTTCCTTCTTCATAGAGATTATATGCTATATCGTCTTCGGCAAATAGAATTCCTTCAAGTGCAACATAGAATCGAACAGCATTATAAAGCTTTCCTAAATCATTCATAAACCTGTTTATCTCAAAGATGCCATCATGCTCGACCATTTCTGCGTCAATGGTATTGATATCAAAATTTTCTACAAGTTCTGAGTAGATAAAGTCAATACTGTAAGGGTGCATATTTTGCATACACCATCGGACTATAAGTTGTTCCTTAGGAATCTTGTTTTCAAAGCTGTCTATTACCTTTGCAAGATTACATAGGCTTACAAGGATTCCTCGCCCTGTCAGAGTATCATCATTAGGGAATATTGGCTCTTGTCCCTTCTTACATACGGGATAAGCACAATAATCTTTTCCGTCATAGCTGATATCATAACTTGCAAATCTGAATGGGTGGTATATGAGTTGTCCGATACCACCTATTTCTTTTGAACCCAATATGTCTATTGTTTTATCTGCCTTAGACGGAATATAGTCTCCATTCCAGTTAAATGGCATCTTCTCACCTCACAAACTTATCGTTAATTCGTAACCGTTAGCGTTACCGTCAGTTTTTAAACTTCGGTTACATTATATACTATAATACTCTTGAAAACAACAAAAATCTTTACAAAACAGTACAACAGATTTTTGAAATCGCACCTTGAAAACTTCATCCCGTTCCCACTTCGTAAGTCTATGTTAACTGCCGGGACTGGTAACCCGCCAAGAGCGGTTGTATCGAAACTGCATTGTGATGAGACGGACACCAAAATAACTAAGCAGGAGAAAATTTTATGATTTATTGAATAATACGGATGGAGAAGAGTTTCTGGCATACTACGGAGAACGCAAGCTGATTCTTCGTGTAGCCTTTGAAAGGTATCTGCATAACCATCCAGAATTAAGGAGGCGGGTATAATGGCAAAGGCAGGAAGAGGACAGACAAGGCGGGATTCC
>USBB01000058.1 GCA_900552795.1 uncultured Eubacterium sp.
ATTTTACAATACTTTCATACATACGATACAGTCTGCTACTAAAAATAAAAAATGACAACGAAAGACTTTGAAATAATTGATCAGGTAGCTAATGAGATTTCACCGGAGTACAAGGCAACACTCTCAATCGAAGAAGAGTGGGTATCGTTTGAAAATACAAAAAATGATACCAAAAAGGTTGTGATGAGTGTTAACAGCCTTGTGGAAATGTATACCGCTGATAAAGAAAAGTTCATGCGAACTCTCAAAGCTTCAATCAGTGGGGATTTAACCTCGTTTGACAAGGTTAAGGACAGAATCGTCTGCCGCCTAGTTAATCCAAAAAGATGTAAACCGGCAATAGACCAGTTGGTTCACAAAGGTTTTTTGGACATGACAATGACATTCCGCATCATTGTCTCATTTGAGGAAGCAGAGGAATCAACATTGATCTCAATGCCAATATCCAATATGCTTTTTTCTGAATGGGGTATAACGGTAGATCAGCTGTACGAAATTGCAGCAAAGAATACCGTCAGAATATTTGGCGCAGAAACACTCTCCATGACAGACATACTGCTTTCGCAGATGGCTCCGGAAGAAAGAGAAATTTTCCGTCAAATTCTTGATGATGCACCGTTAAAGCAGTATGTGCTGAGCAATCGCACTCGCACGTATGGAGCAGCTTTAATGTTCTGCTCGGACGAGATTAAAAAGTGCGCAGAAGCGTGGGGTTCGGATGTATTAATCCTCCCATCATCTGTGCATGAGGTTATTCTCTTACCGATGATAACCCCGGATCAGGTTAACATTAACGATCCGGATGAGGTCAACGCAATGGTTAATAGCATTAACCATGAGTATTTGTGTGACAATGAAGAAGTTTTGTCAGACCATTCGTATTGTTACATACGAAGTCTTGACAAGATAATTGTCAACGATTAAACAAAAAGGTTCCTTTCTACTACAGAGAGGGACCTTTTTACTGCCAAAGGAAGGAAAATGAAGTTATCTGCCCACATATATTGGAAACTCAATTGTTTCAAGCATTTCTTTATATTTATCCCCATCCACATACAGGGCAAATGTAGCATCTTTTCCATTTTCATATTTCTGTCTTATATCTCTAAGCAAAACTTCACCCTTATATTTCGCATTGTCAAAAGGAGTATCAATGTCATCATACTTATTAATATATGAAAGCATATCATTGTCAATAATAATAGGGCTGTCAAACACTTCCTCAAAGGATTTGCATAATGAGTATAATTCTTCTTGAGAGAATGTTATATAATAAGCGGAAAACCATGAAGATGGCTTCTTCATAGCTCCATAACGCAGACTGTTCAAAATCAATCTGATATAATCTTCCTTAGAGGATATAACACCTTTATCTAAAGCATCCCTAATTTCATCAACAGTGAGTGGAAGATAAGTATAATTATATACAGCTCTAACTTTATGTGGAATAAATCCCAACACAAATACAATTAACACTATTGCTAATAATACAAGACCCAACACAATTGGAAAAAATACTGCAGCAACAAATCCGTTCGCAATATTACTATCCCCTCCTATAAAATTAAATATTCCAGCTTTGCCTAATATTATGAACGCAGCTATATAGGTTATAAAAAGAACTAATAAAATAAATCCAAAGAACTCATTAAACAGTGCGTTACAAAATGATTTTTTCTTACTCATGTTTTTAAAGTTATTCATAAAAATTTTCCTCCAATCTTCCTATGAAACTAGCATCTTTTTGTTTTGTCATTGTTCCAGTTGTTTATTGTTGTTACCATATCTGATTTCTCAGTATGTCTTCCACATATACTGCAAATAGCAAATACATTTTCCGTTGTTCCACCACAATAATATAATTTATCCTTTTCATACATCAATAAAGGTCTTTCCTTACATCCGCAAGGGCATGGCTTCAAATTATCCCACGGATGATGACAACCGCTACCAACCGAACCAATAATAATCGCATTTTTTCTAGTGTTGAAGTTTAATGCTTTCTTCTTCATTGTTTTTCCTCCTTGGAAATCTCGTAATTCTAACTCCCTAAAATTCAAGGGATTTAATTTCATGACTTTTTGTAACCAACCGCGGCAAGCACTTCTCTGTATGGTGTTGTCCGTGTCTTTGTACTTCCCCACTTTGTCATAGTTCTGCAGAGTCCTTCATTATACGGCTTTACAGTATCATATTCGCAGAATGTATCTTCGCCATTGATATATGTAATTCCTTCATGACAGGCCAACATATCATGCAGTCTTTTTTCCTCTTTTACATGGTACTTGCTGAACAGTTCTCTGTACTCATTACCATTCCATATACCAGATTGTGTATTTCTTATATCATGACACACGGTTTTGCCGACAAGCATTATATGTCCAATATGTCGTTCATCTGCTTTCAACACTGTATCCGTGGCATTCACGTCACAATTGAAGTTAAATGTCCTGACAGTCTCCTTGCCCTTGAACTTATTTAACTCATAAGCAGCAATATTTGTGCCAACAAATCCACCATTCATAACGAGCCAGTCAATATGATGCATCCTAATATAATCTGCAACAAGCGTCAATGCTCCGCCTACATCTACATTTTTAGTAGACATTCTTTACAATATTATCCTATACATTCTAACGTCTGCTTCCACATCGTTTTCTAGTCCTGACACTATGCACTTGCGTAGCGTCTTACGGTTAATTGTATTTTTCATATATATAATATGTACAAATCCAACTTTGTCCAAAGAGGAAATAATTTATCCGTTTTTATTCGCCGAGCAAATAATCTCTTGCGTATTCATCACCGAATCTCTTATACATCCAATTTCTGTAGTCAGGAGTGCAGTTGCCTGAATGATGATATTCTTTCACGTATCTACCTCAGTAGACATTTCACAATATTACTTCATTTATTACACTACTATTTGCATCTTATAATTCAAATACTGACACTACACACTTGTGCAGTATCTCACAGTTAATTATATTCTTTACATACAAATTCAAATGTATTTAAAAGAGAAGTCACCTACTTTGTCTTTAACTTCTGCGCCTACTTCAAAATCAGGAGAAAAATCCTGAACCACAATACATGGGCTGATTGGATCTGTTTTTGTAATAAGGTCAACCATATAATCTATCAAGTCACTGCTCTTTCGATTATTTAAGTCTGACTCCTTATTAATTACGTCATAATCAAATGTCGGATCTACTTTAGTAGACATTTTTATGATCTGACTGCTCTCACAGTCATGTTTAGATTCATTATTAATCAAATCGTAATCAAATTTTGGCAAAGGCGTCCATGCTGCCACTGGGACCTCTTCCATACAGTCACTTGTTTTGGACCACTTATCCAGTCTTAGATTCATGATAAACTTCCTTTCTTTTCCTAATTATATCTTTTTTCGATCTCAAGAATAGGTTCCTGCTCTATAACTTTAAGCGAGTCTGTTAGCTCTGCCATATAAATATAACCTTCGACTAGATGAGATTTCCCATCTGTTGATTTAATTAATTCCGACTCCTTATTAATCAAATCATAATCAAACTCAGGCTGAGGCATCCATGCTGCCACCGGAACCTCTTCTATACAGTCACTTGTCTTGAACCATTTATTCAGTCTTGAATTATAATAGTCTCTTGCTACAAACGCACTGTGTCTGCGCACCGTCAGGAAATACGAGCTTCTGTTTGCTGATATATCCTTGAATGTTGGGTTGTTTTTCATATTCCATTCCATACTGTTCACACTCCTATTTGTTTGCTATTCCGGCAGCGAAAGTACTTCCGGTGTGATTATTAATACCTGACATCCGTTTACCGAACCAATATGCATTTCAGAAACCTTTGATGGAATAAAATTTCCATTTTCAACCACACTATTAACCACAATTGGCAAATCAATGCCCTGCAAATACTTTGTGTGACCGTCCACATCATTCTGTAGTATTGAAAAGGATTTTGAACCAGTACACTTCTGTCTGTTTCGCATTGATTCCACGTCTTTGTAGAATTTATCAATTTTATTCCAAGCTTCTGTCATACTTTTTGAGTCTGACACATCTTCTGCCGCCGAAGCGGTTATTGCCTTAATTTCATTCATAAATTCCACTGCCAGTTCAACATTCATTTCTCTCTGATTTTTTGTCATATGATTCACGCTCCTATCTGTCTAATTATTGTTTTTCTATATATATAATATTTACAAAACCAATTTTGTCCAAAAACAACATTAGCTTTCTACATAAAAACAGACAGCCACACGGCTGCCTGCATCAAACATGTATTCACTTTTTTCTTATTCCGGGTAATCCTCAATTCTATAATTAGGTCTCATGCCCTGAGCTTCCCAGACAAGATACTCTCTCATGTCATTAATATCTTCAATTTCAGCCCATTTGCCATGCTCCTCGTCAAGATCTACATTTGGCTCAAACCACGCTTTAACTTCTGCAAAACGCATTGGTTTGCTGTAAGAAGCCTTGTTGTCCACATCGACTATTCTGTATTTCATCATTTATCCCCCCCCTTTACACAAAACCATATTCCTAGACTTCATTTGTTCTATAAGTATTAGCATCTTTATCTACAATAGATTTACTTTAGTAGACATTTTTGTAATACTATTTTATTCTTACATATTTCAGCATTTACATTTCAACCCTGACATTACGCACTTGCGTAACATTTCACAGTTAATCATGAATCATTGCGCTGCAATTCTTTCTCATATAACTTCACGAGATAATCGTAAAAACACTCGCCTTGCCAGTTATTAAGCCATTCTTTCATTCGCTCATAACTTTTGAAGAAATGAATGGCAAAATCGCCATCTGAATTAACTTCATTTGAGACCTCATAATATGCATCCTCGCCAGCGTCGTCATTTGGATTTTTACCATGAAGAACTATTTTACCAAATGATGTGCATGAAAGTTCTACCCAAAAATCTGCACTCTGCATTGCTTGTTCTAGCTTATCCACAATATCTTCCTTTCTTCCTTTTGTATATCTACCCTAGTAGACATTTTTCTTACAGCTTCAATCCGCAAACACATAAAAAGATTATCTATCTACTTATTCAGTAGACATTTTGTTGCAGTATCACTTCACTGATTACACTATTGTTAGCATCTTATAATTTTTAACCTTGACACTACGCACTTGCATAATATCTCACGGTTAATTATATTCTTTCTATATATATAATATTTACAAAACCATTTTTGTCCGAAAATTTATCAAACTATTTGCATTCATTAATCCAATTTTTTATATTTAGTATCGTCAGTAAAAGCATCTTCAGAACCCAATGCAAGATATGAAAAGCCGGGATTTTTGCGGCCCAGTTCTTTCAAATACTTTTTAATAATTAACTACTCTTATTTCATTGTATATTTCTTCTTTGTCTTTAGTAATAAGAAGTTCTTTTATATAGTTCCAATCTCTGTATTTAACAAATAGTCTCTCAATCCATTCTGTAGGATATGGATACCCAACTGCTTCTCTACCTGCTGCATCCCTCTCTTGTTTTGTTAATTCCGGATATTCAAAATGTAATTGAAGAACATCTTCTCCATTAATCACCGTCACATGTTCTACTTCATAATTTCCAAATGGTATATGTTCAAAATCAATATCATCTACATTTCCATACCATAAAGCTATATACTTTTCTTTCTCATCTGCACTAAGAATAACTACTTTTATTCTTCCACCAGTTACTGGTGAACTACTCGGCTACAAATAACCGAGCTTCCTGCTTCAAACCACTACTGCCTGTTAGCATATATTACCATGTTAACAGGTCTTACACAATGTCCACAGGCGTTAGGTTCCGGCAGTTCCTGCCGTACCATTGTATATATTAACGAGTAAGAATACTAAGCTGCTGACATTAACAGTCTTAATCCTTCTCGTTTAATGTTGATAGCTGCGTTATGATCACGATCCATAACAAGACCGCAGCTGCATCGCATTGTACGATTATGGATATCTTTCATTTCAGGATGAATGGTACCACACCTGTGACATAACTGACTTGATGGATACCACTTATTGACTTTTACGAAAATCTTACCACGGTCAGACAGTTTATACTCCAGCATTGTAAGGAACATGCCGTTTCCATTGTCCATAGTAGCCTTTCCGTTGCCAAATCCCTTATTGGCCATGGCACTCATGTTAAGTGTCTCTACGCATACAACATCATACTGATTGGCTATCTCAGTTG
>USBB01000059.1 GCA_900552795.1 uncultured Eubacterium sp.
AATAGATAGAAAAAGACTGCTTTGATTCCTATGTGTTTAGCATACCAGAGTGGTAAAAAGACTATTATATCTACTTTAGGAAATGAAATAGATATTACACCGTCCTTAAAGCATACTTCAGTCAATAAAAATCCAGGACCATATGGTGAAGTGAATACATCGGTGGACATATTAGACGCAGAGGGAAATATAAAAACTAGACGATGGTATGATTCTGAGGGTAAAGCATATAGAGATGTTGATATGAGTGACCATGGAAATCCCAAAGAACATCCAGAAGTCCCACATGAACATACATGGGAATATAACAATGGAAAACCAAAAAGAAATTAAGGAGAAGAGATGAAAGGTTGTATAATAAAAAATGATGAGATTTCTATAAAAGATATTTGCAATATTATTGGAGATGTGGACAACTATAATTGGCTTATTACAAATATTGAATGTTATCCAAGTGACGAAGAGATAGTAAAAATTTTGGATAATGAATACTGTTGGATTGAAGGAAGAAGCTTGTTAGATTTACTAGCTAAAGAGGAGTTCCAATGGATATGGGGGGTCTTCTCTGCTTTCCCTAAAGAAATAAGACTTGAAGAAGTATTAAAATATGATTATCCGTATGCTGATGGATATAAAGGATTTTGGGAAAATCCAATAGCATTGCAACATCCATTAGCAGTTTCAGAAATTGTGGTTTGGGATGGTTCATTAATATTAGTAATATCGAAAAAGAGTGAAGTTGTTAATGCTCTTATCGAAAACAATACATTTGCACAGGATTTAGAAAAATATAATATGGAATAATTTTAATTATGGTTATACTTTCAGACATCTAATAGCATCACTACAACCCATGCATATCTATTAATTAACCATCATGGTTGCCCAAAAGCAATTAAGTATCCATGGTGTTATAAATGACACTAAAACTTTGTTGAGTTAGGCATACGAATGAATATTGCAAAATGAATATGTTGATGTAACGCACTTTTAGCAACAGAATGTTGCAAAAGGGTGCGTGTTTCTGTGAAAGTTTTACTATAAACGATAAGGGCTTTTTTATAAATTCGGGAGTAGCTAATAATGGTATGAAAATAGATATGTTTTTAGATCAAAGTGGTAAAATTATTTCAGCATTTCCGGAGGAATAGAAATGAAATACAGAATAGAAGAATATAAATTAAAAAATGGTATTGAGGATATAAGTATCATATTTGATGAGAAATATCAGTTGTTGACAACTTTTATGTCATGCGATGTATTGCCCTTTGAAAAATGGATTAAATCAGGTTTTGATAGAGTACTGTCAGGGAAAAGTGAATATGAAGAAGTAAATGGAAATGTATGTTGTGCGGAAATAAGTCCTAAAACGACTAAAGTATATGATAATCTGGCAGAGGATGCTATGGGGAATTGGTGTGAAGTTGATACAAAAGAACTTCGTCAATTAATTGATGAGTGGTGTGATAAAGTTCAAAAATTTAAAATGAGCATCACAACTAAGCCTCCCACCGGCAGGCTTAATTCGTAGTCTCACTACCATATATTAACAGAATTTCTTAGGTTCATAAGTCTTACCATCCCGAAATACGGCGTAGATTATGGTGGTAAACTGACCGAAGCGAATGTCCGATTTGTTTCCCTTCAGGAGAAACAATGGAAGCTTCGTGATGATTTTTACCAATATCAATTCCGATAATGTACATAAGAAAACTCCTTTTGTGTAAATGGTATGTAACAGGTAGAATCCTCGCTTCAATGCGGGTTACAATCTGGTTAGATATACGAAGTACAGCACATATGCGGCCAACATCCAGCTAATACGCAAAATCCTGCAAAGCAGAGGGAGCAGTCTCAATGAACGAAGTCACAAGTGCTTCAAGAGTGGTGACGCACACCTCTATCTATTACAGGATAATTGTGAAATAGGAATAAAAGAAAAGCAATAGATAGAAAAAGACTGCTTTGATTCCTATGTGTTTAGCATACCAGAGTGGTAAAAAGACTGGTACTGTATGGGATAATATTACTAGTACAGCTGATAATATGCCTGCTACTAAAATACCTGCCACATTTAAAATTGATTTGGATGGAAACATTAATTATGTGAATCCTGAAACAGGAACGAACACATTATGGACAAATTCAAATGCAACTAAACATATGGGTGAGTATGTAAGTAGATTTGGAGATGAAAGTTGGAGCATTGGTACTCGAAGTCAAGCGATGTTAGAAAGTTATTCTGCATCACTTAATAAAGCAATGGAAACAATAGGCACAGAGACACCTGGAAGATATTTTGGAACATATGGCAATTGGGAACTTGGCATTAATACTGAGACTGGTGTAGTATATCATGCAAGGATGATTAATTAGGAAGGTGAAAAAATGAAGTTTGAAAAAGTATTTAATAATAAAAAATATGTTCGAAAAATAGAAAGTATGGGGGAGGGGCTTGTTTTGTTTGAAATATCAGTTGTTGATAAAAGAGTAGGACAAAATTACCATTTATTTTTTGAGGATAAGCGAAAGCCTCCGTTGGATATAGCAATTAATCCAGACGATGGAATGATAGAGTATATTAGTTATTTTGCTCAAGATGAAATGATTAATAATATTAGTGATATTCCCGAAATTATAAATGAGGATATGGGAATTAGTATATGTAATAAAGATTTCAATGAGGATAATATGAATGTTACCGTAGATGGGAGATTCAAATTTTGGAAATTAGAAAATACAATTTTGATATTGAAAAATGATATTGAGGAACTTGTGCTAAATGCATATAGGATTAATGATTTAAATAATTTATTGTTTCTAGGAGATGATTTTGTTGGAATAGAATTTAAAAATTTGAATCAAGAGGAAATACTAGAAATTCATAATTCGAAATGTTTGCTATAATTAATTATGGTTATATTTTCGGACATCCACAACCTACAACTTTTGCAAGTCTATTAATTAACCATCATGGCTGTTGCGAAGCAATTAAGAATCCATGATGTTAATTAATAGACACTAGTGAAATTTTGCCCAGTTGGGTATACGAACGAACATTGAAAAATGACATGCTGATGTAACGCACTCTTAGTAACAAAATGTTGCGAACGGGTGCGTTTTTCTGTGAAGGTATTTTATAAATGGTAAGGGTATTTTATAAAAGTCAGTATTACAAGCGGTATTTCAGACATAAAAAATGGTCTCTAAAAAGCGGTAATCCATTTACAGATTTTCTTCGTTATACTGATAATTTTAAGAGATGCATTTCTGTATAATGATGAAATCGTTGTACTCAGACCAAAGTGTCGGACAAAGTTTTTAGCCTTTTCTGGAAAACTATACAGTATCTGCATTTCTGCTAATGGAGAATTATAGCTGCTCCACAGAACTGATGTTTTTATAGGTGCTAGAAAACCTAATAGTATCTGATTTTATGTAAGAAGCATCCGACCCTGCATTTATTATTTCAGTACGAGGTTTTATATTAAATTTCTTCATATTGTGGTGGTATGAGGTGAAAAGATATGAATGAAAAATCTGACATTCAAAAGCACAGCAACAATAGTCGCAAAAGAAGGCAGCTCAATGGGAGCCGATGCGCAGAAGATAACCACAGATGTGACAGGAAATGATACAGCAGGAATGTCTGTTGATGAACATTCTAATACACTAAAGACGTTGGATGAGGTATTTGAAGGAAATAGGTTAGATTATGACAATACTGCATTTAAAATAAGAAGTGGAGTTGATGGAGTCTCAAAATCTGTAGGTAATGCTGATATAGTATATGGCAAAATAACATATATATTAGATGACGTAGATGGAGATATTTTGGGAATATATGATGCTAAAACAGGAGTACTAACCCAGCAATTTGTATATGATTCAGATTTGGGTTGGTTATTAAAATGAATTGAGGAGAA
The DNA here is from genome assembly GCA_900552795.1 of uncultured Eubacterium sp. Classification (GTDB taxonomy): domain Bacteria; phylum Bacillota; class Clostridia; order Lachnospirales; family Lachnospiraceae; genus Lachnospira. The sequence continues at coordinate 3,927 of USBB01000059.1, forward strand.
TTGAGGATGGCGATATGTATTGTGTGTATAACGGCAAAAAATACAAAATAAAAAAGAAAAATGATAAATACATAATTACATCAAGAGTAAGAAAGGAAGATTTTATTAATTATATTGATGTATTAGGAAATGAACATTCAGAGTTATTTATGAAAATTGTTAATGCAAATGAGGTAGATATAATATACAATGAAGATATATTAATAAAATATAAAGATAAGTACTTTCATTTATTTGCAGATAAAGTATCTAGAAATGCAGTGCTTGCTGATTCATATATGATATGGACCAATTCAGAGCAATTGGCACAGGAATATATTTTTGAAAAGAAAGAGCAATTCGTATTTATTAAGTATATAACAAGAAAAGAAATTGGAGCTGTAAAAATAGTGAAAACTCCAGTATTGGATTTTAAAGATATTGAGCAATCGGAAGAGATAATAGAGGGAGATGCTTTAGATAGTTGGCTTTCTGAATTAATTTAAATTTATGTATCCGCATAATTAGTCAGTGTATCAGCGGGATTCCAAGATCTAAAAAGGTTTTGAAATCCTATTGTGTCTTACCGGAAATCAGCCTAAAAGTTCATCCAAAAGTTAATAGAGTTAGGAATTGACGAAGATGTTGCAGAAGACTTGCTCAAGGATTATTTGAATTGGAAAGAAAGGCCGGAAATTATAGGAGAAAACAATATTTCAGATGGTGTTGAAATTACGGGAAATAATGTAATATCTAAATATGGATATTATGGAAAGGCTGTGGCATGGGATGTTGGTGATGTTCATATGAAAGGTGGAGCAGGGCAGATGAATACAATTTATAGTTGGGGAACTTTGAAAGATACAGGAATAATTTCGGATTTAGGTACAGCAGTAATTAATTAGTGGAAAGGAAAATAATGAGTAATATATTAAATGAAGAGATTAAAAAAAATTTATATGGAATTGTTCAAGAAAATATAGACGATTATGAATATTTCCATTTTGGAGAATTTGTCGAAAAGCCAAATCAGTGTGGGTGCTTTGAACGGAATGGAAATTGGTACACATACGTAATAGACGAAAAGAATTTTTGCACATTTGGAGGACCATACAGTAGAAACGGAATAATATGTGCTTGTACAATGATATTACCAATTACAATGGTAAAAGAACAGTACAATTTTACTGAAGAGGAATTTAATATTTATTTGCATAATCATTTTCATTCATTAGAAGAAATAGATAAAAATGTAAATTCCAACAAGGCATGATAAAAAGTCAGAGAGACATTTCGAGTGAGGGAGATTTTTGGTATGCGTTTTTAGATAAATATTTACAAACACGCGGTTGGTTATAATTTTAATTATGTCTTCACATAAGAACACCTGCCACCTAAACAATTAATCACGTAATCACGATCTTTAAATTAATCGGAATGGCTCTCACCGAAGGTGATGAAATACATGGAGATTAGTTAAAAGAACATATGGCGAAATTTGCATCTTGGTGAAGTATATATAACAATCCTGTCAGCCATCCACAGCGGGAAATCTGACATTCAAAAGCACAGCAACAATAGTCGCAAAAGAAGGCAGCTCAATG
>USBB01000060.1 GCA_900552795.1 uncultured Eubacterium sp.
GGATCTGGTGAAAGCAAAGCATCGGTATGATGCTGCGGCAGCAACATTAAAAGATTTATTGGATAAGAGGGATGCACTTCGCCAGAAAAAGTTATTGGATGCTATAGCACAGAGTGGACGGAGCTATGAAGAAATCATGCAGTACCTGCACAGTAAATCTGAAGAGGCGTGATCAAATGTTAACGGAATACTATTTTGCAGTCAGGTATGGAGATATCATTATTCTTCTCTATCATGAAGATATGATGTCTGTATGGGAATTATTATTTAAGAACAGCCAGAAGGAAAAGGCATTGAAAAGATTTTTAGAATACTGCTACATGATAGATGTAAAAGTAGCATTCGAAGGTTTGAAAGGAGAAAAAACCAAAGGGTTAAAGGCAACTCTTAAATTTGCGAAAGAACATGATATGTGTATGACTGAAGCACAGATTCAAGGTGCCAATAACATGTAAATTTCCAGCCCGAGATGCTTTTAGGGCTATTCCAGGCTGGAAATTAAGGCAGCTGCTAAACAAAAGGCTTTCAGACTACAGGCGAACATATGTTACTGCAAAACTGTGGAGATTAATTTAAATTTGCATTTTGGTTCGGGGTCATTAGAATACTTTTAATACCAGAAATACAGGATCTTTTATAGTTAGTGATATATTATGATAATAGATGAATATTATTGATTGGAGGAGATTCTATGAAGTCAAAGAAAGTAAAGAAAATATTGTTGATTGCTTTAACGTGTGTAGCAATTTCTGCATCTGTCTCAGCAGAAGCTGCTATGAAATCACAGATAACCATTGAAAGTAAAAATAAGTATGAACAGTTGAAAATTTCAGAGAGCCGTGTGTATGGAGAATACCCAACTGGAGATTATAAGAAGATAATGCTTCTTCCTTCGGTTTCTAAAGTAGAAAAATTTTGTTTTGAAGATAATTTGAATATAGAAGAAGTAGAGTGGATGGCTTCAGTAGATACTGTTCCAGTTTTTGCCTTTAGCACATGTCCAAAGCTTAAAAGGGTAATACTTTCTGATAATGTGAAAAAAATTGGACAAAGTGCATTTATATACTGCGGTGAACTGACGAGTGTTAAACTTCCCCAAAATCTTCAAAGTATAGATTTTTTTGCATTTGCTGACTGTCGAAAACTGAAAACGTTATATATACCTGAAACAGTTACTGAGATAGGTGCTGAGGCGTTCATAAATTGTGATTCTCTAACAGTTCATGGAAAGAAAAATTCATATGCATACTATTACTGTAAGATGAATGGTATTCCTTTTGTAAGTGAGGGAACTGCTTCAAAACCAGAAACAAATCGTCCGTATATAAAATCTGTTGATTCAGATATAGTAAACAAACAAATCTATGTTACAATTGATTTGAGCGGAAAAGTAAAGAATGCAGATGGATATCAATATCAAATATATGATGGTACTAAGGTATTAGCTAATAAAAATTCTGCAAACACAACCTGTATATTAAAAAAAGTGCCGACTATGGGATTTGCCAGAGTCCGTTCTTATACTGTTCAAAATGGTAAAAAAAGTTATAGCAGGTGGTCTAATGAAATGCGTATGCCTCCTGTTAAACTAAATAAAGATAATATAAAATTAATAAAAATTACCGGGAAAAAGAAAACAGTAACCGCACAGTTTGGAAATTTAAAATACAGTGATGGGTTTGATTGCGTACTTAAGAATGCAGATTCAGGAGAAAATATTGTATTAAAAAATCAAAAGAAAAATACAGTTACTTTTAAAAATATAAAACCGGGAGTTTACTATTTGAAAGCGCATGCATATACGTTGTTGAATGGTATTAAACAGTTTGGCGTATGGTCAGATAATAAAAAAGTTGTTGTTAAATAGAAAATTGGAATTATAAAAAGCAGGCGAAAAACTGCCTGCTTTTTATAATGGAAATTTATGCTGTTATTGATGTAGCGAAATCAAGCTGTAATAAATTCAAGCGTATTATACTGAAAGAAGCCGTCAGTGGATGCTAAACCACTGGTGTGGGTAGCATCTTTGACATTGACATTGCACACAGCGATTAATTTATTATTTTGATCCAGAGCCACTGATTCCAGTTCAAAACTGTTATATGTGCGGCCCTGAGCATCTTTAGCAGGAATATCTGTAACAAATCCGAAATCCGGATATAAAAGTTTGCTATCATCAAGTTTTTTCAGATTATAATGAAGCAAGGTGTTTTTTGTTGTGATTTTAGTCGTTACTCCACTTACAGTATGTGGATTACTGGTTCCGACAAAAAGCCCTAATTTATTGTGATAGAAAATATCCTGGGATGTAGGCTGACCGGCGTTTACCAGTGTACAAAGATAAGTGGCTTTTACATTTTTTTCATTTTCAAATGTACATTTATAGAGCTTTAATGTTCCGTCAACAACGGACAATAATAAAGCTGTATTTGCCTCATAAAAATAATTAATTGCTTTAAGAGCAAATGATTTATCGTTATCGTTGGGAGTTACTGTATATGTTATTTCCTCATCCTCTTTGTTACTGCTGATAGCAACCACTTTGTTATTTCCTGCGACAACAAAGAAATTTCCGTTAAAACAGCTCATACCATTGGCATGACCTAATAAACCGTCAGTGAATGTTTTAAAGTGAGATACACCTGCGCTTGTATTCATATAATTTTTACAGTAGCCAAGAACAGCGACTTTATCTTGACTTTGTTTTATAAAATATGGAGTATTGTTTCCGTTAAAGGATACACATCCCAGATTAGTTGTTTCATAGTTGGGATCTACTTTGGTAGGTACACGGGCTCCTGCTTTAAAACCGCATGCAAAAGTATAGGTTTTACCGGAGTAGGTAATGCCTTCCAGCACAGAGAATTTATCTTCTGCGGTTCCATCAGATGTTATAACATTGGATGCAAGCACAAGGTGATTGGCTTTCATACAGATTGATTCAAGGTTGTACTGCTTATATTCACCTGTTTTATTTACATTGATGACCGAACATGGAGTGTATTTTTTACCTTTATCATCAGTAAGATGATAATCAACTACCAGAATACGGTTCTGAAGTGTTGAAAAAGTGTTATTTGTCAGGATAAATAATCCAAATGAAGTGTGATAGTAAATATCCTGAAGCCGTGTGGTATAACCAAAACCTGAGTTAGTAACTGTGAATGTACTTGCTGCTTCAGCAGCCTTCCAGTCTACAACACTGAAAGCTAATGTCCCAGCATTGCTCTTGTCAGCGTAATGCATAATGATAAATTTCTCGTTAGTTCCGTCAGCTGCAGTGATACCTAATGCGCCTTTTGGACAAATTTCATTGATACTGTACGTACCGAGCTGATTGCCTTTGGTATCCAGTTTTACGATGGTTGTAGAACCGCCGTAACCTTTATGGTCTTCTGCAAGCATATACAGATAATTTCCAATTTTGGTAAGTCCCAGAGCGAACCAGTTCAGATCTTTTTTTACGGCAGTTGCTTTTGTTGCCATGTAGTCAGTCGTTTTGAGTAATGTAGTTTTAAGACCGGTTGTCTTTACGCAATACATATCTGACCCCACAATTGCAATTCCCGCTACGTTTGTTGCACCTTCATCGGGAATTAGTGCATGGTCTACGGGTGTAGCTGAAATGGTTAAAGTTGTTCCATTGAATGTTCCTGGCATAATTTTTTTGCCTCCTTTAAATTTTTGGAATTTGCAAATTCACTTTGTAAAGAGACGTTTTTTCATGATTTGTAAACCGGAAATAAAAAATAAATACAGACAGGAATTATTGTTTCAGAATGATAAAAGATATAGTACTTTATAAACGGGTAAATTTGTTTGTGAAAGAAATTAAGTTAATCGATTATTTCTTTATAATGCAGGAACGGATACACTTCATCTGTCTGATTTTCCGCAGAGCAGGTATTTTGATTTTTCCTATTCACCGATTTTCGATACGAATACAGATGAAGAAATGCAGACTGGAAGTTGTGCTGCTGTGGATATTGTTGATAAGAAGAATCTTCCTGCCGGAAACTATGAGGAGACAGTTACATTTGAGACAAAAGAAGGTGCTTCCTGCCCGGTTACTCTGAAAGTAATTGTGGGAGCTTCCTCTGAAAAAGAGTATGATTTGACCATAACAACAGGTACAGAAGAAGAGTTTACAGAAAGCGATTTCTATAATCCGGAATTTCGTGTGGAGAAGTATGTAGTAGTCAGAAATTTAGGAAAAAAGGAAACCAGAATACGGGTAGATACTTCCGGTCTTAAGAACTTTGAAGTGGATGACCAGATGGCAAAGTGGGCAGAAGATTATGAGGAACAGGATTCTTTTATTGTAGGAGACCGGATTTATCAGGGACTGGCAGATGCTGTTGAGCCTGTGACTGGAATTACCAATGGTGCAGAAAAAACAGCTCAAAGTTTTCTGGTCAACGGATCTCTGGAACTGAATGAGGATGAAAATAA
>USBB01000061.1 GCA_900552795.1 uncultured Eubacterium sp.
TAGCGAAGATTTCTGATACACCCGGCAAGGGGATGTGCAAAAATCCGGATTATGTGGATTATCTTCAGAGATGTATAGACTGGAGACTTAAGGAGGAAAAATAATATGTATAATTTTAATGCAGCACAGCAGACAGAAAATCTTATCAAATGGATTAAGGACTGGTTTGATAAAAACGGAAAGGCCTGTAATGCCGTACTGGGCATTTCAGGCGGCAAGGACAGTGCAATAGCTGCAGCATTGTGCGTAAAGGCTCTTGGATCAGATAGAGTTATCGGTGTAATGTTGCCGGACGGAGAACAGTCAGATATTAATGACTCCGTTGAAGTATGCAGGCTCTTGGGTATCAGAAACTATACTATTAACATAAGATCAGCACTTGAAGCCAGTTTCAAGCAGCTGCAGGACTGTGGAATTGAGATTACAGAGCAGTGCAGGCAGAATATTGCTCCCAGAGAGCGCACAAAGATGATAAGGGCGGTCTGTCAGTGTAATAATGGCAGGATGATTAATACCTGTAATTATTCCGAAGATTATGTTGGCTATTTTACGATAGGCGGCGATGGCGATGGGGATGTGGCTCCTTTAGGATACTTGACAAAGTCTGAGGTCTGCGCCATTGGACATTGTCTTGGTTTACCGTCTAAGTATGTTGACAAAACACCGTCAGACGGTTTATGCGGAAAGACGGATGAAGACAATTTTGGATTTACGTATGAACAGCTGGATGCCTTTATTCGCAATGAGACCTGCGGAGATAAAGAAATTGACAAGGCGATTAAGCAGAAACATCTGGCCAATGAATTTAAGCTGAATCCGGTTGCAAAGTACGAGCCCGGCATTTGTGAAATATAATATTGTCCGACAAAACTCTAGGACGCTTGAGAAACAAAAGTTTTTCAGGCGTCTTTTTTTTGTGCATACAGGCATTTCATATAGAAGCTCATCCGCCCGTATAAAAAGTGAATAAATTTTTTGGACAAAATTGGATTTTTACATATTATGAATATAAGAATAATTTAGATGCGAAAAATGCTGAAGAATTTATTTTCAAATAATAAAAAAAAGCAGGTATACTGATTTGATTAAGACGGTAGTAATAATTGTAATGGTTGTGAATGTTTTAATGTTTGTTGTGAACGCGATGCAAGTGAAGGCTGCTCATGTTGATCTTGATGCTGATCAGATGCATTACTCGATTCGTTTATGCGTTAAAAACGTCGTATCATTAATTGAACTAGGATTAATTATGTGCATAATCATGTATTATCACATTCAATTGTAAAAACATGTAGGAGGAAAGCGTTCGTGAGAAAACAAAATTTAATTGAAATGGTTGTTCCCATTATAGGACTTGTTTTGATGTTTGTGTTTTTGTTCACAATCAGGCATTCATGTAAATTTATGGTGTCAGCAGTAAACAATTGTCTTGTGACAGAAAAACAATATATTGACGTTACAGTTGAGAAAAAGGAAAAAGGTAATAAATTTCAAGCAAAAAGATGAGAATGAAACTGTAATTGTGTATGCAGATGATCTCAAATCATGTGAAGATATCCACGTTGGGGATAAAGTAAATGTCATGAAATATAAAAGCTGGGCAGTTAGTTCACCGAATAATAATGGATATCGCTATGATTTGGTCGCAAACGAAGAAAAATAAGAAAGCATAAAAGGAAGAACTAAAATTATGAAAAATAAATATCAGAAGTTACATAGAATTGTAATTGGAAAAAGTGGCAGCGGAAAGTCATTTAGCATTTTGTCAAATGTGAAGGAAGATAATAAAGTAAACATTATTTGTTATCCAGAAGTAATAGGCGCTCATTTAGATGTTTATGAAAAGGCCTTTCCAAAGATATTTTTGAAATATAGACAAGAGGCTGTAAGTACAGTAAGTGCAATGCCGCCGCACATAACAAATATTAATGAAAACACACTATTAAAATGTGATCATCATTATAGTCCAAATATTTTTAACCTCATTGAATGGGCCAAGCAGGATAGTGAAGATCTAAGCCGGTATCGTTTTATTTTTCTTGATGGTTTATGGAATCAATTAAATCAGGCTGATAAAATTAAGTATTTCTTGTTGTTATCAGAACTTAATGCAGAAGTAGTTATCGAAATAGGTGAACTGGACGAATTATTGGAAACGATAATCCGTGACTATAATTCAAAAATAATAAACAACTATTGGACCATTTTGCAAAAGGAGTGTTCATAAAATGAGATGTAACAAGTGCAGCAATGCAAATATCTGCTTAGACCATATATATTTATAGAAAAGGAGGGTTTATCTATGAAAATAGATAAAGATGATTTAATAAATAAGATAATTCTAGTTATTCTTTTTAGTTTAATGTTTGTTGGAGATATTATATTAATATATTTAGCTTACTTTGACTGAATATATTTTAGAAAGAAAATCCACATTCATACGCGTGTTGGAAGAAGGAGACAATGATTTCCTTCTTGCACTGTTAACAAATTATTTTACCGAACAGCCAACTGCTTATGATGTAGATAAAGTTGTTAGCCAAATGGAAAAAGACAAATTCATCGACTGCGAAACTATATTGTCAGATGTACATCAGGGATATAACGCCGGATTAAGCAGAGCAATCGAGATTGGGAAAGGCGGTGGAGTGAATGGCTAAGTGGAATGCAAGCGTGGGTTTGCAACTTTCGATTGATTATGATGACATCGAAGCTGATACACAGGAAGAAGCAGAACAGATTGCAAAAGACAGAGCATTGGAAGATATCGACTGGAACAACTGTGAATGTGATGCTGACAATCCGATTGTGTATTGTTGCTACAAAGAGGGAACAGAAGATGAGTAGAGTGTTACCAATTTTATTCAACATGGAAATGGTTCGGTCAATTATAAATGAAAGGAAAGTTGTACATGGGTGATATATTAATTGGATTATTTCTTATATTTTTGGGGACGGCAGGATTCACATTTTTGTTAGGCTCTCGATGCAAAAAGGTATGTAGAATTTTTATTTCCATTATTTTATGGAGTATGTGCATTTCGGGAGGTGTCTTAATATATAAAGTCTATCAGGACTGCAAAGCTGAAGTTAAAAAACAGGAAGCTCATTGTGAATATGTCAAGAATAAAATAGCAGCAGAATATCCTGACGCACTGGATTATTCCACAGCGAAACCATTTATTATCTGGCTCTGCGATTCTGATGATTATGATGGCACGTTTGAGTCTGATGGTGTCAAATATAAATTCAAAGAAACAGAAGATTTGCATGGAAATAAAGTATTAAGTATCATCAGTACCGGGAAGAAAAATTCTGATGCAAAAGTAATCAAAATAGATGATAATTTGGAGACAGACTAATGAAAGAAAGGGAAATCATTTTCAAATAATGAAGAAAGACAAGTATATTGATTTTGTTGGTAACTGTAATAGGTTAAGAAAGGAATTTGTATATGTTTTCACTAGAATATCTTAGACGAACGAGCCTTTTAAATGGAAAAGAAAAATTAATGGGGAATATAAGATCTACAATAAGCAATATTGACAAAATGTCATTTATTGTGGTAAGCAGAGACGGCGAGGAATACAAACATTTCAATAAAAAGGATTATGATGGTGAACTACTCGGCTACAAGTAACCGAGCTTCCTGCTTCAAACCACTACTGCCTGTTAACATATATATCATGTTAACAGGTCTTACACAGTGTCCACAGGCGTTAGGTTCCGGCAGTTCCTGCCGTACCATTGTTTATGTGTAAACGGATAAGGATATTAGGCTGCTGACATTAACAGTCTCAATCCTTCTCGTTTAATATTGATAGCTGCATTATGATCACGATCCATAACAAGACCGCAGCTGCAACGCATTGTACGATTATTGGTATCTTTCATTTCAGGATGAATGGTACCACACCTGTGGCATAACTGACTTGATGGATACCACTTACTGACTTTTACAAAAATCTTGCCACGTTCAGACAGTTTATACTCCAACATTGCAAGGAACATGCCGTTTCCATTGTCCATAGTGGCTTTTCCGTTACCAAAGCCTTTGTTAGACATAGCTCTCATGTTAAGTGTCTCTACGCATACAACATCATACTGATTGGCTATCTCAGTTG
>USBB01000062.1 GCA_900552795.1 uncultured Eubacterium sp.
TTAGAAGAAAGACGAAAAACTCTTGACCTGCACGCAGCGTATACGCTTATACTATCAACATAAATCATAAGGAGGTGCATCGGATGTTATTAAATGAAATTATAAATGAGGTTGGAATGACAAAGCGTGCAGTTAAGTATTATGAAGAAAAAGGATTGCTGTCAGTGGATAAAGATAACAATGGTTATCGTAACTATACTGCACAAGATGTTGAAACTTTAAAAAAGATTTCAGTATATAGAAAACTCGGTATTAGTATTAAAGACATACAGAGCCTTTTGGAAACTGGCGACAAAAGTATTCTTCTTCGTATTTATCAAGAAAAAGTGCAGGAAAAAGTTTTAAAAGACTCAGAACTTGAAGCTTTGAAGCAATTTATAGATGATGGTGACGCAGACAAAGCAAATGAGGCACTTGATTATCAAACCGTTGAAAATGCAATTGAGTCTTTGCTACCGGGAAAAGAATGGGGAGATTATTTTAAAAGTCATTTCAAACCATTTCTTAATGTAAGGTTGAAGACTCTGGAACAGAAGCAGGCACTACAGAATATATTAGAATATTGCGATGAAACGACATTGAAAGTTCCTTTTATTATGGGAATAGGTGCGAAGATGATAGGTGGGATTGCACAAGAAACCAGAACCGCAGATGAGATGATAGCCTATTATCGTGATATGAGTGAAAGTGAATATGAAAGACTAAAAGAAAAAGTATGGAAAGGTGCTAAAATGAAAAACGGTATAATGAAATACCATCCAGCATTTATTGCACAGAGAAAAATGCAGAAAGAGTTACAAAATAAAGGATATAACGATATATTCATTCCTAATTTAATGGTTCTGTCTCCAACGTATGCAGAATATAAGAAAGCGTTAGATAATTTGAACGATAGAATGTGTAGAGAACTTGGACTGTATTATGATAGCAATTATAACTTAGTTATTAAAAAAGATAATTCTAAGTAAAAGTTAAACTACCCTTTGGGAGAGGAGAAATCCTTTTCTCAAAGGGCTTTTTCTATTTATACGGATATTCGCAAACTACAAGATAAAGCCAAAACTTCATATACTCTAAGCACAAGGAGGTTGAGGTTTGGTTATGAACAACAGTTTAGCAGAAGTACACCCAGAGCTTGTTTCGGAGTGGTCGGAGAAGAACTTACCGCTTACACCTGATGTGTCTTGTGGTTTCCAATTTTGAAAAGTATGCAGATGAAGTAAATATTCGAGAGAAGACATATATTGAAATAAGTAAGGTCTTTAATGAAAATAAGATTGAGATATAAATGGTATGGAGTAACAAAAACGAGTAAAAAAGAAATTTGTGAAAATAGTAACCATTCCTATTTTTTGCATTGACATACTAATATGAAAAACATATAATTCTTATTAAGAACAATTTTTAATAAGGAGAGAAATTTATTATGAAAACTCAAATTGTTAATTCTAAAAAAGCAGTTATGATAGGATGTGGATTCGTAGGTTCAGCATCAGTATTTGCATTAATGCAGAGCGGATTATTTACAGAGATAGCTCTTATTGATGCAGATAAGGATAAAGCAGAGGGAGAGGCTATGGATATAAGTCATGGAATACCATTTGCCAGCCCGATGAGAATATATGCCGGTGATTATGACGATGTGGCAGATGCAGCTATTGTTATTATATCTGCAGGTGCAGGACAAAAGCCGGGAGAAACAAGAATTGACCTTGTAAATAAAAATGTTGCTATATTTAAGTCGATAATACCTGAAATAGCGAAAAGAAATTTTTCAGGAATATTGCTTATAGTGGCTAATCCTGTGGATATTTTAACTCAAGTGGCAATAAAGTTGTCAGGGCTTCCTGAAAACAGAGTAATTGGTTCAGGAACAGTCTTAGATAGCGCAAGATTAAGATATAAACTCGGCGAACATTTATCTGTAGACAGTCGAAGCGTTCATGCGTTTATCATAGGTGAACATGGTGATAGTGAGGTAGTAGCGTGGTCGTCAGCAAATGTTTCAGGAGTTCCTTTAAGTGAAATGTGCGAGATGAGAGGACACTATAAGCATAAGGAAAATACTGAAGAAATTGCAACAGAAGTAAAGAATAGTGCTTATGAAATAATAAATAAAAAACATGCTACATATTATGGAATAGCAATGTCTGTAAAACGAATATGTGAAGTTATTATGCGAGATGAAAAATCAATTATACCGGTATCACACATGATTTATGGTCAATATGAAATTGAAGGAGTTTCATTAAGTATGCCGGCTATTGTAGGTGCAGATGGTATTGAATCAGATGTACCAATAAATCTAAACGGAGAAGAGGCATTAAAACTTAAGGAGTCAGCTGATTCTTTAAAGAAAATAATAGATACGCTCGAATTATAAAAGTATGGTATTATAAAATATACGATTTTAAATAAAGTATTAAAATTGGAGTGGAAAATATATGAAAAAAGTATCATATAAGTTGAAAATTATAATTACAATTATGATAGTATTTAGCTTAATGGTTTCATATGTAAATGTAACTTCTGCGGACAAAAAAATAGAAACAGTAGCTTACAAAAAAACACTGGTTGGAGCACATGGAAGATTAAATGTAAAAGGAACAAAATTAGTAGATCAATACGGAAAAGAAATTCAAATTCAAGGTGTTTCTACCCATGGAATCAATTGGGATGTTGGAAAGCCATATGTTAATTATCAGTCTTTTCAGAATTTGCGTGATGAATGGGGTGTAAATTGCATAAGAGTTGCAATGTATACAGAAGATTATAATGGTTATTGTGTTACAGATGATACTAATAGAAAGAAATTGCTTAAGACAATAGATTTGGCTGTTGGGAACGCAAAGAAGTTAGGAATGTATGTTATTATTGACTGGCATGTGCTGAATGACCAAAATCCATTAAAACATAAGGATGAAGCCAAACAATTTTTTAAAAAAATGGCGAAAAAATATGGCAAGAATAAAAATGTAATGTTTGAAATTTGTAATGAACCAAATGGAAATACAACATGGAATGATATTAAAAAATATGCTAATCCAATAATAAAAGTTATACGAAAATATGCAAAGAAATCTATTATTATAGTAGGCACACCAACATGGAGTCAGGATGTGGATGTGGCATCAATGTCTCCAATTAAAAATGGTAAAAATATCATGTATGCAATTCATTTTTATGCAGCAACACATCAGGATTACTATATGAATAAAGTAAAAAAAGCAATTTCAAATAAACTTCCTGTGATTTGTACAGAATTTAGTGGCTGTGAAGCCAATGGAAATGGAAACATAAATAAAAGTAGTCTTTATAAATGGTTAGATTACCTTAAAAGTAATGGCATAGGATATTGCTGTTGGAGTCTTAGTAATAAAAACGAAAGCGCTTCACTGCTAAAATCAAATTGCTTAAAAAAATACGGATATAAAAAATCTGATTTATCAAAAATGGGAAAATTATTGGTTGAGTTTTATAAAAAATAAAGATAAAAAA
>USBB01000063.1 GCA_900552795.1 uncultured Eubacterium sp.
TTTATGATGTTATTACTTTGTATTTGTGTTTTAATGCTTTTGACAGTGCAACATTTGTAAATGGAACAATCTGATCATTTTGCAAGCGGCCAAGGACAATACCTGGATCTCTGTCAATTCTTTCAGCAAATCTGCGGATAGCATTTTCGCTAAACTCATTCATTTTAACAAAAGCCTCATATTCTCCTGGAGGAATCAATTTATCTTCCGCATATTTATCTGCTGCATCCTCCTGTCCAACATGCTCATTTTCAAACGTAATTCCATAATCACCATTAATAATATGGCCAATCTCATGGAACAGAGTAAACCAAAATGTATCTGAATAGAAACGTCTGTCATTCACCATCAGCATTACATTGTGCCCAATTTTCTTGGTTGCACCATTTATTCCTGAACCCGGAAGATTTGGAAGTATTACGAATATTACTCCCGCATCTTCAAAGGCCTTCCTAATCAATGGATAAAAATCACCATGCTGTGTTGTTAATGTCAATGCATAATCAACAGCTTTTTCAAACTTCTTTTTGTCAAACTTAGGTGCTTCTATCTTCAGTGCCTGATTAATTGCAATCTGAACCATTGCATTTGCTCTGGCAATATTAGCCTCTTTCATATCCTCAGATGCACTTCGGAAACTAACTGCCATATTTTGCTTTGTGAAAACAGATAATGATGCAACATTTAAAAATTCACGCAGGCACTTAATCTGCTCATTTATTTTTCTCGGAAGATCAGGCAGTCCAAAATTCTCTCTGAAATATGTGTACTGAAAGTACTTGAATATTCTTCTTTCCTGTTCTAATTCCTTGGATAATTCAAACTCAGCAATCAAAGCGTCATAGCTCTTCTGAAGATTCAGCCAGTATTCAACACTAGTCCCTAACATTCGAGATAATTTCATGGCTATATCGATTGATAAGCTTTGCTCCCCACGTACCAGAATACTTAAATTCTTTGGCGTGGTATCTAATCGTTTTGCAAAATCTTTCTGAGAAAGTCCACTTTCTTCAATGATTTCTTTGATATAGTATCCAGGATGAAAAGCAATCTTATCATTATATTCAATATAGTTACTCATAATGGTTACTTACCTCCTTTACTTCAACAATTCTAACCACACCAGCAATTTCATCAATATTACAAGGATCATAAGGTTCTTCATTCTCATCTAATGGCTGAATAATAATACGCCATGGATCTCTCCTCGTTTTTACGTCTATAGCAAAAAATCCATCCATGTTGCCATTCAACTTGTCAACTACCCATCACCTAAAGGTAATGGGCTTGTAACTGCCCAGTCGTAGTAACAGCTTACGCCTCCGACCTTTTATCCCCAATAAGCATTGCTGCCTAAAGTGGCGTTACATCATTGGGTGGTTGACAGCACCCTTTGTAGCATAGTTTACTCTGCTACAACTGTATTAGGTACTTGGCTATCAGCAAGATAGTTTATTCCCATACGATACAGATTCATAGCTCCAATACGGTCATCATTAGACGTATAACCGCAGTTTTTGCAAGTAAACAAATGTATTTTCTTATTACGATTAGACTTTTCAGTATGTCCACAAGCAGGACAGCATTGACTGGTATAACGAGGATCCACCTTTATTACAGAAGATTGATTCTGCTTCGCTTTGTAAATCAGCTTCTGTTCAAGGTCATAAAAAGACCATGATACAGAAACATAGCGGTCTTTTGTTTTGACACGTTCTGTAACATTGCGAATACCAGTCAAATCTTCTAATACAAAGAGAGTATGCTTTGGATTACCGGTGGCGAGTGCCTTCGATACCTGATGGTTAATATCCTGCATCCAACGGTTTTCTCGCTGACCGATAGCTTTTAGTCTTCGCCTTGAGGATGGCGTATGTCGCATTTGAAGTTCTTTACGAAGCCTGGAATAATTAGCCCGTTTCTGTTTAATAGCTTTACCACTAACAAACCCAGACTTATGTTTGCTGTCATAAGTTGCAACAACAAAGTTAATACCTCTGTCAATACCTACAACATTACAAATATCAGAAATATTACTTTCTTCAACCTCATAGGTAACTGGTATATGCAGATAGTATTTACCATGTTTATTTACAAGTTTGGCAGTACCAAACCTGTAAATAGAATGGTTAAAATACTTAGACATACCCTCAGCAAAATAAGGAAGTTTCACACGACCATTAAGCGTATTGACGGAAAAGCAGTTTTGAGTTAAAGAATAATCTCTGTTCCAAACCAGGTCGTACTGAGGTTTTTTAAAAGATGGTTTTATCCATTCATTCTGATTTTCAAGAATGGTCTTATATCTTGCGATAACCGTTTTAAAAACAGACTGTGCCATTTGTGATTTGAGACTGAACTTTTCTCTTAGAGTAGAGTACAAAATTTTATTGAGTGAGAACTGCTTTAGGTCATGTGTGCGGAATACATAATCTGAAACATAATTACAGGCATCACAATAAACAGACATTGTTTTATTAAGCAAAACTTTATCTGTATCAGTTGCAACTATCTGAACTTTTGCAGTTATAGTTATCTGTTCCATAAAATTTACTCCTCTCATTGATACTTCACTAGCAATAGTGTATACTGATAATTAGTGAATGTCAATAACTATCAGAGGTGATTTATGGATAATAGATATAACCGTCATAACAGACGAAAATACAGTCTGAAAGTACATATAGTTCTTGTAAACAAATACCGCAAACTACTACAAGGCTCTATTGCTGATGATGTGAAACAAAAGATTCTCGATATAGCTAATACTCGTGGCTACGAAATAATTGCTATGGAAACAGACAAAGACCATATACATTTTTTGTTAAGTTATGATGCAACGGATAGAGTATGCGACATTGTTAAAATTGTAAAGCAGGAAACAACATACTACTTATGGCAAAAGTATAATTCGGTCTTATCAAAACAGTATTGGAAGAAAAAAATATTTTGGTCAGATGGTTATTTTGCTTGTAGCATTGGAGAAGTGTCATCAGCAACTATACAAAAATATATTGAGAGTCAGGGATAATAGATAACGATTTACAAAGCTCCTCCCACCGCCTAAAGGACGCCACTGAAAAAGTCTTTATTTTGCATAAAGCAGTACAATATAAAGTGTTTTTATTTGTTTTAATCTACTATATAATGTGTATAAAAATAGTTTTTCAGTGGCGTCCCTAAAGGCAGTGGGTTTCCGCCCATGACAAACGAAAGGATTTATTTATGAAACGTCGGCATCATTACTATATCCTTAATTAATAAGCTGGTTGCTAATGCAGCATTCCCGCCAAACAACTTTTTTGCAGTTTTTAAATCGGTACATTGTTTCTGAACTTTGCTGTTATTGTATAGTAGCTGCACGTTTGCC
>USBB01000064.1 GCA_900552795.1 uncultured Eubacterium sp.
TTACAACCATAGACTATCTCGCAGAACACGGAAATCTCAATGGTGCCTTAGATGACATCGCTATATCAGGTTTCTCCGGAGTATTGAGTGGTGGAATTATAGGTGGTATAAGCGGGGGACTTCAATTTAAAATAAACGATTTTCATTCGGGTTTAGAAAATACAAATAATAAAAATTTTGTCGATTCTATGAGCCCTGAAGATGCAAGCAGATACGATGACTTTTGGAAAAATAATGGAATAGGTTCTGAGAAAACTTGGAATGAATATAAAAATGCTAATCCAGAAAATAGTATTGATGATTATTTAAAATTAGTTAAAGAACAATCCCCTTGGCCGGATGGATATAATTCGGAAGAAAATATACTCATATTAAAGGAAGGTGATACTTTTAATATGGTATTGGATGAGCAACAAAGTGTTAGAGAACCTGGTGGATTTGCTTTAAAAGAAGATATTCCAAATGTCGATTTTGCAAGAAATGATATGGCTATAAAGGGTAGTTGGAAAACGGATTGCGGAAAGGTTGCTACATATCGAATAAGACCTGGTGTCGAGTTGAATGTAAGACAAGGTCCTATAGGTCCACAGATTGATCTCGAGGCAAATAAATATCTTCCGGGAAATTCTAATTTAACTCAGTATGAATTATTTAAGGGATTAACAGGAAATCGAATGGATTATATTGAATTTGTCAGTCTGAAAAGAATTAAATGATAGGTGGATAAAGTTAATATGGAAATTAATTTTAGTAGTGATAATAGGATAGTAAATTGGAAATATGAAAATAAATCATATAGTTATGTAGTTGAAGGAATTATATTTGCTACAGAAAGCAATGACATGATTTTTTTAGAAATATATGAAAATAAAACTTTTAGTTACAGATTTATTAACTTAAATGGTAAGGATATTCTTTGGTATGACGAAAATGGAAATTTAAAATTATTTGATAGTGATGGTCATTGTATAAATGAACATAGGTATAACGAACTGAAAACTGTGAAAGTTTCTAAAGATAATATTTATCTGATGTATAAAAATAGAATAAGCGTTTTGTCCAGAAAAGGAGACGAAATATCGAAGATATCTCCGCCATTTGGATATATTTTTTATCGCTTTATTGATGGAGAAAAATTATCTGTTATATGTCAAGGAAATAATAACACCGCTGATAAGTATGGAAGAAATGATTGGAAATTTAAATATGATTTTTTAAATAATACTTGGCATAAAGAATCTTTTGCTTATTGACTTTTCTATACAATGTCTTTTAACCATTAGTGAAATATGTATTTGCTGAAAGATTAAGTCTTAAGCTTTATAGAATGTAGTTCAAAAAATAATATGAACCATTTGGATCATTTTTTGATGGGTTTGAAAGTGGAACTTTTGATGGTGCTGTAGGTGGTGCAATTGGCGGAGCAATTACAGGCGGACTTACATTTGTAGCAGGACCGGCATTGTCTATGGTTGGAAGTATTGGCAGAGGAGCCGGAATAGGTGCTTTGTCAAACGGTGTTTCAAATATGTGTGTTACA
Organism: uncultured Eubacterium sp.; assembly: GCA_900552795.1. Lineage (GTDB taxonomy): Bacteria > Bacillota > Clostridia > Lachnospirales > Lachnospiraceae > Lachnospira. The sequence goes on from USBB01000064.1 coordinate 1,541, forward strand.
ACCATAGACTATCTCGCAGAACACGGAAATCTCAATGGTGCCTTAGATGATATTGCTATGTCAGGTTTTTCGGGGATAGTTAGCGGTGGCATTTTAGGTGGTATAAGTGGGGGGATTCGATTTAATAGCCCATCCAAAACCGCTAAAAGTTGGCAAGGCAAGGATGATTATCCAGGTATAGATGATTATGTAGATGTTAATATGCATAAAGGTGATATACTTTATCGTGGAGAACCGAATGGCACAGAATATTTTACCACATTAGATGCGATTGAAGACTCTGGACGAAATGCTACTACCTTATTTGAAGGCTTACAAGTTAAGCCTCATCCAATTTATGGGTTTAGAGGACAAGTTAGTGGGTATAAATTTACAAAAACAGTAACCGTAGGATATGGTCAAGCACTAGCTAATCCGCAATTTGGTACAGGTGGGTTAGAGCAATTTTATGTGCCAAATGTTCAAAAGTTAATTGATAAGGGTATATTAGTGCTTGTTGAAACAATAAATTTGACGAAGTGAGGATAAAATGGACTTAAAATCTGGATTAATAGAAATTAACGGTGAGATTTTTACTCCCGGATATACATTTGAAAACTTTCAAAAATCTACTTTTTTTGAAGGGCAAGATGGGGTTAGAATTATAAGATTAAATAAAACTGTACAAATTAGTGGAAACAATTTTATCACTAGTCTATTCTTCCGTAACAAAATTTTGTATATGATATCAATGGTTTGTGTTGATATTAATCCTTCTTTTTCGGAAGAAATTAAACGCAAGCAGTTCCATGATGCGATTCTTGCTAAGAACGGATTAAGCCCAGAAACTTTTTTTGATTGGGGTAACATTAAATCTGTGTACGATCCAAAAGGAAACGTTAGCAGCATTAATATAATATATAACGCTGGTAAGTAATATAAAATTAAAAGTATGTGTTTCTATGAATAATATTACATAAAGAAAAAGTTAGTGGTGCAGGTGGCTTTTTCTGACATCCAGATAAGTTTTTAAAATCGTATAGTTGGTTAATGGAAGATTATTAATTTTTGAGGTTTTTTATAGATATGAATTTAGATGCTTTAAAAAACTATTTAAACAATTGAGAGATTACTTAGAATTGCATCATGACAATTCTATTATTAATATGCTCAAGTTAGTAAAAAATACCGTGAATGTGCTAGAATTGGGTGAATCGGAAGTTTTCAAATCTGAGTATGTTTTGGAATTATATAAATCGCTGTATACCGGAAGAGCTGACTTAACGGAGTATTACATTTGAGATAATGATTATAACACGAGAATGAAGTTGAATGAAGCCTTTTGAAAGAATAAGAAATGATTTGTGGAATATTATGAGGCAATACATTTAAAGCAAAATGACAGCTATTATGTGAGAGGAGGTGTCCTATGGCAACAATAACACTATATAAAGAAAAGGTAAACGGTGTAGGCGGGCTGATTGATAATTTAATAAAATCATCAAGTAATTTGGATGTTCAGCTTGGAACACTGAAAAATACTCTTC
>USBB01000065.1 GCA_900552795.1 uncultured Eubacterium sp.
AATCGAATATATCCCATCAGAAAAATAATAGAATATCAACTGATTAACTCATAATGTCATGATTTTTTAAAGAGGTGTAAGTTTACACCTCTTATTTATATATCTAAAAATAGATGTTGCAGATGACTCTTTATCCTTTGTCTCTCCCCGTCATATTCTCCCATGTTAGCTAATGGATTCATTATATTTACAATATCCCCATAATAAAAAGAAGTATATATTTATAGCTCTTCAGCTTTGTATACAGCATAACCTTCATAGTAATAACTATGGTCTATGCCTTTCATGTATACTTCTCGATCATTAACCTTATCTGTCAATGCATGTTTTAATATATATTTTATTTCTATATCTTTAATTGGGCTTCTTTCCATTGCAAGAAGATAATCTTCTTTGTTAACATTACTCCAGTCAATAATCATATTCAATTCCTTCTTTAAAATTAAATCCAGCCATATTCTGGCACTTCGCCCATTACCTTCGCGAAATGGATGTGCTATATTCATCTCGACATATTTTTCAACAATCTCATCAAATGTTGACTGTGGCATTTTCTCAATATTTTCAAGAGCTGCCTGCAAATACATTACCGGTGCAAATCTAAAATTACCTTTTGCCATATTAACAGTTCGCACTTTTCCTGCAAAATCATATAGCTCATCAAATAAATATCTATGAATTGCTGCAAGCATCTTGAAAGTACCGGCTTCATAATTATCTAAATATCCATTTTCAAATAATTCAACAGCTTTTTTCTTACTTATCTTTTCTTCCTCTCTAGCAAGTTCTGCAGAATCAGTTATATTTAATTTATTATCTAATGCCACGCCCATCCCTCTCTTTCAGCTATTTTCACTTGATTTTCTTACATGTTATTTCCTCTGATCATCACGCCAAATAGTCCTTTTATCTTAAAATTAATTATATCATTCATTTTTCACTCATGCAATTATAGCTTTTGAGTTCTCAAACAGTCAGTCATATATAAACATAAAAAACTTTGTATATGAAGAAGAACCGGGAAATAATAAATACCATCAATAGAGCGTTTATCTTTAAACTATTTTATAATCAGTAACTCATTATATAGTAAGTTATTATTATAGTAATCTTTATATATAATAATATTATAGAACATGGAAGATAAGCGATGCGCGTCATCCGCAGGATTAAGATTGGAGATTATTATGGAGTACGGAAAATTAAACCTCAAAATAAACGAGATATTAAAAGCACGCGGTATAAGCAAAAATCAGGTCTGCAAAGATCTTGACATACCACGCTCGAATTTTAACAGATACTGCCGCAATGAATTTCAAAGAATTGATGCTGTGTTAATGTGCAAATTATGCTGGTATTTCGGAATTGGCATTGACGAAATAATCGAATATATCCCATCAGAAAAATAATAGAATATCAACTGATTAACTCATAATCTCATGATTTTTTAAAGAGGTGTAAGTCCACACCTCTTATTGGTATGCCTAAAAATAGATGATGCAGATAAGCAATTTTTCAAATCATATAATAGAAAATATTGTAGTTATCAAAGAGTGTTGTAGATAGGTTGAGCGGTTTACCACAGGCAATTGAAGCAGTATATCCGCAAACAGAGGTTCAAAGGTTGATTTTCTGTCTTGTGGGACTTCGATTTCCATAGAACCATAGCGACTGTTTACTCTTTTTCGCTTATAACCATTGCGATAATCATCACTATCAGAACGTTCTGATTTTTCGTATCCCAAGTGGTCATCCATTTCCGCTTCCATCATCTCTTTGATAGTTCCGCCAAGAAGATCTTTCAGAGCATCCTGGATGTCTTCCGCTGACTGGATATCGTATTCTTCCGAAAGCTGGTGAATGATGTTTCGCTTCCCTTCTGTCATTTGTACCCTGTGTACAGGTTTCTTTTCTCTTGCCATAGTAAAAGGCCTCCTTATGATAATTTATTTTATCATAGAAGACCTTGCATAACATTGTTTACGGAAAAAGGTTCACATTCTCGCGGAAATCTATTCTTGTAATTCTATATTAATTTACACTCACTCAAAATCTCCTCTACTGCTTCCCATGCTGTAAGTGACGGATTTTCTTTATAATACCGGTATCCCTTATATTGTTGCAGAATATATCCATTCTCCTTATTCTTCTGCATAATTTTCTTTGCCCGATCAATAGCAGCTATTACATTTGAAAGATTCATTTTACTTAAGCATCGTTTAAAATTATCCTCGTGTTTATATTCATCCATATTTTCAAATTTCTCTCCAAACGCCCGATTAATCTGAGTGACATATTGTTTCCTATGCGCATAAGAAGCATTACAATTCATCATATGCAAAATAATCCATAAATCAAATGTAAAGTTACTGTATCCCGATTTATACTTAATCTTTTTTCCCAGTTTTTCTGCCTTTTTCATGTTATCCATAACATCCTGAAATCCTTGCACATGAATCGGCTCATCACTCTCATAATCAAAAAAATGATATATCTCTATTTTTCATGTAACCGTTAGGGATTTCGCATGTTTTAATGGATTTTTCTTTACATGACAATCAATCGACACTTTACATACAGACTCCTCTATACTGTTAATCATATCCTGCAACCATTTCAAATATCATTGCTCATTTTCTCCCTCAACACTAAAATAATATTTATTCGTTGGCTTTCTCTTTTGCATAACTAAACCTCTCATTCTAAAATTTCTTCAAAGATTGGTGTGAAATCTATATCTTTGATTGCACCATACTGACTAATAAAATATTTATTCATATAATCTTCGTGTCTGCGAACCCCCTTATCTCCTGTCGTTCCAAAATCAGAAAGTGCATACAAAACACTTTGATGACTATCATCATCTCGTTCTACAAATTTAATTTCATCTCTTCTAAAAAGATTAGAATTTAAGAAAATGGGATTATGTGTATTAAATATCAACTGTGCATGATGAATATTCACATCATCATTATGAAACACATTGATAATGCTCATCAAAGTGTAGTGGTAAACTAAATTTGTAACACCTTGTTCGGATAGTATATAATATTT
>USBB01000066.1 GCA_900552795.1 uncultured Eubacterium sp.
CATCCTCGCCCTACAAATCCGAATTTGTATTATGAAATAAATTTTTGATGGGATGTCTTTACATTAGTCTGATTTACTATTGCATATTGCATAGTTGTATCAATCTGTGAATGACCTAATAGTTTTTGTACCTGTTCAATCGGCATACCCTTATCAATAGCTCTTGTAGCCATTGTTCGCCTAAACTTATGCGGATGGATTTTGTCCATACTAAGACTTCTTCCCAAACGCCTCATTCTAATTTCTACGCCACTGATTTTCAATCTATCAAATGGTGCGTCCAAAGTCACAAACAATGCCTGATTATTGTCTCTTCTATTGCTTAAATAATCTTGCAAATGAATCTTTGCTTTGGCATCAAAATATACTTTTCTTTCCTTATCACCTTTACCAAACACCACACATTCTCTTGCATCAAAATCTATATCTGAAATATTTAAATTAACCAATTCTCCTACTCGAATTCCGGTTGAATATAGTAAATCAATAATTGCCAAATCTCTCAAGCAATTACAATTATCCCGCAATAGTTCAATAGCCTCATCAGAAATTGTTTCTTTAACCTGCTGTTTTGTTTTTATTTTATGAATTCTTCTCATGGGGCTTTTCAAAAGATAATCCTCCTCTTCCAACCACGAGAAAAAACTGGAAATATTTCGACGAACATTATCTACCGTAACTTTACTGCAATTATTAACCTGCTGGTATTTCACGAGATAATGCCTTATTTCTTCAGTAGTTATCTTCCGAATTGGCGTAATAATATTAAGCAATAATTTTTCAATGGTTGTCCTATAATATTGAATCGTCCGTTCTGAACACCCCTCAATTCTCTTTGCCTCTAAAAATAATTGAAGATATTCTTGATTGCTTATCTCCGTTTTTGTAGATTCTTGTTCAGAAAAAGTTTTCAATAAAACTTCCTGCAACTTTTTCATTTGAGAAACGCTAAGATATTCCGCCATTTCATTGATAATTTTTACTACTTTTTCTTCCATGTTGATACTCCTTTCAATCGGTACCAACATCCTGCTCCAAAATAATTAAATGACTTTACTTTATATACTTTATATATTTTCTAACTCAACACCGTAATACGCTTCAATCCCTTCCTGCATTTTCACAAATGCAGGAATATAATCTTTCAAAATAACGTCAACTAATCTTCTTGCTGCCGTTTCATCATAAATATGTGTTAAATCATTTCTGCTTTTCAACATTCCAAGCCAAATATCTTCATCTATGAAATCAAAAATCGTAAACGCCGTTTTTAAAATCATTTTAGGAGAACCTGTTGCAGAAATGGATTGACCCTCATAACTTAACAATTCCTTTAACACTTTCCATCCCAATTCAAATTGCACAAAAAACTTATCAATGATTCCCCCTATAATAAATTCATTAGATAAATCTTCATCTTCTGCCGTAATAAGAACTTTCAAATTTGACTTAAAATGCTCAAATTTCTTCATATATTACTTTCCCTTCTTTTTTAATGATTTCTTTTAATTCGCTCTGTATTTTTTCATCCAGATTGATTATATCAAAACTCAGGAGCGTACTTGTTTCCTCATTTACATCCAACATAAAACGAACAAAATCCCCCCCTTGTACTGCCAGATCTATATCACTTTTCTCCTTAAAGTCTCCCCGTGCTCTCGAACCAAACAAAATCACTTTTTTCACTTTATACTTTCTGGCAATGTCACATATTTCCTCTAATACGATTGTTTTTATTCCTGTCTCTCCCATAGTCACCTCCCTCTTCACCCAAAATACTCCTGCATTAAACTATCAAATAATAATTGAGTTTCATCCAATGCTTTCTGCACAGCAACTTTTGATTTGTCGACTTGGTGGACGAAGTCGGAAAACTGTTCCTGCAAATCCATCGGTGGAATAATAAACTCTTTTTCCTCAAGCTTCGATTTAGACAATATACCTTTTAATGCCATATTTATATCTTCCACAAGATAATCCTTGGACATCTGAAGCAGCACATACAAAAACAGAATATTGTATTGTTCAGGTACTACTGCATTAATCTGCTGGTTAAATGCCACTGTTCTATCTGTAATGCAAACTCTACCAATACTTGCTATACTTCCAGCAATACAAGCCATAAGAATAGAATCCTTTTCAACTGTACGTCCAACATTCATACCCTTTTCAGACAAACTCTCTGTCGCTTGAGTTGGATTAAGAATTCCAGAAACAATATTATCTGTCTTTATCCATTCTATATAATCACCATAATATTCTGCTATTGCTCGTGAAGGTGTATTGCCAGTAATAACTTTGCACGTATCTTTTAACATCTTCTTCTCGAATCCAAACGGATTACTTCTAGGGTCTCCAAACAGCTCGACAAATCGGGCTTTGATGAGGTCGTCTAAAGAACAAATCTCATCACTGCGTTTATCTAATATACCCTTTGTCGTTTTTAATATTTCAACTATCTCCTTCTGTTCTTCAACTGAAGGCAATTCGATTAATGCATCCGTGAGATTTCCTAACTTAATGTATTTAATCACTCCACCTATGGCTTGCTTTCTTAATTCTTCTATATAACCTTCCATAAAGTAATAGAGATATGGCATATACAACTTACCACTACCATTATCTTCTATTATGTACGTACGCTGATAAGCATCAAATTTCCCATTGTAATACTTAACATTCAAGTCACCATTTCCAGCAACCAAAACACACTCACAATCATACGAATATGTTGAAATTTTTAATGGTTCTTTTGAACAAGTAAAAAAAGGATATTGACCATCTTCAGATGCTGCGTTTGCATCAAGCTTACCAGTCTTTATTTTTGTCAATTCGCCTATTTTAACCTTCATCTACATCCTCGCCCTACAAATCCGAATTTGTATTATGAAATAAATTTTTGATGGGATG
>USBB01000067.1 GCA_900552795.1 uncultured Eubacterium sp.
GAAGAATATCTCTCCTATAAGGCAGATTATGAAAAGCAGGATAAAGATATCAGGGAGAAAATTCAGTTTGCAGAGCAGGAGAAAGACAGCTTTGGAGAGGCAGAGGAATCTTATGAAAACTGGATAGAGAAATTTATCAAGTATGGAACATTATCTGAAGTGACAAGAGAAATTGTGACAGAGTTGATTGAAAAGATCGTTGTGAATGGGGATAAGAGTATTGATATTGTGTTTAAGTATCAGTCACCGTATAGTAAATGAAAAATAGAAAAATGATAGCGAATCTTGTGGTTGATAAACATTTATTGTATAATTCTTATTAACAAAAGGAATACAGTTTTAGTATTTGGACAATATAGTTAGTTAGGAGATATGTTAATATAGAAAGGTGAAATATGAAACTTAAATCAATTACATTGCAAAATTTTAAAGGCATAGAAAATTTAAATATTGAATTAGATGGAAAAACGACAGTTATTTTTGGAATAAATGGTGTTGGAAAATCTACAATTCTTCGTGCTATTGATCTGTTATACGCTAATATTATCACTAGGCTTACAGGGAAAGGTAAAAATAGAAAAACAGATTTGGATTATGATGATATTAGTTATGGAAAATCAAAGGCAAGTATAAATGCTAGCTTTTCATTTGAAGATGAAACGGAAAGTTTATACGGACGTTCTATTGAGAGGGCAAATGGGAAAAATAATAATATAAGTGATTTAAAAGTTTTAGTAGATAAATTTGAAAATTCTTATATTGTAAAAGGTTATGATGATGGAAATGGAAATTGGATAGAAGAAGTAGATGATAAAAATATGCCAGTTTTTGTCAATTATGGTGTTAATAGAATTGTATTGGATGTACCGTTAAGAGCATCTAGGGAGCAGTTTGTAAAATTAGATGCATTTGATAAAGCAATTGAAAGTACGATAGATTTTAGAAATTTGTTCAAGTGGTTTAGAAATCAAGAAGACATCGAAAATCAAGAAAAAGTGAGAGCAAATTCGGATTATGAAGATAAAAGTTTATTAGCGGTAAAACATGCAATGTTGGCAATGTTAGACGGATTTGAGGACATTCATATTGAGCGAAAACCATTGGCAATGAAAGTAAGAAAAGATAGCAAGTATTTAAAAATAAATCAACTGTCTGATGGTGAAAAGTGTACAATAGCATTATTTGGTGATTTGGCTCGAAGAATGGCATTGGCAAATCCCGAAAGAGAAAATCCGTTGGAAGGGACAGGCGTGGTTTTGATTGATGAATTAGATTTGCATATGCATACATCATGGCAACGTAAAGTGTTGGGAGTATTAAAGGAAACATTTCCGAATATACAGTTTATAATCACTACACATTCTCCGCAAATTTTAGGAGAATCAGGTGATACATTCAATTTATTGTATATGTTCAAAGAAGGAAAGAAAATTTCTTTGAAAATGTATAAATCATTTTTGGGGTGGGATACAAATGTAATATTAGAAGAAGTGTTAAATACTTCTTCGGTTAATAAAGAGATTAAGGAAATGATCAACAAAATGTATTCCTATATTGAAGAAAAGAAATTTGATGAAGCAGAAGAGTTAGCTGATATATTAGATAAAAAATCTAATGGATATGCAGAAGGGGTTGCAAAAGCGAGAGTTCTGATTTCCAGGGGGAGAAGACATGAAAAAAATAAATAAACAAGAGTCTCCGCAATGGTTTGAGGATTGGAAGGAAAATTTTAAATTGGCAAATAATAGAGACCCTCATTATAAAAACGATTTTTCAACAGATGATATAGATGGGGCAAATAGAAGAAGGAAATTAAGAGAGTGTCTTGTAGATGAACAAGGGAAAATATGTTGCTATTGTATGAGAAAGATATCAACAGATTCTTCTCATATTGAACATTTTTTACCAAAAGAATCTTTTCTAGATAAAGATTTGCAATATGAGAATTTATTTGCTTCATGTAATGGAGAGGGAACGATTATAGAAGATGATGAACATTGCGGACATAGGAAAATGAGCTGGTGGAGAAAAGATATGCTTTCTCCAACGGATATGGAAGTGGAAAAAGCGTTTAAGTATTCTCCAAATGGAAAAATTAATAGTGTAAGAGGAAGGACAACAGAAAATATTGCACAGGAAATGATACATAATTTAGGATTAGACAGTTTTCATCTTGAAAGGGATAGGCGTCAGGCTATAGAAGTTTCGGAGGTATTTGATGATGAAGAATATTCAGAAGAAGAAATAAGAAGTTTCATAGAATATTATTCTAATAAAGATAATGGAACTTATGTACCATATTGTAAGGCTATTATAGATTGTTTGTAAGCGCAAAATAATTCGACGGATTGTGTTGCCCTAAAAATTAATCCATAATAATCATTAGAGAATGCAAGCATTTCACTTCACCTTCTCTTGCTAGAAATGATAGATGCGAGCATTTTACTCTATCCGATTTATGGAG
>USBB01000068.1 GCA_900552795.1 uncultured Eubacterium sp.
TCGCAGAGGCAAATTTGAGATTTGCCTCGCGATTCCTCCGACGCAAAGCGTCTGCGGAATGGAGATTAGTATGAAAAATATGTTCAGGGGAATGATAAAACTGCTTATACCGATACTTATGGTATCACTTTTAGCAGGTTGTTTTATCGGATGCTCAGCTAAAAAAGAAGAGGCGGTAAATGAGGATAGAACGTTTACGGTTGGATTTGATGCGGAATTTCCGCCATATGGCTATAAGGATGAGAGCGGAAATTATGTAGGCTTTGACCTTGATTTGGCACAGGAGGTTTGTGACAGAAACGGTTGGACGCTTGTTAAGCAGCCTATTTCATGGGAAAGTAAGGATATGGAGCTTGAATCAGGTACAATCGACTGTATATGGAATGGGTTTACCATGAATGGCAGGGAAAATGAGTATACATGGTCATCTGCATATGTTGATAATTCACAGGTTGTTGTAGTAAAAAAAGAATCAGGAATTAAAAATTTAAGTGACCTTGCCGGAAAGGTTGTAATTGTTCAGTCTGATTCATCTGCGCTTGCTGCATTTACGGGTGAAGATGCAGAGGAGAAGAATATAGAGCTTGCGAAATCATTTTCTTCACTTCAGCAGGTGGGAGATTATAACAGTGCATTTATGAATCTTGATGCAGGTTCTGCTGATGCAGTATGTATGGATATAGGTGTTGCAAAATATGAGGTCAGTTCAAGGGGCAGTCAGTTTGAGATACTTGATGAACATGTTTCTACTGAAGCTTATGGTATAGGATTTAAAAAGGGAAATACAGAGCTTAGAAATCAGGTACAGGAAACACTTAACGAGATGCTTGCCGATAACACTTTTGCAAAGATAGTTGAAGAGTGGGGAATCGGAGATAGTGCATGTCTTGGTGAGCCAGGAACAGATGTTGTAATGAAGTCGGAGACTGAGGTAAAAGAAAAAACTCCGTTTTTTGAAGAACTTGCCGAGATTGTAAAGCAGCTTGGAGCAGGAATGCTTGCTACATTGGCAATATTTTTCCTTACATTGCTTTTCTCACTTCCATTAGGACTTGTGGTAACATTTATAAGAAGGTCACGTTTTAGAATTCTTAGATGGATTGCAGGAATTTATATTTCAATAATGCGTGGAACACCGCTTATGCTGCAGCTTTTAGTTGTATTTTTCGGACCGTTTTATTTGTTTGGAATGTCATTATCGTTTACATACAGATTTTATGCCGTAATTATAGGTTTCTCACTTAACTATGCGGCTTATTTTGCGGAAATTTACCGCTCAGGTATAGAGGCTGTTCCGTCAGGGCAGTACGAAGCGGCTGCGGTGCTTGGATATTCAAAATTGCAGACATTTGTTAAAATTATATTCCCGCAGATGATAAAAATTGTTATGCCATCAATTACGAACGAGGTAATTACTCTTGTTAAGGATACATCACTCGCATTTGCGCTTGCCTATACGGAAATGTTTACGCTTGCTAAGCAGATAGCAGCAGCGAAAACAAGCATTATGCCGCTTTTTGTTGCAGGTGTGTTCTATTACATATTTAACTTCATTGTGGCATTTGTTTGTGAGCGCATTGAGAAGAAGATGCAGTTTGGAGGTAAGCAATGAGTTTATTGGAGATGAAAAACGTACAGAAAAATTTTGGCGATTTGACTGTATTAAAGGATATTTCGCTTGAGGTTGAAAAAGGAGAGGTTGTTGCAATTATAGGTCCTTCAGGTTCAGGAAAATCAACGCTTTTAAGATGTGCGACACTTCTTGAAAAGATGGACAAAGGTACACTCAGCGTTGCTGGATTGTCGGCAACTGAAAATAGAGCAGAGGATAATACGCATTATGTTTGTGCAAAAGACATTGCAAATGTTAAAAATAAAATGGGACTTGTATTCCAGAATTTTAATCTGTTTCCTCACTATACTGTTTTGAAAAATATTACAGATGCACCTGTCTGTGTTCAAAAACGCGATAAACAGGAGGTTTTGGAGGTGGCGAAAAAGCTTCTTGACAAGGTGGGGCTTTCAGAAAAGGAAAACAGTTATCCAAGCCAGCTTTCAGGAGGACAGCAGCAGAGAGTGGCTATTGCGAGAGCACTTGCGATGAATCCGGAAATTTTGTTTTTTGATGAGCCGACATCAGCGTTAGACCCGGAGATTACTGCAGGAATTTTAAAGGTATTAAAAGAACTTGCAAAAGAAAAAATGACAATGGTTATTGTTACACATGAGATTGACTTTGCAAGAAAAATTGCAGACAGAGTTATATTTATGGATGGAGGAGTTGTTGTAGAGCAGGGAAGTGCGGCGGAAGTTATCGACAATCCTAAGAATGAGCGTACTAAAGAGTTTTTAAAGCATTTCAGGGTGTAATATGAATAATTTACACATCAGTGCAAATTGATATGCGGAATGGAGATAGTGTGAAAAATCATGTTGATACGATGATTTTTCACACAGC
>USBB01000069.1 GCA_900552795.1 uncultured Eubacterium sp.
AATGGATGAAAAGCCGGAGGACTACTCACAAGAAGATGATGCAGGGCTTGATTTGCTTGATTTCTATGTTCTTCCGCATTATCTTACAGCACCATTTAAGAAAGTTACTGAGAAAATAATGACTGAATTTTCGGATTTGAATCTATGCCCAATTAACAACCATCAGGGAATTGTAATCGATGGTGAAGGTTCAAAGGTTATTTGCAAAGACTAATTTGAAAATTCTTATTTACAGAACGGATGCGCAGGGCAAGATTATCCCGTGCGCGATTCATAAGGAGGGTGATTTTTTTGAAAAATGAAATTGTTTTATTTACAGATGGCGATATAAATATTGAAGTTGAGCTAAGTCCAGAATTAGAAACAGTTTGGCTAACACAGAAACAAATGGGAGAATTGTTTGAAGTAAAACAGGCAACGTTAAGTGAACATATCAATAATATTATATCGTCAGGCGAGTTGGATGAGACTTCTATCGGTTTTTCCGATAAAAGTTCCGGAGGACGAAAACCTAAGATATATAATCTTGATATGATATTATCTGTGGGATATCGTGTTAATTCAAAACGAGGCATCGCATTTCGTAGATGGGCTAATTCTGTTTTAAAGAAATATGTGATTCAAGGTTATGCTATTAATGAAAAACGCTTGCAAGCACTTGAAAGAACTGTTGATATTCAAACAAAGATGCTTGCAAGCACATTGGAGGTTGAAGAATCGGACATTTTAAAGGCTGTTACCTCGTATACAGATGCATTAATGCTTTTAGACCAATATGATCATCAATCTCTTAAAAAACCAGTGGGAAACAGGCCTATATATAAAATAACATATGAGGAATGTAAAAAAATGGTTTCACACATGGAGGATTCATTTAAATCGGATGTATTCGGTGTGGAGAAAGAAAATGGTAAAGTTGAGGGTATTTTGGCAGCAGTTTATCAGAGTGTGTTTGGTGGGGATGTATATCCGTCATTAGAGGAAAAAGCTGCTAATTTATTATATTTTATGATTAAGGATCATCCATATGCAGATGGATGTAAGCGAATTGCAGCATCGTTATTTTTGGTATTCCTTGCTCGGAATAATGCTTTATATAGAGATGATAATAAGATAATCAGTGATGGAGCATTGGTTGCGATTACGCTTATGATTGCAGAGTCAAGACCAGAAGAAAAAGATATAATGGTGAATCTTGTAATGAATTTTTTGACAATGTAGTTAGTTCGTGAAATTTATTATTTAATGAAATTGTTCAATCGAGATTTAAGCAAGAGATGATTTGCAATAATGGAGGTTACTTATGAGTCTATTTGATGTATTGAGTAAGGGTTTTTGTTCAAAAAAAAGGGAATCAAATGAAATATTATCACAAGAAGAGTATAAAGATAAGTTTTTACATGGTGATGAATATATTAAAAGAGAACTTTATGACGAATACATATCTCGAAGGTTGTCAGAAGAATTCGGGTTGAAATATAATGAAAAGATAAAAAAATGGCACTCTGAATGGAGTGCTAATCGGCGTTTTGTGGTCGAATTATGTTATCCAAGAGGAAATCACATATACTTGCGCTGGGGATATAATTATGATTTTATCCCTGATATCAATAGTAAAAATAAGTTGACATGGCATCGGACAGAAAGTTCTGTAAAAATACACATTGCTGATGCTTGGTATAATCACATAGAGGATGAAAGAGAACAAGACTGTGGATATACAAAGGAAGAATTTTATAATCCAAGGAAATGTACAAGTTTTCAATATCAAATACCTACCTACACGTCCGATATAGAATTTGCATTGGAATATATAAAAAATGTGATAGATAAAAATATTCCACTGATAAGAGAGTGGATAAATAATGTACAAACAGTTGATGATGCCATTACTGTTCTTAATCAGAGGATAGTAACTTTACCACATATATATGTTCCGTATATGTGTCATATCAGAGCGTTTTTATATGCAAAGAATAACGATATAGATAATGCAATCGAATCTATTAAACAAGGTTATGAAAATAGCGAGATACCACAAGTTATAATTGATAAATTGGTTCAGATTGCTAATGGGTAAGAAAGAGACAAATTCCAGTTGATATTTCACATATTTTAGGAAATTTAATAACTGTTATATTT
>USBB01000070.1 GCA_900552795.1 uncultured Eubacterium sp.
CTTACATCAATTGATGCAGAAATCGGTGCAAGCAAGAAAAAATCGCATAATTAGTGCAATGAGTGGGCAATTCCAATCGGAGTTGCCCATTTTTAAAACAAACAGAAATACAAATCGGAATTTGGCGATTGGATAAATTTAGTTTTCGTTGTAAAAACCTTTATTTTAGGGCGTTGCTACGGAAAGTAGCAGAAAAATAGTGAAATGACAGCTAATGTTTCTTGTTTGGTAAAGGTTAATTTACTAATCTGTGAAGGAAGTAAAACAAACCGAAAACGGAGGTAGAAAAATGACTTTAGAAGAACAAATTAAACATTACAGAAAACAGGCTGGACTTTCACAAGAGAAGATGGCTGAGAAAATCGGTGTATCAAGACAAGCCATTACAAAGTGGGAAAATGGAACAGGAACACCGGATATTGCAAATCTGATGGCAATAGCAGATCTCTTCCAGATATCGGTAGATGAATTACTTTCGAATGAGAAATTAGAGAAAAAGCAGTCTGATTACATCTATGAAAGTCGTACTGAATACGATATTGATGGTAAGAAGAATTTTGATATCAAGCTTGGTGGAGCATATGCTGTAGATTTAAAGGCATATCATGGAGAAAAAATTGAAGTCGCAATGTTTTCAAATGTCTATAAGAATCTTATGGCAGATTATAAAGTAAAGATTGATGATATAAAAAACCGAATCGATATTGATCTTAACAGATTTAATGAAGCCAGTGAAGCAGATGCAAAGGAGAGTTTGGTCATTACTATTTTTATTCCAGTAAAATATATTGGAAAAATCGAATTATCAGTTAATGCAGGGACACTGAATATTACTGATATAGAAAATGAACATATTGAGGTAAATGGCAAAATTAGCGAAGTTACCCTTCAGGGAAATAAAAGTGAAATTGAGATAGATTCAAATCTTGATATGCAGATCAGTGTTTTATCACATGAGGGTGCGCTTGAGATTAATCAGTTGTCAGCAACATCAAGACTTACACTTCCTGCAGATTATAGATTTAGAAGCACAAAAAAGGGAATAGCAACGCATATTTATTATGAGAGACAGGGCAAAAAGGTTGATGATTTTTCAGATGCCGAAGCAGACAATTACATTGAGTTCAATGGTATAAAGAGTGAGCTTGTGATTGTAGAGGCTGAGGTGTAGTCATGGAAAAGTATATATATCGACCGGTCAGATTCTATTTGATTACATTTGCCTGCACTTGGTTCTGGTGGCTATTTGCAATTTTACTTAATGAAGGGACGGGGCTTTATCTTGGAATGTTTCTTGGCTTGGTTTCACCTGCCGTGGTTGCCGTAGTAACTGTATTTATGTCTAAGAATAAAGCACTCATTAATGACTTTAAGAAGAAGCTGATTGGGTTTTATAGAATAAAACCTAAATATATATTAATTGCAGTGCTGATATTTGCTGTGATAGTGACGGCTTCAATCGGTACATCAGTATTATTTGGCGGCAGTATAAATCAGTTTTCATTTACAGAAGACTTTTCATTTTCTATAGGTGGTACGTCTGCATTTCTTACAATTTTGTTGGCATCCTGCATAGAGGAGTTAGGTTGGAGAGGTTATGGAGAGGATGCTGTTGGTGCATACAACAGCTGGTTTAAGGAGTCTATCATCTTTGGATGTATCTGGTCTTTGTGGCATGTGCCATTATTCTGGATACCTGGAACGTACCAGTATGGACTTAAAGAGATGGGAATCATTTATGTGATTAACTTTCTTTTTAGCGTGATACCACTTGATTTCCTTCAGACATGGGTATATGTAAAGAATAACAGAAGTATGCTTGCAACAATTATTTTTCATTTGTTTATAAATATTATGCAGGAAAAGATAAACATGACTCCTGAAACAAAATGTATACAAACTATTTTTGTTGTTATTGCGGCAATTATAATTGTTGTTATAAATAAAGAAATGTTTTTTGAAACAAAGCATGTGGGTAATTTACTTGAAGAGAAAATTATGAATCGAGAGATAAATTGAACTTTATCAATGTAAAGAAATCGACAATTTCAAGTTTGTTAAATTGGAAAATTAGAATTTATATATAAAGGAGAATATTGATGAAACTGTTTTTATGTTCGCACTTTTCAAGTGTAGG